>DASXAR010000088.1:0-22254 GCA_036406595.1 Solirubrobacterales bacterium | reverse complement strand
GCTGATCCGGCGATGGGCTCCGCATCGCTCGAGGTGCTGCTATGAGGACGCCCGCACGATCTTCAACTCGATGATCGAGCGACGGCCGGCGGCGATTCCGCCCCGCGCGGATCACTTGATGAAGAGCATCTCCTCGTACTTGGGGAGGGGCCAGAGATCGTCGGCGACGACCTTCTCGAGCTTGTCGGCGGCCTCGCGGACCTTCGCCATCCCGGCGATCTGCTTGTCGCGGGCATGGATCGCCATCTCCATGCCCTCGAGGCCCGGGCCGGCGTTGGCCGCCTCGAGCTCGCCCAGCGCCGCGACCAGCTCGTCGACCAGCTCCCTGACCTCGCCCTCGATCGAGGAGACGCCCGACCCGGCGATCAGCGCCAGATGGCGCAGCGCCGCCGGCAGGAGCATCGTCTGCGCGATCGAGAACGTCGTCTCCGCCTCGATGTTGGCGCGGATCCAGTACTGCTCGACCCAGACCTCGTAGCGGGACTCGAGCTCGCGCTTCGAGAGCACCTGGTAGGTCTCGAAGGCGGCGACGGACTGGTCGCTCAGCACTTCCGGCAGCGCGTCGGGGGTCGTGCGCAGGTTCTTCAGGCCCCGCTTCTCCGCTTCCGCATGCCACTCCTCGGCGTAGTTGTCGCCGCCGAAGATGATCTGCTTGTTGTCCTTGTAGCTCTCGCCGACGATCTCGATCACGGCCTCGGCCGCGTCCATTCCCCCGGAGGTCTTCGACTCCAGCCTGTCGGCCAGCTCGTCGATCGCCTCGGCGACGATCGTGTTCAGCACGGTGTTCGGGAATGCGAGCGATTCGCTCGCGCCCAGCGCCCGGAACTCGAACTTGTTGCCGGTGAAGGCGAAGGGAGAGGTCCGGTTGCGGTCGCCGCCGTGCATCGGCAGCGCCGGCAGCACCGTCGCCCCCAGCTCGAGGAAGGAGGCCGGCGTGTGCGGGTCGCCCTCCCCGGTCGCGATCGCCTCGAAGACCTTGACCAGCTCCTCGCCGAGGAAGATCGAGATGATCGCCGGCGGCGCCTCGTTGGCGCCGAGGCGGTGGTCCTGCCCGATGTTCGCGACCGAGGCCCGCAGCAGGCCCTGGTGCTTGTTGACCGCCTGGATCACCGCCGCGCAGAAGAACAGGAAGTGGACGTTGTCGGCTGGGGTGTCGCCCGGGTCGAGCAGGTTGGAGCCGGAGTCGGTCCCCATCGACCAGTTGTTGTGCTTGCCCGAGCCGTTGACGCCGGCGAACGGCTTCTCGTGCAGCAGGCAGACGAGGCCGTAGCGCCGCGCCACCCCTTCCATCACCTGCATCATCAGCTGCTGGTGGTCGGAGCCGACGTTGGAGTTCTCGAACACCGGCGCGATCTCGTACTGGTTGGGCGCCACCTCGTTGTGGCGGGTCTTGACCGGGATGCCGAGCTTGCGCATTTCCAGCTCGGACTCGAGCATGCAGGCCAGGATCCGCTCGGGGATCGAGCCGAAGTAGTGGTCGTCGAGCTCGTGCCCCTTCGGCGGCTTCGCGCCGAACAGGGTGCGGCCGGTCGAGATCAGGTCGGGTCGCTCGAAGAAGTACTGCTCGTCGATCAGGAAGTACTCCTGCTCGGGCCCGACCGTCGTGAACACGCGCTGGCTCTCCTCGTCGCCGAGCAGCCGCAGCGCCTTGATCGCCGAGCGCGAGAGCGCGTCCATCGAGCGCAGCAGCGGGATCTTCGCGTCGAGCGCCTCGCCGGTCCAGGAGGCGAACGCGGTCGGGATGCAGAGCAGCGCGCCGTTCGGGTTCTCGAGGATGAAGGCGGGGGAGGTCGGGTCCCAGGCGGTGTAGCCGCGCGCCTCGAAGGTGGCGCGCACGCCGCCGGTCGGGAAGGAGGAGGCGTCCGGCTCGCCCTGGATCAGCTCTTTGCCAGTGAAGCCGGCGAGCGAGCTGCCTTCCCTGTCCGGCTCGAAGAAGGAGTCGTGCTTCTCCGCGGTGGACCCGGTCAGCGGCTGGAACATGTGGGTGAAGTGGGTGGCGCCGTTCTCCAGCGCCCACTGCTTCATCGCCTCCGCGACCGCGTCGGCCAGCGCCGGGTCCAGCGCCTCGCCGCCGGCCAGGGTCGACTGCAGCTTCTCGAAGACGTCGGCGGGCAGCCGTTCGCGCTGCACGGCGGCGGAGAAGACGTTGATCCCGAACGGGTTGTTCTCGGGCAGGGTCAGGTCGATTGCGCCGAGGGCCTGTCCGTTGGAGCTCCACTGCGCGGCGGTCACGTTCTGCTGGCGGATACGAGTCATCGCTTGGTCAATCCCTCACTTGCGGCGCGCCCCCTGCGCGGGACGCGATCGGTTACCGGTCCACTCCCCATATGACGAGCCAAAGCAGCCTAATGGCAGCTCGCCGAAAATGCCTTTGTACCGCGGTACAAGGTTCGCGGCAAGGGCTTGTCCCGCGTGTCGCGCGCTATTTGATCGGAGGGAGCTGCTTGAGCGGCCGGCGCAGGCTCGAGACCAGGCGCTCGAGCGCGTCCTGGTCGGGCTGCACCGGGGTCGCCCGCCAGCGGATCGCGATCCAGATCAGGACCGAGCTCAGCAGCGGCCCGCCGATGCCCAGCACGAGGAAGGCGACCCGCGTGTCGACCTGGTCGACCATCCATTCGAAGTTCATCCCGAAGAAGCCGGTCATGAAGGTCAGCGGCAGGAAGATCGTCGCGACCACGGTCAGCCAGTAGATCGTCTCGTTCAGCCGCAGGTCCATCACCTGCGCCAGCGAATCGGCGGCGGCGTCGATGCCGTCGATCAGCCGGTTCAGCTGCTCGTAGATCCGTTCGAAGTAGCGTTCGTTGTCGGCCACCAGGCCCCTCACCTGCCCGATCTCCTGCGCGATCCGATCGAACCTGCCGCGCTGGGCGCCGAGCCGGCGGCGCATCTTCGTCAGTCGCACGGTGATCGCCCGCAGGGTCCCGGCCCGCACCCGCGCGTTGCGGGTTTCTCCGGCCAGCACCTGAAGGCCCTCGATGGCCAGCTCGGTGGAGTTGAGCGCGTCGAAGGCGGTGGCCACCATCCCATCCAGGACCGCGTAGACGACGTATTGCTCGCTGCGGCCCTCGGAGCTGTAGCCGGGCAGCAGCTGCGGCAGCGACACGCGCTCGCGGTGGACCGTCAGCAGGTAGTCGCCGTGGACCAGCAGGTTGACCTCGATGGCTTCGTTGCTGGGCCCATCGTCCGGCTCTCCGGGCGCGGCTGTCAGATAGCAGTGGAAGGGGAAGACGACGTGCTCGCCGTCGACGTGGTACTTCTGAGACGGCAGTCCGCCCTGGCCGAAGGTGAGCAGCGGCTCGAGGGCGTGCCGGGGAATGTCGAGCGCGGCCGCGATCTCCTCGGCGGGATGAACGGCGACGCAGAGGTCGGCCCAGAAGAATGTTCCGGCCGAGCGCAGCCCGCCGATCCGCTCCCGTTCGCCCCCGGCCAGGGATTCGACGATCTCACTCATCGCACGGCCTCACCCTCATTTCCGGCACGAGGCTAGACCCGCCCGAGGACACGACGACGGTCGTGCCCGAACCGTGGACGTGCCGGTGATTATCCGCCCACAGCCGTCGCGCCCGAACCGTGGACGTGCCGGTGATTATCCACCCATATGGTGGGGTAACCACCGGCACGTCCCCTGGGCCTATTCGACGACGGCGCTGCGCAGCAGGCCGAGCGGATGGCGGAGGCGGTAGCCGCGACCCGAGCGCATCTCCTCGCTCCAGCCGGGGCCGCTGCCGTCGCCTTCGTCGTTCGAGGTGTCCCAGCGCAGCCCGGCTATCACCGCGAAGACGTGCTCGTGGTTGGCGTAGACGCGCACCCAGGCCCCCGGGCCGCCGCCGCCCCAGCGCATGAAGCCCGTCGAGTCGAGCGGCCAGTCGAGCAGGCCGGCTGCGTGCATCACGTAGCTGACCGAGCCGGAGCAGTCATAGCCGCGGGAGCGCCAGTTGCGGTGCCCGCCGCCCCAGCGGTAGGGCCGGTGGCGGATGTGGTTCGCGGCGGCGATCATCTCCACCACCGCCGGCGGGGCCGAGGGTGGCGCCACGGCGCGGCCGGACGGGAGCAGGGTCGCCTGCGGGACCGCTCCCTGCGCCCGTGCCGCCTGCGCGGTTAGCAGGACGGCAAATGCCAGCAGGCAGAAGAGGGTCGGAAGGAGGAGACGCTTGCGGCGCATGAGGGCCTTCATCGGCCCTCCCGGTGCCTGGCTTTAGCTGCGCGGACGCGGCTTGCCGATCGCCTCAGCGGGCGGGCGGCTGCGGCTTGCGGCGCAGAACGTGGAGGTTGCCGACGGTGCTGAAGCCGAGCTTCTCGTACAGCAGCCGCGGCCAGTCGTCGGCGTCGGCGACGATGAAGGTGACCTCGTTCTCCGCGCGCGAAGCGGCGATCGCCGCGAGCACCACCGCCTGCGCCAGGCCGCGCCCGCGCGCCGGCCGGGCCGTCGCCACCTCCTCGACCTGGCCGATGCCGCCTCGCTCCAGCAGCCGGCAGCCCGCCGCGGGCGCTGTGGCCGGAGCGACGAACCAGCGGTCGCCCGCAACCTCGCCGAAGCGTCGGTCCATCTCCAGCAGCTGCTCGACGGTGCGATCCGGGTCCGCTTCGGACTCGGGCAGCCAGCTGTGGATCAGGTCCCTGCGCAGCGGCAGGATCTCGGCCAGCGTCGTCTCGGCCACCGCGGAGAGCGGCCCGCGCCCGCTCTCCGCGGTCCAGAGCATGTAGTCGACGAGCTCGACCTCCCAGCCCGGAGGCGGCGCCGCCTCCCCGAGCAGCCGCCTGCCCTCCGCCTCGTCGATCACCACCACCGTCCGGTGCGCGAAGCCGGCCCCGCCCAGCACCCGGTCCGCCAGGCGCACCAGCTCGTCCACCGTCATCCCCGGCTCCTCGATCGCCAGCCAGCTCGCGTCCCAGACCAGCGGAAGGCTGGGGCAGAGGTAGGCGCGCCCCCAGTCCTCCTCGACCAGCTCGTCGCAGGTGTCCGCGTCGAGCGCCAGCTCGAACTCGAGCAGCAGGTCGCGGGTCTTCGCCTCGGTGCCGATCACCCGAAGCTAGCGGGCGCCGCAGACCGCCGAGCGCCGCCGACGGGTAGCCTCCGCCTCCGCGGCGCCGCCGCATCGCAAAGCCAAACTGGAGGGCCAGTCGAATGTTCGTTTCCAAGGCCGCCGTCGTCGGTGGCGGCACCATGGGGGGAGAGATCGCGCAGGCGATCGCCGCCGCAGACATCCCGGTAGTCGTCAAGGACGTCGAGCAGGGGTTCGTCGACGCGGCGCTGGAGAAAGCGCGCGCCGTCACGGAGGGCCAGCTCGCCCGGCTCGTCAAGAAGGAGAGGCTGAGCCAGGAGGAGGCCGACGCCCGGCTCGACGAGGTGATGGGGCAGATCGAGGGGACGACCACCTACGAGCCCTTCGGCGACGTCGACTTCGTCGTCGAGGCGGTCCCCGAGAAGATGGCGATCAAGCAGGCCGTCTTCGCCGAGCTCGACGCCGCCACCCCCGGCCACGCGATCCTCGCCTCCAACACGTCCTCGCTCTCGATCACCGAGATCGGTGAGGCGACGCTCCGCCCCGACAAGGTTGTCGGCTTCCACTTCTTCTACCCGGCTTCGGTGATGCCGCTGGTCGAGGTGATCGCCGGCGACGACACCACCCAGGAGACGGCCACCGCCGCTTACAACTTCGCCCAGGCGATCCGCAAGCAGCCGATCGTCTGCGCCGAGGTGCCCGGCTTCGTCGTCAACCGCGTGCTGATGGCGACGATGGGGGAGATCTGGCGCGCCCAGGAGGAGCAGGAGCTGTCGCTGAAGGCGATCGACGAGGCGATCGCCGCCGCGAAAGCGGCGCCGATGGGCCCCTTCTTCCTCACCGACCTGCTCGGCCTCGACACCGTCCTTCACGTCGCCGAACACCTCAACGAGTCCTACGGCGAGGCCTTCTACGTCCACCGCGGCCTGCAGGGGCTGGTCGCCGACGGCAAGCTCGGCGCCAAGTCCGGCGGCGAGGGCTTCTTCAAGGAGGGCGAGCAGAACGTCCCCGGCGGGGCCGAGCCGGACACCGAGGAGCTGGTCGCGATGTTCACCGGCCGCGCCCTGATCGAGGCCTGCCGCCTGGTCGAAGAGGGCGTCTGCTCGGTCCGCGACATCGACCTCGGGATGATGGCCGGCGCCGGCCTCGACCCGCGCAAAGGCCTCTTCCCGCCGTTCTGGAAAGCCGACCTCGAGGGCCTCGACGAGATCCTCGAGCGGATCGAGCAGCTCGAGGAGAAGCACGGCGAGCGCTTCGCGGCACCGGCCCTCCTGCGACGGCTGGTCGCCCAGGGCCGTCTCGGCCTCAAGGCCGGGCAGGGCTTCTACCCCTATCCGCAGCCCGACGAGGGCGAGCAGCCGGACACGGTGAAGCTGGAGACGCGCGGCAACGTCGCGATTGCCTGGCTCACCAACGCCCCGATGAACGCGATCGCCCCCGCCGTGATCCGCGACCTCGGCACGATCTGGGAGCGGATCAAGGGCGACGACGGCGTCGGGGCGATGCTGATCGCCTCCTCTATCCCGGTCGTCTTCTCGGCCGGGGCCGACATCAAAGCCTTCAGCCAGATGGACGAATCGGGCGGCGAGGAGGTGCTGCACACCGCGCACGCCCTGCTGCGCGAGCTCGGCACCGAGTCGGTCGCCACGATCGCCGCCGTCAACTCGATCGCCTTCGGCGGCGGCTGCGAGCTGGCGATGGCCTGCGACGTGCGGATCGGCGCCGAGGCCGCGGTCTTCGGCCAGCCCGAGATCAAGCTCGGGATCATTCCCGGCTTCGGCGGCACCCAGCGGCTGCCGCGGCTGGTCGGGCCCGCCAAGGCGCTCGAGATGAATCTGGTCGGCGACGCCATCCTCGCCTCCGAGGCGCTCGAATACGGCCTCGTCAACCGCGTCGTCCCCGATCACGAGCTGTTCGAGACGGCGCTGATGTGGGCGCGCAAGCTGGCCGGCCAGGCGCCGGTCGCCCGCGCCCAGATCAAGAGCGTCTCCCACAGGGGCGACATCGACGAGGGCATCGAGGCCGAGAAGCAGGGCTTCGGCACCGCCTTCGGCAGCGCCGACGCGAAGGAGGGCATCGCCGCCTTCCTCGAGAAGCGCACCCCGCGCTGGCGGGGGAAATAGGTACCCACTCCGCCGCGGCGGGTGGCCCCCGGCCGCGCGGGTGGTAGCTTCGGGCGCAACGGGGAGAAGCTTGACCGTGCGTTGGGACAAGGGGCATTTCCGGGATGGGGGACGCTTCCCGGCTGCCCCCTGGCTGGCGGTCGTCGTCGGACTCCTTCTGCTGCCCACCGGCACCGCCGCCGCCTCGAGCGCCACGTTCGACGACCCGATCGGCGACACGACGGAATACGCGCCGGACCTCGGTGCCACCACGATGACCGTCAGCGGCCAGACGATCGCGGTCAACACCCGGATCGTCCCCCGGCCCCCGGCCTACTGGGGGGGCTGCGCCTACACCGTCGGCTACCCGCCCTATCAGACGTGCGTCCCGTCGAACATGAACGTCACCTGGTACGTCGACCATACGAAGGGAAGCGGCAGCGTCGCCGACGGCGGCGCCGACGCCAAGGTGGTCGTCGTCCCGGCCCGTGGGCAGACGTTCTGGGAGAGCGACCGCTGGGACAGCGCCAACGGCCGCTTCACCTCCGGCGCCCAGCCCGCGGCGAGCGAAGACTCCGGCGGCGTCAGCTGGACGCTCAACCTCTCCGACCTCGGGATCCCCCGTCCCTCGACCGTCCGCGTCTGGGTGGTCTCGCTGTACAAGTCCTACAACGGGCTGGGGGCCCTTCTCAACTACTCAGACACCGCCGGCCCCGGGGCCGTCTCGGTCGGCGGCGGCGCGAGCCGCGCCTGCCTAAAGGCAACCGACCGGGTGAATCGCCTCCAGCGCCGCCTGCGCAAAGCGAAGCGCCACTCGGCCGGCAGGGGGGCGCTTGCCCGCCTCCGCGCCAAGCGCAATCGAGGCATCAAGACGATGAAGCAGCGCTGTCACAGCCGCATTGTCAGCGGGGCGCCGCCGAAGAAGGCGCCGCCGGGCTGCCATCTGGTCACCAAGCCGGTCCTCAAACAGGAAGGCGTCGGCATCCACGCGGAATGGGTGGTGAAGCCGGAAGTGGTGGTCGAGTGCAGTAAATGAGCGGCCGCCGATCCGGTTAGGTGGCGGCCGCCGGCGTCTGTGTGACGTAACTCTCTGAACCCCCGCGCTCCCCCGGGCGTAGACGGGGTTGTGAACGCGCACCGCGGAAAGATCGTCGCACTTGCGATCGCCACCGCGGTGGCTGCCGCGACGCTCGTCGTCGCCGCGGACGGACGCTCGGGCCCCTCGCCCTCGGAGCTCGACCCGTCGGCGTTCGCATGGGTGCGACCAAGCGCCCTACCGCCCGGCTGGACGGCGCAGCGGCTACCGAACTCACCCGCCCGGTTGCCGACGCCGTCCGGCTGGCACCCCTCCCGCGGCGATGCGGGGACGAGGACGACGATCGTCAAGGGGCCGGACGGGCGAATTGCCGGCTACCTCAACGCGACGCCCCGCCAGGGCGAGGAGAGCACCGCGAGCTGGGACAGCTTCCGGGTCGACCACAATCGCGACGAGGGCGAGCGCCGGGTGAGGCTGCTGGCGTCCGCGACCGGGCTCCGCTTCCGGTCGGGGAGCGGCTCCTGCGTGCTCGACTCATACGTGACCACCAGCGGCCATCGCTATCGCGAGGTCGCCTGCATCGTCGCCGGGCGCACCGAGACGACGGTCGTCGTCGGCGCCGCGCCCCCGCGCGGCTGGGACGCCAAGGCGCCGGCGATCGAGCGCGCCATCGACAGCTTCACGACCTGAAACCACGAGACAGAAAGGAGAGGCCGATGCTCACATTCCAGATCAAGCGACTGGCGGCGGTCTTCGCCATCGTGGGGCTGATCGGCGGCGGCGCGACCTCGGTGGCCCTGGCCGGCCATCATCGCCACCACCACCATCACCACAGCGGAATCCCGCAGCACAACGGCGGCGACCACGACGCTGACAACAACGGCGGTCCCAGCGACGGCGACGGCAACATCTAGCGGGCGGGCGAGACGCCCGAGCCGAGGCGATGCGATGATCCGGCCGTGTCCTCCGGAGCCGTCGATGCCGAAGCCGATGCCGCGGTGGAGCGGCTCGCCGAGCTGATCGGCGAGTCGCGCTGCACCGTCGCGCTGACCGGGGCGGGGGTCTCCGTGCCCTCCGGGATCCCCGACTTCCGCACCCCCGAGACGGGGCTCTGGGCCAACGTCGATCCGATGGAGGTTGCCCACATCGACGTCTTCCATCGCGACCCCGCCCGCTTCTGGAGCTACTACCGGCCGCGCTTCCACTCGCTCGCAGACAAGCGCCCGAACCCCGCCCACGCGGCCCTCGCCGAGCTCGAGCGTCGCGGCCTGCTCGCCGGCCTGATCACGCAGAACATCGACCGCCTGCACCGCGCCGCCGGCTCGGAGAACGTGGTCGAGGTGCACGGCTCGATCGCGAGCTCGAGCTGCCTCGGGTGCGGATCCGGCTACCCCCTCCCCGAGGTCGAGGGGCTGTTCGACGCCGACGGCGTCGCCCGCTGCCGCGATTGCGATTCCGCGGTCAAGCCCGACGTCGTGCTGTTCGGCGAGCTGCTGCCGCCGGCGGCGATGGTGGCGGCGCAGGAGCTGGCCGAACGCGCCGACCTGATGCTCTGCGTCGGCTCCTCGCTGATCGTGCACCCGGTCGCCTCGCTGCCGGCGTTGACTCTCGAGCGGGGCGGCCGCCTCGCGATCGTCACCAAGGGGCCCACCCCGTACGACGGCGACGCGGCCGTGAAGCTGGAGGGCGAGGTCGACGCCGAGCTCTCGGCCCTTCTCGCGGCCTTGCGGCAGACGCCGGCGCGGCTCAGAACCTGACGCCCTGGCGCTCGCACTCGGCGATGACCGTGGCGGCCTGCGGCGAGTCGAAATGGGAGGCGTGGGCGCATTTCCTCCTCGCCTCGGCACCGCAGCCGCTGATCGTTTCGGCACCGACGATGCCGGCGGTCTCAGCGTGGATGCAGCCCATCGGGGTCGGCGGGTTGCTGTCGCCGGCCGTCACCGCGACCACCCCGAGGATCGCCACGACCGTCACCAGGAGGATCGCCGAGGCGGTCCGGATCTCGCGTGAGCTGAGCCTGTAGAGCGGGGTCGTCTGTCGCTCGTAGTGGCCCTCGAGTGGCATCGCGAGAGTTATACCTGCCGGTGGGACGCCTCGGAGGCGCCATTTGGGCGAAGAATCCGCGCCGATCTTTGTACACGTGTACGTGGTGGTGGGGGCCGCTCGGCGCGAGGGTTTGACGGTCCGAGAAGCACCCGAGCGAGAAAGGAACCAACTGTCCTATGGAATGGTTGAGCGAAGGCGCCAACTCATGGCAGCTCACCGCGGCGACCCTGGTGGGGCTGATGAGCATCCCCGGCCTGGTCGTGCTCTACGGCGGGGTGATGCAGAAACGCTGGTCGGTGAACTCGATGATGATGGCGTTCGTCGCCTTCGCGATCGTGCTCGTCCTCTGGGTGCTGGTCGGCTTCAAGATGGGCTTCGGGGAGCCGATACACACGATCTCGGACAACGGATTCTTCGGCAACTTCTGGGGTAAGCCCGGCTCGATCCTGGGCAGCAACGACCTGTTGAAGCAGGCTCACATCCCGGAGCTGGCGGAAGAAGAATTCCTCTTCCCGCAGTCGACGCTCGCCTATTTCCAGATCGTCTTCGCGGCGATCACGCCGATCCTCATGCTGGGCTCGGTCCTGGGCCGGATCAACTTCAAGGCCTGGATCCCGTTCGTCGCCCTCTGGACGCTGTTCTGCTACACGATCAACGCCTTCCTGATCTGGGGCGGCGGCTTCTTCGCCCAGCACGGCGCCGTCGACTACTCCGGCGGCTACGTCATCCACCTCGCGGCCGGCGTCTCGGGCTTTGTCGCCGCAGCTGTGGTCGGGCCGCGCCTGCAGCGCGACCGCGAGATCGACGCGCCGAACAACCTGGCGATGGTCGCGGTCGGGGCCGGTCTGCTGTGGATGGGGTGGAACGGCTTCAACGGCGGCGACTGGTACAGCGCCGGCGACATCGCCGCCGCGTCGCTGCTCAACACCAACATCTGCACCGCGGTGGCCTTCCTTTCCTGGGTCGGCCTCGATTACCTGACCGGCCGCAAGCCGAGCCTGATCGGCAGCGTCAACGGCATGATCGTCGGCCTCGTCGCGATCACCCCTGCAGCCGGCTTCGTGAATGGCTGGGGGGCGATCATCATCGGCGTGATCTCGGCGACCGTCGTTTACCTGGCGTACAACTACCTGAGCCGCACGGCGCCCTTCCGCAACGTCGACGACACGCTCGGCGTCGTCTACACGCACGGCTTCGCCGGCGTCTGCGGTGGGCTCCTGGTCGGCATCTTCGCCAACAACCTGATGGCCGGCGAACACGAAGGCCTGATCTCCGGCGGCGGGCTGCACCTGCTCGGCTGGCAGGCGCTGACCGCGCTCTGGGTGATCGTCTTCTCGGCGATCATGACGTACATCCTGCTCAAGATCGTCGGCATCTTCGTGCCACTGCGGATGACCGAGGAGGACATGGAGACCGGCGACATCGCCGTCCACGGGCACGAGGTGTACCCCTCCGACGTGCCGTCGCTCGGCTACCCGGACGGGATCCCCGCCCAGCCGGCGGCGACGACGAGTACGGGAGCCGGGTAGGCCGGTTCGGCTCACCCCGCCGAATCCCAGCGAAATGGAACCGTCCCCGCTCTCCCGGGGACGGTTCCATCTCAGGCGGGGAGCGGTGTGCCGCGGGCTCCGGCGGCCTCCCGCAGCAGGTCGAGCATCGTCGCCATCGCCGGGGTGACCGCGGTCGCGCGACGGGTGGCGGCGAATACGCGGCGAGCGGGGCTGCCGGGGTGGAGCTCGCGCACGACGATGTCCGGGCGGACCGTCTGGAGGGCAAGCTGCGGGATCAGCGCCACGCCGACCCCGGCCGCGACCAGGCCCTGGACGGTCTGGTAGTCGTCGCTCTCGAAGGAGACGCGGGGCTCGAAGCCGGCCGCGTGGCAGGAGCGGACGACATGCCTGGCGCAGGGGCTCGAGGCCGAGGTCTGGACCCAGGCCTCCTCGCGCAGGCTCTCCAGCCGCAGCTCCTCGGCGCCCGCCAGCGGATGTCCGGCCGGCAGCGCGAGGCGGAGCGGATCGTCGAGCAGCTCGAATCGCCTCATCCCCGCGCCCAGCTGCTCGCCCACCCCGTCGAACTCGAAGAGCAGCACGAGGTCGAACTCGCCGCCGCGCAGGCGCGACGCGATCTCCTCCGGCTCACCCTCGGCCAGCTCCAGCTCCACCGCGGGGTGCGAGGCGCGGAAGCCCGCGATCGCGTCGGGCATCAGCGTCGCGCCCGCGGTCGGGAAGGAGGCGATCCGCAGTCGGCCACCCCGGCCCCCGGCGATCGCCGCGACTTCGTCCTCGGCCGCTTCCATCCTGGCGAGGATCCCCTCGGCGTGGGCGGCGAGCGCCCGGCCGGCTGCGGTTGGCCTGAGGCCGCGCCGGTCGCGCTCGATCAGCTCGGTTCCCGCTTCGGCCTCGAGCGTCGCGACGGCCTGCGAGACGGCCGACTGCGTGTAGGAGAGGGCGTCGGCGGCGGCCGAGAAGGAGCCCTGCGCGACGACCTCGCGAAGTGCCTTGAGGCGGCCGATGCTCAGCATTAGTAAAGCTTATCTCAGGCATCAGCAGAATTAGTTGTACTGATGGGAGGAGGGTGCGACGATCGTCGCGAACTTTCAGCCGGAACCTCGAGCCGAAGGAGAGATGCCGATGGCACCCCGAATCATCGTTTCCTATGACGACACCGACAACGACCGCGACGCGCTCGCGCTCGGTCGGCTCCTCGCCTACTCCGGCGGCGAGCTCTCGCTCGCCTACGTCCGTCACTCGCAGGAGCCCGACCGGGACCGCGAGGCGCTCGAGGAGAAGCAGGCTGAGGAGCTGCTCGCCCGCGGCGCCGCCGCGATCGGCGCCCCCGACATCACCCGCCACGTCGTCTTCCACGGCTCGACCAGCGAGGGGCTGCTCGAGCTGGCGGAGAAGGAGAACGCGGACGTGATCGTCTTCGGTTCCGACTACCGCACCGCGGCGGGCCTGCTGAAGCCCGGCATCGCGGCGCACAAACTGCTGCTCGGCAGCCCCGCTGCGATCGCCGTCGCGCCCGCCGACCTGCGCTCGCGCTCGGTCAGCGTCAGCACGATCGGCCTTATCGACGAGGGCGATGAAGCCGCCCGCGCGACGGCGGATAGCCTGGCGGCGATGCTCGGCGCCTCGGTCAGCGATGGCGTCGAGGGCCACGTCGACATGCTCGTCGTCGGCTCCCGGCCGGAGGCCCACCCGGGAAGGGTCACCCTGAGCGCCTCCAGCGACTACGCGGTCGAGGCGGCGACCTACCCGGTGATCGTCGTGCCGCGCGGGGTCACGATTCGCTTCGACGCGGCCGCGACATCTGACTCCCCGGCTCCGTCGCAGGCGGGTCCTGCGGTCACCGCTTAGTGACGATGATGACGGCCGCGACGTCCGGGTCGCGGCCGTCGAGCGTCGCCAGCGCCTGACCCCAGGGGATCGGCTGGGCGTACTGGTTGCTCAGCATTTCCGCCACGGTCGCCTCCGGCAGCTCCGTCGCGACGATAAAGGCGTCCGGGAGGTCGCGTGGGACCGCCTGCTCCAGCTCGCGGCGGGTGACGTCGACCGCCGAGCGTTCCGCATTCGACCAGGCCTGGCCGAGCGAAAGCTCGGGCGGCTCCAGCTCGGGCCCCTCGAGGACCCTGAGCGTGCACTTCCGCGGCTCCCACTCATGGTCTCCCAGCTCGATCTTCCGTTCCGCCAGCCACGGCTCGAGAATCGACCTGCGCAGCTTCTCGGCGCTGAGGTTGAAGGCTCGGGCGTGATTGAGCGGTCCGGCGATCTCGACGTGAAAGGCCACCGGGCAACAATAGGCGCGACCCCGAGCGCACGCCCCGCCGTGCCCGCTTTCGCGATGATCCCGCCGTGACCCGTCTCCTTCCCGACGCCGTGGTTTTCGACAACGACGGTCTGCTGCTCGACACCGAGTCGGTCTGGACCCGGGCCGAGCGCGACCTCTTCGAGCGCCACGGGCTCGCCTTCACCCCGGCCGACAAGCTCGAGCTTGTCGGCACCTCGGCGGCGATCGCGGGCGGAATCCTTGAACGCCGGCTGGGCGCGCCGGGGAGCGCCGGGGAGCTGCTCGATGAGCTGAACGAGTTGGTGGTCGCCGAGCTGGAGCACGGGGTGGAGGCGATGGTGGGGGCGCGCGAGCTCCTCCACACGCTGCGCGCCCGCGGCACGCCGATCGGCCTCGTCTCCAACTCGCCGCTGCGCTTCGTCGAGCGCTCGCTGCAGATCGCCGGCTTCGACGACCACTTCGACGCCATCGTCAGCGCCCATGAAGTGGGGGCGCCGAAGCCGGCGCCGGAGCCCTATCTCGAGGCCTGCCGGCGGCTTGAGGTCGAGGCCGGTCCGGCCGTCGTCGCGCTGGAGGACTCGCCGACCGGGGTCGCCGCAGCCCGCGCCGCCGGCCTCACCGTGATCGGCATCCCCTCGATCGAGGGCGTCGCGCTCGACGAAGCCCACCACATCGCCGCATCCCTCCTCGACGACGTCGTCTCCCACCGTCTCCAGCTATAACCGACCGGCCGCCGGCAGCCGACTGGGGTAGGCGAGTGGCAGCCAGGCTATGGCTGCGAGTTTGGGGTAGGTGGGGGATACCTCCGGTCGGGCGGATACTCAAAGTGCAGGTCTAATTAGACCTGCACTTGTCCGGACGGGGGTATCCCCCACCTACCTACCCCCGCAAAACCCGCCGACGCCGCAGCACCCGCTCGCACAGCGCCGTCAGCTCGCGCACACTCCGCTCGGCCCCCGGGTCGAGCTCGCCCCGCAGGGCCGCCTCGGCGGCCGCCGAGGCCTCGTCCTTGCGACTCTCCAGCGCCACCATGTCCTCCTCGTGGCCGGGATCGCGGAGGGCGCCCGGCAGCTCCAGCAGCAGCGCCGCCAGCCCCTGCTGCAGCTGCATCGCGGCCTCGCGCATCCGGCCGGCGTCGAGGTCGGCACGGGCACGCAGCAGCAGCGTCTCGCAGAGGTCGACCCGCTCCCTCGCCCCAAGCACCGCGGCGAGCCGCTCCTGCGGCTGCAGCTCCTCCTCGCGGCGGCGGCGGCGCGAGCGCCGCGAGCCGCTCAGGTCCACCTCGCGGGCCTGCGTGAAGCGCCCCGCGGCGACCTCTTCGCCGCTGCCGATGCCGATCCTCAGCCGCAGCGCCCGCTCCGCGTCCACTTCGGCGAAATGTGGATCGGCGCGCGCCGTGGCGCCGGCGTGGATCGCGCTGTTGAGCAGCCAGGTTCCCTCCCTGAGCAGCGCCTCGAGCAGCTCGTCGCTCGCCGCGACACCGTCGAGCCAGGCGATCGCCTCCGGCTCGGTGTCGAAGGGGCTGTAGGCGAGGATCGCGGTGGCGCGGGTCAGCGGCACCGCCTGTAACTCGTCCGGCTCGACCTGCGCCGGCTGGCGGCGCCGGCGGCGGCCGGGAGGCGCGGGGGCCGCCAAGGATTCCACCACCAGCACGCGCTGGAGCTCCCGCTCGCCACCGGTCCGGGACAGGTAGCGGCCGTCGGGCACGCCGGTCGAGCCGGGGAGCTCGAACTGGACGAATCCGAACAGCTGGGCCACGGATTCCGATCCTCCCCGATCGGGCGCCGCGGGCGCGAGCTCAGTCGCCGCCGGCGCCGCTGCCTCCGCCACCGTCACCGCTCTGCTCCCCCCGGTCGGCGGGCAGCGAGTACTTCGACGGAGAGCTGGGCACGGTCGGGTTTTCGATCCTGCCGAGTCGCCTGATCAGCCGGTTCCACTTGTCCGGCGCCAGTTCCCCGAAGCCCGGGAAGAGGGCAGTCGATCCGAGCCCGCCGAGGAAGTCGGCCATGCGGCGGCCCCAGACGGTTTCGTCGCCCTCGTGGTAGACGGCATGGCTGAGCGGCACCCCCTTCTCGTCGGCGAAGCCGATCTCGATCGAGCCGCCCTCGACGAAGGTCGCGATCTGCTGGCCGGCGGAGACCCGCTGCCCGGCGTGGACGGTTGCCCTGAGGCCCTCGTAGACGTAGACGACGCGGCCGGTTTCGGGCCCGCTCAGGAGGCGGTAGAGGACCCCGCCGCCTTCCGGCCAGCCGGGGGCGCCGGTGGCGAGGATCTGGGCGTCGCCGATCGCGAGAATCGGCCCGGTGCCGGTGAAGTCGACCCCCTGGTCGATCCTGCCCTGCGTCGCGCTCAGGAAGGGGGTCACGTATTCGGCTTCGAAGCCAGGCGAGTATCCGACGTGAACGTGGTCGTAGTGGTCGGGCAGGGCCAAGCTCGTTTCGCCGGGCAGGTCCTCGAGCGAGATCACCTGATGAGGGTGCATCGTCCCCTGCAGCTGCAGCACCGTCTTGATCAGCTCGTCGGTGAGGGTGCCCGGCCCCTGGTGCCCGGTCACCGGGACGCCGTCGATTTCCGCGATGTCTACCGCGCCGCCGGTCGAATGCTCGGAGACGTTGCCCGAGCTCGTCAGGTAGCTGTGACCGCACTTCAGCGCGGTGATCCCGAGCCTGAAGCCCTTCGCGCTCAGGTACTCGAGCATCGCCAGCACCCGCCGGTCGATCTGCCCGGTGACGATGTCTGTCCGCCCGCAGGGGTAGATCGAGAGGTGCTTGTCGGCGAGGACGCGCTGCTCCAGGGCCTCCTTGGAGAGCAGCAGCACCCCGGCACCGCCGAGGCCGGCGGTCAGCGGGTTGCGGCCCTTGGCCCGGTAGATCGCCGTCGCTTCCAGCAGCTTCCAGCCGTCGAGGATCGGCTTCGGGTCGATCCGCGGGGCGCCGCGCCCGGCCGGCCGGATCGAGAAGTTGATGTGGGGGTCGACGCCGTCGCTGCCGCCGGCGATCCGCGCCAGCACGGTCCCTGCTATCACCCTCGACCCGACCCTGAGGGTTCCGGTTGGCGGGGCCGTGTGCTCGGTCGACCGCCGCGCCTCTTCGCGGGTTGCCCGGTCCACCCGCCCGGGCAGCGCGTAGACCCGTGGGCGCAGGTTCTGGCTTTCGACCGGGGCCGGCCGCCGCCTGCCGCTGCTGGTCACGAGGGAGCGGTCGCGTCCGGCGAACCTGCCCAGTTCGGCGTAGGTGAAGCGGTTGCCGTAGGCGTCTTCGAGCACCAGGAAGCGACCCAGCCGCTTCGAGCGGCCGAGCTTGCGGATCACCCCGTCGTTCACGGCGACCACCGGGGCGCCCTCTTCCGCGAAGATGTTGATCCCGCGCCGGGTCGGCGAGGAGGAGACGATTTCGGCGGCATTGCCGTATTCGCCTCGCTGCTTCGGGGTCGCCTTGCTGAGCGCCGCCCGGGTCGAGAGGTCGTCCGCGTAGCGGGCGTCGGCGGCGACCGGGAAGTGGGCGCCCTCCGTGAGGCCGGTCAGCGAGCCGACCAGTTGGGCGGGGAGCCTGCCGTATGCGCGGGCGTAGAGGAGCACCTCTTCGACGTACCAGTCGGCGTGGTTGTAGGCGAAGATCGCCTTCGCGAGGTCCTTGTCGCCACCCGCGACCTTCAGGTAGTGGGCGGCGGCGCAGATCGCGTCGACCGGGTTGTACGGGTCCTGGCGCCCGTCGCCGTTCGCATCCAGCCCGTAGGTCTGCCAGCTCGAGGGCAGGAACTGCATCCAGCCCATCGCGCCGGCGCTGGAGACGTTCAGGTTGGTGCCGAAGCCGGTCTCGATCTTGTTGATCGAGGCGAGCACCTCCCATGGGATCCCGTACTCGGTGCCGCAGGCCTGGTAGATCGGCAGCAGGAAGGGCGGGATCTCGAAGGAGTCGATGACGAAGTTGGGGACGCCGAGCGGCGCCGGGCCGAAGGTCGCGATCGTCGTGCTCGGGTTGAGCGTGGTGGGCGAGCCGCCGGCGTTGAATTTGGACCCGCCGTTGGACCCTTCGACCGCTGGCTGGACCCCGGCGGTCGCGGGCGGCGCGGTGACCCCGCCGCTGCTGGCCCCGCCCCCGGGTTCGCCGATCGTCTCGTGGCGGGTGACGCCGCCCTGCGCGGCGGGAGCCTTCGCCGCTTCGAGCGATTCGCCCTGCTGGACGCCGCCGGCCGCCGCAGGGGGCTGACTCGTGGGGGGAGCTTCGGGGGCGCCTCCGCTGGGTTCTTCAGGGGCCTCCTCGGGGTCGCTGGGGTCGGTGCAGTCGGGGTCTTCGAGGTCGGTGAGGCCGTCGCGGTCGTCGTCGACTTCGTTCGAGCAGGCGGGGAGTTCGCTGGTCGGGAGGGCGGTGGCGGGCGAGATCGGCTCCGCCGAGGCGTTGCCCCCGAGCGATTCGACCTGATCGGCGCCTGCCATCCCGACGCCGAAAGCGGTTGCCACGGCGAAGCCGGCCAGAGCCATGATCAGTGTCAGCTTTTTTGTCATTCGACGGCGCCTCGATACCCGGAATCACGGGTAAGGCAACCCGCGCCCGGTCTCTCCCCACGCGAAAGGCTCGCCCACGCTACTGATTCGCCTGCGTGCGTGCAATGAGTTGCGGCGCCCCCCAACAAGTCCTTAATCAAGGTCTCATCCATGCCTGTGGGCGCGGAGCATTCCAGCTTGCCCGGATACGCTCGTTAAGCTGGCGTAATGAGCGTCGAGGACGAGGATCAGGACGGCTTCAGGGCGCGCTCCGAGCAGGCCCTGGGCGAGCTTGCGCAGGCGCTTCTCGACAGCCAGGTGCTCGAGAACGCCCTCGCCGCTGCCTTCGGGGCTCGCGAGAAGGCGGTGGAGGCCCAGCAGGCGGCGATGGCCGCCCTCAACCTGCCCTCCGCGACCGACGTCGAGCGCCTCGAGCGACGCCTCAGGGCCCTTTCGCGGCGACTCGAGGACGTCGAGGACGAGCTCGACAGGGTGACCCGCGAGCTGAACACGATCAAGCGCGCCGGCTGACTTTGGCGCTCTAACCCTCGACTTGAGGGTTAGAGTTGATGGCGCCGGACGGTTAGAGAACTGCGGCGGCGGCCGCTCCCGCGCGTTTCGTCGCGGCCTCCAGCCGCTCGTCCTCCAACCGCCCCGCCCCGCCCGTCTCCTCGCTGACCACGAGCACCGCGGCGGCCGCCAGGCCGAGCTCGCCGCTGCGGGCCAGCACGGCGACGGTCTGCATGTCGGCGGCCGCGCCCGGCCCGTCGGCGCCGGCGGGCGGCATCGCGTCGAGGCTGGCGACTTCGGCGACGCGTGCCTCGTCCCCGAGCTCGGCCCGCAGGTCCTCAAGCAGCTCCGGGTCGGGGAGCGCCGAGCCACCCGTCTCGACGCCGAAGGCGGCGGAGCTGCCGCCGGCGGAGATCGCCCCCGAGACGAGCACCAGCTCGCCCGATCGCGCCCCGCCCGGGAACCCGGCGCAGGTGCCGACCCGCACCGCCCGGCGGACGCCGAGCTTGGCCAGGTCGGCGACGACGAGCGCCGCGCTCGGCCCGCCCATCCCGGTCGCCTGGATCGTCAGCTCGCCGCCCTGCGGCCGCCGGCCCGTGTAGCCCCAGAGGCCGCGCGCGTGGTTGCTCATCTTCGGCTCCTCGAGCAGCTCCTGGGCGAGCATCAGGGCCCTGCCGGGGTCGCCGACCAGCACCGCCGCGGCGGCCACCGGAGCGCTGGGACGCAGACGTTGTGGCATGCCGCGCCACCCTAGATCAAGGTGAGAGCCCCCGCCGCCCTCCGCCCTATGCCGACGGGCCGTATTCCCACGGTATTGGTGGGAAACCGGCCCGTCGGCGGGTTGGCTAGCCTCGGGGACCGATGCCGGCTGACCAACGGATCTCACTCGGCGAGGCGTCGCGAAGGTCGGGCGTCTCGACGAGCACCCTCAAACGCTGGGCGCAGGAGAAGATCGTGCCGGTGCGGCGGGGGCGCTGGACGGCGGCCGCCGCCGCCCAGGCGCGGGTCGTCGCAAGGCTGCGCGAGCGCGGGCATTCGCTGGAGGAACTGAAGCGCGCCGGCCGCGAGGGGCGGCTCGCCTTCGGCATCGTCGAGGACCTCTTCCCGGCCAGGGGGGAGCAGGTGACCGTCGAGGACGTCGCCGCCGAGACCGGGCTCGAGCCGGAGCTGATCGAGCGCATCCTGGTCATCCTCGGCACCCCGCTCGGCCACGAGCGGATGCTCGACCCCGACGACGTGCGGGCGCTGCGCCACTGCGCGAGGGTCCTTGCGGCGGGCTTCCCCCTGGTCGCCTTCCTCCAGCTGGTCCGCGTCTATGTCCAGTCGATGCGGCGGATCGCCGACGCCGAGGTGCGGCTCTTCCACCTCTACGTGCACGAACCGATGATTCGCGACGCCCTGCCCGAGCTGGAGATCGCCGAAGAGATGGGCGAGCTCGCCGCCGACATCCTGCCGCTCGCGACCCCGCTCGCCGAATACCTCCACAACCGCTATCTGCGCTTCTTCTTGGAGCAGGACGTGGTCGGCCACATGGAGAGCGAACTGGACGGCGCCGCCTCGCAGGTCCACCACATCCCGGTGACGCTCTGCTTCATCGACCTCACCGGATTCACCCGCTACACCGAGGAGGAGGGCGACCTCGAGGCGCTCGACGTGGTCGAGCGGTTCATCGAAACGGTCGAGGCGACGCTGCCGCCCGAGGCGACGGTGGTGAAGACGATCGGCGACGAGGTGATGCTGGTCTCTCCCGACCCCGGCTCGCTGACCGTGTGGGCGGTCGGCCTGCTCGAGGGCTTCCCGGAGCGCCCGCGGCCCCGCGTCGCGGTCCACTACGCGCAGGCGGTCTACCGCGACGGCGACTACTTCGGCACCCACGTCAACCTCGCCCACCGCGTGGTCGGGCACGCCCAGGCGGGCGAGGTCCTCGTCACCGATTCGGTGACCGGCTTCCTCGAGGGCCGTGGTCTCAACTGCGAGCCGATCGGCGAGGTGGGCCTCAAGGGGTTCCTCGAACCGACGCCCCTCTTCGCGGTCACCGACGGCGCGGGGTAACCGCACTCTGGTCGGCGGCGTCTCGGGTGGTCCTACCTGCCACCCACGGGGCTGGGCCTACCCTCCATATATATGGACGCAAAGAAGGCCCCCGCCGAGCGCGAGAGCGAGCGAATGCTCGAGGCGGTCGCCGCCGCCGGCATGCTGCCCGCCGGTACGGCCGCCGTCGCGATGATCTCGGGGGGCCGCGACTCGACCTGCCTGCTCGACATCGCGGCACGGCTGCTTGGCGCGGACCGGGTGACGGCGCTGCACGTCAACTACCGCCTCCGCGAGGACTCCGACGCCGACCAGGAGCACTGCGAGGCGCTCTGCGAGCGGCTTGCGGTCACGCTCGAGATCGAGCGACCGCGCCGCCCGGAGGGCCCCGGAAACCTCCAGGCCTGGGCCCGCGACGCGCGCTACGCCGCGGCCGCCCGCCTCGCCGAGCGGCTTGACGCGGCGGTCGCCACCGGCCACACCGCCGACGACCAGGTCGAGACGATCCTCTATCGCCTCGCCTCCTCGCCGAGCCGCCGCGCCCTGCTCGGGATGCGCCCCCGCGACGGCAGGCTTGTTCGTCCCCTCCTTGCCTTCACCCGCGAGCAGACGACCGCCTACTGCCGGGAGCGCGGCCTCGAATGGCGCGACGACCCGACCAACGCCGAGGCCTCCTACGCGCGCAACCGGGTTCGCCACGGCCTCGCCGCCGCCCTCGCCGAGATCCACCCGGCGGCGGCGAGCAACGTTCTGCGAACTGCGGAGCTCCTCCGCGCCGAGGCCGAGGTCCTCGACGAGCTGGTCGCCGCCGAGATCGACGGCGGCGGCGGCTCGCCCCGCAACACGATCACCCTCGAGCGCCTCGCCGAGCTGCCGCCCGCCCTGCGCCGCCTCGTCGTCCAGCAGCTCGCCGACCGCGCCGCCGGCCGCCCGGTCGCCGGCGCCGCCCGCCATGCCGAGGAGGTTGCCGCCCTGCGCCGCACCGGCACCGCGATGCTCGACCTCGGCGGCGGCGTCCGCGCGATCGCCGAGCGCGGCGTTCTCCGCGCCGAGCGCTGACTCCTTCGCGCCGAGCGCTGACTCCCGCGTCACTAGCGCGGCGTCCCGCTTCGAGAGCGCGGCATCCCCGCGCTTTTCTGTCGCGCGGTTCCTTTGTCACCCATAGCCGGACAAAGGAACCACGGCATCCCTAGCCGGACAAGAGAACCACGGGACGGCATGCATTGCCAGACAAAGGAACAGCGGAGCGGCGAGATG
>DASXAR010000087.1:0-100288 GCA_036406595.1 Solirubrobacterales bacterium | reverse complement strand
GGCGTCGGCCGGTCGCGTTTCGCGACCTCGCAGTTCGGCTTGATCTTGTCGTGGAAGTCGGCGTAGACGATGTCGTTGCCCGGCCCGCAGAGGACCCGGTCGCCGTCGCCGTCGCGGACGCGCACGATGTCGTTGCCGCGGCCGGCCCGCACGAAGTCGCCTCCTGGCAGGCTCTTATCGACCCGGGCCAGCGCCACGAGGCGATCGTTCCCGGGGCCGCCGAACAATTTGTCCGCACCGGGGCCCCCGTACAGGGTGTCCGTGTCGGCCGCGCCGCGCAGGTTGTCGTCGCCTTCCCCACCCCATGCTGTGTCGTCACCCTCCTGGCCGAGGAGCTCGTCGTTGCCACCCTGTCCGAACAGGTTGTCGCCGTTGGGGCCGGCCTCCAGCGAGTCGTTGCCATCGCCTCCCGCCAGCGCGTCAAAGCCGATGTTCGAGCTGATCGTGTCGTCGCCGGCTTCACCATTGACCGTGTTGTTCCCGTCACCAGCGTCGATTGCATCGTTGCCGTCGCCGCCGCCGATCACGTCGTCGCCGGCCTCGCCGATCACGGTGTCGTTGCCGCCGCCACCCTGGACCGCATCGTTGCCGGCAAGCGCGTTGATGGTGTCATCGCCCCCCCTGGCATCGATGTTGTCATCGCCGGGCGTGCCGGTGATGATCTCCGCCGTGTCATCGCCGACGATCATCGCCCCGTGCGCGGCCACGGCGCTCGCGGCAACCGCCACGACGGCGATCGCGAGGATGGTGGTGATGCGGCTGGCGCTCATTTTCTCTCCCGTTAGCTCAGTTTCAAGGCCCGAGTGGGTTGAAAAGTGGGTGTCCTTATTACCCAATATTTCTGGTGCATGCTGTCTGCGGACCGGCCTGCAAGTTTCCATACGCCGGGCTCAGCAGTGCCAGCTGCCGACGCCGGTGACCGGCACCCGGCGCGTCACCGGATCGAGCGAGAGCCTGATCAGGCGGTGGCATCGGTACCGCCCCTGCACCCTGGTGTGACGTTCGTCGAAGATCCGGCAGAACACCACGTGCAGGCCGTCCCGGCGGCAGTTCGCGACCCCGGAGCGGATGCAATGGTCGTCGCGCGCGCAGGTGCTCTTGGCGAACCTGAGCGACTTCGCTTCCGCGGCGGGGATCGACAGCCTCAGCACGGCGGCGGCGGGTTGCGCAAGGCATCCGACCAGCGCGAGCAGCACGAGGATCACGCCCAGATGGCGCCTTCGCTCTGTCCCTGTTCGCCTCGGCGGGAGGCGCAACACCGTGGTCAGGGTCGCAGACCGTAGAGCCCGGTGTCAAGCGGGCGGGTATGGTCAGCGGCGCGATGAGGAGAGCGACGGGCGAACTGACCTCCGTCCTCCGTGCGCTGCTCATCGACTTCGGCAACCGTGACCTCGGCTTGCTCGGGGTGGCCAAGGCGGGGGTCTCCTTCGCGAGCTGGTCCTTCGCGATCGCGCTGGGCGTCTACGGGTTCGAGGCGGGCGGCGCGGTGGCGGTCGGCGTCGTCGCGCTGGTGCGCCTCGCCCCTGGGGCGGTCGCCTCGCCCTTTGCCGGCCTGCTCAGCGACCGCTATCCGCGTCGCTCGGTGCTGCTCGGCAGCTGCCTGGCGATCTCGCTGATCCTGGCCACAGCCTCGGCTGCGGCGGCCCTCGACGCGGCGGCCGCGATCATCTTCGCCCTCGCGGGGGCCTTTACGGTCGCCAGCAGCGGCTACCTCCCGGCCGAGGCGGCGCTGCTTCCCCACCTCGCGCGCACGCCCCAGGAGCTTTCCGCCGCGAACGTCACACACAGCGGTATGGACAACATCGGCTTCCTGCTCGCCGCCCTCTCAACCGGCGTCCTGCTCGCGATCACCTCTCCGGCGGTCGTATTCGGCGTCGCCGCGCTGCTCGCCCTGATCACAGCCGTGCTGCTCGACCGGATCGAGCGCGACCGACGCCCCGAATACGACGGCGATGGCGAGATCTCCGGAATGTGGCGGCAGACGACGCTCGGGTTCCGCACCCTCGCGGAGCACCCGGCGCTGCGGCTGCTCGCGGCGACGCTGGTCGTGCTCGTCTTCTTCGAGGGGGTTGCCGACGTCCTGGTCGTGATCATGGCGCTGGACCTGCTCGGCCTCAGCGAGGGAAGCGTCGGCTTCCTGAACGCGAGCTGGGGTGTCGGCGCCTTCATCGCAGGCGGCGGCCTGACCCTGTTGCTGAACCGGAACCGCCTCGTGATCGGCCTCGCCGGCGGCAGCGTCGTGATCGGCCTCGCCGTGGCGCTGCCCGGAGCCTGGCCGGTCGCGGCCGCCGCCTACGCCGGCTGGTTCGGGATAGGGGTCGGCTATACGTTCATCGAGGTCGCGGGGAAAACGCTCCTTCAGCGGCTCGGCTCCGACGAGAGCCTCGGACGCGTGCTTGGCTCCCTGGAAGCGTCTCGCCTGGCCGCGATGGCGCTCGGCTCGATCGGCGCCTCGGCGATCGTGGCGCTGCTCGGCATCAGGGGCGCGCTGCTCGCCCTCGCGGCGCTGATGCCCCTCTTCGTGCTGCTCTGCTGGACGCGGCTGCGCGCGTTCGAGGTCGGCGCCCCAGTGCCGGAGGCTCACTTCCAGCTCCTCCGCGGAGACTCGATCTTCGCCCCCCTTCCGGTCGCAACCCTGGAAAGGATCAGCCACGACCTGGCGCCCGTCCGCGCCGAGCCTGGCGAAGAGGTGATCACCCAGGGCCAGCGTGGCGATTCCTTCTACCTGATCGAGGAGGGAGAGGTCGAGGTCTTCGAAAACGGGGTGTTCCGCCGCACCGAGGGCGCCGGGGAGTCCTTCGGGGAGATCGCCCTCCTTCACGACGTGCCGCGCACGGCGACCGTGCGGGCAACGGCTCCGACCCGGATGCTGGCGCTGGAGCGCGATCAGTTCATCTCGGCCGTGACCGGGCACCGGCGCAGCAGCCAGGTCGCCCACTCGGTGGTCGACGCGCGCTGGCCGAGCTCGGCCCACTTCTGAGCCCGGTCGCCGGACTTCAGGCCGCCGCGAGCAGCGCGACGAGGAAGAGCGCGACGAAATGGCAGGTCTGGTCCATCGCCAGCCGCAGTCCGGGTGGGGCGTCCGGGGGGACCTTCTTCGCCCGGCGGGCGTAGGCGTCCAGCAGGCGGCCGTCGTCCTGGATCATGTGCGGCACCGCGATCAGCACCCCGATCCCGATCGCCCAGGCGCCGATGTCGGTCGCCAGCCAGATCAGAGCCGGGACGAAGGCCAGCGTGTACGTGGCCGTGTGGGCGAGCAGGGCGCGGCGGGATTCGCGGTCGGGCCCGAGGCCCCCCAGCTTGTGCCTGGCCTGCCAGTCGGTCTGAAAGAGGAAGTCGCCGATGAGGTGGGAGACGACGAAGACCGCGAAGATCTCGACCCAGGCCACGTGGGGAACGTATCGTCAATCCCGGCCGTCGACCGGCTTTGCCCCGTTCGGGAAGGACCAGACCCTGAGCGGGCGCTCGCGGCCGCGCACCTCGAACTCCCCCACCTCGACCAGCTTCGGCGAGCTGCCGGCGCGAGCCGCATGGGTCGACTCGGAGATGAAGATGTGATGGCCCGACCCTTTCGTCATCCCCTCCAGCCGCGAGGCGGTGTTGGTCGTGTCGCCGATCGTCGTGTACTCCAGGCGCCGTTCCGAGCCCACCTGACCTGACATGACCTCGCCGCTGTTGAGGCCGATTCCCATCTTGAACCCCTCGCCATGGCCGGTCTCCCGCATCCACTCATTGAAGGCGGGAAGCCGCGTCTCCAGCATCTCGTGCGCGGCGGCGATCGCGCGGTCGGCGTGATCGGCCTGCTCGATCGGCGCCCCGAAGGCGGCCATGATCCCGTCCCCCATATAGGCGACCAGGGTGCCGCCGTGATCCATGATCGCGTCGGTCATCTCGCTCAGGTAGCGGTTGAGGACCTCGACCACGTCGGCCGGCGCCCGCGCCTCCGAGTAGGAGGTGAAGCCGCGCAGGTCGCAGAAGAGCACCGTGCATTCGCGACGGACGCCGCCCAGCTGCAGCCTGTCCTCCCCCTCGGCGAGCACCTCGTCGACGACCTCCTCGGGAACGAAGCGGGAGAAGGTGAAGCGAACCCGCTGCCGCTCGAACGCCGCCCGCAGGTAGTGCAGGGCCAGGGTTCCGATCGCACCGACGGCGAGCGCGACCAGCGGATAGACGACCGGCAGGATCACGCCGCCGTCGAAGCTGAGCTGAGCCGCCAGGAGGAACAGGGCGGCGGCCAGGAGGGCGACGACGAGGGCCAGCAGCGGCCGCAGGAAGAATCCGGCCAGCGGCGCAACGATGGCGAGCAGCACGATCAGCGCGATGTCGAGCACTCCCGGCGAGGAGCGGAGCGGCATGCCGTTGAGGACGGTCGCCATCGCGTTTGCCTGCACCTCGGGGCCCGGCATCAGACCGCCGCCGGCGGCGGTCTGCCAGACGTCGTGGAGGATCGGCGCGGCGGCCCCGACGACGACTATCTTGCCCTCGAACTGGCGGGCTTCGACGTTACCCCTGAGAATTTCGGAGAAGGAGTAGGTGGGGATGGTCCTGGGGGGCCCGGCATAGTCGATCCAGCCGCCGTCGGACTCGAAGCCGTCGCGCCCGATCTCCTCGCCCGTCGCCACTTCGGCTGCGGCCACGGCGAACCCCCTCAGACCGTGCACCTCGTAGGGGAAGTGGCGCAGCGCCCCGTCGGCGTCGGGCACGACCCGCGTGTAGCCGGCCCGTGCCCCGATTTCCCGCAGGACTTCGTCGCCGCCGAAGACCCGAGTGTGGCCGTTTCCCTCCACTTCTTCCGCCGCGAGCACGACGTTGCCCGCCTGGCCGACCGCCCGGATCAGCGCGTTGTCCTGTCGTCTGGTTGTCGGCTCGGTGAACTGGACGTCGTAGGCGATCGCGGCGGCACCGGCCCTGCGGAGGCGATCGATCACGGCGGCGTGCATCGAGCGCGGAAACGGCCACTGCCGGTTCAGGTCGCTGAAGGTCGCGTCATCGATCGCGACAACCGCGACCTCGGTGGACGGGGGCTTCGGCCCGCGGATCGAGAACCGGGTGTCGACGCTGTTCAGTTCGAGGCGCTTGAACGTGTCACCGGCGTAGGTGGCGATGCCGATCGCCGCCGCCAGCACACCGACCGCGACGAAGGCGATCGCTCCTCTCCGCTGCGCCATCTATCGCAGTCGGGGGATCGCCGCTTTCGCCAGATACTGCTCTCCCGTTTCCAGGATCACGGTGCTGTTCTTGACGAAGTCCCGCACCCTCACCGTGCCTTCGGCGACCTTCATGAGAGTCGAGTTGTCGCAGCGGTCGACGACCAGCCAGGTGGTCCCGCGAACGCTCGCGGAACCGTAGTTGCCGACGGTCTTGTAGTTGCCCTTGCCGCTCCCCCAGAGCCTGCGGCCGGCGCCGCGCCTGCCGCGCTTGAGGACGCGGCTCACCGTGCCTGGCTTCCTTTTCTCGCATTTGAGCCTGCCGGCGAGGGTCAGGACCGCGTCCTGGTTGTCGCCCGCTTTCTGGGTGACGCCGAACACACCGCCCCAGAAGTACGCGGTCTGGGTCTCCCCGCTGCTTCCTTTCGATGCCGTCAGCGCAACCGTGCCGTGGCGCGTGTCGACCCTGCATCCGACCGGGATCTGGGCGCCGTCGCCCTGCAGCCGCGTGAAGCCGCCGCCGCCGCAGTCGGTCCCGACGACGCCGTCGATCGGTTCGACGTTGACGCTCTGGCCCGCGGTCGGGGGCGGCAGGCCGAGATCGACGATGGTGACCACCGGGGGCTGGGTGGTGGCGAAGCTCGCCGTCTCGCTCCGGGCAGGCTCGGCTCCCAGCTCGTTGGTCGCGGCGAGCCGGAACTCATAGGAGGTCCCCGCGGCGAGACCGCCGACATGAGCGGAGATGTCCCGCGGGGTCAGTCCGGACGGGACTTCCTGCATGGCGGTGCTGGTGACGTCATTCGGGCTTGCGGCCGGCCAGTATTCGAACCAGGCCTGCGCCGGCAGGTTCCTCGGGTCGATCGTCCCCGCGAGGCGCGCAGAGCTCGTCGTGATCTCGCCGGCCGTCCCGATCGTCAGCACCGGTGTGCCGACCACCTCCAGCGTCGCTTCCTGGACGGCATCCTCGGTCATCCCGTTTGCTGCGGTGACCGCGAAGGAGTAGTCACCGGCGCTCGTCGGTTCGCCGCCGAGCTGTCCGCCCTCGTCGAGCTGGAGGCCGGGTGGCAGCTCGCCGCCGGAGACTGAGAAGGCCGCGGGAGGCATCTGGGGCGTTGTCTGGAAAAGGTGCTCGTAGGGCACGCCGACCATGGCGCGAGCGGGCTGCGGGCTGACGATCTGCGGCAGGGCCTGACCGCGCGAGTTGTCGCCCCAGCAGGTCACCCGGTGGTCGACTTCCATGCCGCAGGTGTGCGCGCCGCCGGCCGAGGCCGAGAAGATTTCGCTCTCCGGGCCGCCGCTCACCTGGCCCTCGGAGTCATCGCCCCAGCAGGTCAGGCGGCGATCCTCGTCCAGCGCGCAGGAATGGTCGCTTCCTGCGGAGACCGAGAGGAACTTGCCCTCCGGCGAGCCGCTCACCTGTCCCTCGGAGTCATCGCCCCAGCACACCACCTCTTCGTCGAGCGCGATCGCGCAAGTATGGGCGCCGCCGGCCGAGACCGAGAGGAAGGCGGGTGGGTCGTCCTTGTCGTGGTGGTGGTGCCTGTTGTGGTGGTGGTGCCTGTCGTTGTGGTGCTTGTGGAGATGGAAGGCCTCCGGCCCGCTGCTGGACTGGCCTGAGGAGTCGTCCCCCCAGCAGGCCAGAGCATGGTCGGAGCGGATCGCACAGGTGTGGGCGCCGCCGGCGGAGACGGAGAGGAACTCGCCCTCCGGGGCGCCGCTCACCTGACCCTTGGAGTCGTCTCCCCAGCAGGCCAGGTGGCCGTCGACGTCGATCGCGCAGCTGTGCGCGCCGCCCGCCGACACCGAGAGGAATTCCCCCTCGGGCACACCGCTCACCTGGCCCTCGGAGTCATCGCCCCAGCAGGCGAGCTGGGCGTCGACGCGGATTGCGCAGGAATGCGCGTCACCGGCTGAGACCGAGAGGAAGCGGCCGCCGGGAGTGTCGCTCACCTGGTGCGCCGAGTCGTCGCCCCAGCAGGCGAGCTGGGCGTCGGCCCGGATCGCGCAGGTGTGCGCGCCCCCGGCGGAGAGGGGGTCTGCATCGGGCGGCGGCGGCGTCCATGCTGCCCCGGCCTGGTCGGCGAAAACCAGGGCGAGCGCTAATGCGAGGATCGAAACAATCGGCCTGACGAGCCTGCGCGCGGGCAAGCGAAGCATGCAGGGATCCACGCTATAGCCGCCTTCTCAGGAGCCAAGTCGCAACCGGTACAAATTTCCATTTCTAAGTACGACCCGAGGGGGTTTGCGGGCAGGCCCGCCCCCTCAATCCTCGAGCTCGCGGGGAACGATCTCCACTTCGGTGAGGCGGCCGCCGCGATCGAAGCGAAGCGTCATCGACCGGCCGATCCGGTCCCCCGACATCAGCCGCTGGAGGTCGCCGACGTCTTCGACGGCCTCGCCGTCCGCGGCGACGATCAGGTCTCCGGCGCGCAGCCCCGATCCGGCGGCGGGACTGCCCTCGACCACCTCGACGATCTCGACACCGCTGCGGCGGCCGACGGCGGCTGCCTGACGCGGCGGCAGCGGCCGCGAGCCGCCGGTGACGCCGATGTAGGCGCGCCGGACGCGGCCATCGCGCATCAGCTCGGCGACGATCCGCCTCGTGGTCCCGTTGATCGGCACCGCGAGGCCGAGTCCGACGCCGGCCACCGCGGTATTGACCCCGACCACGCGGGAGAGCCCGTCGGCGAGGGCGCCGCCCGAGTTGCCGGGGTTCAGCGAGGCATCGGTCTGGATCACGTTCTCGACCAGCCGCGACGCAGAGCGCGAGCGGGTGGGCAGCGATCGTCCTAGGGCGGAGACGACCCCGGCGGTGACCGAGCCGCTGAAGCCGAACGGGCTGCCGATCGCGACGACGAGCTGCCCCACCCGCAGCTCCTCGGCGTCTCCAAGTTCGGCCGGGAGAAGATCACGGCTCTCGGCGCGCAGGACCGCCAGGTCGGAGAGCGGGTCGGCGCCGACCACCTCGAGACCGAGCTCGGAGCCGTCGGGGAAGGCGGCGTAGCCGCGGCCGTCGCCCCCGGCGACGACGTGGGCGGCGCTGAGCATGAAGCCGTCGGAGCTGATCGCGACGCCGCTGCCCGTGCCGGCGCGCCGGGAGCCGCGGCGCCCTCGCCGCGTGACGGTCACGTGGGCCACGGACGGCCCGAGGCGCTCGGCCACCTCCGAGACGGTACGGCTGTATGCGTCGAGGGCGCCGGCGTCCGGCAGCCCCTCGATCAGATTGCCATCAGGGGACGAGTCCGGGCGGGAACTCGAACTGATCAGACGAAGGCTTCCCATGCCCACCGAAATTACCAATGGGCAGGTTCGGGAATGATTCGTCAACCTCGCTCGGCGGGGTCACCGGCAGAGAGTGATCGCCGTCTTCGCCCTCGGGCGGTTCGACCGGCAGCCCGTCACCGGATTCGGATTGCCCGTCCCCGTCCATGCCCAGGATGTCCCGGACCTCCGGGTTGGAGCCGACTCCGTTGCTCTGCTTGTCCCCGACCCTGTCGATCGGGATTTCTCCCCCGGCACCTTCGCTGGTCGTGGTGGTCTGACCGCCATCCGCTCCCACCGCCTCGGCGGGAGGCGTCGACGGGACGTCGGCCGTGGAGCCTGGTTGACGGGTGGGCGCGACCGCCGTGGGCGTACTCGCTGCGACGTGGCCCGTCCGCTTGACGGCGTCGGCGCGGCCGTGGGCCGCGTTCGTGGGACGACGGTGGCGAGCGGGAACGGCGGCTGTGCTCTGCGGGGCGCGCGCGGCGACGCCGGCGGCGACGCTCGGACCACCCTGCGCGGCGGGGTGCCCCGTCGCGGGTGCTCCCGGAGCGCCGGGGGAGGCCACCGCCTGGTTGTCGCTGACCGCGGCGCTGCCGCCGCCGTCGTCGCCGAAGCCGATGCCGACATCCGGCCACTCGCGAAGCGCCTGCAGGGAGACGAGCAGGACGAAGCCGACGACGGCCGCGACGATTACGGCCGTGCCCGACATTGCGCCGAGAACGTAGTTATGCGCTAACCGGTTCAGATTCCTCTCCCGTCTCGGCTAACCAGCGTGGCATGGAACGTCCAATTCGCCATACCGAGTAATTGGTTTTTTTGCTCCGATCGTCCGCCGATGTGCCCCAAACACGCTGCATCTCTTGAATACGACCCCTCGCAGTACTACCTTCCGTTCCGCGGGGGTATGAAGACTCCTGCCAATGTGGGGACCAAGACCGATAAGCAAGAACGCGTAGTCGTCCGGTTCGCCGGGGACTCGGGCGATGGCATGCAGTTGGTGGGCGCCCGTTTCACGGCCGCGACCGCCCACGTCGGCAACGACCTCTCGACCCTGCCCGACTTCCCGGCGGAGATCCGCGCCCCGGCCGGCACGCCGGGCGGCGTCTCGGCCTTCCAGATCCACTTCGCCTCGCGCGACATCCTCACGCCCGGCGACCATCCGAACACGCTCGTCGCAATGAACCCGGCCGCGCTCAAGGCTCACCTCGGCGCGCTCGAGCCGGGCGGCACCCTGATCGTCAACGAGGATGCGTTCACGGCGCCGAACCTGCGCAAGGCCGGCTACGAGGCGAACCCGCTGGAGGACGGCACGGTCGACTCCTACCAGGCCTTCCGCGTCCCGATGACGACGCTGACCGAACGTGCAACCGAGGACATCGAGGACCTCAAACCGGCGCAGGCGCAGCGGGCGAAGAACCTCTTCGCGCTCGGGCTGCTCTCCTGGATGTACGGGAGGCCGGTCGAGGAAACGCTCTCCTGGCTGGAGGCGAAGTTCGCGAAGCGGCCGGCGATCAAGGCCGCCAACGTCGCCGCATTCAAAGCGGGCTACAACTTCGGCGACACCGCCGAACTCGCAGCCAACCCGGTCGAGATCGAGCCGGCGCCGCTTGCCCCCGGCGAGTACCGCAACATCAACGGCGCGAACGCGATGGCGCTGGGGCTGATCGCCGCCAGCGTGCGCAGTGGCCTGCAGCTCTTCTTCGCCAGCTATCCGATCACGCCGGCCTCGGAGCTTCTCCACCATCTGGCGCGGCACGACAGCTTCGGAGTGCGCACGGTGCAGGCCGAGGACGAGATCGCGGCCGCGAACATGGCGCTCGGCGCCGCCTTCGGCGGCCAGCTCGGGGTGACCGCCACCAGCGGCCCCGGGATGGATCTGAAGGCGGAGACGATCGGCCTCGCGGCGATGCTGGAGCTGCCCCTCGTCGCGATCGACGTGCAGCGGGCCGGGCCCTCGACCGGCCTGCCGACCAAGACCGAGCAGTCCGACCTGCTGATGGCGATCCACGGGCGCCACGGCGAGTCGCCGCTGCCGGTGATCGCGCCCTCCACCCCGGCCGACTGCTTCGACGCCGCGATCGAGGCGGCGCGGGTCGCCGTCCGCTACCGGACGCCGGTGATCCTGCTCGGCGACACCTTCCTCAGCAATTCCTCAGAGCCGTGGCGGATCCCGGCTACCGCGGCGCTGCCCGAGATCGATCCGAACTTCGCCGAGGCGCCGAACGCCGGCGACGAGTTCCTCCCCTACCTTCGCGACGAGCGCGGGGCGCGGCCCTGGGCGATCCCCGGGACGCCGGGCCTCCAGCACCGGCTCGGCGGCCTCGAGAAGGAGCATGGGAGCGGCAACGTCAGCTATGGCCCCGAGAACCACGCGCTGATGACCCGCGAGCGCGAGCAGAAGCTTGAGAGGCTCGCCGAGGAGATACCCGGCCTCGAGGTCGATGCCGACGAGGGAGCCGAGCTCCTGGTGCTCGGCTGGGGCTCGACCTACGGCGTGATCGCCGCCGCGGCGCGACGGGTGCGCGCCCACGGCAAGCCGATCGCGACCGCGCATCTTCGCTACGTCCACCCGATGCCGTCGAATACCGGCGAGGTCGTCCGCGCGTTCCCGAAGGTGCTGATCCCGGAGCTGAACTCGGGGCAGCTTCGGAGCATCGTCCGCGCCCGCTTCCTGGTCGACGCGATCGGCTTCAACAAGATCGAGGGGCTGCCGATCCTCGCCGAGGAGCTCGAACAGGCAATCTTGGAGATATGCGAATGAGCGGCAACGGAAACGGAAGCGTCGCCGAGCTGACCAAGGCGGACTTCCAGTCCGACCAGGAAACCCGCTGGTGCCCGGGCTGCGGCGACTACGCGATCCTCGCCTCGGTTCAGGCCCTGATGCCGGAGCTCGGAATACCACCGGAGCGCACGGTCTTCATCTCGGGCATCGGCTGCTCCGGGCGCTTCGTCTACTACATGGACACCTACGGGATGCACGGGATCCACGGCCGCGCCCCGGCGCTGGCGACCGGGATCGCGACCTCGCGCGACGACCTCTCGGTGTGGGTGATCTCCGGGGACGGCGACTCGCTCTCGATCGGGGGCAACCATCTGATCCATGCCCTGCGGCGCAACGTGCCGATCAAGCTGCTCCTCTTCAACAACCAGATCTACGGCCTCACCAAGGGCCAGTACTCACCGACCAGCGAGCCGGGAAAGATCACCAAGTCGACGCCGTTCGGCTCCGAGGACCATCCCTTCAACCCGGCCGCGCTGGCGCTCGGGGCGGATGCCTCGTTCGTCGCCCGCACGATCGACGTCGAGAAGAAGCACCTGGCGAGCGTGCTGAAGGCAGCCGCCGAGCATGAGGGGTCGGCCTTCGTCGAGATCTACCAGAACTGCAACGTCTTCAACGATGGCGCCTTCGACGCGCTGCGCGGCAAGACCGGAAAACCGAACCAGATCCTGCTCGAGCACGGCGAGCCGATCCGCTTCGGCGCCGATGGAGAGCACGGCGTGGTCCGATCCGACGACGGGGGGCTCGCGATCCGCGAGGTCGCCGAGGTCGGCGAGGACACCCTGGTCGTCCACGACGCCCACCTCGACGACCCCAGCCACGCGACGGCGCTGAGCCGGCTCAGCGAGAGCCCGACCGGCCCGACTCCGATCGGCATCCTCCGCGACGTGAGCCGGCCCGTCTACGGAGCGAGCCGCCTCCAGGAACTCAAGGAGGCGCACACGGGGGCATCGCTGGACGACGTCTCCGAGCTGCTCCACTCCGGCGACACCTGGACCGTCTCCTGAGCCCTGCCTTTACCGGGGCCTGCCGATCGCATACGTTGGCGGCAACGATCCACCCCGGAGGTGAGCGATGAACGCAGAGATCGACGCCGGTGAGTTCCGCGCCGGCCAGCGTCGCGACTGGGACTCCGCGTCGAAGGGTTGGCGGGAGTGGAACGAGCTGATCGACGCCTCCACGAGCGTCGTCAGCGACCGCATGGTCGAGATGGCCGGAATCGGGGCCGGAGATCGGGTCCTGGACGTCGCCGCGGGTTACGGCGAGCCGTCGCTGACCGCCGCCCGCGCGGTCGGACCGGAGGGCAGCGTCGTCGCGACCGACATCTCGGCGGGCATGCTCGGCTTCGGCCGCGAACGGGCCGCCGCGGCCGGCGTCGAGAACATCGAGTTCATCGAGAGCGACGCCGCATCGCTTGAGCTGCCGGCGCAGAGCTTCAACGCCGCGCTCTCACGCTTTGGAATCATCTTCGAGCCCGACGGGGAGGGTGCCGCGGGTCGGGTGCGGGGATTCCTCAAGCCGGGAGGCCGGATGGCGATCAGCTCCTGGGGGCCGCCCGACCGTGTGCCGATGCTTGCCGTCCCGATGATGACCGCGATGAAACGACTCGGGAGCCCGCCCCCACCGCCCGGAACCCCGGGACCGCTCTCGCGCCCGACACCCGAGGCGATCTCCGGGTTGCTGGAGGGCGGCGGCTTTTCCGGGGTCGAGGTCGAGGAGGTCGAGGTCAGCATGGAGTGGGAGTCACCGGAGGACTTCACCCGGTTCATCAGGGAGATCGCGCCCCCGGTCAGCAACCTGATCGAGCCCCATCCCGAGGAGGTTCAGGCCGAAACCTGGGATGCGATCACGGATTCCGCCGGTGAGCATCTCGTCGACGGGGCGGTTCGCATGACCAACCTCGCGCTGATCGCCGCGGGCAACGCCTGAAGAGACGCCGCAGCTAAGGGGCCGAGGCGAGCCAGCGACGCTCCTTTGAGCGGATCGCCGGGGTCGCCACCATGCTGCCGATGCGGCGCTGGGCCGCCCGAAGCCGGGAGTCGTGCCCGGCTGGAAGGAGCTTTGCCAGCTGGCGGTACTCGCGGGAGACCCGGCTGGCGCGAAAGATCCCCGCGATCGCGGTCAGCAGGTCCGAGGGCCGCGCGACGCTCGTCGTCGCGATCTCCTCGCCCGCGATGGTGACCCGGAGCTCGGCCGGATAGGCCCGCGCCGGCGGTGGCGAGAGTGGGCCGGCCAGCGCATCTCCGATCTCGCTCGAGAGCTTTGAGAGGGCCTCGGCCTGTGACATCGAGCTCGCCCGCGCCCTTCCGTCCCCCTCCTTGACGGGCAGCAAACTGGCGCTCCCCAGCTCCCCCTCCCCCATCTCCTCGAGCAGCCAGCGATCGCCGGAGACGACCAGCACCGGGACTTCCTCCGCCGCGAGCGCCTGGGCGTAGACCTGGACCTCGCTGAGGGGCTCGCCGTCCAGCCGAACGTCCATCTCCCAGATGAAGGTATGCGAGGAAAAGCCGCGCGGGCTCGGGGTCCGGGCGTGGTGACCGAGCAGGACGACCGCGTCGAGCTCGCCACCACCGTGCGCCTTCGCGAACGACGGCGCCGGATCGTTGAGGGCAAGGTCGGCGATCGGGCGCACCTCGACTCCCTCGGGGATGCGGTCGCGTTCGACGTTGGTCCCGACCATGTGCCAGTCCCCGACGGAGATTTCTTCGATTCCGCCGGCCCGCAATGCCTCGACCGCCGCCAGGACCTCATCGGTCATCAGCGCGCGGCCCCGTGAGTAGGCGCGGGGATGGGAGGGAAGGCAGTCGCCATGGTCCTCGATGCCGGCGATCCCCTCCATGTCCGCCGCGATCAGGACGCCCATTGTGCACGGCAGCCTAGATCATGCATCGAGATGTCGACTTCGATCCGTCCGCACCTACGCCTCACACGGCTCCTCGCCATCGGCCTCGCGACATGCCTGCCGCCTGCGGGTCTCGCGGCCCCGGCGTCGGCAGCCGTGCGGACGGTGATCGGCCATTCCGTGCGCGGACGCCCCATCGCCGCGATATCCCGTGGTGATCCCCGCGCTCGGGACAAAGTCCTGGTAATCGGCTGCATCCACGGCAACGAGACGGCGGGGATCCGCATCGCACGGCGCCTGATCGCGAGTCCCGCGCCGCGGAGGGCGGGACTCTGGATCGTCCCCTCGCTCAACCCGGACGGCGTCGCAGCCGGGACGCGGGGCAACGCCCACGGCGTCGACCTGAACCGCAACTTCCCGTTCGCATGGCGGCCGCTCGGGGGGCTCGAATACTCCGGTCCCCACCCTCTCTCGGAGCCGGAGGCGCGCGCCGCCCGGCGCCTGATCCGGCGGGTCAGACCGGAGGTGACGATCTGGTTCCACCAGCCCTTCGACCTGATCGATCGCTCCGGTGGCAACGCGGCGGTCGAGCGGCGCTACGCCGAACTGGTCGGGCTCCCGCTGGTCCGCCTCAGGCGCTACCCCGGCAGCGCATCACGGTGGCAGAACCACGCTCTGCCCGGAAGCACGGCATTCGTCGCCGAGCTTCCGCCGTCGGTCCCGGACAGCCTGGTGAGAAGAGCCGCGGCCGCAGTCGTGACCCTCGCGAACGAGTACGCGAGCCCGGACCTCGCCGGCGCCACCGAGGCGAGCCTGAGGCACTGATTGCTTCGAACCTTCCTACGGCACCATCCAGGACACCATCCTTTCCGGGTGGGGTTGGGGGGCCGCTACCCCTGCTGCGCCCCACCTAACCACCGGGGCCCTGGCCGGAATCAGGCGAGCTCGGTGACCGCCGCACGATCGTCCAGCCGGCGGACGCCGCCACGGGCGTCGGTCGCTTCCCTGGCGGTGGGCCCGCGCCCGAGGATCGCCACCAGATCCCCGGGTCGCGCCTGGTCGAGCGCGCGCGCAATCGCGGCGCGCCGATCGATCACGATCTCGAGCGTCCCACCGCTCGCCGTGCGAGCGCCGACTGCCAGCGCCGCCAGCGTGACGAGGCGTGGTTCTCCGCGGTAGCTGGTCCCCGAGAGGATCAGGTGGTCGCTACGTTCCCGCGCCACGGCGCCGACCTCGCGGCCGCTGAGCGGACCGGCCCGGCCGACGACGGCAAGGACGGTTATCAGCCGGCCCCCTCTCGAAGCCACGATCGAGCGCGCCGCCGCGAGGACGGCGGCGACGCTGTCGACGGCGTAGGCAAAATCGACCACGACGTCGAATGGCCGGTCGACGTCGACGACCTCGAAACGACCGGGCGCCGGAGCGGCGGCGGCGATCGCGGCCAAGGTCGGCGTCCGCGGAAGGCCGAGGCCGTCCGCCAGCGCCAGCACCGACACCGCGTTTGCGGCATTGTGAGCGCCGGGAAGATGGCTTGTCAGGGCGACGCGTCCATCCCGCGTATCGATCTCGATCTCGGCCCCGCGCAGCCCCCAGTGGCAGCCGACGATTCGGTGGTCCGCCTCGGAGCTGCGCCCGTAGCGCACGGCACGCCCCCCTCGCTCCTCGATTTCGCCGGCCAGGGCCCGGCCCAGCTCGTCGTCCACGTTCAGCGCCGCCAGCGGAACGGCCCAGTCGCCGCGCACGAAGAGCGAACGCTTGGCCGCGGCGTAGGCCGCCATCGTCCTGTGCCTGTTGAGGTGGTCCGGCGTCAGGTTCGTGAACACCGCGGCGTCCACCGCCAGCTCCGGGCTGCACTCCGCCTGGTAGCTGGAGACCTCCGCGACGATCGAGCGCGGTGGCGGGCCCAGAGCCAGCTCGCTCAGCGGAGGGCCGAAGTCGGTGTTACCGCTGAGCACCGGCTCCAGGCCATGCTCCTCGAGCACCGAGACGCAAAGCCCGGCAACCGTCGACTTTCCGTTCGTGCCGGTGACGGCGATCGTCGGCGCCGGGACGAGCCGCCAGCCGATGTCGAGCTCATCGACGATCGGCAGGCCACGTCTGATTGCCTCCGCGACCACCGGCGCCTCCAGCGGCACGCCTGGGCTCTTGAGCACGGTTGCGGAGTCGCCAAGGGAGGCCAGCCCGTCGCCCCCGAGCACGACCTCGGCCCCGATCGCGCGCAGCGCCTGCGCCCGCTGGACCTGCGGCGGGTCCGCCGCCTCGTCCCAGACGCGAACGGTTTCCCCGCGCGAGGCCAGGGCCCGCGCCCCGGCCATGCCGGCCCGGCCCAGGCCGACGATGAAAAAGGGGCCGGGGGGCAGGGGCGGCCGCGGTGCCGTTCCAGCCGCTCCCTCGGTGCCCTCCGATTCGGCTCCGGGTGTGATCCCTCGGCCCATCGGACGATCGTAGTCAGCCATGGGAGGTTTGATGAGAGGACCATGACCTCGTTGACCGGCACGACGAGGGCGGCTAGCTTCAACGTCGAAAAGGAGGTCCGACATGCAAGAGCGCCGGAAGCTGCGCGATCGACTGACCTATTCGAATGTGCTCTCCACGATCTGCCTCTTCCTGCTGCTGGGCGGCGGCGGCGCGTTCGCGGCGAGCCATCTGCGAAAGGGATCGGTCGGCACGAAGCAGCTGAAGAAGAACGCCGTCACCAAGGCGAAGATCCGCAAGAACGCGGTGACCACGGCGAAAATAAAGGCCGGCGCCGTGACCGGATCAAAAATCGCAAACGGCTCGATCAAGGGCGGCGACATCGACCTCGCCACGCTGGGGACCGTGCCCAACGCCGTCGCCGCGAATGGCCAGACCCCGACCAAGATCTTCAAGACGTTCAACGACGGGGAAGGCGGAATCGTGGCGACCATCGCCGGCTTCACGATGGCCGCAACCTGCAATGGCGAGAGCGACGTCGATGTGACGTTGAGCTCGCCTGCCTCGGCTCACAGCGTCGAGATCGCGGAGGGATTCGGCCAGCCCGAAGGCCGCATCTTCGAGTACGAATCGACCTCGGCCGGAACCTCCGCCCAGATCCGCCTCGACGGCAAAGCGGGCGACAACGACTTCGGGGAGACGACGTTCACGGCGGCCACCAGCACCGGCACCGTCCTCAGCGGCGACATCGCCTTCGACTTCAAAACGTTCGACGGCAATCCGCCCGACACCTGTGGCGTCTTCGGCGAGGTGCTCTCGGGCTAGGGGCCCGGCGCATCAGGGGGCGGCTTCGGCCAGAAAGGCCTCGAGTGCCTCGCCGACCGTGAGGTCCCCCGACCGCACGTAGATGACCTTCCCTGCGGTGCGCGGCTCGTGCAGCGCCGCGGCCAGCACCGCCGCGACGTCCTCGCGGCTGACCTCGCCCCGATGGGGATCCATCGTGACGCTCACCCCCTCGCCGCCGGGACCGTCGGTGAGGGAGGTGGGTCGCAAGATCGACCAGGTCCGGTCGCTCGCCATCAGCGCACGGTCGGCCTCGGCCTTGGCACGCAGGTAGACGCTGAAGACCTCGTCACCGTCCGGCGGGTCCTCGGCGCCGATCGAGCTGACCATCAGGTAGCGGTCGACGTTCGCGATCTCGGCGGCGTGCAGCAGTTTGATCGCCCCGTCTCGATCCATCGACCCCTTGCGCTCGGAACCGCTGCCCGGGCCGGCGCCGGCGGCGAAGACGACGGCATCGGCGCCCGCGATCGCCGCAGCGATCTGATCGGGCGTCGCCGCCTCCAGATCGCAGAGCACTGGCTCGGTTCCGTCCTCCCTGAGCTCCTCCGCATGGCCGGGGTTGCGGATCAATCCCCTGACCAGGTCACCACGGTCGGCGAGCAGACGCCCCAGCCGCCGGGCTACGTTGCCGTGACCACCCGCGATCGCCACCTCCATGGCTGGATCCCGATCCCGGACGAAGACCTACGGAGAGGTCCCCGCCCGGACGCGATAGATGTGGAAGACGGTCTGAGCCTGTCCGTGCTCGAAGCCTCTCGAGTGGATCGACTGGCGCACCGTGAGCAGCTTTTCGGCCGGGTGCTTCGACATCGCTTCGACCCGAGCCGTGAATTGAGGCTTGACCGTGAGTTTCACGACCTTCCACCGGTTCGGCTTCTGCTTCGCCGATATCGGGGAGGTCATCGGCTTGCCGCGCCGGCAGCTCCGGCTCCCCTTCCGGCCGGTGCAGCGATCTTTGCCGGTCACCGCGGTCGCGCTCCCGACGCAGCCGGGCTTGAAGCGGGCAGGACATTTGAGCCGCAGGTACAGGTACGGCGGAACGAAGACCGCGGTGACGAAGTCACGCACCTTCGGAGTCGCCGGGCTCGGGGTGATGGCGCTCACCTCCGTCGTGGCGTCCGGACTTGTGGGCATCGCCTCGGCGTTGCCGGCCGCATCGGTTGAGACGGTCGCGAATGCGTAGGTCCCGGGCGCCGCCGCCCCGTAGCTGAAGCTTCCTTCGCCCGACCCGGGTACGCCGGCGACCTTGGTGAAGCCGGATTGGCCGGGTCCCTGAACGTAGAGGTCGACGCGGGACAGGCCGGACGGGTCGTGGACCCGCGGCGAGGGCCCGGGAGCGTCGGATGCCGCGAAGTCGACCGGAATCGCCCCGACCGAGGCCGTCGGAGGGGCGCTCGCGGCAGAAGTTGGGGCTGTGGAATCGGTGGTCAGCCCGTTAGGCCCGGCCGCGGATATGGCCGCGATCTCCGAACCGGAGACCACTCGTTCCCAGTAGATGGCGTCGTCCAGAAGCCCGCTCAGCTGGTTGACGAGGGTGCCGTCACATCCTATTTCGAACCCGCTGCAACGGCGGAATGACCCGAGATAGAGATCGTCGGCCTCGCCGTCGAGGTTTTCCAACGGCCCGGTCGCGACGTCTTTGAGAGCGGCGGCGCCGTCGAGGGCGCCATCGACGTAGAGGCGAAGTTCTTCCGCGGCAGCATCCCGCTCGAAGGCCAGGTGATGGAAGGCGCCATTGGCGACCGCCTTCGTGCCGGGCAGGAACTCGCCGTTTTCTTCTGACGGGCCGCCGGCATCGGCGTCGCGAATCCAGCCTTCCGCCTTGCCGCCGTTGACGAAGAGGGCGAAGGCCGAGTTGGCGAGGCTCGTCGGGCAGTTCAAGCCACACTCGTAGTGCCCCATCAGGGTCTGAGGATCGACGGAGTCGGAGGTGCGCACCCAACCGGCGATCGTGAATGACCCGCTGGGGTACAGGGAGGCGCTGTCGGGGACGTCGACCGCCTGCTGCGCTTCCGTGAACGAGAAGGCCTGACCGGAGGAGCTGGGGGCGAATCCCATTTCCCCCAGGAGCGTGCCGTCGTGACCATTGAACGGATCGGTCGCATCGCCCTCTCCCTGCCACAGGCCGACCACCCCCGGCCCGACCGGCGCCAGGGCATCGGCGCCTGCCGGCATCCCGAGAACGAGAGCCGCCATGACCGTGAGGGTCAGGTTTCTGAGGCCTTTCGCCATTCTCCCCATGCCCATCTTCCCTGGCCACGCGAGCGGGCGCAACCTGGGCCCGGGGACGGGCTACTCGATCAACGCCAGCACCTCACGCTCGATCTTGCGCTGCTGCCGGCCCGTGACAACTCCCTTGGACGCCGGTTTCGGCATCTCGATCGTCTTGCCATCGCGGAAGCGGTCGAGCACCCGCGGGTCTATATACGAACTGCGGGTGACCGCCGGCGTGTTCCCGAGTCGCTCGGCGACCCGTTTGATCGACGCCCGGATCGCGCGCTCGGCGCCGGCCTTGGATCGCGGCGCCCCCTCCGCCGCCAGCTCGATCGCGGCGAGCACCGTCCCATGCCAGGTGCGAAAGTCCTTGGCGGAGAACCCCTCCCCCGTTGTCTCCTGCAGATAGTCGTTCACGTCCTCGGAGCGGACGTCGCGCCAGCCGCCGTTCTCGCGAAAGACGAGTAGGTCCTGGGGACCGCTGCGCCTGCCTCGCATCGCTTCGATCGCCGCCCTGACCCCCGGGTCGCGGATCGACTGGACACGGCGCTGACCGCTCTTGGCAGGGAAGTCGAAGACCACCTCGTCGCCTTCGATCGCGACGTGCTCGCGCAGGACGGTGGCGACCCCGTAGCTCTCGTTGGTCTCGGCGTACTCCTCGCCACCGATGCGGAAGAAGCCGAGGTCGAGCAGGCGCACCGCGCAGGCCAGGGCCCGCGCGCGCGGCATTCCCTCTCGCCCAAGGTCCCTCGTCACGGTCCGACGCAGCTTCGGCAGGGTTGACGCAAACTCGCGCACCGACTCGAACTTGCGCTGCGCCGCCCGAAGCTGCCAGCGCTCGTGGTAGAGGTACTGCTTGCGCCCGGCTTCGTCGAAACCCGTCGCCTGGATGTGGCCGAACGGGTCGCCGCAGATCCAGACGTCGCGCCAAGCCGGAGGGATTGCCAGCTCCCGGATCCGCTCCAGGGTCTCCTCGTCGGTCACGGGCCCACCCTCCGGGTCCACGTAGCTGAAGCCGCTCCCCCTCCGCCTTCGGCTGATCCCCGGGCCGGAGCAGTCAGAGCGCCTGAGCCGCCCCCGACGGCGAGACTCAGGTCCGCTCATTCGGTGTTTCCATCATCACGCCGGCCACGTCCGGCGGCTACCCGTGCGTCGCTCACGACCAAACGGGTACCCAAACCCCATGGCCTGCGAGCAACCCCGCGGCGCCGCGCACCCGGCTGGAAATCCCCTGCCGCTCGAAAATGGGCAAGGGCGAGTTGCACGCCGCGATCTCCCGCGCGAAGTACGGTCCGGTGCAGAACGATGAACGAAGCGGCAAACGAAGGCTCTCCCTCGCAGCTGATCGACGGGCGAATTGAGGAACTGGACGACTGGCGGGGCGAGACGCTCGCCCGGATCCGAGCCCTGATCAAGCAGGCCGACCCCGAGGTGGTCGAGGAGTGGAAATGGCGAGGGGTTCCGGTGTGGGAGCACGACGGCATCATCTGCACCGGCGAGACCTACAAGAAGGTCGTCAAGATGACCTTCGCCAAGGGCGCCTCGCTGGAGGACCCCTCAGGGCTCTTCAACTCCAGCCTCGAGGGCAACACCAGGCGTGCGATCGATGTCCACGAGGGCGAGGAGATCGATGAGGAGGCCCTGAAGGCGCTGGTTCGCGCCGCCGTGGCGCTGAACACGGCCTAGCCGCCAGCAGCCGGGACTCGGACGTGGCCCGCGGCCTCCCGCTCGTGAGGAGGTGAGGAGGACATTGGGGTTGACCGGCCTGCTTGCCCTGAGGGAGGATGAGGGCGAGCGAGCAATGGCGAACGTTCTCTGCGTGCTCTACCACGATCCGGTCGACGGCTACCCGCCGAAATACGCCCGCGAGGACATCCCACGGATCGATCGTTACCACGACGGACAGACCGCGCCGACTCCGGAGGGGATCGGTTTCAGGCCCGGCGAGCTGCTGGGCAGCGTCTCGGGCGAGCTCGGTCTCCGGGAGTTCGTCGAGCAGCGGGGACACAAATTGATCGTCACCTCGGACAAGGACGGTCCCGACTCGGTGTTCGAGCGGGAGCTGCCCCAGGCCGAGGTCGTGATCTCGCAGCCCTTCTGGCCTGCCTACCTGACCGCCGAGCGGATCGCGATGGCCCCCAAGCTGAAGCTTGCGCTGACGGCCGGCATCGGCTCCGACCACGTCGACCTGCAGGCGGCGATCGAGGCCGGCCTGACCGTCGCGGAGGTCACCTACTCCAACAGCATCAGCGTCGCCGAGCACGTGGTGATGATGATCCTTGCCCTGGTCCGCAACTACATCCCCTCCTATCGCTGGGTCGTCGACGGCGGCTGGAACATCGCCGACTGCGTTTCGCGGTCCTACGACCTCGAGGGCATGCAGGTCGGCACCATCGCGGCAGGCCGAATCGGGTCGGCCGTCCTGCGCCGCCTCAAGCCGTTCGAGGTCGGTCTCCATTACACGGAGCGCCACCGCCTGCCGGCCGAGGTCGAGGAGGAGCTTGGCGTGACCTTCCATCCCACCGCCGAGTCGCTGGTCGAAGACTGCGACGTGGTGACGATCAATGCGCCGCTTCACCCTGAAACCGAGCATCTCTTCGACGCGGAGATGCTCGCGAGGATGAAACGCGGCGCCTACCTGATCAACACGGCCCGCGGCAAGATCTGCGACCGCGACGCGGTGGCGCGGGCCTGCGAAAGCGGCCAGCTTGCCGGATACGCGGGCGACGTCTGGTTCCCCCAGCCTGCGCCCCAGGACCATCCCTGGCGCTCGATGCCGCACCACGGCATGACGCCCCACACCTCGGGCAGCAGCCTCTCCGCCCAGGCCCGCTATGCGGCCGGGACGCGCGAGATCCTCGAGTGCTGGTTCGACGGACGCCCGATTCGCGACGAGTACATGATCGTCGACGGCGGCCACCTCGCCGGCGCCGGAGCGCACTCCTACAGCGAGGGGGACGCCACGGGAGGCTCGGAGGAGGCGGCCCGCTTCAAGGGACGCTGATCCCCCCCGAGCCTTGCCGGCCCGCTGGACGGCCGTCCAGCGGGCTTGCCCACCGCCGACTCTGCGTCTATCGTCCCTCGCGGGAGGCGCCGCAACCCGAAAATTGGAGCGCGGTGCCCGATCCAAATCGTCCCAACCGCCGGCTGGCTCGACGCTCGACGAGCCGGCTCGCCGCCGTGGCCGCCCTCGGTTGGGCCGCCGCCTTCGGCGTCGGCCCGTCCCCTGCCGAGGCGATCGGAACGGCAGACGCGAAATGCGAACCCGGCGCCAATGGCTTCGCGATCGTCAGCTACGGAGGCGAGTGGGCGCAAAGCTTCGTCGCGGGCAGGAGCGGCAAGCTGCTCACCACGGTCATCAAGGGCCTGGCCCGGCAGCCGGAAGGCAGCGAAGACGTCCACGTCAGCATCTACGGGGCGAACGAAGAAGGCGCCCCGGCGGCACCGGCGCTCGCCTCGACCACGATCCCCAGCGCCAGCATTCCGACCGACGCCGTCGCCCGCGACTACACGGTGAACTTCGATCCCGAATCCGCCGCCTTTCTGGAAGCGGGCAAGACCTATGCGATCGGCGTAGGCGGCCCCGACCCCAAGCAGGACTCGTGGGGTTTCCACGACGGGAATCCCTGCAATGAAGGAATGCTGCTGACCGGCCCGTCGCCGTTTCACACCGCCTACCCCGGGCAGGAAGCCTGGGATGCGGGCTACCTGACCTACCTCGGTCCGGGCAACGACGACTTCGAGCGTGCCGAAGAACTGAGCGGCACCTTCGCCGCGGCGGAAGGGACGACCGCGGGCGGGACAAGGCAGCCGAGCGAGCCCGACCACTACGTGACCAACCCGCCCGATTCCTCCTTCTGGGAAGGCGATCACACCGTCTGGTACCGCTGGACGGCCCCTCACAACGGCACCACCTCGATCGACACCTGCATCGGCGAAATCGACAGCATCCTTGCCGTCTACACGGGGAGCGAACTGGCTTCTCTGACACGCGTCACCGACAACAACAACGACCCAGCCTGCAGCGAAGACGACGTCTACGGGAGCAAGGTGAGCTTCGAAGCGATCGTGGGCACGACCTATGAGATCGTCGTCGGCGACGCCGGCGGGGCCCGCGAAAAAGCCTTTGGACTGGCCCTCTCCGAGTCGCCGGACGTCACCCCGCCGGAGACCCAGATCGATTCGGGGCCGTCCGGGCCGACGACCAACGCTTCCCCCAGCTTCACCTTCTCCTCGCCCGAGCCAGGCGTCAGCTTCGAGTGCCGCATCGATTCCAGCCAGGAGGCGGACTTCGCCCTCTGCACCTCACCGAAGAGCTACAGCTCCATGGGCCTCGGCGCCCACAGCTTCGAAGTGAGGGCAGTCGACGCGGCGGAAAACGTCGACGCCACCCCCGCCTCGCGATCGTTCACGGTGGAATCGCCGCCGGGGCAGGGGGGCAATCCGGGAGCAGGAGGAGCCTCGGGCTCAACCGGGGTGGCGCCGGCGACGATCATCCGCAAGGTGAAAATCAATCGCGTCAAGAACCGGGCGACCTTCAGGTTCGCCTCCCCCGACGGCAGCGCCACGTTCCTCTGCAAGCTCGACCGCAAGCCGTTCCGGGCCTGCACCTCTCCCAAGACCTACAAGCACCTGAAGCCGGGGAAGCACCGCTTCCAGGTGGACGCCGTCAACGCGGGTGGGGAAGCCGATCCGTCACCTGCCGCCAGGAGCTTCCGGATCAAGCCCTAGGCGCCCGCGCACGGGGTCCCTGCAACGCGGAGGAACCTGGCACCCTGTGGGCCGTGCCGTTCACTCTCAGGAACCTCAGGGAGGACCTGGAGGATCTCGGGTCCAAGTTTGACGGCGCGCCGGACCTGGAGTTCCGCATGGCGACCGGGCCGCTCGAGCTCGAGAAGTCCGGCCTGAGCTACCAGCGCGTTCCGCCCGGCTATCGCTTTCCATACGGCCACACGCACAAGAAGCAGGAGGAGGTCTACGTGGTCGTGCGCGGGAGCGGGCGGATGAAGGTCGATGAGGAGATCGTCGAGCTCAAGGAATGGGACGCGGTGCGCGTCCCGCCCGGTATGTGGCGAGGCTACGAGGCCGGGCCGGATGGCCTCGAGATCCTCGTCATCGGCGCGCCCAACCTCGGCGAGGCCCCGCGCGAAGACGTCGAGGGCCGGCGCGATTGGTGGGCATAGAAGGGGCCCGGGGCGGCCGCCGGCGCGTCAGTCCCTGGAGGTCAGTTCGCGGAGGAAGACCGGTACGCGGCCGGCGCCGAAGTCGAAGTAACGTGCCCAGTCAGGGACGATTCTGATCCGCGCCATCCGGTCGTAGGTCCCACGGCAGGTCGCTTCGAACGCCGCGAGCTCCTCGCCGTCCATCGACTTCGCCGCCGCCTCGAGGTACTCCGGCGCCGGACCGTCGACGACCTCGATCTCGGCGTTTCCGCGAAGCAGCAGAGAGCGCGCCGGGCTTGGGGTGTCGATCGTCAGCGCGACCCGCGGGCGAGCGCGGAGCGCTGCCACCTTCGGCGCGGTCGGATGGGTGGCAACGACCGCCGCTCCGCCGGTCCAGAGGAAGCCGATCGGGATCACCCGCGGTGTGCCGTCGGCTCCGCTGTAGGCGAGCCGGGCAAGCGTCGCCGTCCGCAGGAGCTCTGCAGCGGCGTCGAGCTCGGCCTTCAGTCGGGCGGTGTTCTTCTGGGACACTTGCAGTCGCCGCGATCTTCAAACGAAAAGGCCCGCATCTGCGGGCCTTCGTGAAATAGCGGGGGCGGGATTCGAACCCGCGACCTTCGGGTTATGAGCCCGACGAGCTACCTGACTGCTCCACCCCGCGGCGGTTTGCCAATGGTAGCAACGGCCCGCCGAGCTGGCGGCATATCTAGAGTGCCCGCGATGCAGAATGGATCCCGCAGGGTCGCGGTCATCGACATCGGCACGAACTCGACCAGATTGCTGGTCGCCGACGTCTCTGGCGAAGTGGTCACCGAGGTCGAGCGGCGCAGCCGGGTGACCCGGCTCGGGCGCGGCGTCGACCTGACCGGGCAGCTCTCAGACGAAGCGATCGAGGCGGTCTGCGAGGCGATCGCCGCCTACGAGAAGATCTACCGCGGCTGTGGCGTCGAGGCCATCGATGCGCTCGCGACCAGCGCCGTGCGCGACAGCTCGAACGGCGGCGCCTTCCTGGCCGAGCTGCGTGAGCGCTTCGCCCTTCCGGCGCGGGTGCTCGACGGCGAGCAGGAGTCGCGGTTGACCTACCACGGCGCCACCGCCGACAGGCCGCCGCGCCAGCCGACGCTTGTGATCGACATCGGCGGTGGCTCGACCGAGCTGATCGTCGGCAATGGCCCGGAGATCTCCTTCCACGCCTCGCTGCAGGCGGGGGTCGTCCGCCACACGGAGCGCCACCTCGCCACAGACCCGCCGACCGCAGTGGAGCTGGAGGCGCTGGCCTCGGACGCCAGATCGCTGATCGAGGCGAGCATCGACGGCCATCCCGAGGCGCGGGCGACGGCCGGGACCGCCGTCGCCGGCACCCCGACGAGCCTTGCCGCGATCGAGCTGGCGCTCGACCCCTACGACCCCGAGCGCGTGCACGACCATGTGCTCGGATTGCAGTCGATCCAGAAACAGCTCTCCCATCTCGCATCTGCCTCTTTGGAGCAAAGGGCCCAGATCAAAGGACTTCATCCGCACAGAGCGCCGACGATCGTCGCCGGCGTCGTCATCCTGATTGAGGCGATGAGGGCCTTCGGGCTCGACCGGATTAAAGTCTCGGAGCACGATATTCTCTATGGCAGTGCGATTGCGGCGGCCGCGGCACTCTGAGATCCGGGCCCAAAAAAGCGCCTCGAAACCCGTGGGACCGTATGTACATGACCTCGCCCAGGTGCCGGACAGAGGGGCAAAAGCGTCCCTTTAATTCAGAAAACTTGGTAGATCGAATCTACCAATATCTAGGTAGGCGGGTCGGCAGTCCCTAGACATATCGGATAGCCGCGAACATAATCGCTGCGTCGGTATCTAGGCGGGCCCAAAAGCCTTCCCTGAGATCGGCAAGGGTTCGGACGATTGCCGCATCATGGCGCCTCCCGCCGTCTGGGCCCAGCAAATAAGCACTGGTCCCTGAAGACGTACCCCTGCCCGTCCTGAGGGACCACCTTGAATCGGCCGCCAGCAATGGCGGTCGATTCTCGTTTCAGGCCAGATTCGATTTGCGCGGGTAGACGACGTCCGGGTCGGTGAGAATGTTGACCAGAGTGGGGCGGCCGGAGGCGAACGCGCGCTCCAGCGCCGGCCGCAGATGCTCCGGCTCGCGGACGAGGATTCCCTCGCAGCCCAGCGCCTCGACCATCTCCTCGTAAGGTGTCTCGGGTCGCAGCTCCGCCGCGACCGAGTAGCCGTAGAGGAACTTCATCGGGTGGTGCTCCAGCGCCCAGATGCCGTTGTTCCCCATCACCCCGACGACCGGGAGCCCGTGACGGGCCATCGTGTCGAACTCCAGGCCGGCGAAACCGAAGGCGCCGTCGCCGAGCAGCAGGCAGACCTGTCGGTCGGGATGGGCGAGTTTGGCTCCGATCGCCTGGCCGGGCCCGGCCCCCAGGCAGCCGAAGGGGCCCGGGTCCATCCAGCAACCGGGCTGGAATGTCTCGATGAACCGGCCGGCGTAGGAAACGAAGTCCCCGCCGTCGCCGACCACGATCGCGTCGCGGTCGAGCACTTCGCCAAGCTCCTTGTAGACGCGGACGGGGTGAAGGGGGGAGCGGCCGTCGTTGAGCTCCTCCTGCTCGGCCGCGCGGCGCTCCTCCTCGATCGAGCGGAGTCGCTCGAGCCACGCGTCGCTGCGCCTCGAGGCATCGCTGACGGAATCGCGGATCGCCGCAAACCCGGCGGCGACGTCGCCGACCATGTCCACATCCGGAAGCCGGTTCGCGGTCAGCTCGTTCGGCGCGGCGTCGAGGCGGATCAGCTTCGTCTCCTCCCCGAAGCTGCCCCCGAAGCCGAGGCGAAAGTCGATCGGCACTCCGGCCACCAGCGCCACGTCGGCATCCTTCAGCCCGGCACCCCGCGCCCGGCTGAAGGCAAGCTCGTGATCTGCGGGCAGGCAGCCCCGACCGAGGCCGTTGAGGAAGACCGGGATTCCGAGCAGCTCCGCAAGCGCCTGCAGCTCGCCCTCGGCGCGACCCCAGTACAGGCCGGTGCCCGCCATCACCACCGGGCGCTCGGCGCCGGCGAGCAGCGCGGCCGCCTCCTCGACCCCGTCGGGGGGAGTCCCGAGGCCGGCATCCTGGGCGGGAGGCACCTCGCTCTCCGCCTCGCTGAAGACGACATCGAGCGGGTAGTCGACGAAGGTCGGCCCGAATGGAGGGGTGAGTGCCGTGTCGAGCGCCGCGGCGGTCGTCGCGGCGATCCGGCCGGGCTCCCGCACCGTCTCGGCCGACTTGACCAGCGGCGAGACGAACGGCAGGTGGTCGATCTCCTGAAGGGACCCCGCCCCCCAGCGCATCTCGGGCGCGCGCCCACCGATCACGAAGAGGGGCGAGCAGTTGGCCTGCGCTCCGGCGATGCCGCTGATCCCGTTGGTCACGCCCGGGCCCGCGGTCAGCGCCGCGACACCCGCTCCCCGGGTGGCCTTCGCAAAGCCCTCGGCCGCGAAGACCGCCGACTGCTCGTGGCGGACGTCGATGATCTCGATCCCCTCCTCGCGGCAGCCGTCATAGATCGAGAACAGGTGTCCTCCAGAAAGGGTGAAGAGGTGCGAAACGCCGCGAGAGCGCAGCACCGCCGCCACCAACCGCCCGCCGTGAACCGCCATGGCGCCCGAGCCTATAGAAGCCGGGGCGGGGTTACCATCGCTCGTGCCCGGGTGGCGAAACTGGCAAAAGCGGCGCCCTTAAAAGGCGCTGCCCCCACGGGGGCTTGCGGGTTCGAGTCCCGCCCCGGGCACTGCGGGCTCCCGGGATGGCCTGGAATCGCTATCCAAAGGTGCCCTAAAAATGCCGTAGTGGCGCAACTATGCCGCTGCTACGGTGTCTTCAGGTAGAGGAAACGGCCTTCCCTGGAGAGTGAAGCTTGGAGGCATCGGCTCTTACACACGCCAGTCAACGCGGGTTGCTAGCTCGCCGCTCGCCGCTGCTCAAGCTTCAGGGCGACGCAAGGCTGATCTCGATGGCGCGCGGCGGCAACGCGGGCGCCTTCGAGACGATCGTCGACCGATACCAGGGCCGCCTGCTCGGCTTCTGCCGCCAGATGCTCGGCTCCACCGAGGACGCCGAGGACGTCCTCCAGGAGGTTTTCGTCAATGCCTACCGGGCGATGCTCGCCGACGAGCGCGAGATCAACCTCCGGCCCTGGCTGTACCGGATCGCCCGCAACCGCTGCCTCAACCACCTGCGCAAGCCCACGGCGGACGCGCAGGAATCGATGGACATGGTGCCGATGGTCGACGCGGCCTCGACTGCGGAGAAGGTCCACAACCGGGAGGAGTTCCGGCAGCTTCTCAGCGACGTCGGCAACCTGCCGGAGACCCAGCGCTCGGCGCTGATGCTCCGGGAGATGGACGCGATGTCCTACGAGGAAATCGCGCAGACGATGGAGACCAGCGTCCCGTCGGTCAAGTCGTTGCTGGTCCGGGCGCGAATCTCGCTGGCCGAGGCGAGCCAGGCGCGGCAGCTCACCTGTGGTGAAGTCCGGCTCGAGCTCGCGGAGGCCGCCGAGGGTCTGCGGAAGGTCTCCGGGCCGGTTCGGCGCCACGTTCGCGACTGCGAGGAATGCGCAGACTTCCGGGCCCAGATCCGCTCCAACGACAAGGTGCTCGCGGCGCTCGTTCCCGCCGGGCCTCTGGTGGCATTCAAGAGCTTCATCCTCTCCAAGCTGGGCCTCGGTGGTGCCGGCGCCACGACCGGCGCAGGTGCTGCCGGCGGTGGCGCGGCGGCGACGGCGACCGGAGCCGGCGCGGTCGGCAGCGCGGCCGCGGCGATCGGCGGCGGCAGCGCCGCCAGCGGGCTCGGCGCGGTCGGAGGAGCGATCGGCACCAAGGCCGTGGCGGGCGTCGTCACCGCCGCCGTCCTAACCGCGGGAGCGGTCGAGGTCAAGGAAAGGGTCGCTCCGCCCACGCAGAGCCCGACCACCGCGCACATCCAGAACATCTCCGCCGTCAAACACGGCACGCCCCTTTCCCCGGTTATCGCCGGGCAGTCCGCGGCGCGCGAGGCCCCGGCCGTCCTGTCCGCCCCGGCCACGGCGCCTCCTCCCGTCGCCGAAGCGCCGACGCAGGGGCCGAAGAGCACCGACCCGACCACCCCGACCGACGGTGCGCAGGCGGCTCCCGCCGGTCCCTCGACGACTCCCACCGATGGAGATGGAGCGGACAAGGCCCAGGGTCAGTCGCCTAGCGTGACCGACGCCAAGCCGCCGGCGGGCGAAGCCGGCGCTCCGTCCGGCGAAGAAACCGTCGTCGTCGCCGTTGGCGGCGCACCCACCGAATCGCCTCCGCCGCCGGCCGAATCGCCTCCGCCGCCGGCCGAATCGCCTCCGCCGGCCGAATCGCCTCCGCCGCCGGCCGAATCAGGTGGCTCCGCCTCGAGCGGCGAAGCCCCCGCGACGCCGTAGACCCCGGCTCGACGGGGCCGCGGCCCGGTTTCAGCCGAGGCCGATCACCTTGAGGCGCCGCATCAGACATGTGCCGGCGAACTCCCGCGTCTCCTCGAGCGAGTAGCCGAACAGCTCCCAATCGTCGACATCCTCCGCCCACGGCGGGGTCAGCACCTTGTCGGCAAGCGGAAGGGTCTGCTCCAGGGCCCGCTGGATCGCCTCCTTGAAGCTATTGTCCTCGCGGGCCTTCTCGCGCAGGAAGACAGAGCCGAAGGCGACGTGGCGGTGCTCGTCGCGAGCGACGTTCTGAAAGCCCTCGACAAAGGCGGGAAGGGTTCCTTCGCGTTCGTTGAAGTCCATGATGAAGTGCTGTCCGGTGAGGGCCAGCATTCCCTCGATCACCATGTGGTAGATGGTCACGGCCTCGACCAGCGCCACCGTGTCCTCGGGCTCCGCGGAAAGGCGATCGGTGCGCTGCTTCAGCATCTCGTCGAAGAGCAGCCCGAAGTTGTCGTTGAGGTGCTCAGAGGTCTCGCTGAGCATCTCCGTGAGGCCGTCCGCCTCCAGGACCCCGACCTCGCGGTAGAAGCGCTCGAAGAAGCGCACGTGGCGCGCCTCGTCGGCGATCTGGGTGCAGAGGAAGATCTTCTGGTCCTCGGTCGGCGCAGCGCGCATGATCGGGCCGAGCTCCTCGGCGACCTTCTGCTCGCCGATGAAGAAGGAGGAGAGCCCGTACATCCGCTGAAAGCGCTCCTCGGCGCTGATCCGCTCGTGCCAGTCCTCGCGGTCGCGAGTGAAGTCGAGCTCCTGCGTCTGCCACTGCTGACGCTCCCACAGCCCGTAGAGCTCGGCGTAGCTCAGCAGCTTCACGTCCGCGGTCCGATCGGCCTCCTTGAGCAGCGCCGGGTCGGCGGTCGCCTGGTAGTCCTCGCGCTCGGTGCGGGGCTGGGTCCCGGTCGCCTCCTTGGCCTCCATCTGCACACTCCTCGCCTCGTCGGGTTGTCCGAGAAACGAGCCTAGCAGCGGACTGGCTGGTCAGCCAGTTTCAGGCGGAGTGGCTCTCCCCCGGCTTCAGCACGACGACCTGCGAGGAAGTCTTCGACTCGACCTCCTGCTTGAACGCACCCGCGTCGGTCTCGATCGGCGGGAAGGTGTCGTAATGCATCGGGATGACCGTCCCGGCACCGACGAATTCGGCCGCCACGACCGCATCATGGCGGTCCATCGTGTAGTGGCCGCCGATCGGCAGCAGGGCCACGTCGACCGGATTCCGTTCGGCGATCAGCTTCATGTCGCCGAAGAGGCAGGTGTCGCCGGCGTGGTAGACGGTCACCCCTCCGATGTTGATCAGAAGGCCGGTCGGGACCCCGATCGAGATTCCGTGCTCGGCGCTGAACGGCGCCGTATCGGAGCCGGGGATGGTGTTCGTGTGCCAGGCCGGAACCAGCTTGATCCAGCCCCAGTCGAACTCGACGGTGCCGCCGAGGTTGGGGTCGCTGACCGCGTCCGCCCCCTGCGAGTCGAGCCAGTTCGCAAGCTCGACGATCGCCACGCAGTGCGCTCCGGTGCGCTTCGCCACCGGCACCGCGTCGGCAACGTGATCGGCATGCCCGTGGGTAAGCGCGATGTGGGTCGGCTCGACCTCCTCCGCGGTCGCCACCGCGATCGGGTTGTTCGGCTTCAGGAAGGGGTCCGTCAGCAACGTGGTGTCGCCCTCGCTCAGCTCGAAGCACGCCTGCCCGTGAAACTTGATCTCCATCTCTACTCATCTCCTTCGTCGACGTGGTCGCCCTGGGTCAGCTCTTCCCTCAGTGCCCAGCCGACCGCAACTCCAACCATCATTCCCATCCTCGCCTCCTCGGCGAGGAGCGAGCGCACGGCGGTGATCCGCTCCTCGGGGTCAGGCAGCGTGGCGGCCTTCAGCGCCTCGGCCTCGTGCGACTCACCGAACCAGCCGCCCTCGGCGAGAGCGCTGGTCAGGACCCGCTGCAGCTGCGGCGCGGCGCGAGCGACGATCTTCTCCGCCTCGGCAAAGCGCTCGGCTTCGGTGAGGCGCTCGATCGCGGCCTCGAGGCGCTCGTCCTCGATCGGCATCGGCGCAGACTATTCGGCGGGGCGAAGCACCGACGCGGCGAGCCCGGCGAGGCCGCCGACCAGGCCGCCCGCCACGCCTGCCACCACGTCGGCGCTGCCCTCGAACAGGGGCAGGGCGAGCAGCACCACGGCGGCGACCGCGACGCCGATCGCGTCGTACTCCTGGTCGATCGCCCCATGGGCCTCGGAACGGCGCAGGGTGAACCAGGCGGCGACGGCGCCAAGCGCGATGCCGTTTCCTCCGCCGATCACGTCGACGTGTCCCTGGGCGTTGGCGACCGCGGCGGCGGCGACCATGCCGAGGGCGCCGCAGGCGAGCAGCAGGATCCCGGTGGCGGCGCTGCCCAGCCGCCGCTCGACCGCACCGCCGAAGATGGCCAATCCGACCGCGACGACGAAGAGGTAACCGACGTCGACGTAGGCGAAGGGCGAGGTGAGGCACCGCCACCATTCCCCTTCGAGTGGGACCGAGAGGCCACCGATGCCGGCCAGGGTCTCCCCGGTCGCCTTCTGGACCAACAGCAGGGTCGCCGAGGCGCCGATCGCACCGATCGTCGCGTAGGAACGGATCGCCCGCGCGCCCGCGGCCCGGCTGGCCCGCCGCCTGAAGAACCTCGCGGCTGCGCGCCGGCGCGGCTTCGCCTCAAGCGCGTCGCCCCGCCGTTCGAGCTTCGGCGCCCGCTTCCGCAACCGCGCGCCGCAGTAGGGGCACTCCGTGACGTAGGGACTGACCTCCGAGCCGCAGTTCTTGCAGATGACGCTGAGCTCAGTCTCGCTCATTGTCATCCGAGGATAACTCCAAGCCCTCAACCGGCCATCGGCGGCGCCGGTGGCATACTGCGAGTGCACCCGTCTCTCTAGGAGGAATCAGCGTGGAGTTGAAGAGCCTGACCGAGCAAAAATCGCTGCTGGCGGAGTTGGCGCCGGGCAAACGGACGCGCCTCAGGCGGCTGCTCTTCGAGTTCGGCCCCGGCAACGGAACCTTGATGCTGTTGCCGATCGACCAGGGCATCGAGCACGGCCCCCGCGACTTCTTCCCCAACCCCGCGTCGAAGGATCCCGACTACCAGTTCCGGCTCGCCGCCGAGGCCGGCTACTCGGCCCTCGCCTGCCAGATCGGCATGGCGAGCAAGTACTACCCGGACTACGCGGGCCGGGTGCCGCTGATCCTCAAGGTCAACGGCAAGACCGACGTCCCGTCCTCCGCCCAGGCGCTCTCGACCTGCAACGCGAGCGTCGAGGACGCGGTGCGGCTCGGCGCCGACGCAGTCGGGTACACGCTCTACCTCGGCTCGCCGCGGCAGGACCAGGACCTCGCCCAGCTACGCGGGGTGCGCCAGGATTGCGACCGGTACGGGATGCCGCTGATCGTCTGGTCCTACCCGCGGGGAGAGGCGATCGACGCCAAGGGCGGCGCCGGCTCCTTCTACGCGATCGACTACGCGGCGCGGATGGCGATGGAGATGGGCGCCGACGTGGTCAAGCTGAACATGCCGAAGATCGACCCCGAGAAGGACAAGGACGCCCCCGCCCCCTACAACGAGATGGAGGTCGACGAGGCGGAGGCGATCCGCCATTGCGTAGCCTCGGCGGGCCGCTCGCTCGTCGTCCTCTCCGGCGGCTCCAAGGTCGACGATGAGACGGTCCTCACGCACACGCGCGAGATCATGGAGGCGGGCGGCAGCGGCGTCATCTTCGGCCGCAACGTCTGGCAGCGCGAGTGGAACGACGCCCTCGAGATCATCGCCCAGATCAAGGAGTCGTTGCTGGCGAACGTCCGCCGCATCCCCTAGCCGGATAGCTCTCACGATCTAAGTTTGCGTCGAGCCGGGGGGAGAGAATCCCGCCCCACCGGCTGAGAAGCGGGTGGGGGCGCATCGCACCAGGGGCTGGGCCGGCAGCGCGGTGCTGCTGGTCGCCGTCTCCCTGCTGATCCTGCGGCCCTGGGAGGACCGGGGCAGGCAAGCGGACGGCCCGTCGACCGCCACGGCGCGGGTGATCCGGGTGATCGACGGCGACACGATCGAAGCGGAGGTCGATTCGAAGCCCGAGGACGTGCGGCTGATCGGGATCGACACGCCGGAGACCGTCAAGCCCGGCACCCCGGTCCAATGCTTCGGGCCGCAGGCCTCGGCCTTCACCCACGGGCTGCTCGAAGGGCGCACCGTCCACCTCGTCCTCGGCGTCGAGCGCCGCGACGTCTACGGCCGCCTGCTCGCCTACGTGAGGCTGGGCGGGCGACTCGTGAACGCGGCACTGGTGCGGCGGGGCCTCGCCCGCAGCCTGACCATCCCCCCCAACGACCTCCACGCGCCGCTCTTCCGCCGGCTCGAGCGCCGGGCGGCGCGCTCCGGCCGCGGCCTCTGGGGCGCCTGCCCGCCATGAACTACTCACTAGTATGGATCCGCACTAAACCACCCGAGGACCCCTGCAAGGCCGCTTGCACCTTTGCTACGGTCCCGCCGAGGGTCGCCCCCGGCCTTTTCTGCCTATGAGAATGCGACAGAGCATCTCCCAGTTCGAGGTCGCCTTCGAACAGGAGACATCGTTGGAGCGCCGGCGCCGCGAGCAGCTGCGCCGCCGTGCGGCGAACCGCTCTCGGCTCCGTCGGATGACCCGCAACGAGCAGCAGGGGAAGGTCCGGTTCAGCGTTCTGGCCGTATGCCTGACGGTGACCGTGGCGGTGGTCGTCGTCGCGATGTTCGAGGCGCTCGCCTTCCTGATGGCCTAGACAGGCCTGGCGACGACTCCGCGACTCACCGGCCAGGTCCAATAGACTCGCCCGCCGATGCCACGACGCTCGCTGAAGCCGCAGCTGAACCAGATCCGGGCCTGGGTCAGGCAGGGCCGCACCGATGCCTGGATCGCCCATCAGCTCGAAGTCAGCGCGGCCGAGCTGCGCGAGTTCCGCAGCCAGCACGACCTCAACCCCGACGAGGAGGAGAGCGGCACCGGAGAGCTCGACCTGCGCGACGAAATCGAGGCCGAGGTCGAGGCCGCGACCGCCGAGGAGGCAGCCGAGGAAGAGGGAGACGACGAGGCGCCTGTCGAGGAGGCCGAGGACGAGGAGGACGCCGAGGCCGACGGCGAGGAAGCCGAGGCCGACGGCGAGGAAGGCGAGGCCGACGGCGAGGAAGGCGAGGCGACGACCGCGAGGCGGCGCCGGCGGCGCCGAGGGAGGCGCGGCGGGCGAGGCCGGCGCAAAGAGCTCGAGGCCACCTTCGACCACGGCGAGGCGGACGGTTACGGACTCTGGCTCGATCCCTCGGTCAAGGACAATCCGGTCTACGTGGAGCACTGGGCCGGCAAGCGCGACGTCACCGTGCGCATCGACCCGGAGCAGATCGTGATCCGCCGGGCCGGAGGCGAGCAGCCCGAGGACGAGGACTCAGAGGACTAGCCGATCAGCTGGCGGCCGCCGGCGAAGTCGGTCGCTCCCCTGAGGTAGCTCCAGAACGCAGCGTCGGCGAGCGATTGCGGGTCGCTCTCCAGGCGTGGCACCGCGTCCAGGGCGACCTCCACGCACCAGTCGGTGCCGCGGGAGTGCAGCTCGGCAAGCTCCGCCGCCTTGAAGGTGGGGCCGATCCGCCGGCGCAGCTCCTCGCGGATCGCCGCGACGACGCGTTCTGCGCGGCGACGCTCCGCCGGGTCCTCGATCCGATCCAGAGCCCGCTGGCCCTCCTCCCACTGGAAGAGGGCGTTCTCGACCGGGTAGCTCACCCGCCCAAGGGTACCCACGCTCAGGATGCGGGTTGATCGGGTATCTCGCGCAGAGGCGCGTTGGGTGGGCCGCAGGCATGCGGATCGAGCATCCCCCGGACCCGCCAGACCGTGACCGGGCCGCTCCGCAGCAGCGGCTCGACCCCATCGTCGCCCCGCAGCCAACGGGCCTCCGGCGAGCGGATCGGCTCGTCGGGATGGATGAAATTGAGGAAGGGCGCGGTGACGAGGTAGTCGAGCCCCGCGGCGTTGACGGCGGCCCTGAAGGCACGGCAATCGGGGATCGCGTTGAAGGCCCCGCGCGGGCCGGCATGCCCCAGGTAGTCGACCTCGTTGCTCAGGTCGGTCCCGTAGAACCCATACTCGAGGAAGCCGGCGGTGGTCCCGGCGAGGCCGATCCGGGCGTCGGAGACGTCACGAGCCCAGACGTAGGCAGAGTCGAGGTGCATTCCGGGGAGTTCGCTGCCCGCGGCAAAGCGGTCATGCAGGTAATCGCGCTGCACCGGGTACCCGATCGCGGCGACCAGCAGGGCGAGACCCGCGCAACCCGCCAGAAGGAGGTGGCGCGGGGCGCCTCGCCGCCTTGCCAGCAGCAGGGCGGCGGGAATGAGCACCGCGAGGACGGCCAGCAGGAGGCCGAATGGGCGTGACGGGTCGCGCAGCACGGCGTCGGAGCGGTCGGTGACGACGAGGACGAAGAGGAAGGCCGCGACCAGGCCCCATTCCCATTGCCGGGGGGCCTGTGGGCGGCCCAATCGTCCTGTTTCAGGCCGATCGGCGGATGGCCGGAGGCCGAGCGGAAGGAGCACGAGGCCGGCGAGGAGCGCCGGGATCGCGTAGCGGATGTTGATGGCGAACGCGGTCGGCGCTCCCTCCGCCCCGGCGGCGCTTAGGGGCGTGAACAGGTACGCGAGGAGGCCGAACAGGGCCACGGCTCCAACCCAGCGCAGGATCGTCTCCCGGCCGCGGGCGAGGGCCAGGACGCCGCCGGCGACGGCTCCCGCGAGGACCAACGGCCAGAGCAGGCCGAACGCCTGGTGCAGGCCTGGGGTGAAGTATTCGCCCCAGACCCCGGTGTCGGTCGCGTAATGGACGATGTTGAAGTCGGGCCGCCCGCTCTGGAGGTGCTCGGGGTGGGGAAGCGAGATCGGGCCGATGCTCGTCGCCTGCGGCAGGGGGTTGCCGCTCGCGATCAGGTTTCGGAGATACCAGTAGCCACCACCCGCGAGCCCGGCCAGTGCCCACCAGGCGAAGGCCGCCCGACGCCGCCCCGCCGGCGCCAGCACCAGCACGACCACGGTCAGCGCCGCGGCCATCGCCAGAGCCGTCGACTTGGTGCCGGCCGCCAGCCCGGCCGCCAGCCCCGCCGTCGCGAGCGGCCAACCTGCCGATAGCGCGCCGCCCCGCTCGCCCGGCCCGCGGTTGGGCAGCGTCGACCAGGCGTTGACAAGGACGGCGATCGCGGCAAGCAGCAGGGCGGCGGCCATCAGGTCGTTCTTGGCGGCGCCCGGCTCGCGCACGACGAGCGTGTGGCACTCGAGCAGGATCGCCGCCGCGAGAACGCAGAGGGGTCCGCGGCCGTAGGGGCGGCCGATGCACCACGCGGAGAGGAAGGCGATCGCCAGCCAGCCGAAGTTGAGGAAGAGGGAGAGGGTGTCGCGGTGGGTGAGCAGGATGCCGGCCGCGTGGAGGAGCTCGGAGTTCTGCGGATAGAACCAGTTGGCGAAGACCGTGTCGGGATGGTGGAACCCGGTCACCGAGTGCGTCTGGGCGATCTCCGTGGCGAACGGCATGTGGTACCAGAGGGAGTCGAAGTTGAACATGCCGCGGTCGAGGGCGTGCTTGGTCGTCAGGCCCCAGTGGGCGAACACGACGGCGATCACGCCGACGACGACCAGGGAAAGGACCATGTGGCCGGCGGGTCCTGTCGCCGCAGGGGACCCCCCACCCCCTGCGGTAGCTGAAGCTTCCTCGGGGGCGGGCCCCCCTGCGGCGCCACCCGCCGGAACAGAGGCATCGGCAGACGACGAAGGTTTGACGTGCCAGGCGATGGCTGCGGCGAGTGCGAGGGATGAAGCGACGAGGGTCGAGGCGTAGAGGAGGTGGAGGATGCCGAGGAGCTCTGAGAGCCAGATCAGGAGGGCGACGGCGATGATCGCCTCGACCAGGTGGGCGGGGGCGCCCTCCCAGTCCGGCATCAGCCTGCCGCGAAGGCGCACCGAGGTGAAGCCCAGGGAGAGGGCGAGGGTGGCCAGCAGGGCGGCGCTTAGGACGTAGGAGCCGGCGCTAACCACGGCGGCTTCCGAGAGGAGCGCTCAGGGCCGCAGGCCGCGGACGACGATCGGCGTCTCCCCCGGTCCGACCATCCCCTGCGTGCGGGCCTTGCGGTCGATCACGATCGGCTCGTCGGCGGTTTGGATCCTGTGATGGAGCCGCTTGTTTTCCCGCAGCATCTCCTGGAACTCGGCTTTCGCCTGCGTCGTCGCCGTGTAGGTCCTGACGAAGTCGATGGCCGGGTTCAGGTAGGAGTAGAGGACCGCTGCGAGTACCAGCGTCAGCGCGATGCGGCCGACCCTGTCCCAGCGAACGCGGCTGGCGCCGCGCCGTGCGGCTGGCCTGCGCCGTGGAGCTGGGCGTCGTGCCACGCCCCCTCCTTTGCGGCCGGGGGCCGCAATCCTTCACCGTCTCGACGCTTGGGCAAACGTCTGCAGCCCGGGGAACTCGGCCGCCGCTCCGAGCTCCTCCTCGATCCGCAGCAGCCGGTTGTACTTGGCGACCCGGTCCGAGCGCGAGGGCGCCCCGGTCTTGATCTGGCCCGCGCCGGTCGCGACCGCGAGGTCGGCGATGGTGGTGTCCTCCGTCTCCCCGGAGCGATGCGAGATCACGGTGCTGTAGCCGGCCTCCCGCGCGGTGCCGATCGCCTCCAGCGTCTCCGTCAGAGTCCCGATCTGGTTCACCTTGACCAGGATCGAGTTGGCGACCCCGAGCTCGATGCCGCGCCGCAGCCGCTCGGGATTGGTGACGAAGAGGTCGTCGCCGACCAGCTGCACACTTCCCCCCAGCTTCTCGGTGAGCCGCTTCCACCCATCCCAGTCCTCCTCGTCCATGCCGTCCTCGATCGAGACGATCGGGTAGCGGGCGCAGGCGTCCTCCCAGTAGGCGGCCATCTCCTCCGAGCTGAGGCTGCGGCCCTCGTGCTCGAGCACGTAGGAGCCTCCCTCGAAGACCTCGCTCGCTGCTGGATCGAGCGCGATGAAGACATCCGAGCCGGGCTCGTAGCCGGCCGCCTCGACCCCGGTCAGGACCGCCCTGAGCGCGGCCTCGTTCGAGTCGAGGTTGGGAGCGAACCCCCCCTCGTCGCCGCCCGCGGTCGAGAGGCCGTCCGCGGCCAGGGTTCCCTTCAGGGCGTGGAAGACCTCGGTGCCGACCCGCAGGCACTCCGAGAAGCTGCCGGCGCCGGCGGGGACCACCATGAACTCCTGGAAGTCGACCGAGTTGTCGGCGTGGGCACCCCCGTTCAGCACGTTCATCATCGGCACCGGCAGGGTCGACGGGTCCTCGCCGCCGTAGAGCTCGGCCAGATAGCGGTACAGCGGCCGGCCGGCCTCGGCGGCTGCTGCCTTCGCAGCGGCCAGCGAGACGCCGAGGATCGCGTTGGCGCCGAGCCGGCCCTTGTTCGGGGTGCCGTCGAGCTCGATCATCGTCCGGTCGAGCGCGCTCTGCTCGGTTGCGCGGGCGCCGGTCAACGCGGAGGCGATCTCGCCGTTGACGTTCGCCACCGCCCGGCTCACGCCCTTGCCGCCCCAGGCCTCCCCGCCGTCGCGCAGCTCGACCGCCTCGAACTCGCCGGTCGAGGCCCCCGACGGGACCGCGGCCTGTCCGCGGGCGCCGGACTCGAGGACGACCTCCACCTCGACGGTGGGGTTGCCGCGCGAGTCGAGAATCTGTCGCGCGCGGATGGTGGAGATTGATCCCACGGCCGATGAAGAGGGCCGCGCCGGCTAGGGAGAGGTCGGCAGCGGCAGGCTGGTGGGTGGCGCTTCTTCCGCCGAGCCGGTGACCGCGGGGATCGGACGCTGCGCCATCGGTTTGCCGCGCGGTTCGACCGGAGTGACCGTCCCGGGCAGCGCCGGAACCAGCTGGAAGACCGGGGCGGGACACGCTTCCGGTGGTTCTTTCGGATTCGCTTCGAAGCAGGCGGGTGGCGCGGTCGCCGGGTGCGCCGGCGCCTGGAAGTTGTCGCAGCGTTCGATCTCGAAGCCGGACGCGCAGAAGGTGCGGGAGCGCCAGCGGGCCGTGTAATTCGCGACGAAGGCGCTGAACGCTTCCTGCTGGGCCTGCTGTTCGAGCTGGGATTTGATCTGCGATTCGACCTCGCTCAGCTCCTGGACGTTTTCGGGGGTCGAGCCTTCGACTTCGAAGATGTAATAGAAGCGCGGCGTCTTGATTGGGCCGGTGAGCTGGTTTTCCGGCGTTTCGAAGATCACTTCGTTGAGCGGTTCTTCGGCGCTGCCTTCGGCGAGGCCCTTCTGAAGGCCGCCCTGGCTTTTCGAGGGGTCTTCTGAGTACTTCTTCGCGACCTTCTTCCAGTTCGTCGCCGAGTTGTCCTTTTCGAGGATCGCCTTAGCCTGTTCGACCTTCTTCTTGTCTTTGTTGCCGACGAGGCGCACGTCACGGGTCGCTTTCTGGGTGAACTGGAGCGGCTTCGCCGCCTCGTAATAGTTTTCGATTTCGTCCTTGCTCGGTTCGCCGACGCCTTCGGTGATCTGTTCCTGGACCTGGGTGCCGAGGATCTGCAGCTTGACCCGCTCGTTGACGTCGGCCTTCGTGTACTTGGACTGCTTGAGGAATTTCTTGTATTCGGCTTCCGTTTTGAAGTTTTCTTTCTTCAATTTCTTGAGTTCTTCGGAGACTTCCTTGTCGGTCACCGAGATCCCCATTTCGTCGGCCTGCCCCTGAATCCAGACCATGTCGAGGATCGAGTTGAGGGCCGCTTCCTTCAGTTCGTCGTATTTTTCGTCGCCCGGTTTCGGCGTCTTTTTTTCGCCGGCCTGGGCAGCGGTCTGTTCGAGGGCCCGATCGAACTGCTTCTCGCTGATCTTGCCGGTGTCTTCCGGGGCGTCCTGGACGAGCGCGACGTCCCCGGACGGGATGCTCGGATCGCCCAGGCCCTCCGCGATCGCGACGACGACGAAGAGGATGACCACGGCGGCGCCGAAGACGAGAACCATGAGCCGTTTGGTCGCCGCAGGATCGATCTGGCGGCGACCGGCGCCGCTCCGCGCGCTCTTCCCAGACGTGGGCCTCCTGCCCCGATTCGGACTCACGAAGTCGGCAGCATATCTGCTTCGCGGTCCTGCGGCCCGCCAGCCTCGCGCAGCGCGTCGGCCATCGAGAGCACCGCACCCAGCCTCGCCTCCGGATCGTCGGGAACCCGCACCGAGGCGGTTTTCTCGCGCCAGTCGTAGAGCGACCCCTCGACCCGCTCCTGGAGGATCCCCGACCCCTCGGAGTCGAGCTCGACGCCGCTGATGCTGAGCCTGCCGCCACGGACCTCGACGCTGCTGGCGCCGGCGAGGCGCAGCTCGATCCGCGCCCGCTGCAGCGCCAGCAGGTTCTCGGCCGCAGCCGGCAGCGGCCCGAAGCGGTCCTCGAGCTCGTCGCGGATCGCCCTCAGCTCGCCCGGTCGCCGCGCCGCGGCGACGCGGCGGTGCACGTCGATCTTGGCGGCCTCGAACGGGATGAAGGAGGCGGGCAGGTAGGCGTCGAGAGCGACGTCGAAGCGAACCGGCTCGGCCCTCTCCTTCTCCGGAGCCGCAGCCGCCTCGGCGACGGCCTCGTCGATCATCTGGCAGTAGAGCTCGAAGCCGACCGCCGCGACGTGACCGGACTGCTCCTCGCCGAGCAGGTCTCCGGCGCCGCGGATGTCGAGGTCCCTCATCGCGATCTTGAAGCCCGAGCCGAGCTCAGTGTGGTCCGCCAGGGTCGAGAGGCGCGCCGCGGCCTCCTCGCTCATCGCCTCGGCGGACGGATAGAGCAGATAGGCGAAGGCGCGCTCGGGGGAGCGTCCGACCCGGCCCCGGATCTGATACGCCTGAGCGAGCCCCAGCTGGTCCGCTCGCTCGACGATCAGGGTGTTCGCGGTCGGGATGTCGAGCCCGGCCTCGATGATCGTCGTCGTGACCAGGCAGTCGGCCTCGCCCCGCAGGAAGCCGAGCATGGCCTGCTCGAGCTGGGACTCCTCCATCTGGCCATGGGCCTCGGCGACGCGCGCGCCGGGGACGAGGGCCCGAACCCGCTCGGCGGTCTCGGGCAGGCTGTCGATGCGGTTGTGGAGGAAGAAGGCCTGGCCGCCGCGCTCGCGCTCCCGCTCGATCGCCCGCCGGACGAGGTCCTCGTCGTAGGGCCCGACGTAGGTCCGGACCGGCCGCCGCCCCTCGGGCGGAGTCTCGATCACCGAGATGTCGCGCAGCCCGGCCAGGCTCATCTGGAGGGTGCGGGGGATCGGCGTGGCCGAGAGGGCGAGAACGTCGACCTTCAGCTTCAGCTGGCGCAGCAGCTCCTTCTGCTTGACCCCGAAGCGCTGCTCCTCGTCGACGATCAGCAACCCCAGGTCGGCCGCGCGGACGTCACGCGAAAGGAGCCTATGGGTCCCGATCAGGATGTCGACCTGGCCGGCCTCGAATCGCTTCAGGGCCTCCTTGACGTCCCCGGGCTTGCGCAGCCGGGAGACCCAGTCCAGGGTGAATGGAAGGTCGGCGAGGCGCTCCCCGAAGGTCCCGAAGTGCTGCTGGGCGAGGATCGTCGTCGGCGCCAACATCATCACCTGCTTGCCGTCCGAGGCGGCCTTGACGGCGGCTCTCAGCGCCACCTCGGTCTTGCCGAAGCCGACGTCGCCGCAGACGAGCCGGTCCATCGGCTGCTCGGACTCCATGTCTCCCTTGACGGCCTCGATCGCCTCGACCTGGTCGGCGGTCTCGCGGTAGGGGAAGGCAGCCTCCATCTCGATCTGCCACTCGCCGTCCGGCGGAAACCCATGCCCCTTCCGGGTGCGGCGCTCCGCGTAGAGGTTGAGAAGCTCGCCGGCGAGGGCGCCTGCCGCGCGCCGGGCCCGCGCCTTCATGTTCTGCCAGCGTTTGCCGCCCAGCGCCGAAAGCGCCGGCTCGCCGCCGGCCCCGACGTAGCGGCTCAGCTTCGCGAGCTGGTCGGTGGGGACGTAGACCCGGTCCTCGCCTTTGTATTCGAGGTAGAGATAGTCCCGGGTGACCCCGCCCACCTCGCGCGTCTCGAAGCCCGCGAAGCGGGCGACCCCGTGGTCCTCGTGGACGACGTAGTCGCCGACCCGAAGGTCGCTGAAAGCGAGGCGGCCGCGGGCCGCGCCGGGCGCGCGCTCGTCGGCCCGCCGGCGGCGGTGCACGAGCCGGCGGAAGGGGTAGACCGCGAGGCGCAGCTCCGGGCTGACGAAACCCTCCCGGAGCCGCGCCTCGGCAAAGGAGACGCCGGGGTTCGGAGAGAGACGGCCGCCTTCCAGCAGTTTCGCGTCGAGGCGGTCGAGCCCGTAGCGTGCCCGCTCCGCCTCCCCGGCGCTGTCGAAGGCGACGACGGTGCGGTAACCGGAGCGGATGTGCCTGTCGAGCTCGCCCTCCGCCTCCTTGATGTTGCGCGCCGGCGACTCGGCCCGGGCGGCCCGGAAGGCGTCCTCGTCCTCGTCGCCGGCGGCGCCCAGCGATAGCACGGCCCGCTCGGCGAGCGGCCCGGCGACGTCGACGTAGAGGTGGCGGGCGTCCTCGGCGTGCATCGCCGTCGTCGCGTCCTCCCAGTGGTCGCGGAGCGCCGGCTCGATCTCCTCGGTGGAGACGAGGATCACCGCCGCCGACTCGGGGACGAGGTCGAGCGGCGCTCCGAACTGCGCCAGGGGCAGCATCTCGGCGGCGCTCGGCGGGTCCTCCCCCTTCTCCTCCGCCTCCATCGCCGCCAGCTCGGCCAGCTCGCGATGCTCGACGTCGAGCTCGGCGGCGGGGGCGAGCTCGACCCGGTCGGCGTCGCCGAGCGAGCGCTGGGTGAAGGTGGAGAACCAGCGCATCGACTCCACCTCGTCGCCGAACAGCTCGACCCGCACCGCCCTCTCCTCGGTGGCGGGAAAGACGTCGAGGATGCCGCCCCGAACCGCGAACTGGCCGCGCTCCTCGACCTGCTCGACCCGCTCGTAGCCGGCCGCGGAGAGAGCTGCGGAGACGGAGCCGAGGTCGACCTCCTCGCCGGTCGCGATCGTGGAGCCGGAGGGGCGCAGCGAGGCGTCCGGAACGGCCTCGGCGAGCGCCGTCGCGCCGGCGACGACTATCGCGCCCGCGGCGCCCGGCCCACCCGCCGCCTTGAGGGCGTCGAGGGCGTCGATGCGGAGGCCCACCAGGTGAGGAGGCGGCGTCACGTGTGAGGCGTAGCCGGTGCCGCGCGACGGGTAGAAGCGGACGCGACGCGGGGCCAGGTAGGCGCGGAGGTCGGCGGCGAGGTCGCGCGCGGAGCGGTCGTCGGGGGTGACGAGCAGCGCGGGGGCGCCGGAGAGGCGATCGTCCTCGAGCAGGGCGCCGAGCAGAAGCGCGCGGACGGGCCCCGAGGCGCTCACCTCGACCGGCTCGCCGCCCTCGCGGGCGGCACCGAGTCGCCCGGCGAGCGCGTGGAGGCGCTCGTTTTCGGCGGCTATCTCGATCAGGGGCCGGAGGCTCATGGCATGCAGAGGGCCCGGATCGCCTGATCCGGGCTACGGTCGATTCTAGATAGAGGGGCTACGCTCCCACCTCGATGAGACTGAGACGCCCGTTCGCCGCCGGCTCGACGCTGGGGCTCCTTGCCCACAACGCATATGAGACACGCGCCGGCGTCGGCCTCGTGTTCGAGCCCCAGCTGGGGCGTCGAGGCGCCCTGGCGCTCTGGGCTTCGCTGATTCCGCTAGGGCTGCTGGCGGCGGCCGCAACGGGGCGGGCGGCCGCGAGGCTCTCCGCCTTCAACGCCGGGGTCGGGCTGGCCGGCGTCGCGGTCCATTTCAAGGCCTGGCCCTGGTCGCTGCACCGGGGATTGCCGATGCTCGACGAAGCCGAGGGCCTGCGGGAGGACCAGCTGCCCGCCTACAACGCGGTTCTCTGGGCGTGGGGACTTGCGAGTGCCGCCAGCCTGCTCGCCGAGACGGAACGCGACTCCCGCGGCTTCGCGCTCGCCGGGCTCCTCAACTTCCCGATCCTCCTGGCCTCGGCGCGACATCACTTCCGCTGGGCGCGCGAGCAGGCGCTCCTCGATCCGGAGCGCTGGAGCCCGGCCCTGCGCGAGCCTTGACCGACGAGGCCTGGCCCGGCGGCGCCCGGGGGGCGCTCGCCCTCAGCTTCGACAACCTCGGCGAGGCGGCCGAGATCGAGCTCGGCGCCTTCCCGGAGGACGCGCCGCTCGGCGAGCACTTCACGGCGACTGCGGTTCTGCCCCGCGTGCTCGAGGCGCTGGCCGAGCACGACCTCGCGGCGACGTTCTTCGTCGAGGGCCTGAACGCAGAGCTCTACCCGGAAGCGCTTCGGAAGATCGGGGCGTGCGGTCACGAGGTCGCCTTCCACGCCTGGCGGCACGAGGATTGGGCAACCCTGAGCGCCTCCGAGCAGGCCGACAACCTGGAGCGCGGAGTCGGCGCGTTCGCCGAGCTGGGCCTTCGGCTGAGCGGCATGCGGCCACCAGGCGGCGGCCTCGGTGCCGGCGGAACGGGGGTGCTGAGCCGGGCGGGGCTCGACTACTGCTCGCCCGCGGGGCGCGGCGCCGGCACCATGGACGGGGTCGCTCTGCTGCCGTTCGAGTGGCGCCACGTCGACGCCAGCTGCCTGCTGCCGCCAATGGCGCAGGTGCGCGAGCAGATCGCCGGGACGCCGGAGCCGCTCGAGCCGGAAACCTTCCTCGACCATCTGCTGGGTGAGATAGAGCGCCTCGGGGACGAGGGGGGCTTCATGGCGATCGTCCTGCACCTATCCATGTTCGATTGGCTCGGCGGGGAGCGGTTGAAGGCGCTGCTGGACCGGGTCGCCACCGCCGCCGGCGACGGCGTCCTCTGGGTCAGCCGGTCCGACTCCATCGCCGAGCACATGCTTGACCGTCGAGACGCATTCCGCGGCCGCACGGTGCTCGACCCGCTCAGCTGGGGAGGGCGGGGCGCAGGGCGCTGAGGAACTCGGCGGGGCGATCGCGCGGGGGATCATCCGCACAGTCCTCGATCACCCGAAGCCTCCAGCCGAAGCGGGCGCTCGCGGCTTCGGCGATTCGAAGGCGAATCGCGCGATCCTGCCTGCCCCAGATCAGCGTGGTCGGAACCGCAATCCGCTCCAGTTCCGCCGCCGGAATGCGCGGCAGGCCGACCTTTCGCATCAGCCGCCCCGCGGCCTTCGCCTTGGGAGAGCGGGCGAGGTCGATGTTGTAGTCGACGAATGCGTCCCAGCGCTCGCCCATCTGGTCACGCAGGCCGTCGAGGTCGAACGAGCACTGCCGCATGAAGCGGTTGTAGCTGCGCTCGGACGGCCTCGCGAGAAAGCCGGCCATCGTCAGCGCAAACCGGGGCGACGGCCGGAAGCGCCCCAGGCCGAGGCTGTCGACCAGCACCAGGCCGCTGAGGCGGTTCGACCGCGTTGCGGCAAATCGAGCCCCGAGCGCGCCCCCCAGCACCTGTCCGACGATCGTCGGTGGGGCGCTGCATTGATCGTCGACCAGCGCCTCGAGCCAGTTGAGCACGGGCTCCGGCTCCAGCGGCCAGTCGGGCACCTCCGTCTCGCCGTGAGCGGGCAGGTCCGGAGCGAGCACCGTGTTGGTGCGGGTGAGGGCCGGCAGAATCGACATCCATTTGACCGCGGACTCGCCCGGGCCGTGGAGGAGGACGACCGGTGGCCCCTCCCCTCCGCCCAGCACCAGGGTCGAGAGGCCGGCGAGCTCGAGGCGCCGTTCGGTGACCGGGATTCCGTCGAGCAGACGCTCCCGCGAGCCCTCTGCGATCTGTGTCGTGGCGGCCATCGACGCCCACCCTAGGCCGCTTATTCGCCGCACGCATCGCCTGGATTCACCAACTTCGGCCTCGGGGCGCCGTGGTCCATTCTGACCATCGGCCCGCCTTCAGACGAGATCGTGCGAGAAGGCAAAGGCGCCGGCCGCCGTCCTCGAGGAGACGCCGAGCTTGGCGTAGATGTTCTGCAGGTGGCGGGCCACGGTGTGCTCGCTGATCACCAGCGCTTCGGCGATTTCCCGGTTGCTCTTCCCGGCTGCGACCAGGCGAAGGACCTCGACCTCGCGATCGGTCAGGCCGTGCCGGTCGCCGGGCGACTCGACCGCGAGCAGCGAATCGAGCCGGGCGAGGTCCGGCCCCGCCTCCAGTTCGGCGAACATGGCCCGGGCAGCCTCAAGCTCAAGATCCCCGCCGTCCCTGTCGCCGAGGGCGCGGCAGCCGAGCCCGACCAGCTCGCGCGTTCTCGCCGCCTCATAGGGAGCTCCCAGGTCCTGCCACGCTCCGGCCGCCCTGCGCAGCGCCGCCAGGGCCGTGGCGGCGTCTCCGCCGATCAGCTCCACCGCCCCGCATGCCTGGTCGGCCATCGCCGCCAGCGTCGCGCTGCCGAAGTCAGCGGCCAGGCCCTCGAGCTCCTCGACGGCACCGCGCGCCGCCTCGATCTCGCCGGCGGCGAGCATCACCTCGACCAACCCCGGCAAGAGGTCGGCGCGGCGGCCCGGCTCGGTGGTCTCCTCTGCGACTCGACCGACGGCCGCAATGGCCGCTGCGCGGTCTCCCTGCCCGAGCCGCAGCAACGCCAACCCCGGCTGGGGCTCCCGCCCGTGACGGCTCGCCTCGCGGTAGGCGATCTCAGCCGCCTCGAAGTCGCCGCGCAGCCGGTGCACCTCCGCCTGCCGGTAACAGGCCTCGCCGGCCGCGGAGCGGTTCTCGCCCTGGAGGCATCGCTCGCCCGCGCGCCGGGCCTCCTCAAGCGCCTCCGTCCAGGCCCCCTGCGACTGCAGGATTTCCGCCCGGTGGATGAGGCAGCGACCGGTGAAGGCGACCATCTCCTCCTGCTCGTCGCACCAACGGGTCAGCGTCGCGGTCCACTCGCGCGCTCGGCGCAGGTCGTGAGCGTCCTCGCAGGCCAGGATCACGCCGCAGTAGACGATCCCGGTGACGATCGGCGACAGCTCGCCGGCGCTCGCCGCGACCATCGCCTCGTCCAGGAGAGCAAGGCCCTCGCCCACCCGTCCCTGGCGGATGAGGAGGTGACCGTGCTCGTGTCCCGCGAGCGCGACGAGGTCCGGGTCGGCGAAACGCTCGCCGATCGCCGTCGCCTCGGCGGCGCTCTCGCCGGCCGATGCGAGGTCCCCTTGGGCCTCCTGCTCGAACATGGTCGGCAACAGCATGTAGCCGCGCTCCACGCTGTCACCCTCGGACTCGAGCAGGCGCTGCGCCCGGCCGAGCCAGCCGCCCGCCGGGCCCATCTCGCCGCGACGGGCGAGGTTGACCCCCACCCAGAAGGCGTCGCGAAGGGCGGCATCACGCTCGCCGGCATCGAGTCGGGCCCGGTGTGCCCGCCCCAGCATTTCCAGATACTCGTCCTCGTGCCCGATCATGTAGGCGGCGGTGGCGAGCATCTCCAGGTCCGCGCCCTCGAGCGAGCTCGCCCGATCGGCAAGCGATAGCGCCTCATATGCCTCAAGCCACGCCTGGCCTGCGAAGCGCGCGCGGCCCCGATCAAGGGCATCGACGGCGTCGGTCACGGTGTCCTCAGTATCGCGAAGGGAGACCTGCGCGAACTATCTGGAGCGGACCGCGTCGATCGTCTGCCGGAGGGTCTCCCGAGCGTCGTGGTGCGGAACCCAATGCAGCAGGTTGCGCGCCCTGGCCGTGTCCATCAGGACGGGGCGCCGGACCATCTCGATCCAGGCCGCCTCGTCGGGAAGGAAGGGCAGCACGGCGACGGCCTCGGCGGCCGCCCCGACCGCGATCTGGGGAGCGGGGACCGCGTGCCAGCCGAGCTCGTGCGCGACGTCGGTGATCGTCAGCTTTCCCGGGCCGGCGAGGTTGTAGGCACCGGGCTCCCCGTGCCCGAGCACCGCGGCGAGGAGCGCAGCGGCGACGTCGTCCTGATGGACAAGCTGGAAGGTCACGCCGGGATCCGGCAGCACCGGGCGCAGCTCGGGCACCCGGCCGAGCGCCCAGCGCAGCGGCCCGGGAATCCTTCGCCCCAGGGCGAGAAGCGGAATCATGTCGAGCATCACGGTCGCGTCGGGGCCGGCGACGATGCAGGGCCGGAACACGTACGCCGCGGTCTCGGAGCCGCGCAGCGCATCGGCAAGCTCGTCCTCGGCCGCCGCCTTGTCCGCCGAGTAGGGATTGCGAGGCGTCCCTCTGGTGGGCACCTCCTCGGTCAACAGCTCTGGAAGGTCGCCGCCGAAGCCGTAGGCGGCAACCGAGGAGGTGTAGACGAGGCGCTTTGCTCCGGCGGCGGCGGCAGCCCGGAAAACGTTGCGGGAGCCGTTCAGGTTGACCTCCCTCGTGTCGCCGCCACCGGCGACGATCGCGAAGGCGAGGTGGACGACCACGTCGGCCTCGGATACCAGGTCGTCGACGGCATCTCGATCGAGGACGTCTCCGCGGCGGTACTCGACCTTCTCCCACCCCTGCTCATCGGGGTCGAAGTAGCGCCGACCCATGCCGACGATCCTGCCGACCTCCGGCGAGCGCTCGAGCGCCGCCACGAATGGCTTGCCGATCTCGCCCGTGGGGCCGGTGACGGCGACGGTCAGCATCGCCAGGGATTCTGTCATCGCCCCGTGGAGGAGTTGCGACCCGATCGGCTAATCGGCGGCCGGCAGCCCGGGGCCGGAGCGCTGCCACTCGACCTGCCCCTCGCCCTCGGCCCTCGAGCGGCCGACGACGTCGTCCCATGCGTGCAGCATGCGCTTCAGCCTGGCCACCGCCTCCGGCGGGTGGGCTGCCACAGCCGTTGCCATCTCCAGCGCGGCGTCCTCGGTCGCGGCGGCCGGCGCGACGCGGTTGACGAGACCGAGGCGGAGAGCCTCGTCGGCACCCACCGTGCGCGAGGTGAGCAGCAGATACTTGGCGGTTGCGAGGCCGCAGAGGCTGACCAGGCGGGCAGGCCCGACCGGGACGCCGAGCGCGGCGCCCGGGAAGCGCATCCGCAGATTGGACCCGCCGACCCGCAGGTCGCAGGCAACCGCGATCTCGGCACCGCCGCCGACGACATCACCGTGGCAGGCCGCCACCGTCGGCTTGGGGAAGGCGACGACCTGGTCGTAGAGGTCTGCGAAGAGCTGCATGCGATGGACCTTGCCGCCTGCGTCCAGCTCCTCGCGGATGTCGGCGCCGGCCGAGAGGCCCATCTGGTCGCCTGAGCTGATCACCAGCACCCTTGCCTCCTCGGCCTCGCGCGCGGAGTCCAGGTGTCCGAGCAGCTCCTCGAGCATCAGCGTGTCGATCGCGTTGCGTGCGTCGGGGCGCTCGAGGCGCAGCATCGCGACGCCCTGGCCGTCCACCCCGTAGCTGGTGCGCTCACCCATCGCCGGGAGAAGCTAGCCGCTCGACCAGGCTCTCCGCCTCCTCGGCCGCCCGCTCGATGAGGGCGGCGACCTCATCGCGCGGCTCGCGGAAGCGTCCGAGCACGTAGGCGGAGACGATCTCGGGGTCTGAGGAGGGCGGCCTGCCGACGCCGACGCGCACCCGCCAGAAGTCGGCGCTGCCGAGGCCCTGCCTGAGGCTCTTGAGGCCGTTGTGGCCGGCGAGGCCGCCGCCGAGCCGGGCGCGGACCTCGCCAAACGGGAGGTCGATCTCGTCGTGGATCACGACGACGCGGTCGAGCGGCACCTTGAGCGAGCCCCGGGCCGGGCCCGCCGAGTCGCCGGAGGCGTTCATGTAGGTCTGGGGCAGCAGGATCGCCACCCGCGGCCCGCCGGGCCGGATTCGCCCTTCGGCGATCTCCCCCCCGAACTTCCTCTTCGCCCGCGGCAGCTCCCAGCGGCGTGACAGCTCAGCGCCCACCTCGAAGCCGACGTTGTGGCGGGTCGCCGCGTGCTCGCGGCCCGGGTTGCCGAGACCGATCAGCAGGACCCGGTCACCGCCGTCATCCTCGCCGCCCCCGGAGCGGCGGCGAAAGATCGACAGGGCCGCCTACTCCTCGCCGGGCTCGGCCTCGCCGCCCTCGCCCTCGGCAGCGCCCTCCTCGGCGGCGGGCTCCTCGCCCTCCTCGCCGACCAGCTCGGCCTCCTCCTCGACCTCGGGCTCGGGCTCCTCCTCCACCCGCGGGGGCGAGAGGGTGGCGATCGTGACCTCCTCGGGCTCGTCGGCGACCAGCCTGACCCCGTCCGGGACCGTCACGACCGAGAGCTGGATCGTGTCGTTGATCTCCATCTCGGAGACGTCGACCACGATCCGCTCGGGGATCTCGGTGGGAAGCGCCTCGACCGTGATCTCGCGGGTGACGTGCTCGAGGACGCCGCCGTTTTTCACCCCGGGCGCGACCTCAGCGCCCTCCAGCTCGATCGCGACCTCGGCCTGGATCTCCTCGTCGAGCTTCACCTCCTGCAGGTCGAGGTGCTGAAGGGTGCCGCGCACCGGATGAAGCTGCTGTTCCTTGACCACCACCGGCACGCTTTTCGCCCCCTCGACCTCGAGGTCGAAGAGGGCCTGGCCGGTTGCGAGCACGGTCCGAACATCCCGTTCCGGGACCTGGAAGGGGCGAGCGTCCTCACCGCCGCCGTAGACGACGCCGGGCACCAGGCCCTCGCGCCGCAAGCGGCGGGAGCCACGCGAGCCGAATTCCCCACGGGGAACGGCCTTCAGCGTTTCGCGTCCACGAGCCATCGGTCCGGGAGGATAGAGAACTGGAGGCTCGACACGAGCCCTGTGGGAACCTTTCCGCATGGCCGACGAATCGAAGATCCCCAAGGGACGGGTGCGCCGCTCGGCGAAGCTGGGCTCGATCGTCGGCGTGCAGGGCGCCCGCTATGCGGGAACCAAGGCGACCAATGTCGCGCGCTCCGAGGAGGAGAGCCGGGCCAAGCTGGAGCAGCGCCACCTCGAGACCGCGATGAAGATGGTCGGCGCCCTGGGCCAGATGAAGGGTGCGGCGATGAAGCTGGGCCAGTTCGCCTCCTTCATCGACACCGAGTTCATCCCCGACGAGTACCGCGAGATCTACCAGGAGCAGCTGGGGAAGCTGCGTACCGACGCTCCCGCGATGCCCTGGGAGAAGGTCGAGTCGGTGCTGCTCGAGGAGTACGAAGAGGAACCGCTCACCGAGCTCTTCTCCGACATCGAGCAGGAGGCGTTCGCCGCCGCCTCGATCGGCCAGGTGCATCGCGCGGAGCTTCTCGACGGGCGGCGGGTCGCGGTCAAGATCCAGTACCCCGGAATCGCCGAGGCGCTCGACGCCGACCTTCGCAACGCGGGCACCCTGGTGCGCCTGGCGCGTGCCCTCGCCCCCGGTCTCGACGCGAAGGCGATCGCCCACGAGATCCGCGAGCGGGTGATGGAGGAGCTCGACTACGAGTACGAGGCGCAGAACCAGCGCACCTTCTCCCGCGCCTATCGAGACCATCCCTTCATCTACGTGCCCGAAGTGATCACGCGGCTCTCGCGTCGCAGGGTGCTGGTGACCGAGCTGGTCGAGGGGAGGGGCTTCGATGAGATCAAGGAGCTGCCCCACGAGGAGCGGAGCCGCTTCGGGGAGATCGTCTACCGGGGGAGCTTCGGCTCGATCTATCACCTGCAGCACTTCAACGCCGATCCGCACCCCGGCAACTACCTGTTGATGTCCGACGACCGCGTCGCGTTCCTCGATTTCGGGATGACGAAGAAGCTGGACCGGGAGCAGATCGTGCTCGAGCAGCGGGCCTTCGACGCCGCCTCCCGCGACGACCCGGAGGCGTTCCGCGAAGCGTTGCACGACCTCGGCTTCGTCAAGAATCCCTCCAAGCTCGACGCCGAGCGGCTGCTCGAGCACATGGGGGCGGTCGGCGGCTGGTACATCGAGGACCGCGAGATCGAGATCACGCCGCGCCGGGTGATGAAGATCATCGAGTCGACCAACGACCCACGCTCGGAGTACTTCGACCTGATGCGCCGCGAGTCGATCCCGGCCGACGAGCTGATGGGGCGGCGGATGGAAGTGGGCGTCGTCGCCGTCCTGGGGCAGCTGCGCGCGAAGCGAAACTGGCACCGGATCGGGCGCGAGTGGGTTTACGCAGATCCGCCTGCAACCGAGCTCGGCGAGCAGGAGTGGGAGTACTTCGAGGGAAGAGGAGTCGAGAGAACTCCTGGACTGGCGAGCACCGCCTGAAGGAGGCATTCGATGGGGAAGATGCGCCGCGGCTGGCAGCTGACCAGGAAAAGCTGGGGCCTGCTCCGAGAAAACCCGGCCCTGATGCGGTTCCCGCTCTACGGCGGGTTCGCGACGATCGTCTGCGCGCTGATCGTGGTCGGACCGGGCCTCTACCTGATCGATGACGGGCGGGCAGCGCTCGGCGGGCCGCTGGCGGTGATCGGCTTCTACCTGCTGGCGTTGATCGGCTTCTACTTCAGCGTCGGCCTGGCGGCGACAGCGGACATGCTCTTCCACGGCCGCGAAGCCAGGCTCGGCGACGGGCTCGCGGTCTCCCGCAGCCGCCTCCCCCAGATCGCCGGTTGGGCGGCGGTCTCGACCGCGATCGGACTTGTCCTCGGCGCGCTCGAGAACCAGGGCGGGATCGCGGGCCAGATCTTCGGCCGCCTGCTGGCGGTCGGATGGTCGCTGATCACCTTCCTCGCCGCGCCGGTGATCGCCTTCGAGGGCACCGGTCCGATCGAGACGCTGAAACGCTCGGCGGGCCTCTTCGCGTCCCGCTGGGGCCAGCAGGTGACCGGCAACATTGCGATCGGTGGCGCCGTCTTCCTCCTTGTCATGCTGCCCAGCGCGCTGCTGGTCGCGATTGGGATCGCGGTCTGGGCCTCGGCGAGCTTCGTCGGCGCTCTGCTGCTCGTCGTCGGCGTGATCGGCTTCGCGATCGGGATGCTGGTCAACAGCGCCCTCAGCGGAATCTTCGGCGTCGCCCTCTACCGCTACGCGCTCGACGGCGAGGCGGTCGGCGGCTTCACCCCGGCCGAGCTCGAGTCCGCCGTCAGGGCGAGGCGGGGTCAGACGACTCCGGGCGCAACTCCCGGAACCGTCTGAGGCCGCCGATGGGCCTAAAACTCACCCATATCGTGAGTTTTAGGCCCATCGGCGGGGAGTTCGGCGAATAGGCGAGGATCGTTGGAGCAGATTCCGTCGACCCCCATCGCGGCGAGCTTGCGGATCCGCGGCAGGTCGTCGACCGTCCAGGCGATCAGCTCGACGCCGGCGGCTCGCGTCGCCATCGCCAGCCTGCCACTCACAAGCGGGTGGTAGACCCAGATCGATTCGACCCCGAGGCGGGGCAGCTCGCGCGCCGCCAGCGCCGGCAGCCGCCTTCGCATCACCAGCAGCGCGACCAGCATCGGCGCCCGCGCCCAGCGCTTCGACGCCCAGTCCCGCTTCACCTTCGGGTAGGTCCATCCGCGGCGCAGCGCCGGCTCGAGCTGACGGATGCGGGCGAGGGTTGAGAGCTCCATCGTCGAGATCCGCGCCCGCTCGAGCAACCCTCGCTCGCGGAGCGCGGCGACGATCTCCTCCTCGCGGCCGGGCAGCTTCAGGTCGAGGTCGAGCTCGACCCGGTCGAGCGGCGGCTCCGTGAAGGCGTCGAGGCCCTCGGAGAGGGTGAGCGGGGTGCGGCGCTCGACGTCGTGCCAGTCGTGGGCGACGAGCAGCGGCGCGCGCTCGGAGGCCGGCAGGCGCGGATGCCCGTCGCGCGTCCAGAGCACGTCGATCTCGATCACGTCCACCCCCACCTCCACCGCCGCCTCGAAGCTGGCGAGGGTGTTGCCGGGCCGGATCGAATCCGCCCCCTTGTGGCCGACGCGGATCAGAACAGCTGGTTCTCGCCGGCGAAAATTTCCGAGACCGAGTCGTCGGTGAAGATGCGGCGGATCGAGTCGGCGAAGGTCCCGGCCGTCGAGAGCACCGTGATGTTGTCGGGAGCCCCGGGCCGCAGCGGGATCGTGTCGGTGACGACGATCCGCTCGATACCGGAGCTCTCGTAGGCGAGCCTCTCGTAGGCCTTTCCGGAGAAGACGCCGTGCGTGGCGCAGGCGATCACCCGCGCCGCGCCCTCGTCGAGCACCGTCTGTGCCGCCGCGCACAGGGTCCCGGCGGTGTCGATCATGTCGTCGACGAGCACCGCGGTCTTCCCCTTCACGTCGCCGACCACGTAGCCGATCTCGGCGACCTGCTGGGCGGGCCGCTCCTTCTCCATCACCGCCCAGTGGGTTCCCACCCGGCGGGCGAAGTTGCGCGCCGTCTTGACCCGGCCCGCGTCCGGGGAGACGATCACCAGCTCCTCGGTGAGGTGCTGGTCGACGAACCACTGGGTCAGCATCGGCATCGCGGTCATGTGATCGACGGGAACGTGGAAGAAGCCCTGCACCTGGCCGGCGTGGAGGTCCATGGTGAGGACGCGGTCGACGCCTACGCCCTCGAGGCACTTGGCGACGATTCGCGCGGAGATCGGCTCACGGGGTGCGGACTTCTTGTCCTGGCGGGCGTACCCGTACCAGGGAAGGACGGCGATGATCCGATGTGCCGAGGCCCCCTGGGCCGCGTCGATCATCGTCAGCAGCTCGACCAGGGCGTCGTTCGGGGTCAGCCCGGTCTGCTCGTTGGCGCAGGTCGACTGGACCAGGAAGACGTCCGCGCCGCGGATCGACTCCTGGTAGCGGCAGTAGACCTCTCCGTTCTCGAAGGTCTTCAGCGTCACCTGCCCCAGATCGAGTTCGAGCTTGCCGGCGACCTTGGCGGCGAGCTCCATCGAGCTCCGGCCGCCGAAGACCATCAGCCGCTTCGAGTAGTCGTGGGGGATCGCCGTCGGCGCTTCGTGGGGGCGCTGCTCGACCGTGCTCACCGTTCCTCCTCCCGCATCTCGGCGGCCTTCTGCTTGGCGTAGCCCTCGATGTTCCTCTGATCGTTGTCGCTCACGGCGAGTGCCCCCTCGGGAACGTCGTCCTTGATGACGGCACCGGCGCCAGTGTAGGCGGCGTCGCCGACTTCTACAGGGGCGATCAGCATCGTGTCAACGCCAAGCCGCGCGTTGCGACCGATCACTGTCCGGTTCTTGCGGAAACCGTCGTAGTTGGCGGTGATCGTGCCGGCGCCCAGGTTGCTGCCGGCGCCCACCTCGGCGTCGCCGACGTAGGCGAGGTGCGGCACCTTCGCGCCCTCGCCGATCTCGGAGTTCTTGATCTCGACGAAGGCGCCGGCCTTCGCTCCCTCGGCGAGCCGCGCGGCGGGGCGCAGATAGGCGAAGGGCCCGACCCTGCAGCGGTCGAGCACCTCGCACTCGACCAGGTAGGAGTGCGGGACCTCGACGTTCTCGCCGAGGATGGTGTCGATCAGGGTGGTCAGCGGCCCGACCACGGTGCCGGTGCCGACCCTGGTCGCGCCGCGCAGGCTCGTGCCGGGCTCGAGACGAGCGTCGGCGGCGATCTCGACGTCGACGTCGACCCAGGTCGAGGCCGGGTCGACGACGGTGACACCGGCGAGCATGTGACGCTCGAGGATGCGGCGGCGCGCCTCGGCCTCGGCGTGCGCCAGCTCGAGCCTCGTGTTGATGCCCATCATCACCCCCTCGTCCTCGGTCGGTTGGGCGACCACCCGATGCCCCGCCTCCCGGATCAGCGGCAGGACGTCACCGAGGTAGTACTCGCCCTGGGCGTTGTCGTTGCGGATGCCCTCCAGAGCGTCCGCCAGCGGCTCGGCGGCAAAGGCGTAGATGCCGGTGTTGACCTCGCGGATCTCCAGTTGCTCGGGGGTCGCGTCGCCGGGGTTTTTGGACTCGACGATCTTGGCGATGTCGCCCGAGTCCGGATCGCGGACGATGCGCCCGTAGCTGGCAAGGTCGTCGGGTTCGGCGGTGATCACCGTGGCGCCCGCGCCCGCCTCGCGGTGCGTCGAGAAGAGCTCCTCGAGCGCCCCGGACGAGGTGAGGGGGTGGTCGCCCGAGAGGACGAGGACGATCTCGGCTTCGCGGATCAGCGGCAGCGCGGACCTGATCGCGCCTCCGGTCCCGTCGGCCGCGGGCTGGGTGACGGTCTCGACGCCGTCCGGCAGGCCGGCAGAGATGTCGTGCTCGGGCGAGACGATCGCCGCAACGCGGCCGGCCCCGGCATCGCGCGCAGCCAGGATCGGCCAGGCGACCAGCGGGCGGCCGCAGAAGGGATGGAGCATCTTCGGCAGGCTCGAGCGCATTCGGGTGCCCTCGCCCGCCGCCATGACCAGGGCCAGAGGCGAACTCACTCCGGAATCGTATTAGCGCTGCGCGGGTCCTGCCAGATCAGGAGCTTCTTGCCAGATCCCTGCCGACCAGCGCAATTGAGGTCAGGGTCCAGCCGGCGAAGATCAGGTCGATGCCGACGAGGAGGCCGATCGCCCAGTCGGAGGACTCGGGGAGCTTGGCGAGGATCAGGATTCCGATCAGCACGCCGGCGAGTCCGCTGAGGCCCACCAGTCCCGCGCCTTGCTGCCCCCGGGAGGCAAAGGCGACGGCGATCCGGGTGACGCCCATGAAGAGGAAGTAGATGCCGAGGACGAAGGTCAGGGTGAGGGTGCCGCTGTGCGGCTCGATCACGAGCCAGAATCCGACGAGGATCGTCACGAACGCCCAGAGGAGTCGCAGGATCACGGTCCCGATCGAATGCGCGGAGAAGGCCCCGGCGACAAGGAAGGCACCGACGATCATCAATAGCCATCCGATGAAGATCGCCGTTCCGACCGAGGCGACCGCGGGAACGACGATCGCGATGCAGCCGATCAGGAGCGCGACGATCCCGACGACCATCAGGGCCTTCCAGCTGCGGGCGAGCCCCTTGCGAACCTCAGGATCCATCGTGGCGCCGCTCAGCTCCATGCCGCCGACCCTAGGAACCCCCTCGGACACGAATCAGGCGGCTGCCTCAGCAGGGCCTTCCGCTTCCTCTTCTTCACGCTCCATCTGTCTCTCATAGAAGCGGACCCACTTGCGCACGGCGTTGTCGGAGACGCCGTACTTTCGCCCCACGGCGAGGTAGCTGGTCGCATCGATCTCCGCGAGTAGTCGCTCGTAGGACGGACGCTCGACCTTGCGGATGTTTGGAACGGGCTTGCCGCGGACGAGTGCCCGATCCCACCGCACTCCGCATGCTCGGGAGCAGTACTTCTGCTGAGCGTAACCGGGCACGAAGGCCTCTTCGCAACGCAAGCAATTGCGCTCGGTTCTTGTTCGACGATTCTTCCTTCCACAATGTGTGTCCAGCGTTGCCGCGCAGTTCGGACAGGCAATCCTCAGGTTCTCAAGACGATGGTCATTCCTGACACCGTTGATGTGATCGAGGATTAGGGACATCGGCCGCCCCCGCCAAATCTCGCCCTGCCCGCAGAGCTCGCAGCTCGGCCTCTTGAGACCCTCGGCGAACAGTCGGCGCTTGAGATGCCCGCGCGAGTAGCTCGAGTTCTCCACAAGGACCTCCCCGAGTGGCACCTGTCTCCTGCGAAGGTTCTCGATGCGCTGCTCTTCAGAATCGAAGTGCTCGGTCGAAATATCCCACAGCGCCGCATATTTTCGGAGCACGCGCCAGGCACCGCCGGATGGGCACAAGTTGAGGCGTCGAAGGCTCTCTGCCCATGATGTTGAGGCGCTGATCGCCTCTCTGGCTTCCTCCTCGTCGTAACTTGGCCCCCTGCCAGCCATCGAACATATGTTCGCACCAGACGCGGACGGAGCGCCTTTCGAATTCCTAACGCGGCACTCGGCAAATACTGGGGAGCCCGGGCTCGAACCGGGGCTGCGTCATCCAAAGTGACGAGTGCTACCGGCTACACCACTCCCCAAACAAAACTGAGACTAACGTCACTCCTCAGTGCTACGCGGCACCTTGCCACCCTCGGCGCCGCGTTCGAGCGCCGGGCCGCGGGGGGAGGCGATGCCGAGCACGCGCATCGCTTTCAGGCCGAGGCTCAGCTTCTCGCGGCCCTCGGTCGCCGAGACGTCGTGACCGCACAGCTCCCGGACCCGCTCGAGGCGGTAGCGAACGGTGTGGCGGTGGGTGAAGAGCTGTTTGGCGGTGGCGGCCACGTTGCCGTCGTTGTCGAGGTAGGCCTCTACCGTCGCGACCAGCTCCGTCTCGTACTGCTCGTCGTAGGCGGAGAGCGGCTCGACGGTCTCGGCGTAGAAGCTCTCCAGCTCGCCCGGGTCATCGCTCATCGCCGGCAGCAGCAGGCGGTACGCACCGGTGTCCTCGAAGGAGAGCAGCGCGCGGCCCTCGGCCTCGCCGACGTTGACCGCCAACCTCGCCTCGTTGCCGGCCCGGTAAAGGTCGACGGGGTCGGCGGCGCGGCGGCTGCAGCCGATCGTCAAATGGAACCCCGGCAGCTCCCCCTCGAGCTCGCGGGAGAGCGCGGCGGCGGCCCTGGAGAGGCGCTCGTCGTCCCCGGCCGGGACGATCACCGCGATCTCGGCGGCGGCCTCGCCCCCATCCGCGCTGGCGAGCGCTCCGGGCGCCAGCGAGCGCAGCGTCCGCGTCGCCAGGGTCAGCACCCGCTCGCGCCATTTGCCCGTCTGGGTGGTGCGCGGCGCTGCCCGGACGATCACCACCCCGGCTCCGTTCTCCAGCTCGGACCCGACCTCGGCGGCGCGGGCCACGATGTCGCCGCGGTCGGTCACCTCACGGGCCAGGACGGCCGACACGAAAGCTCCCGCCACCTCCTCGCTCTCCCACTCCGGCGAGCGGGACCGCTCCAGCTCCAGCGCCAGCAGCGTCGCCACCATCCGGGTGATCGCCGGGCCGGGGTCGCCCTTCGACCGGTAGCGCAGCTCGCCCACCGGCGCGTCGGCGACTCGCAGGGCGACCGTCGAGATCTGCTCGCCTCCCTCGAGCAGCTTCCGCTCCTGGTCGGGCGAGGCTCCGGCGACGGCGAGCACCGCCCCGGAGCGATCGATCAGGGCCACGCTGGCCTCGAGGACGCGTGCCGCGGCACGGGCCACGGCCGGCAGGCCCGCACCCGACTCGACCGCGTCCGAAAGCGCGTCGAGCGTGCCCGGATCAGCCTCTTTTGCAGGGCTTTTCTGCCCCTTTGCGCTGGCGCCCATGAGCGCATTATCCCCGCTCCGCGCGGACTTCAGCCGAACAGGCGCGCGAGGTCGTTGTAGTAGTAGACGATCGCAAGCCCTGCAACGAAGCCGATCAGAACCAGGGCAAGCAGGACGATCAGAGACAGCGCCCCCGCCACCGCCTTCTCCCAGAGCCGCCCGTAGGCACCGACGGCCGGCACCAGGATCAGCCCGACGAAGGCGATCAGGCTGATCAGCGCGGCAGCGCCGAACAGGATGTACTCATTCTCGATCTTCTGCAGCGCGAGCGGGAGCAACTCCGTCATTCTGGCGCACCGTGGTGATGATCAGGGAGATCGCCGCGCACAGGGAGAAGGCGCCGGCGCCCAGCGCCCAGCCCGCGCTGACGTCGCTCATGTAGTGCACCTCCAAATAGACGCGGGAGAGGCCGATCAATGCGGTGAGCGCGATGCCGGCCGTTACCACCAACGCCCCCCGCGCCATCCCGGGGCGGATGCGCATCACCATCGTCACCGCGAGCCATAGGTAAAACGTCGCGTAGGCGGCGTGCGCGCTCGGAAACGACGAGCCCGAGACGTCGACCAGGCCCGGCCCTGGGCGGGGACGGTCAACGGCCTCCTTGAGGATGTGGACCCCCGCGAAGGTCAACGCAAGCCCGGCGACCAGCACGCACAGCTCCGGCCAGCGCCGCCGCGCCGCGAGCAGGACCGCCGCCAGCGTCGAGAGAGCGAGGACGACCGCCGCCGAGCCGAGCTGGGTGACCGCCTTCGCGACGTCGACCAGCCAGCCGGTCCGCAGGCTTTCGGCGATTTCCATCGCGGTTTCGTCCCCGGGCGTCGGGCCGGGATCGCCGCCGACGATGACCGTATAGGCGACCACCACGAAGCTCGCGACGGCGAGGGTCGCCATCAGCGAGGTGAACTCGAGGCCGAAGGTGCCTCCGGGCGTGACCCTCTCCCAGAGGAACTGCAGCTCCGGCCGGAAGCGCCTCCCCAGCAGGACCATCCAGCGGGTCAGCGCGTGCTCCTCCATCCAGCGGACCGCCTCGCGGCGGTTCCGCTCGAGCCGGAAGCGGCGGACCAGCACCACGATGCCGACCACCACGACGATGAACGTGCCGAGCAGAAAGGCCCCGCGGCCCGCGTACTTTGCGGCGCTGTCGATGCTGCGCGAGAAGAAGTAACCGATCAGGATGTGGGCGCTCGCCCACAGCCCGGTGCCGAGAATGCTGTAGGGGACGAAGGCCCTGTAGCGCATCCCGGAGCTGCCCGCGATGAAGGGCGCGAAGGCGCGCACGAGGCTGATGAAGCGCCCGATGAAGATCGTCTTGCCGCCGTGCCGCCCGAAGTAGTCCTCGACTTTTTCGAAGCGCTCGTGGCTGATCCCGAAGCGCGGGCCGTGGCGAATCACGAAGTCGCGGCCGAGACGGCGGCCCAGGAAGAAGCTGGTCGTGTCGCCGAGCCAGGCGGAGAACCAGGCGATCGCGATCAGCACATAGAGGTCGATCACGCCCTGGCCGGCGACCGCCCCTCCCAGCAGCATCACCGTCTCGCCGGGGACCACGAGGCCGACGAAGGCGCCGGTCTCGGCAAAGGCGAAGACGCCGACCAGCAGATAGGTCCAGGCACCCAGCGTTTCGGAGACGTCTTCCAGCAGCTGCTGGAGTTCGTCGTGGGGTATGACGCGGCTGAGCAGGTAGTAGCCGGCGGCGATCGCGACGACCACGGCCGCGATCAGCAGGCGGCGACGGCGGCGGTCCTCGGGGACTCTAAGTTCCATCGGGAGCGCGGCCAGCTTCGCAGACGATCGCGTCATCGCGCCCGAGCTGCGCGGCGGTGGCCGCAGCAGCCCCCTCGTCGGCGAAGAGGCCGCAAACGGTCGGACCCGAGCCGGTGAGGAAGACGAAGGGCGCGCCGGCCCGGCGGAGCGCGTCCATCGCCTCGCCGACATCCGGCCGCAGCGAGCGGGCGGCCGGCTCGAGGTCGTTGACCAGCTCCGTGGCGTAGTCGAGCGGCGAGGCGCCTTCGCCGGCCACCTGCCGCAGCCGGGCGGCGATCGCGTCGAGCTCGGCCCGCGGGCGACCGAGACCGAGGCGATCCGCCTCTGCGAAAACGTCACGGGTGGAGAGCCCACCGCCGCCCGGCAGCAGAACGACGGCATGCGATGTGGGTGCGGGCAGGCGCTCGACGATCTCCCCGGCCCCGCTCACCAGGGCGAGCGCCGGGACCAGCTGCGACGGCACGTCCGCTCCCAGCTCGGCGGCGATTTCCGCGATGTCGGGCACCTCGCCCGCGGCGAGGCGCAGGACAGCCGCCGCGTCGGCGCTGCCGCCGCCCAGCCCGGCCCCGACCGGGATCCGCTTTGCGATCTCGACCCGCAGCGGCGGCCGCTTCCATCCGCGCTCCCGCAGCGCGGCGAGCGCCCGCGCTGCAAGGTTCTCACCGACCACTCCCGGACAGATCACCCGGTCTCGGTCGGACTCGGCCACCTCGATCCGGTCCGCAAGGGCGAGCGGCTCGAACAGCGAGCAGAGCGAGTGGCGGCCGTCCCGGCGAGGCGGCCCCAGGAAGAGGCAGAGATTGATCTTCGCCGGCGCTTGGATCCGCATCGATTCGATCAGCCGCCCGGGGAGAGCTTCGCCGCCAGGGCGGCGAACTCCTCCGGCGCGAGCGCCTCGGCGCGGGCATCCACGGGCAGTCCCAGCTCGGCCAGCGCGGCCTGGGAAAGCTCCAGCGTTCCGGGCCTGCTCAGCTCGAGCGAGCGGGCGAGCGACTTGCGCCGGTGCGCGAAGGCGGCCCGCACGAGCGTCCGGGTCTCGGCGTCGGCGGCCGGGCCGGTGCGCCGCAGTCGCAGAATGGCCGACTCGACCCGCGGCCGCGGCCGGAACACCGCCGGGTCGACGGTGCGCAGCAGGCTCACCTCGCAGGCGAACTGAGCGAGCACGCTCGGCGCGCCGTAGGCGCGGCCGCCCGGGGCGGAGCGGAGCCGGTCGGCGATCTCGCGCTGAACCATCACCGTCCATCGCTCCACCGACGGCAGCTGCTCGATCGATTGCAGGATCAGCGGCGTCGCGATCGAGTAGGGAAGGTTGGCGACGACCGCGGTCGGTGCCGGCTCGAGGGCGCCGAGGTCGACCTTGATCGCGTCGGCCCAGTGGAGCTCGACGTTGGCCTCCGCCGCGATCCCGGTTAGCACCGGCTCGAGGCTCCTATCGAGCTCGATCGCGTGAACGTGCGAGACGGTCGCTGCAAGGCGCTCCGTCAGCACCCCCTCCCCGGGGCCGACCTCGAGCACCACCTCGGTCTCCACGAGCTCGGCGTCGCGGACGATCGCGTCGAGCAGGTTGGGGTCTGCGAGGAAGTTCTGGCCCAGCCTGACCATCGCTACTACCAGCCGAAGAGGTCGCGCGCGTTGGCCTCGACCACCCGCTCGAGCTCCTCGTAGGCCACCCCGCGGACCTCGGCGACGACCTCGGCCGTCGCCACGACGTGCGCAGGCTCGTTCGCACCGCTCCCAACGGCCTTCGGCGTCAGGTACGGCGCATCCGTCTCGACCAGCAGCAGCTCGTCGGGCAGCCTCGCCGCCGCCTCGCGCAGATCGTCGGAGGCCGCGTAGGTGACGATCCCCGAGAACGAGCAGTGCCAGCCGCGGTCGATCGCGTCCTCGAGCCGCCACGGTGCCAGAAAGCAGTGGAGGATCACCGGACACCCGCCCGCCTCCGCGTCGAGAATCTCGAAGACGTCGTCGGTCGCGGCCGTCTCGCCGTCCGGGTCGCGGGCATGGATGACGATCGGGAGCGAGCGCTCGCGGGCGATCTCGGCCTGCGCGACGAGGGCACGGCGCTGGTCGGCGGGACCCGCGGTGTCCCGGTAATAGTCGATCCCGGTCTCCCCTATCGCCCGCACCATCTCGTGCCCGGCCAGGTCGGCGATCGCCTCGGCGTCCCCGTCGTCAAAGCCCGCGGCCGAGGTCGGGTGCCGGCCGACCGTCGCGAAGACCTCGGGATGGCGCTCGGCGGCGGCGATCGCGCGTGCGTTCGTCTCGTCGTCGAGGCCGACGTTGAGCATCCGCCTCACGCCCGCGGAGGCAGCGTCTGCGACGAGGTCCTCCTCCGGGCGCTCGCAGAGGAAGAGGTGGGTGTGCGAGTCGATCACGTCGGGGAGTCTAGGCTCGAATAGCCTTCGCGCCGCATGACCGACTTTGCCTCCTATTACCAGGAGATCTACGCGCGCGGGCTGAGCGGGGAGGCCTCGCCGGTTCCGGTTTCGATCGAGGAGCTCGAGCGCCGCGCCGAGGAGGCGATGGAGGACTGGGCCGCCAACTACGTCTTCGCGGGCGCCGGGGGCGAGGGCACCATGACCGCCAACCGCGAGGCCTTCCGCCGCCGCCGCATCGTGCCCCGCATGCTGCGCGACGTCGGCGAGCGCGACCTTTCGACGACGGTCCTCGGCACCGCGATGCCGGCGCCCCTGCTGCTGGCGCCGATCGGCGTGCAGAAGATCGTCCACGAGGACGGAGAGTTGGCGACGGCGCGAGCTGCGGCGGCCGTCGGGGTGCCGATCGTCGCCAGCACCGCGTCCCACTTCACGCTGGAGCAGATCGCCGAGGCGGGAGGCCCCGATGCGACTCGCTGGTTCCAGCTCTACTGGCCGAACGATCGCCGCCTGCTCGAGAGCCTCGTCGGTCGCGCCGAGGCGGCCGGCTACGAAGCGATCGTCCTCACCGTCGATGCCTTTCTGCCCGGCTGGAAGCCCCGTGACCTTCAGCAGGCCAGGCTGCCCTTCCTGGAAGGGATGGGCAACGCCAACTACCTCCAGGACCCGGTCTTTCGCGAAGGCCTGGAGCGGACGCCCGAGGAGGACCTCGGGGCCGCAACCGCCCGCTACCTGAGTGTGATCTCGGAGCCGTCGCTGACCTGGGATGACCTCGGAACGCTGCGCGAGATCACCTCGTTGCCGATCCTCCTCAAGGGCATCCAGCACCCTGACGACGCGCGCGAGGCCGTCCGGCGCGGCCTCGACGGGATCGTCGTCTCCAACCACGGCGGCCGGCAGGTGGGCGGCGCGATCGGCTCACTCGACGCCCTGGCGCCGATCGCCGCGGCGGTCGGAGGCGAGACGGCGATCCTCTTCGACAGCGGCATCAGGGGAGGCGCAGACGTGCTGAAGGCGCTCGCGCTGGGCGCCGACGCGGTGCTCCTCGGCCGCCCCTACCTCTGGGGCCTCGCGCTCGCCGGTCAGGCCGGGGTGGAGGCGGTGGTCAGAGCCGTGCTCGGCGAGTTCGACCTGACGATGGCGCTCTGCGGCTATAAGCGGCCCGAGCAGCTGGGGCTGGAGGCCCTCGCCTAGACCTCAGCCTCGATCTTCGGGAACAGGGGCCCGAGGCGCTCGGTCCGCTGGCCCCCCGGACGCGACCCCAGCTCGGCGAGGCTGCGGGCTTCTTCGCCAAGCGTGCTGAGCAGCCGGTCGGCGGCCTGCGGCAGGTACGGCACCAGCATCAGCGTCGTCACCCGCAGTCCCTCGGCGAGGTTGTAGAGGACCTCGTCGAGCCGCTCGGGATCGGCCTCGTCCTTCGCCAGCTCCCACGGCCGGGTCTCCTCGACATAGCGGTTGAGGCGGCGAACCAGGCGCCATGCCTCCTCGAGCGCCTGGGTCAGCTCCGCCCTGTCGAGCAGCTCGCAGAAACGCTCCAGCGCCCCTTCGAAATCCTCGCCGAGCACCGCGTCCACCGCCGCCTCGGGAATGACCCCGTCGCGGTAGCGCTCCACCATCGCCAGCACGCGGCTGGCCAGGTTGCCGTAGTCGTTCGCCAGCTCTGTCTCGTAGCGGGCCTCGAAGCCGGCGGTCGAGATCGATCCGTCCTGGCCGAAGCTGACCTCGCGGAAGCAGTAGAAGCGCAGCGCGTCGGCGCCGAAGCGGTCGATCACCTCGAACGGGTCGAGCACGTTGCCGAGGGACTTCGACATCTTTTTCTCGCCCATCAGCAGGAAGCCGTGGATCGCCATCCGGCGGGGCGGCTCGAGGTCGGCGGCCCAGAGCAGCGCGGGCCAGATGACGGCGTGGAACTTGAGGATGTCCTTCGCCATCACGTGCAGGTTGGCGGGCCAGAAGCGATCGGTCAGGTCCGCTCCGTCATCGGCGAAGGTGAGGGCTGTGACGTAGTTGAGAAGCGCGTCGAACCACACGTACATCCGCTGCTCGGGGTCCCACGGGAGTCGCATGCCCCATTTGAGTTTCGGCCGCGAGAGCGAGACATCCTCCAGCCCCTGCCTGATGAAGGAGACCGCCTCGTTGCGGCGGAACTCCGGGACGACGAAATCCGGGCGTTCCTCGTAGAGGCCTTCGAGCTGCGCCTGGAAGGCCGAGAGCCGAAAGAACCAGTTCTCCTCGCGCTCGCGCTCGAGGACGATTTCGTGGATCGGGCAGGTCTGGCCGGGCCCGAGCTCCCGCTCCGTTTTGAAGTCGGCGCAACGGGGGCAGTACCAGCCTTCGTAGACGCCCTTCGAGACCCAGCCGTTGTCGTAGACGCGCTGCATGATCTCCGCCACCTTCTCCGCGTGGCGGGGGTCCGAGGTGCGGATGAAGAAGTCGTTCGTGGCATCGATGATCGGCATCAGCTCGCGGAACTTCGCGGCATTGCGGTCGGCCAGCTCCTGCGGCGATATCCCCTCTCGTTCGGCCGCCGTCTCGATCGGCTCGCCGTGCTCGTCGGTGCCGGTCAGGAAGAAGACCTCCTCTCCCCGCTGGCGCATGTGGCGCGCCAGCACGTCGGCGGCCATCGTCGAGTAGGCATGGCCGAGGTGGGGCTCGGCGTTGACGTAGTAGATGGGGGTCGTGACGTAGAAGCTCAAGGGCCAGCCAGGCTAACCGACCGCTATCTGCGCGGCTCCCGGCCGGTCAGCGCGCGGTATAGGTCGTTGGCGCGGGTGCCGGTCAGCGCTGCGACGACGCTGGCGGCGGCGCGCGGGCGGGCGCCGGACTGGACCAGGTGGCGGAGTGCGTCGACCGCGAATCCGACGTCCTTGTCGTGGTCCTCGGAGGAGGCGGCGCCGATCACGAGCACGATCTCGCCCTTCACCTCGCCGCGGTAGCGGCGGGCGAGTTCGCCGAGGGTGCCACGGGAGACCTCCTCGTGCATCTTGGTCAGCTCCCGGCAGACCGCGGCGGGCCGGTCGGGGGCGATCGCAGCGAGGGCCGCGAGCGAGTCGCCGATGCGCCGGGGAGACTCGAAGGCGACGACCGTCTCGGCGGAGCGCAGCACGCGCTCCAGCTCGCCGGCGCGCTTCGGCAGAAATCCCTCGAAGAGGAAGCGGTCGGTGGGCAGCCCCGAGACGACCAGAGCCACGGGCACCACGGATGCCCCCGGGAGCACGGTGACCTCGAGGTTGCGTTCGATGCAGCGGCGGATCAGCCGGAAACCAGGATCCGAGACCGCGGGCATGCCTGCGTCGGAGACGAGGGCCACGCTGTCGCCGCGCTCGATCCGCTGGGCCAGCTCGAGGGCGCGCGCCGCTTCGTTGCCCTCGTGCACCGACACCAGGGGCGGAGCCGGCCGGATCCCCAGCCTGTCGAGCAGGGTGCCGGTTCGGCGCGTGTCCTCGCAGGCGAGGTAGTCGGCGGAGACGAGCGCGTCGCGCACCCGGATCGTGATGTCGTCGAGGTTTCCGATCGGGGTCGGGCAGACGATCAGCGACCCCGGCATCTACTTCCGAGCCCTCTCCAGTTCGATGCGGGCCATCGCTGCGGCGCCGATCATCCCCGCGTCCTGGCCGAGCTCGGCGGCGACGATCGGAGTGGCGTTCATCGGCCGCAGAGCCCGCTCCTGCACGACCCGGCGTGCCGGCTCGAGCAGCAGGTCGCCCGCGGCGATCACGCCGCCGCCGATCACGATCACCTCGGGCTGGAAGATGTTGGCGAAGCTGGTCAGGGCGACGCCGAGCCTCGAGCCGATCTTCTCGAAGACGTCGACGGCGACCCGGTCGCCACCGAGCGCCGCCTCTGTGACCGCCTTCCCGTCGATCTGCACGCCGTCGGCAGCCATCCTGCCGAGCGTCGAGTCGGGATTGCGCTCCGCCGCCTCCCGCCCCTCGCGGCCGAGCGCGGTACCCGACGCAAGGGTCTCGACGCAGCCTCGGCCCGGGCAGTTGCCCTGGCAGCGCGGCCCGTCCGTCTCGATCACGACGTGGCCCAGCTCCGCGCCGGCCCCGGTCGAGCCCCGGTAGAGCTCGCCGCCGAGAACCAGGCCGCCGCCGATTCCGGTTCCGATCGTCAGCATGACGACGTCTTCCGCGCCCCGGGCGGCCCCGTACAGATGCTCCGCCAGCGCGGCCACGTTGGCGTCGTTGTCGACGTAGGTCGGAAGCCCCGTCCGCTCCATCGCAAGGTCGCGGATCGGCAGGTTCTCGATCGGCAGGTTGACGGCGGAGACCGCTATCCCCCTGTCGTGCTCGATCGTCGCCGGGATCCCCAGGCCCAGCGTGCCCACGCCCGGACACGCCTCGACCGCCTCTGAGACCTCGCGCACGAGCAGGTCCACGAGTGCGTCCTCGTCCTGGCCGGTCGATTTCTCTCGGCTCTCCCAGGCGACCTGGTGGCCGTCCTCGAGCACCCCGACGAGCATCTTCGTCCCACCCAGATCGACGCCTATGGCTTTGCTCGAATTCATCCTGGCTTACGCGCGACCGTGTCCATCGGCATGATTTCTAGAGTCTTTCTGAAAATCGGCATGTGCGTCTGACGCGCCGCCGGACCAAGCTGGGAAAGGACGTAGGGAGACCTAATCGCAGCGCTATTAGGTCGACCGAGGACGCCGCACCGCGCAGTGTCCGCCGCCGTCAGGCGCGCTTGAGGATTTTCGGAGAGACTCCCCAAGTCTTTCATGGCAAACGACGGTGAGCAGCAGCCCTCCGGGCCGCCCGACTACAAGGTCTACAGGTCCCGGCGGGGCCTGATTTCGCGACTCCGAAAGCCAGACCTCTCCGGGCTCAGAGAGCGCGCGCCCGGGCGCCCCAGACTGCCGGGGCTTCCCGGCCGGGAACGGGTCAAGCGGGGACCGCGCCCGCCGCGCCCGTGGGTCCGCCGGCTCCTCAAATGGGTCGGCCTCGCGGCCCTTGGCTGGATCCTCCTCAGCTTCCTGGCCTTCGCGGTCTCGGCCCAGCTTCAGTCGTTCAAGCTTTCCGGAGAAGCCAAGTCGGCGCTACACGGCAACCCGTTCCTCCTGCCCTCGGCGCAGACGATCCTCGTCCTCGGCACCGACGCCCGCCCCCCTGACACCAAGGAGCCGGGCGCGGCGCCCTCCCAGAAGTGCTTCGACCAGCAGGCTCACGGCGACGCCCCGCACGACGGCTGCTCGGTCGGCCAGTTCAGGGCCGACACGCTGATGCTGATCCGCGCCGGCGGCGGCGCCTTCCGGAAACTCTCGATCCCGCGCGACAGCTACGCCGAAATACCCGGGCATGGCCCGCAGAAGATCAATGGCGCCTTCGCGTACGGCGGGGCGAAGGCGCAGATCGAAGCGATCGAAAACTTCCTCGAAGTCGAAATCGACCACGTGGCGATCGTCGACTTCACCGGCTTCGAAGACTTGATCGACGCGGTCGGGGGCGTCAAGGTGGATGTCCCGCACAAGATCTGCGCCGACATCTCCGGCGGCGCCGGCGGCGGCCAGGGAGGATTCACCCTGCGGCTCGGGAAGGGCGAGAACACCCTCGACGGCGAAAAGGCGCTGATCTACTCGCGGATCCGTGAGCCGAGCCCCTGCCCCGGCCCGGGCCCCAGCGCCTACTCGCTCGGCTACGAAGACATCCAGCGGGAGAAGGCCCAGCAGGCGGTCATCAGCGGCATCAAGGATCGCCTCACCGACCCGCTCCGCATCCCCTACAACTTCATCAAGGGGCCGATCATCGGCTGGGACGCGCCGAAGGCCTTCGTCAGCGACATGGGCTTCTTCACGATGCCGCAGCTGATCCTGGCGGCGGCGATCGGCGGCGACAGCAAGGCCGACGTGCTCTGCGGCGGGGCGAACGCCGACTGCCCGCCCGGACCGGGAGGGAGCATCGAAGTGCCCGACTCCGAGCGCCGCCGCGCCGTCAAGAAGCTGCTGGGCGAATAGTCAGTCGCCGGCGGTGCTCGTCGCCTTGGAGTCGGCCGACTTCGAGTCGGAGGAATTGCCCGACCCCGACCCGTTCGAGCCCTTGGACTCGGTCGACTGCTTGGACCCATCCGACTCCTTCGCGCCGTCCGCTCCGGCGGCGCCGCCCTTCCGTTTGCCGTAGTCGGTGTTGTAGAAGCCGCTCCCCTTGAAATGGACCGCGACCGGGTGAAGGACGCGCTCGGCCGGCGCGCCGCACTCCTGGCACTCGGTGAGCGGCTCGTCGGTGATCCGCTGGATCACGTCGAAGACGTGGCCGTTGGCGCATTTGTACTCGTAGATTGGCATTGGGGTGCGGGATTATCGCAGCCGCTACGGTTCCACCGTGGCGACGGCCGAGGAGAGAACGGAGGCGACCGAGGTGACGATGGAGGAGATCGTCGCGCTCTGCAAACGGCGCGGCTTCGTCTTCCCGTCCTCGGAGATCTACGGCGGGCTTGGCTCGACCTACGACTACGGCCACTACGGCGTCCTCCTCAAGAACAACGTCAAAGCCGAGTGGTGGCGCGCCATGCTGCAGAAGCGCGACGACATCGTCGCGCTCGACTCGGCGATCCTCCAGCACCCCCGCGTCTGGGAGGCGTCGGGGCACCTCGAGGGCTTCACCGACCCGCTGGTCCAGTGCCTCGGCAAGTGCAAGAAGCGCTGGCGGGAGGACCATCTGCGCGAGGACGTCGAAAGGGCGGGGGGTGATCCGAACGCGGAGCTGCGCTGCCCCGAATGCGGTGGCGAGCTCTCCGAGCCGCGCCAGTTCAACCTGATGTTCGAGACCCACATCGGCCCGGTCGCCGGGGAGGGCTCGGAGGTCTACCTGCGGCCCGAGACCGCTCAGGGGATTTTCATCAATTTCAAGAACGTGCTCGGCTTCGCCCGCAAGAAGCCGCCCTTCGGGATCGCCCAGATCGGCAAGTCGTTCCGCAACGAGATCACCCCGGGCAACTTCATCTTCCGCACGCGGGAGTTCGAGCAGATGGAGATGGAGTACTTCGTGCCGCCGGCCGATGCCGAGAAGTGGCACCGGACCTGGATCGAGGAGCGAGAGCGCTGGTACACCGAGCTCGGCATCCGCCCCGACTTCCTCCGCGTCCGCCCCCACGGCCCCGAGGAGCTCTCGCACTACTCGTCCGCCACCAGCGACATCGAGTACCTGTTCCCGATCGGCTGGTCTGAGCTGGAGGGGATCGCCAACCGCGGCGACTTCGACCTCACCCAGCACGCCAAGTTCAGCGGCGAGAAGCTCGAGTACTTCGACCAGGGCACGAAGGAGCGCTACGTCCCCTACGTGATCGAGCCGGCGGCGGGCGCCGACCGCGCCGCGCTCGCATTCCTGGTCGATTCCTACGACGTCGAGGAGGTGGAGGGACGGAAGCGAACCGTGCTTCGCCTCCACCCCCGCCTCGCCCCGGTCAAGGTCGCGGTCCTCCCCCTGGTCTCCAAGGAGGGGATGCCGGAGAAGGCGCGTGAGGTCTTCGAGCAGCTGCGGTCTCGCATCCCGGCCGAGTTCGACGAGGGGGGCTCGATCGGCAAGCGCTACCGGCGGCAGGACGAGATCGGCACCCCCTGGGGCGTCACCGTCGACGGCCAGACCATGGAGGACGACACGGTCACCCTGCGTGACCGCGACTCGCTCGAGCAGGCCCGGGTCCCGATTGCCGGCCTCGCGGACGAGCTGGCCTCGCGCCTCGCGCAGCCATGGCGCAGCCCGAAGCTCGGCTGAGCGCTCAATCCCGCTCGATCGGCGTCTGCTGGTGGAAGGCCAGCTTCCACTCGCCCTCGTCCGTCATCACGTAGGCGCTTGAGAGGATCGCCGCGTAGTCGAGGTCGCCGCGCCTGCCGCTGAAGCGATAGCTGAGCAGGGCTGAGTCCTCGCCGAGCGGGACCACCGTCTCGTCTTCGAGCGCGAACTCGTCCCAGCCGGGGGAGGCGTCCATCGCAGCCGTCGTGGAGTCGCGGTCGAGCACCTCGCCCGGGACGATCACCACGGCGTCGTCGCGCAGGTGTCGCCGGTAAGCGGCGCCGTCGCCGGCGGCCAGCTCGTTCTCGATCGCAAGCAGCGTCTCCGCAGTGGACATGTTCCTCCGCTACCCGAGCGGTCGGGCGACTAACGGGAGGGCGTGGGGAGAAAGCGCCTGCCCCGATCTACCCGCGAACGTCGTGAACGCGGCTGATCGGCGGCCGGTCCCCCAGCGAACCGGGTGGACCACGCACACGGATGACGCCGCACCCATCACCGGCCCGCCACCCGCTGCAGCTGTTCCTTATCCGCCCTGGGGACGCGAAAGGAACAGCGGGAAGGAGGGAGGTTGGGTCTCGGCGATTGCCCTTCAGGCGCCCACAACGTGTGTGGGCGGGCCGCCTAGCCCTTGCCGGAGATCAGGTCCCAGGCGCGGCGAAGCTTGTCGTCGAGGCCCTCGGGCCCCATGTCGTCGGGGCCTGCCTCGAGGGCGGCCGGGTTCTCGCTCGGCTTCGGGAGCCGCTCTGCCGCCGCGGCGTCCAGGTTGAGGACGACGCCGCGCTCGTACACCTCGTCGACCTGAGAGGCATCGACGAAGCGCCGGCCGCCGGGAAGGATGCTGGTGTCGATCACGAAGCCGTCGAAGACGTCGATCTCGGGGTCCGCGAGGACGTGCTCAACCTCTCCGAGGCGCTCCCCATCGCTCGAGTAGACAGAGGCGCCCTTGGCGAGCGTGAGGTAGGAGCTGGGGGGCCCGAGATCCGCCATCGGGCCCGACCCTAGCGGCTATGCTCGCCCGGCATGAATCTGGCCTCGACACTCACCGACACCGCCGGCCGGGTGCCCAACCAGGCCGCGATCCGCCTCGGCGAGAGCGCGCTCACCTACGCCGAGCTCGACGAGCGCAGCGCCCGCCTCGCAACGCTGCTGAAGAAGTCCAGGGGGTTGAAGCGCGGCGACCGCGTCGGCGTGATGCTTCCCAACGTGCTCGAGTTCCCGATCTCCTACTACGGGGTCCTACGGGCCGGTGGCGTCGTGGTCCCGATGAACGTGCTCCTGAAGCGCCGCGAGATCGCCTTCTACCTCGAGGACTCGGGCGCCGGTCTCCTCCTCGCCTGGCACGGCTTCGCCGAGGAGGCCCGCGCGGGAGCCGACGATGCCGGCGCGGAGCTGATCGAGGTCGAGCCGGCCGAGTTCGGCAGGGCGCTTGAAGAGCACGACCCCGCCCCCGAGCTCGCCGAGACGGCCGACGACGACACCGCCGTGATCCTCTACACCTCCGGCACGACCGGCAAGCCGAAGGGCGCCGAGCTGACCCATGCGAACCTCTCCCGCAACGCGGAGGTCTCCTCGCGGACGACCTGCGAGATCGGCACCGGCGATGTCGTGCTCGGCGCGCTGCCGCTCTTTCACTCGTTCGGGCAGACGGTGGCGATGAACGCCTCGCTCAGGGTCGGCGCCTGCCTCACACTGGTGCCGAAATTCGACCCCGGGGAGGCGCTGGCGACGATCGCGCGCGACGGGGTCACCCACTTCTACGGCGTGCCGACGATGTACGGGGCGCTTCTACATCACCCCGAGCGCGAGAGCTTCGACACCTCGACCCTTCGCAATTGCATCACCGGCGGCGCCTCGATGCCGGTCGAGGTCCTGCGCGGCTTCGAGGAGGCGTTCGGCGCCGTGGTGCTCGAGGGCTACGGCCTCTCGGAGACCTCACCGGTCGCCTGCTCCAACCACCCGGACCGGGAGCGCAAGGCGGGTTCGATCGGGACCCCGATCGAGGGGGTCGAGATGCAGATCGTCGACGAGGACGATAACCCGGTCGAGCAGGGCGAGGTCGGCGAGGTCGTGATCCGCGGCCACAACATCATGAAGGGCTACTGGCAGAACCCCGAGGCGACCGCCGATGCGATGCGCGGCGGCTGGTTTCACAGCGGCGACATGGCCCGCACCGACGAGGACGGCTACTTCTACATCGTCGATCGCAAGAAGGACCTGATCATCCGCGGCGGCTACAACGTCTACCCGCGCGAGGTAGAGGAGGTCCTGTACGAGCACCCGAAGATCCGCGAAGCCGCCGTGGTCGGCATCCCCCACGACGAGTGGGGCGAGGAGATTGGCGCCGCCGTCGTCCTCTGCGAGGGCGAGGAGATGACCCCGGATGAGGTCAGCGCTCACGTCAAGGAGCGGATCGCCGCCTACAAGTACCCGCGCGTCGTCTGGTTCCTCGACGACCTGCCGAAGGGGCCGACCGGGAAGATCCTCAAGCGCGAGATCGAGAAGCCCGCCTCGGTCGAGGCCTGACCGCGCGCCTATACATCGAAGGGTTAAGTGTGATCGACGTCACTCAGCCCGATCCTGGCTGAGTAGCCAGGACGCGGTACCCTGCCGGTACCCCAGCCGCGGAGGCCCGACCGGCCCTGTCAAGAAGGAGAGAGATGAGCGTCGCAGCGCAGAGCCTGATGGAGAACGTCACCTACGAGGACCTCTACCGGCGCTGGGAGCAGGGGAACTGGAGCGCCTACGACATCGATTTCTCGGCCGACCGCGAGGGCTGGGACGCTCTCAGCGATCTCCAGCGCCGCTCTGCGATGTGGATCTACTCGATGTTCTTCTACGGCGGGGACCGCGTCGCCGACACCCTCGCCCCCTACATCACCGCGGCGCCGACCGAGGAGCAGGCCTACTTCCTCGCCACCCAACAGGTCGACGAGGTCCGCCACTCGGTCTTCTTCCATCGCTTCTTCAAAGAGGTGATCGGGGTCGGCGGCGAGTCCCTGCAGGCGACCCTCTCCTCCACCCTGCCGCAGCTCAACTGGGGCTACCGGGGCGTCTTCGACCGGCTCGACGTGATGGCCGAGGAACTGCGCAAGGACCGCTCGCTTCCCAAGTACGCGCAGGCGATCACCCTCTACCACCTGATCGTCGAGGGCAGCCTCGCGCAGCCGGGCCAGCACTTCATCGAGGACTTCTTCGCCTCCGAAGAGACGATGCCCGGCTTCAGCTCGGGGATGGCCAACGTCTCCCGCGACGAGCAGCGCCACATCGGCTTCGGCGTCAAGGTGCTGGCCGAACTCCTCGCCGAGTCGGAGGAGTGCAAGGCGGCGGTGGTCGAGCTGCTCCGCGAAACGCTTCCCTACGGGGTCGCCGTCTTCCGCCCGCCCAACTGGGACCGCTCCTACACCGAGTGCTACGGCTTCTCGATGGAGGAAATCTTCGCCTTCGGCCTGAAGCTGATCCGCCAGCGCTGGCGGACGATCGGCTTCCCGACCGAGGAGATGCCGCCGGGCGTCTTCCCCTTCGACCCGACCATGCCCGAGGAGGAGGTCGCGGAGCGACAGGTGAAGCTGCTGATGGCCGGGATCGTCGGCGAGCCGAACGGCCGCGAGCCGGAATCCTCGCCGGAGCTGCAGCGTCTCTTCTTCGACGTCGTCGCCCGCTCGGCGGACCCCTCTGCGGCCAACGGCCAGCCGCTCGTCTACCAGTGGCGCTTCAGCGACGCCGACCCGTGGCACCTGGTGATCGACAACGGATCGACCCGGGCGGAGCCTGGCGAGGCGCCCAATCCGACCGTCACCTTCGAGACCAGCTGGGCCGATTGGCTGGCGACGACCGGGCCCGAGGGCAGCCCGCTGAAGGCGATGCTCAAACGCCGGATCCGCCCCCGCGGCAGCCTGCGCGAGCTGGCGCGGATGCGCAAGGTCTTCAACTAGGAAGCCGGCCGCTCAGGCAGCCGCAGCGCTCCAGATCCGGTCGAACAGATCGAGGTCCAGCGGCACGAGCCAGACCTCGGCGACGCGGCCGGCCGCGAGGCGGTAGACCCCGACCGTCTGCCAGGTGACGTGCGCTCCACCCAGCACCGCCTCGCCGGAGACGAACTGCGCGAACGCGTCGCCCGCGGAGATCGCACCGCCGGGGCGCATCCGCATCGTGCCCGCGGCGATCGAGCGGCGCTTCTCGAAGTAGGCGAGCACCGCGTCGACGCCGCGGTGGTGGCCGGCGATCGAGCTGGAGCCGGGAACGTGCCAGACGATGTCGTCGGCCAAGAGCTCGGCCACCTCGTGCACGGGCCCGCCCGCGTACATCGCCCCCTGGCGCCGGTGCAACTCGGCGACGATGGCGGCGGGGTCCGCCTCTCCGATGCTCATGCCAGCTTCGCCCGCACCGGATGGATGTGCCTCAGGAGAGGGGCGGCAGCCTGTCGGCCCAGGGGCGCTCAGACTCGAGCTGAGCGGCCAGGGAGAGGAGCGTGGCCTCGTCTCCGGGGCGGCCGATCACCTGCACCGCAAGCGGCATGCCGTCGGCGGCGAAGCCGGCCGGGACCGACATCGCGGGGTTGCCGAGGTGGTTCCACGGGATGCAGTAGGGATAGAAGCGGCTCATGCCCAGCACGGTTCGCAGGGCGCTCTGACCCTCCCAGCGGCGGACCGGAATGGCGGGGCCGCCCATCACCGGTGTCATCAACACGTCGCAGTGGTCGAAGATCGCGTTGACCCGCGCCGCGTCGGCGGCCTCTCCCCTGCGGGCCCGGGCGAAGGCGCTCTCCGGGATCAGCCTGCCGAGGCGCCCGAAGCCGCGGGTGCGCCGTTCGAGCCCGCCGGGCTCGGGCGTGCGGGCGACGTCTTCGGCCGCGCCCCGCAGGTAGCGCGGCACCATGTTGTTGCCGATCATTCCCCAGTCGGGGTCGCGTCGCTCGACATCGTGGCCCAGCGAGCTCAGCAGCTCGGCCGTCTCGGCGACCGCGGTTTTGGCGACCTCGGAGACGGTCGGCGGGAGGGCGGCGCGGGGCGCCTCCGTCGAGTGGGCGATCCGCAACCTGCCGGGCGGGGTTGCCGCGGCCTCGGCGAACGGCTGCTGCGGCGGTGACGGGGCGCCCGGCTCCTTCGAGCCGCCGGCGGTCACGTCGAGCCACAGCGCCGTGTCGATCACCGTCCGGCTGACGCAGCCGCTCACCGAGAGACCGTTCCAGTGTTCGACGAACGATGGGCCAAGCGAGATCCTGCCCCGCTGCGGCTTGAGGCCGAAGACCCCGCAGGATGCGGCCGGGATCCGAATCGAGCCGGCGCCATCGGAAGCCGACGCGACGGCCGCCAGGCCTGCGGCCACGGCCGATCCGCTGCCGCCGCTGGAGCCGCCTGGGCTCCGCTGCCCGTCCCACGGGTTGCGGGTCACCCCCCAGGTCGCCGACTCGGTGAAGCCGCAGATCGCAAGCTCGGGCAGGTGGGTCTTGCCGATCACGATCGCGCCCGCCTCGCGCACCCGCCGCACCATCTCGTCGTCGTCGGGCGCCGGATCCCGGAAGCCATCGGTGCCGTTGCAGGTCAGCTCCCCGGCGAGGTCGTGATTGTCCTTGAGCGCGATCGGCACCCCAAGCAGGGGGCGCTCCTCGCCCGATTTGAGCCGCGCCTCGGCCTGTTCCGCCTCGAGCAGGGCCCGCTCGGCGAGAACGACTCGAAACGCGTTGAGCTGCGGGTCGATGCGGGAGATCCGCTCGAGGTAGAGGCGGACCAGCTCGGTCGGCGACACCTCCCCGGCGCGCACCATCTCGGCCTGCTTCGCCGCCCCCGCGAAGGCGACCTCCTCGCTCATGGGCGGGAGCTTATGTCAGCTCGGGCTCGGGTGAGCGGGAGTCGAAGCTGAGGTCGGGCAGCAGCCGGTCGAGCCAGGAGGGCATCCACCAGTTCCAGTCGCCGAGCAGCTTCATCGCCGCCGGTACGAGGATCAGGCGGACCAGGGTCGCGTCGAGGGCGATGGCGACGGCGCAACCCAGGCCGAGCTCCTTGATCGACGGAACCCCGGTGAGGACGAAGACGCCGAAGACCGCGCTCATGATCAGCGCCGCCGAGGAGATCGTGCGCGCGCTCGAGGAGAGCCCCTCCGCGACAGCGCGCTCGTTGTCGCCGTGGCGCATGTAGCGCTCGCGGATCCGGGACATGAGGAAAACCTCGTAGTCCATCGAGAGACCGAAGACGACCGCGAAGATCAGCGGCACGTTGATCGTGTCGAGCGCCCCCTGGCTTTCGAAGCCGAGCAGGCCGTCGAACCAGCCCCACTGGAAGACGGCGACGAGGACGCCGTAGGCGGCGCCGATCGAGAGCAGGTTCATCAGCACCGCCTTGAGCGGCAGCAGCAGCGAGCGCAGCATCACCATCAGCACGATGAAGCTGAGCGAGAGGACGAAGACGATGATCTTCCACATCGATCCGCTGATCAGCGCCCTGACGTCGTCGCTGCGGGCCGTCTCCCCGCCGACGTTGACGGCGGCGATCGAGCTCAGCGCGGTGGCGGGCACGACCGAGTCGCGCAAGCGGTGGACCAGCGCCCTCGCCCCGTCCGACTCGCTCGGCGCGCTGGGGGTCGCTTGAATCAGAGCCTCGCTGCCGGAGAGGCTCGGCGGCTCCACCGAGCTGACCCCGTCGGTCGCGGCGACCCGCGCTCGGAATGCCCCGACGGCGGCGCGGCGCTCGGCCGCGGTGGTCCCCGCGTCGAACGCGGCGACGATCTGGACCGGGTCGGTGCCTCCGCCGAGCTGGGCCGAGGCGAGCTGGTTGCCGACCCGGACGTCGCTGCTCTTCGGGAACTGGTTGAGCGCCTCGGTGCCGGTCGTCATCGAGAGGACCGGGACCGCGAGGAAGAGGAGGACGCCGGAGACGAAGAGCACGGCAACCCATGGATGCGCCATGACCGTCCTCGTCCATCGCTCCCAGAACAAATTTCCGCCATGTCCTCTGCTCTCGCTCGGGCCAGAAGAAACAGATATGGACTGGCCCTCGCTTCCGCGTCCGGGCGTGGCGCGCCCACCCTGGAAGGGCCGCCTCAGCCAAGTGAGCCCCCGTCTTACGATGCCGCCGGGGAGGAGGCGGTCGCCGAGCATCGCGATCAGGGCGGGGAGCAGCGTGGTCGCCGCGAGGATCGAGACGGCGACGACGGTCATCGCGCCCAGGGCCATCGAGCGGAGCGCCTGGTTGTCGACCATCCAGAGACCGGCGAGCGAGATGATCACCGCCATCCCTGAGAAGGTCACCGCCAGGCCCGAGGTCTCGAGGGCCCGGGCGCGGGCCTCGTTCGCGCCGCGCCCGGCGGCGCGCTCCTCCCTGTACCGGGCGAGGATGAAGAGCGAGTAGTCGACGGCGACGCCGATCCCGATCATCGAGGCCATGTTGGTGACGAACACCGAGGTCGTCATCTCGAGCGAGATGAAGTAGATGAGCGCGCCGGTGACGATGACGCTGACGAAGCCGAGCGCCAGCGGCAGGGCGGCAGCGGCCAGCGAGCCGAAGACGACGAGCAGGATCAGGGCGACGATCGGGAAGCCGCTCGCCTCGGCTTCCGCCAGGTCCTCCTTCGACAGCTCCTGCATGCCGGCCCAGATCGTCGGCTGGCCGGCGAGGTAGGTGGTGACGCGGTCCACCGGGGTGCCCGGGTCAAGGTCGGAGCGCAGGCTCGTGGCCGAGTCGATCAGCTCGTCCGATGAGCGGTCGCTCCTCAGCGGCAGCATCGTGGTGCCGGAGCGGCGCAGCTCCACTGCCGCGTGCCGTGCGGCCCCCGGGGCGAGGGCAACGCCGTCGAGGTCGGCGACCGAGCGGCGCACGCGCAGCACCGCCGCGTCGAGCTGCCGGCTCGTGGCATCGTCCCCGGCGCGCAGGACGACGGCGATCCCGTTCGCGTCGTTTCCGAAGTTCTTTTCCAGTGCGTCGCTGACCGCCTTCGACTGGCTGCCCGGCACGTCGAAGCCGCCTCCGGTGAGGTGGTCCGTCTGATGGCGGGCGAGGGGTATGGCCAGGGCGACCACGATGACCCAAGCCCCGAGCACCCAGCGTCGACGGCGTCCGAGGAACCCGGCGATTCTGCTCATCAGCTCGCGCATCGTGCTGAGAGGCACGTTGATCCACCCAGGGCCGACCGTCTGTGAGGACGGTCACTTCGCGGGGCGACCGGCTACTCGTCGACGAGCAGGTACCGGGCCGAGGCGGTGCCAGCCTCGAGCGCCGGGCTGATGTCACGCTCGGGGTCCGAGAGCGCCTGAAGCGCGAAGCCGTCGGCCACCGCGAACAGGTAGGCGACTATCGCCTCGGCGTCGTAGCGGAGCTTCAGCACCCCCTCCCGCTCCTTCGCTTCGAGCACCTCGGCGACATGGGAGCGGGTGCGGTCGAACAGCTGCCCCACCTCATGCTGGATGTCGGGATTGCGCCGGCCGGCGCTGAACAGCTCGTAGAGGAGCAGGAAGAAGGCGGGTTCGTTCTCGATCAGGTCGGTGAGGCTGGAGACGAGCACGTCGAGCACGTCGTCGACCGTCTCCGCGCGGCCCAGCGGCTCGTCGAGACGGGCGACGCGGATCTCGGCGTCGCGGCGGACCACCTCGACCAGCAGTCGCTCCTTGGTGCCGAAGTAGTAGTGCAGGAGGCCGCGGCTGACGCCGGCCTCGCGGGCAACGTGCTCGAAGGTCGATCCGGCGGCGCCGCGTGTGGCGACGCTCTCGCGCATCGCATCGACGATGCGCTGGGCCTTTTCGCCGCTCAGCTCGCGCTCTTTTGTCGCTGCCTCCATCACTCAGATCCTATGAGGCGCGTCGGGCGGGCGGCGCGCCCTGCCGCTCAACCGCCGTTGATGCTGGTCGTGCTCGTGTACTCGAACTCCTCCTCGGCGCCGAAGAGGGCGTCGAGGACGGTCTTGCGGGCATCCTCGCTCAGCACGAGGGCGATCGCGCCGGCGATCAGGCCGAGCAGGATGAGGCGACCGAGCCGCCCCTTGCGGCGCTTCTTCTTCGCCCGCAGGTGCTCGGACGCCTCGCGCAGGCTCTCCGCCGCCTCGCGAAGGTCCTTCTGGACCTTCCTGTCGCTGGTCACGGCCTTCACCGCGCCCTTGCCGTTCCCGGTCGCGCGCGAGTAGGCGCCCTTGGCCGCATTGAAGGCGTCCCGAAGGCTGTCGCGAAGCTCTTCGTCTTCGATCAGGCGCTGCACGTATGGGTTCTCGCGCGCTGCCGAGTAGACGTCTGCGGCGCGGTCGGCGGTCTGGGTCGCCTTGGATGTCTTGGCCATGCCTTCTCCTCGCTGAAGTTCGGTCGGAACGCTCAGGATAACTTCTCCGGGCCGGGCCGGGTCAGCTTACGCCGATCCCGTCCAAAAGCACGGTATTGCTGCCGAAGTTGGTGTCGGCGCTGCGAATCGTGCGAAGGCGAAGATGCGCCAGTTCGTGGGGGGGGAGCGAATAGCTGCGAATGTAGAAGCGGCCCGCCTTCGCGTAGCCGACCTGGCGGAAGCGCGGGCCCAGCAGGCGATGCCGTACGGGCGGCGCCGGCCCGTCGGAGATGAAGTCGATTTCGTGCACGAAGAAGCTGTATCCGTCCGACGGCGCGACCTGAAAGGAGCCGGTCGAGAGGTAGTAGCGAAGCGAGGCTCCGCCGAGCGTCCAGGTGACCATCGCCCGCGGCCCTTCGGGTTCCCCGAGTCGCGAGGCGACGGCCCTCCAGTCGGGCCGCTGCAGGGAGGGAGACGCGCTCGCCCAGATGCTGAAGGCGAGCGAGTACGCGACAAGCACCGCTGCGATGAGGTTTCCGGTTCGGCGCTCCCCGCGCAGGGTCGCCCCCACTGCCACCGCCGCGAGGAGCGGAAGCAGGGCCGGGATCAGGTTGCGGGCGATGAAGAAGTCCTTGCCAGGTGCCGCAACCGCGATCAGCAGCGGCGCGAGGATCGTGCTGGCGGCGAGGGCCAGCATCCGGCCCCCGGCGCGCCGCTCGCGGCGACCGCCGCGAGCGGCGAGAAGGAGCAGCGCGGCGACCATCGCGAGCAGCGGTGCGAGCGCCGGCAGGAGGCGCTCTGGGCGCGCGATGACGTCGCCGGTCTCGCCGACCGCGAAGGTGACGCCGGCCTCCCAGACGCGGTGGCCGAGGCTGCGGTCGCCGATCCAGGCCGCGTGCTCGAATGACATCTGGTGAAGGGCGAGCGGCGCAAGCGCGATCGCGGTCCCAAGCGGGAGCCAGACGCCGGGCCGCAGTGCCTGGCGGCGGCGCCGCCCCAGCCAGAGGGCCTCGAGGGCGACCGGGAAGATCGCGAAGTAGTGGGTGGCGAGCGCCAGCGAGGAGCTGACGCCCCAGGCGATCGAGTCCCCCCGCCGACCCCGCTCGAGGGTGCGCAGGAAGTAGAGCGCCGCAAGAGCCGTGAGCAGGACCAGCAGCGAGTACCCGCGCGCCTCCTGGGAGTACCAGAGCAGCATCGGGTTGAAGGAGGCGAGGGCGGCGGTGAGGATGCCGGCCCGCCTCCCGTTCAGCTCCGCGCCCAGCAGGTAGGCCACGGGGACGGTGGCGACGCCCACGAGCGCCGAGAACGAGCGCAGACCGAACTCCCCCGTCCCCGCGAACTGCGTCCAGAGCCATGCGGCCGCGTAGTAGAGCGGCGGCGCCGACTCGCTCCACCCGACAGCGTCCATCACGTGCCAGAAGTCCTTCCGCAATACCCGGCTGGCGGTGATGATCTCGTCGTGGTGGTAGGCCTGCACGCCGAGGGTCGCGAAGCGAAGGCCGGCGGCGAGGACGGTGAGGCCGGCGACGATCCAGAAGGCGCGGGAGCGCGAGCGCACCGCCTCCCTCGCCGCATCGAGATAGGCGGCGAGGCTGCTCTTCCCAAGCGCGCCGGCCGCCTCCATGCGGTTCAGGCCAGTGCCGCGTCGATCGCCTTTGAGACCTCGTCCACGTAGACGAACTCGATCTCGCTGCGCTCGTGCTCGGGGATCTCCGCGACGTCACCCTCGTTTCGCTCGGGGACGAGGACGCGCTTGATGCCCGCCCGCTGCGCGGCGAGCGACTTCTCCTTCAGCCCGCCGATCGGCAGCACCTGTCCGGTCAGCGTCACCTCGCCGGTCATCGCGACGTCGTTGCTGACCGGACGCTCCGAGATCAGCGATGCGAGGGCGACGGTCATCGCCACGCCGGCCGAGGGCCCGTCCTTCGGCACCGCGCCCGCCGGCACGTGAATGTGGATGTCGTGCTTGGAGAACCAGTCGGGGTCGAGCTCGGAGGCGAGCTCCTGCCAGTGCCCGCGCACGTAGGAGAGCGCGGCCTGGGCCGACTCCTTCATCACGTCTCCGAGCTGGCCGGTGATGGTCAGGTTGCCGGAGCCGGGCATCGCGGTCGCCTCGATGAAGAGGACGTCGCCGCCGGTGGGAGTCCAGGCAAGGCCCGTGGCGACGCCGGGGATTTTGGTGCGGCGGCGCTGCTCGGCGAAGTAGCGGCGCCGGCCTAGCAGCTCGCGGGCGCGCTTTGCCGAGATGTGGGCCTTGCCGCTCGAGTTGCCCTCGGCGACCTCTCGCGCCACTTTGCGACAGATCGTGCCGATCTGGCGCTCCAGGTCCCGGACTCCGGCCTCGCGCGTGTACTCCTCGACGATCGCGGTCAGCGCCGGGTCGGCGAACTCGATCTGCGACGACTTGAGCCCGTTCGCCTCGATCTGGCGGGGAACGAGATATCGCCGGGCTATCTGCCGCTTCTCCTCGAGCGTATAGCCCGCCAGCTCGATCGTCTCCATCCGGTCCTGGAGCGGCGGCGGGACGGTGTCCAGGATGTTCGCGGTCGCGATGAAGAGGACGTCGGAGAGATCGAACTCGAGATCGAGGTAGTGGTCCCTGAAGGAGTCGTTCTGGGCTGGGTCGAGGACCTCGAGCATGGCCGAGGCGGGATCGCCGCGGAAATCGGCGCCCATCTTGTCTATCTCGTCGATCATGAAGACCGGATTCCGCGAGCCGGCGTCGCGAAGCGCCCGCACGATCGTGCCCGGCATCGCGCCGATGTAGGTGCGCCGGTGGCCCCGGATCTCGGCCTCGTCGCGAACTCCGCCGACGGAGATCCGCTCGAACTCGCGGCCGAGGGCGCGCGCGATCGACCGGCCGAGGCTGGTCTTGCCGACTCCGGGCGGCCCGACGAAGCAGAGGATCGGTCCGGGCGACTTCGGGTTGAGCTTGCGCACCGCGAGGTACTCGAGGATCCGGTCCTTGACTTTCTCGAGGTCGTAGTGGTCGGCATCGAGGACCTCGCGAGCGTGGCCGATGTCGAGGTTGTCCTCCGTCGCCTTCGCCCAGGGCAGCTCGACCAGCCACTCGAGGTAGGTGCGGATCACCCCATGCTCGGCCGCGGCCGGTGGCAGTTTCTCGAGGCGCGAGAGCTCGCGATCGGCCGCCTTCTGCGCGTGCTCGGGGAGCTCCGCCTCCTCGATCCGCTCGCGCAGCTCGTTGACCTCGGCCTGCTGCTCGTCGCCCTCGCCGAGCTCGTCCTGGATCGCTTTCAGCTGCTGCCGCAGGAAGAACTCCCGCTGGCCCTTGTCGATCTCCGACTGAACCTGGGACTGGATCTGGGTGCCGAGCTGGACGACCTCGAGCTCACGGGCGAGGATCTGCGAGAGCTTCCGCAGGCGCGCGGCGACGTCGACCTCCTCCAGCAGCTCCTGCTTTTCCTCGGTGGATATCCGCAGCGCACCGGCGATCAGATGGCCGAGGGCGGCGGGGTCATCGATGTTCGCGACCGCCATCTGAAGCTCCTCGGGGAGGTACGGGATCTCCTCGACGATCTGCGAGAAGGTGTTCTGGACGTTGCGCGCGAGGGCCTCCAGCTCCGGGCCCTCGTCGACCACGTCGGGCAGCTCGGCGATGCGCGCGACCAGGTAGGGCTGCTCGGCCACATATGGGCCGAGCCGGACCCGCTGCGTTCCCTGAACCAGGATCCGGATCGTCCCGTCCGGGACTTTGAGCATGCGCGCGACGACGCCGACCACGCCGACGTCGTAGAGCTCTGAGGGGCCGGGCTCCTCGTTGTCGGGATCCCGCGAGGCGACCATCGCCAGCATCCGATTGGCGCCGAGGACGTCGTCGACGAGTTTGATCGAGCGCTCCTGGCCGACCGCGAGCGGGGTCAGCGTCTCTGGGAATGTGACGGTCTCGCGCAGCGGCAGGACCGGCAGGGCGTCCGGCAGCGGCTCGTCGACGCGGATCGCGTCCTCGACGTCGAGGGGCGATTCGACGACTTCGAGGGCGGGCGTGCCCTCCATCACTCCCGTCCTATCGGCACGCGCCGGGCCGTCTCGGCGGGATCGCGGAGGGGCAGCTCGATGCGCAGGACCCCGTCCTCGTAGGTGGCCTTCGCCTGGTCGGGATCGACGTCGACCTGGAGCTCGACGACGCGCCGGAATGGCCCCGATGGGATCTCGACCTGCTGATAGACGCGGCCCTCGGTCTCCTGTACCGGGCGCTCGCCGACGATCGCCAGATGCCGGCCGCTGGCCTCGATCCCGACCGCCTCCAGCTCGACCCCGGCGAGGTCGACCTTGACCACCGCGCGCTGCGGGTCGCCGCAGTAGTAGACGTCGACGTTGGGCGAGAAGCCCGTGCTGCGGCGGCTGACGTAGGCGGTGCGGCCCCAGCCGCCGAGCATCTGGTCCATCTCGCGCCGCATCCGGGCGAAATTCGCAAACAGGTCACGCTCCGGCATGCAGGAAACATAGCCAGCGCGAGCCGGCGGCCGGCGCTCAGGCGGGCGAGGAGTGGGTCGCCCAGCGGGGCGGGCGCATCAGGAGGACCGGCTGGCGCGGCGGCACCAGGCCCGCCGGCTGGTCGGCACGGAACGTGGTGCAGGGCTCGTTCAGCTCGAGCGCGCAGAGAAGGTTCCTGCGGAAATAGCAGTCCTCGCAGCTGGGCGGCTTCGGCTTGCGCGGCATCGGCGCATGGTTGCACCGATCTGGGCCCTCCTCGAGCACCGTTTCCGCAAAGCGCAATGACTTTGAAACAGACCCGTCACGACTTCCCCGCGTCTTGCGGGAGTTCGGATCCGCGTCGCTACCATTGGGCGCGGATGACCTCGTCGGATCGCACCGAGAAGCTCGCGGCGTCGCCGCCGCTCTTCGAGAGCGAATTCCTCAACTTCTTCTCCCGGGTACACCCCGTGATTCCGGCGCTGGTCTTCGTGCCGGTGGTCGTCGCGATGGAGTGGCTCGGAGCCGACCGCGGCCTCGGCGCCGGGAAGCTCGTGCTGCTCAGCCTCGGCGGCGTCGGCATCTGGACCCTGACCGAGTACTGGCTGCACCGCCTGATCTTCCACTGGGAGCCCGACAACGCATTCGGGCGGCGCATGCACTTCGTCATCCACGGGATCCACCACGACCACCCGAACGACAAGCTGCGGCTCGTCATGCCGCCGGCCGTCTCGATTCCGCTCGCGGCCCTCTTCCTCTTCGGCTTCACGCTGCTGTTCGGGACCCCGGCCGCGTACCCGCTGTTCGCAGGCTTCATCGGCGGCTATCTCGCCTACGACTACACCCACTACTACGTCCACCACTTCGTGCCGAAGTCGGACCTCGGCAAGCGACTCCGCGAACAGCACATGCGCCACCACTTCCAGGACCATCGCTTCGGCTTCGGCGTCTCCTCGCCGCTCTGGGACGTCGTCTTCCGGACCCTTCCCCGCAACCGCCGCCGCTAGCCCATCTAGGGAAGCCAGGCCCCGGCCCGCAGCGCGGCCTCGATCTCGAAGCGCGCATCGGGGTCCCCGAGCTCCTTCCCGAGCAGCTCGCGGAGCCGCGCGATCCGGTAGCGGGCCGTCTGGGGATGGATGTCGAGGGCCTCGGCGACTGCGACGGCGTTCCCCTGATTCCGCACGAAGGCGAGCGCGGTGGCGCGCATCCGCGCCTCCGACCTCTCGCTGAGCCCCTCCAGCGGAGCGAGCCGGCGATCGGCCATGCGGCGGGCGATGGAGGCCGCCTCGAAGAGGAGCAGGTCTCCGAGGCGCTCCTCGACGACCAGCAGCCCCGCAGCCGGAACGGCGCCGGCCAGTGCCGCGCGGAGCAGCGCGCGGGCGAGCGACCACGACTCCGAAAGCGCCTCCCGGTCCTCGCTCGGCCCGAGGATCACCGGCCCGGCCATCTCGGCGGCGGCGGCAGCGAGGGCATCGCGCCGGCCCGGGCCCGCGGGGTCGGGCAGGATGACGCAGCCGGCGTCGCCGAGCGTCGTCGCGAGGACGTCTGCGGGCAGTCGCCGCCCCAGCCGCGCCGCGTCCTCCTCCAGACAGGCCACCGCGGCCGCCCGTCGCGGCAGGCGCCACTCGGCGGTCTCCGCGGCGGCCCGGATATCGGCCGGATCGAGCGGTCCCTCGGCGGTCAGGAGCGCGGCCACTCGCCGACGGCTGCGTCGGCGCAGGTCGTCGACCTCGGCCTGGGCCTCGGCGTACCCGTCCACGGAGTCCGCCGAGAGCTCATCGATGTAGGCGAAGACCGCCTCGGCGAGCGTGCTCAGGCCCTCGGCGTCGAGGCCACCTTCGCGCGCGGCCCTTGCAAGCCGCCGCCACGCGACCCGGGCCCCCACCCGGTACGCCGCCTGCAGCGAGTCGAGCGTCCGCCCCTGGCGCAGCTCCCCGCGGCCCAGCCCGACATAGACCTCACGGCCTCCCGCCCTGCCGGCCTCCGGCTCGCGGATCAGGGAGACGAACTGGCGCAGCGCCTCGGCCACCCCGGTCCGGATCCCGCGGCCGAAGCTCCCCTCCAGGGGCCGGGCGTACTCCGGGACCTCGGCGGCGATCGTCTCGAGGATCTCCCCGGTCGCAGCCTCGAGCTCCGGCTCGATCAGGTCGGCAACCCGGGGAGGCAGTGCGCGCCAGGGCTCAGATCCGTCTGTCTTTGTCATCTAAGTGATGGAAATTAGCCGAAAAACCCCCGAGATACGCAAAAAATGCGCGGTCAACGTAGCCTAACCTCGAGCCGATGGGCGAGATGACGAGGCTCGAGAAGGGGATCAACCTGGCGGCGGTGGTGCTGCCGTTCGCGGCGACGATCACGGGCGTGATGTTGCTCTGGAACCAGATGGTCAGGCCGTCCGACCTCGCGATCGCCGCGGCCATGTACATGCTCACGGCGGTCGGCGTCACCGTCGGCTTCCACAGGCTGCTCACCCACCGCTCCTTTCAGGCCCCGAAGGGAATCGAGTACCTGTTCGCCGTGCTCGGCTCGCTGGCGCTGCAGGGACCCGTCATCTCCTGGGTCGCCGACCATCGCAAGCATCACGCTCACACCGATGAAGAGGGTGACCCTCACAGTCCGCACATCGGGCATGGAGGTGGCGTCGGCGGTGTGCTGTCAGGGCTCTGGCACGCCCACACCGGCTGGCTCCTCTCCAGTCAGGGGAGAGCCGATTGGCGGCGCTACGCACCCGACCTCTTCGAGGACGACGGCATGCGTCTGATCAACCGCCACTTCGCATTGCTGGCCGCGGCGAGCCTGGCGATTCCGGCCCTGGCCGGTTACCTCGCCACGGGTGAGCCGGCCGGCGCCGTGACCGGGCTCCTCTGGGGCGGACTCGTGCGGATATTCCTCGTCCACCATGTCACCTGGAGCGTCAACTCGATCTGTCACTTCCTCGGCAGCAGGCGCTTCACCACCGACGACCAATCCACGAATGTGTTTTGGCTGGCGCTGCCCTCACTGGGTGAGTCATGGCACCACAACCACCATGCCTTTCCCCGTTCGGCTGTGCACGGGCTGCGGCGCTGGGAGCTGGACCCCTCGGGCGCGATCATCAGAGCGATGGAGAAGCTGGGGCTGGCGCGCAACGTGATCCGCATCAGCGCCGAGCGGCAGGCCGAACTCTCGCACCCACACAGGTCTCACACACACCACTAACTGTGCGACACTGGCGGGTATCCACCCGGCTGTGTCCAGTCGATGTCTCCCCACGCTGATTCTCAGCGGGACGAAAGGAAACCAATGCCAAGTACCCCCCATGTACTCGACGAGGCTCGTGACCTGGTCAAGAGACGACTTTCCGAGCTCGACGAAGAGCGCAAGCGCTTGGAGCGAGCTCTCTCCGAGCTGGGCGGAAGGGCCACCGGTCGTACCGGTCGCCGTCGCCGTCGAGGCCCCGGTCGTCCCCGCAAAGGCAAAGGCAAAGCCAAAGCCAAAGGGGCGGCGAAAAAATCGAAAGCGCCAAGTCGCCGGCGCAGCGGCACACGTGCCGACCAGGCGGTGAAACTGGTCAACGACAAACCCGGCATCAGCGCCTCCGAGATCGCCAAAACAATGAGGATCAAACCGAACTACCTCTACAGGGTGCTCGGCGATCTCGAGAAACAGAAAAGGGTCAAAAAGAAAGGCCGTAAATACTTCCCGGCCAAAAAATAGGCCGGTCGGTCGCGGGCTCGGCTACTGGATCAGGCCGAGCCCGCTGACCGCGTCGCGCTCCTCGCGCAGCTCCGCCGCGCTCGCATCGATCCGCTGCCGCGAGAAATCCGGGACCTCGAGCCCCTCGACGATCTCCCACTCCCCGTTCGCACACCGGCACGGGTAGCTGGAGATGATCCCCTCCTCGACGCCGTAGGAGCCGTCGGCGGGCACGGACATCGAGACCCAGTCCCCCTCGGGGGTGCCCAGCACCCAGTCGTGGACGTGGTCGATCGCGGCATTGGCCGCCGACGCGGCGCTGGAGGCACCGCGCGCCTCGATCACCTCGGCGCCCCGCTTCGCGACCCGGGGGATGAACTCGTCGGCGACCCAGGCCTCGTCGTCGACCGCACTCCAGGCGCTCTCACCGTTCACCCTCGCGTTGAACAGGTCGGGGTACTGGGTGGTCGAGTGGTTGCCCCAGATCGTCATGTTCGTGACCGCGCTGACCGGCTTGCCGAGCTTGTTGGCGAGCTGCGAGATCGCGCGGTTGTGGTCGAGTCGGGTCATCGCCGTGAACCTCTCGCGGGGCACGTCGGGGGCATTCGACCTCGCGATCAGGCAGTTGGTGTTCGCCGGGTTGCCGACGACCAGCACCCTGATGTCCTCGGCGGCCCCCGCGTTGATCGCTTCGCCCTGCGGCTTGAATATCCCACCGTTCGCCTCGAGCAGGTCGGAGCGCTCCATCCCCGGGCCGCGCGGGCGCGCCCCCACCAGCAGCGCGACGTTGCAGCCCTCGAATGCCTGCTTCGGATCGTCGCTGATATCGACGCGGCTGAGCAGGGGGAAGGCGCAGTCGTCCAGCTCCATCGCGGTGCCCTCGGCGGCTTTGATCGCGTCTGGGATCTCCAGCAGGCTCAGCTCGACCCGCGTATCGGGCCCCAGCATCGCGCCGCTTGCGATCCGGAACAGCAGCGCGTAACCGATCTGTCCTGCGGCCCCCGTAACGGTGATCTTGACTGGAGTGCTCACGAGTTTCCCCCTGGCGGTTGTGGTTTGAGGCTTCAGGCCATCGCGGCCCGGAGGCCCTCGTCGATCGAGGCGAGGAACTCCTGCGTCGTCTGGTACTCCTGGTCGCCGCCGACGAGCAGCGCAAGGTCTTTGGTCATCTTCCCGGCCTCGACCGTCTCCACGCAGACTCGCTCGAGGGTCTCGGCGAAGCGGGACACCTCGGGCGTGTCGTCCATGCGTCCCCGTGCCGCAAGGGCCCGGGTCCAGGCGAATATCGAGGCGATCGGGTTGGTCGAGGTCGGCTTGCCCTGTTGGTGCATCCGGAAGTGACGGGTCACCGTACCGTGCGCGGCCTCGGCCTCCACCGTCCTTCCGTCGGGCGTCATCAGGACGCTCGTCATCAGCCCGAGTGAGCCGAAGCCCTGCGCGACGGTGTCGGACTGCACGTCACCGTCGTAGTTCTTGCAGGCCCAGACGTAACCGCCCTCCCACTTCAGCGCCGCGGCCACCATGTCGTCGATCAGGCGGTGTTCGTATGTGAGGCCCGCCGCCTCGAAGTCCTCTTTGAACTCGCTGTCGTACACCTCGGCGAAGATGTCCTTGAAGCGCCCGTCGTAGCGCTTCAGGATCGTGTTCTTCGTGGAGAGGTAGACCGGATATCCGCGCTCGAGGCCGTAACGCATCGAGGCACGGGCGAAATCGCGAATCGAGTCGTCCAGGTTGTACATCGCCATCGCCACGCCGCCGCCGGGGAAGTCATAGACGTCCAGCTCGATCGGCTGATCCCCATTTTTCGGCGTGAAGGTCAGGGTCAGGGTTCCCTCGCCCGGCGTGACGATGTCGGTGGCGCGGTACTGGTCGCCGAATGCGTGGCGCCCGATCACAATCGGCTTCGTCCAGCCGGGGACGAGCCGGGGTATGTTCGAGATCACGATCGGCTCGCGAAAGATGACCCCGCCGAGGATGTTGCGGATCGTCCCGTTCGGGGACCGGTACATCTTCTTCAGGCCGAACTCCTCGACCCGCGCCTCGTCCGGGGTAATCGTCGCGCACTTGACGCCGACCCCGTGCTCCTTGATCGCGTTCGCCGCGTCGACCGTCACCTGGTCTTCGCTGGCGTCGCGGCTCTCGATGCCCAGGTCGAAATAGATGAGGTCGACGTCGAGATAGGGAAGGATCAACTGCTCCTTGATGAAGGCCCAGATGATTCGGGTCATCTCGTCGCCGTCGAGCTCGACGATCGGGTTATCGACTTTGATCCTTTCCGCCACCGGCCCGCGATGCTATCGACGCAGGCCCTCCAGCAGATCGACGATGACGGCCTCCGAGCGCGCCCGGGCGGTGGCCCGGTCCTCGGCGGCGGCGATGACCATCGCCGCCTCGATCATCGCCCCCAGCAGGACCATGGCAGTGGCCTCCGGGTCATGGGCCGCGATCTCGCCGGCCTCGATCGCGGCGGTGACCAGGGCGAGCGTCGTGCCTATCCCGAGCTCCTTCGCGGCGTCCCGCCAACCGTTCCACCCAAGCACGGCGCGGCTCTGGCCGAGGCCGATGCGACGCAGCTCCTCGTCGGTCTCGCTGAGCCGCAGATAGGCCCGCGCGGCATCGAGGAGGGCGTCGAAGGGGCCGGCGGTGGGACGGATCCGAGCGGCGATCAGGGTGAGGGCCCGCCGCTCGCTCGCTTCGAAGACGGCCCGGAAGAGGTCGAGCTTGGAGGGGAAGTGGTGATAGAGGGCGCCGCGGCTGACCCCGGAGCGACGCAAAATCTCCTCCGTCGTCACCTGCTCGTAGTCGCGCTCCATGAAGAGATCATGCGCGGCTTCGACAAGGGCATCGCGCGCCCCCTGGCTGGGACGGCCGAGACGACTCTGGGTTGCGCCCTCCATCGGGATCGCCTAGGTTACCGACTGTCAGTCTGTAATCCCTGCAATGAGGAGCCCATCCATGAAGACATACGTGATCCGCCGCGAAACGGCCTGGCAGAGCCCGGAGGAGCTGGAGGCGACCGCGGAGCGGTCGAAAAAGGTCGCCGAAGACGACTTCCCCCAGGACATCCGCTGGATCCGCAGCTACGTGATCGGCGAGGACGGCGGCAGCCTCGGAACTGTCTGCATCTACCAGGCGAGCAGCATCGACGCGGTCAAGGAGCACGCGCAGCGCGTCGACATGCCCGCCGACGAGGTCCTCGAGGTGGTCGACACGGTGATCATCCGACCCGATCCGCAGCCGGAGGGCGCCTCGGCCTGACCTGAGACCGGGTCTCCTGCGAGAATGTCGCCGTGGCCACGGCCGAGCGCCCAGCTTCGCGGCAGACCCATCGCGTCTTCAACCAGGCGCCGCCGCTCGAGGACTACAACACGTTCGACGCCGATCGGCCCCTGACCGAGGCGCTCGCCCGCGAGGGGGCCGACTGGGCCGAGGAGCAGGCCCGCGAGCTGGGGGCCATCTGCGGCTCGCGGCAGACGATCCGCTGGGGCTTCGAGGCGAACGAGCGAAAGCCCGAGCTGCACACCCACGATCGCTACGGCAACCGGATCGACGAGGTCGAGTTCGACGTCTCCTGGCATGAACTGATGCGGATCGGCATCGGCCAGGGCCTGCACGCCTCGCCCTGGCGCGAGCCCCGGCCCGGGGCCCACGTCGCCCGCGCGGCGAAGTTCATGCTGCTGATGCAGGCCGAGAGCGGGGTCGGCTGCCCGATCTCGATGACGTACTCGGCGATCCCGGCGCTCCGCAGGCAGCCCGAGCTGGCCGCCGAGTGGGAAGAGCGCTTCCTCTCCCTCGACTACGACCAGCGCTCGATGCCGGCCGACCGCAAGAACGGCGCCCTCTGCGGGATGGCGATGACCGAGAAGCAGGGCGGCTCCGACGTTCGCGCCAACACGACGACGGCGACGCCACTGAACGGCGGAGGGCCCGGGGCCGAGTATGAGCTGGTCGGCCACAAGTGGTTCTGCTCGGCACCGATGTGCGATGCCTTCCTCATCCTCGCGCAGACCGATGCGGGGATCTCCTGCTTCCTGATGCCCCGCTGGACGCCCGACGGCGAGCGCAACGCGTTTCACATCCAGCGCCTCAAGGACAAGCTGGGGAACTGCTCCAATGCCTCCAGCGAGGTCGAATTCCACGGCGCCTGGGCGCGGCTGATCGGCGAGGAGGGGCGCGGCGTGCCGACCATCATCGAGATGGTCAACCACACCCGGCTCGACTGCGTGATCGGCGCGGCGACGGGATACCGCGCCGGCGTCGTGCAGGCGCTCAACCACGCCGCGCACCGCTCCGCCTTCGGCGCCGAGCTGATCGACCAGCCGCTGATGCGCAACGTCCTCGCCGATCTCTGCGTCGAGTCCGAGGCGGCGACGATCGCCGGCCTGCGGCTCGCCCGCTCCTACGACGAAGTCGCCGCGGAGGACGGCGAGGCCTTCGAGTTCCGCCGCCTCGCCAACGCCGTCCTCAAGTACTGGATGTGCAAGCGGGCGCCGGCGCATGCGGTCGAGTGCCTAGAGTGCCTCGGCGGCAACGGCTATGTCGAGGACTCGGGGATGCCCCGCCTCTTCCGCGAGAGCCCGCTCGCTTCGATCTGGGAGGGCAGCGGCAACGTGCAGTGCCTCGACGTCCTGCGCGCGATGGTGAAAAGCCCCGAGTCGGTCGAGTCCTTCTTCGCCGAGGTGCTCGAGGGGGCCGGCGCGGAACCGCGCCTCGACGCCTACGTCAGCTCGCTGCGAGAGGAGATCCCGGGCGACGTGGAGACGATCCAGTCGCGGGCACGCCGCGTCGTCGAGCGGATGGCGCTGGCGCTGCAGGCCTCGCTGCTGGTCCGCTACGGGGACCCGGCGGTGGCCGACGCTTTCTGCGCCTCGCGCCTCGGGGGCGATTGGGGCAACGCGTTCGGCACGCTGCCGAGCGGAACCGACTTCGGCCGCATCATCGAGCGCCACCGGCCGGCGGGCTGAGGGCTCAGCCAGGGCTGCCGCGCAGCGCCCGCCCGACCTGCTCGATGGTCACCACCCCGGAAAGGCGACCATCCGCATCCACCGCCATCAGGGCGCCGAACTTGCGCAGGTTCCGGTTAGCGAGCAGCGACTCGAGCGGGGCGTCGTCGCGAACCTGGAAGGCCCCGTCGTCGAGATCGAGCAGTTCGGAGACGAGCGAGGTCGCGCGCGAAACCTCGGGCACCTCGTCGGCGCGGTCGCGGATCAGCAGGCCCCGGAAGCGATGCGCCGCGTCGACCACCGGGAACCACGGCCAGCGGTAGCGCAGGAAGTACTCGTCGAGGGCCCGCTCGACGCTGAGCTCGGCGGGAATCGCGACCGGCTCGCGGTCCATCACATCGGAGACCCGCAGGCCCTCGATCCGCCCGGTGATCCTGGTCTGAAGGGTGGCGCCCCGGGCGGAGCCGTTGATGACCATCCCGATCAGCGCCAGCCAGAGCCCGCCGAAGACGCCGAAGCCAGAGCCGGTGACGACCATGAACAGGCCGGCTCCGATGAAGACGTAGGCGAAGACGCGCCCCAGCCCGGCGGCGAACCGGGTCGCCGCGGTCCGGTCCCCGGTCCGCCACCAGGCGATCGCCCGGACGACCCGGCCCCCGTCCATGGGGAACGCCGGCAGCAGATTGAAGAGGAGGACGAGTAGGTTGATCGAGGCGAGCCAGGCGACCATTGCGAGCACGCCCGAGACGCCGGAGTCGCTCTCGATCAGCACCGCGCGCCGGAACTCGTGCGCACCCGCGGCCGCCAGCCCGATCAGGGTCAGCGCGACGACGATCGCAAGCGTTACCAACGGCCCCGCGATCGCGACCTTGAACTCCGCCCCGGGTGTCTCGGACTCGCGGTCCATCCGCGCCATGCCGCCGAAAACCCAGAGCTGGATGCTCGAGATGCCGATCCCGCTGCGGATCGCGGCCACGGCGTGTCCAAGCTCGTGCAGGACGATCGAGCCGAAGAAGCCGACCGCGCTGAGCACGGCGAGAACGAAGGGGGCCGTCGAGGAGCCCGACTCCCCCAGCACGTCGCCGTAGAAGCGCGACAGCCAGAAGATCACCAGGAAGAGGACGAGGAACCAGGACCAATCGACCGCGATCCGGATCCCGCGGACGTGAAACAGCGTGATAGAGCCTCCACCGGGCATTTCCACAATGGTAAGCGGCGGCTCGGGTCGCGCCGCGCGCGACGGGGCCCGTCGACCGCACATCTATAGGATCCGCGCTCGTGCCAACGCATGACGTACTGGTGATCGGAGCGGGGCTCGCCGGGCAGAGGGCCGCCCTGGCCGCCGCCGAGCAGGGCGTCTCGGTGGGGCTCATCAGCAAGGTCCACCCGGTCCGCTCCCACTCGAATGCAGCCCAGGGCGGAATCAACGCGGCGCTCAACCCCGGTGACTCGTGGGAGTCGCACGCCTTCGACACGATCAAGGGCTCCGACTACCTCGGAGACCAGGACGCGGTCGAAATCATGTGCCGCGAGGCGCCCGAGGAGATCCTCCACCTCGAGCATCTCGGCGTCACCTTCCACCGCAACGAGGAGGGGCGCCTCGGGACCAGGGCGTTCGGCGGCGCCTCTGCGGCCCGCACCTACTACGTGGCCGACATAACCGGGCAGGCGATCATGCACGTCCTCTACGAGCAGCTGATGAAGCACTCCGAGCAGGTCGCCCGCTACGAGGAGTGGTTCTGCACCGCGCTGGCTCTGGACGAGGACGGTGAGTGCTGTGGGGTCGTCACCCGCAACATCGCCGACGGCACGACGGAGATGTTCGGCGCGAAGTCGGTGATCCTCGCCTCTGGGGGAAACGGCCAGGTCTGGAAGCCGACCACGAACGCGCTGATCTGCACCGGCGACGGAATCGCGATGGCCTACCGGGCGGGGGCGAAGCTGATGGACATGGAGATGATCCAGTACCACCCGACCACGCTCGCCGGCAAGGGCTTCCTGATCACCGAGGGCGCCCGCGGCGAGGGCGCGCACCTGCTCAACGCGAACGGCGAGCGGTTCATGGAGCGCTACGCGCCCAACAAGATGGAGCTTGCCTCCCGCGACGTCGTCTCCCGCGCCGAGCAGACGGAGATCGACGAGGGCCGGGGCTTCCCCGATGGGACGGTCGCACTCGACATCACCGTCGTGCCGCGCAAGCGGGTCCACGAGGCGCTCCGCGAGATCGTCCTCGTCGGCCGCGACTTCGCCGGCGTCGACATCACCCGCGAACCGATCCACATCAAGCCGGGCAACCACTACACGATGGGTGGCGTGAAGACGGACGTCGACGGCCGCACCGACATTCCCGGGCTCTACGCGGCGGGAGAGGTCGCATGCGTCTCCGTCCACGGCGGCAATCGCCTCGGCGCCAACTCGCTTCTGGACACCCTTATCTTCGGCCGTCGCTCGGGGCTCGATGCCGCCCAGCGCGCGAAGCGCACCGACGCCGCCCGCCCGTCGAAGGAGGTGCTCGAACAGGAGCAGCGGACGGTCGACGCGATCGCCGCCCGCGAGAAGGGCTCGGGCCGCCGCGTCTCGGAGATCAAGCTCGAGCTGGGGACGACGATGGACAAGCACGTCGCCGTCTTCCGCGATGAGGCCGGCATCAGCGAGGCGCTGGAGACGGTCCGCCGGCTCAAGGAGGAGGCCGGATCCGCCTACGTCGACGACAAGGGCAGCGTCTTCAACCAGGACCTGCTGGCGGCGATAGAGCTCGGCTACATGCTCGACAACGCCGAGTGCACCTGCGTCGCGGCGCTGGAGCGGCGGGAGAGCCGCGGCGCCCAGTACCGAACGGACTTCCCGGAGCGCAATGACGAGGAGTGGCTCAAGCACATCGACCTCCAATCGGGCGACGACGGGCCCGAGATCTCATACTCAGAGGTGACGATCACGCAGTGGGAACCCGAAGAGAGGACGTACTAGCAAGATGGCCGAGTACACGCTGAAGGTCCGCCGGTACCAGCCGGAGAGCGGCGAGGGGCCCTACTGGGAGGAGTTCGGCGTCGAGCTCGACCCCTCGCTCTCGGTGCTCGACGGGCTGCTCCAGGCCAAGGACCGCGACGACGGCTCGCTCTCGGTCCGCTGCTCGTGCCGGGCCGCCATCTGCGGATCATGCGGGATGAAGATCAACGGCCAGTCGGGCCTCGGGTGCAAAACCCAGATCGGCGAGGCCCAGGAGATGGCCAACAAGTTCTCCAGGGGGACACCCGGCACGCCCGGACGCGGAAGCGAGGGCCAGTCCATATCTGTTTCTTCTGGCCCGAGCGAGAGCGAGGACGTGCCGATATTGATAGAGCCGATGGGGAACATGCCGGTGATCAAGGACCTGATCACCGACATGGAGTCGACGCACTGGACCAAGATCCGCCGTGTCACCCCCTGGCTCCTCCCACACGGCGAACCTCCCGAGCGCGAGTACGTGGTCGAGCCCGAGTCGATGATCGACATCACCCAGTCGATGGCCTGCATCCAGTGCGGCGCCTGCGTCTCGTCCTGCCTCTCGATGGAGGCCGACCCCGATTTCATCGGTCCCGCCGCGCTGGCGAAGGCCTATCGCTTCGTCGGCGATCCGCGCGACGCCGAGACCAAGGAGCGCCTCCATGACCTCGCCCACGACCCGCACGGCATCTACGACTGCACCCACTGCTTCAGCTGCATCGACGCCTGCCCGAAGGGCGTCGCCCCGATGGACCAGATCATGCGCCTGCGGCGCAAGGCGGCGGAGGAGGGGATCGAGCAAGACCCCAACAACGGCTACAACCACATGCACGCCTTCGTCAAGATGATCGAGAAGAAGGGGACGAACGACGAGGCGCTGCTGATCCAGGAGTCCTACGCGCCGGGCGTCAAGGGCAAGCTGAAACCGACCAAATCGGCGATCAAAGGCCTGGTCAACTCGCTGCCGACGGTGCTGCGCGCGATCAGGACCGGGAAGGCCCGGTCGCTGTCGAAGCTGATCCCGGGCATCCACCCGAAGCTTCCCGACGGTGCCCAGGACGAGGTGAAGGCGATCTACGCGCACGCCGAGGAGCACCGCGAGGAATTCAACATCTACATCCGGGGCGAGGAGGACGTCGAACCGGAGCCGGACGAGAAGGAGGCCGTATGAAGCTCGCCTACTGGCCAGGCTGCGTCTCGCGCGGCTTCACCACCGAGCTGCACGGCTCGATGGCGATCGTCGCGGAGCGGCTGGGGATCGAGCTGGTCGAACTCGACCGGGCGAATTGCTGCGGCGCCGGGATCATCGCCGAGCACAACCAGGAGCTGGCCGACACCCTCAATGCCCGCACCTTCGCCCTCGCCCAGCAGACCGGGCTGGCGATGATGAACATCTGCTCGACCTGCCAGGGGGCTCAGTCGGAGTGCCAGCAGCGGCTCGACGCCGACTCCGCCTACCGGGCCCACATCAACGAGGTGCTGAGCGGCCAGGGACTCTCCTACGAGAAGGACAAGGACGGCTTCACCAACAAAAACTTCCTCTGGCTGCTGGTCGAGGACTATGGGCTCGAGAAGCTGGCGGAGAAGGTGGCGCGCCCGCTCTCCGGGCTGCGCGTGGGCCCCTTCTACGGCTGCTACGTGGTGCGGCCCAAGGACCGGCTCGGCTACGACGAGTTCCCCGAACGCGACCTCTACCTGGAGAAGCTGATCGACGTCCTCGGCGGCGAGGTGGTCGACTACGACGGGGCCCGCAAGTGCTGCGGCTTCCCGGTGATCACGATGAGCCGCGAGACCTCGCTGCGGCAGGCCGGCAGCCACCTCGGCGACGCGATCGACGCCGGCGCGGACTGCCTGGTCACGCCCTGCCCGCTCTGCCATCTCAATCTCGACATGCAGCAGCCGGAGGCGGCGAAGATCGTCAACCGCGACCTCGGCCTGGCCGTCCTGCACCTACCGCAGCTGGTCGGCCTGGCGCTGGGGGCGGAGCCCAAGGAGCTCGGCATGGGCAGGCACATCGCCTCCACCCGCTGGGTCGAAGAGCGGCTCTCGGCACCGGTCGGCGCCTGAGCTCAGTCCGGATCGGTCGGGTGGACGATCCTGGAGCGTGCGGTCCATCGAACCCGGGCGTCCCGATAGGTCACATCACACTCGACCTCCTCGGGCAGGTTCTCCCGCTCCGTTTTTGAGCTCGAGCGCTCCGCCGGCTCCCCCTCGACGACACCCGCGTCTCCGGAACTCTGCCGAAGCGGAGACTCCTGGCGCGAACCCCGGTGAAGACCTCGACATCCGCGGGTTCGTCGTCGGACAGCTCGTTTGTCTCTCTTCGGTCCTCGTCGGCGTCGATCACCGCGATACGACCTTCTTTGCCTTACGCGCCTGCGAGGTCATCTCGGCGACTTTGTAGCCGGCGTCCCCGACTCCCTTCGACTTCTCCTCAACCCAGTCGATCGCCTCGTCGACGCTCGGCAGGTTGACGCGCTTCATGTTCTTGATGAACTTCTTCCCAGCCCCGCCGTGCAGCAGCGCGGAGCGATGGTTCCGGTTTCTGGTGGCTGCGAGACCACCGGCGACCGCGAGCAGGGCGGCCCCCGTCGCGGTTGCGGGGCCTTTCAACTTCTCGAGCGGCCCACCGCCGGAGGCTTTCCGCTGGGTCGATTTTCGAGGACCCGTACCGGCGGCTTTCGCCGTCCGTTTCGCGTTACCCGAGGCTTTTTTCGGTTTTGACCTCGCCGATTTGGGTTTGGATTTGGACCTCGAACTCGTTTTCGGTTTGGCTTTGGCTTTGCTCGCTGCCATTTGGTTCCTTCCTTGGATCAATTGCGGGAGCCGGACCTGCTCGACGAACGATGCGGGTCCGATCCGTTCCGGCCGCGCCGGGAGCGTGCGCCGGACCTGTGGTTCGATTGCGAACGGGGAGATTTCCGGTCGCTTTTCCTCTTCACCTCACCGTCCTCGATTGTCCCCCGCCAACCGCCTTCCGCCTCCTCTTCCATCTCCGCGAAGGCCTTGAATCTGTGGAG
>DASXAR010000086.1:0-44428 GCA_036406595.1 Solirubrobacterales bacterium | reverse complement strand
TCGACTTCGAGCGCGACTTCCCCGAGGCCGAGGTGGTCAAGCTCGAGCAGAACTACCGCTCGACCCAGACGATCCTCTCCGCCGCCAACGCGGTCGTTGAGCGCAACCGCGAGCGGCGGCCGAAGCGGCTCTGGACCGAGCTGGCGGGCGGCGATCCGCTGCAGCTGCGCGAGCTCTCCGACGAGCACGAGGAGGCGCGCTGGGTGGCGGGGGAGATCGAGCGCCTCGCCGAGGAGGAGGGCGTGGAGCGCGACGAGGTTGCGGTCTTCTACCGCACCAACGCGATGAGCCGGGTGCTGGAGGACACGCTGGTGCGTTTCGAGCTCCCCTACCAGGTGATCGGCGGCACCAAGTTCTACGAGCGGGCGGAGATCAAGGACGCAATCGCCTACCTCAGCCTGTTGGTCAATCCCTCTGACCAGGTGAGCTTCGGGCGGATCATCAACTCGCCGCGGCGGGGAATCGGCAAAACCAGCCAGGCGCGCCTCGCAGCGCACGCCAACACGACCGGCCTGCCGATCTGGGAGGTGGCCGGCCAGGCGGAGGACGTGCCCGGCCTCGGCGCGGCGGCCGTGAAGTCGGTGCTCGGATTCCACCAGACGATGGAGGGGCTGCGGGCGCGGGTCGAGCACGCCCCTGTGGCGGAGCTGCTCGAGGCGACCCTGCGCGAGTCGGGCTACCTCGACGCGCTGGCGGCGGAGCGGACGATCGAGGCGGAGGGGCGTGCCGAGAACCTCGAGGAGCTGGTCGGGGTTGCGCGCGAGTTCGACGTCAACCGCGAGCTCGAGGGCGAGGGTGAGACGCCGGCACTGGAGGAGTTCCTCCAGCAGATCTCCCTCTATACGGAGCAGGACGGCCTCGCCGACGACTCGGTGATCACTCTGATGACGCTCCACAACGCCAAGGGCCTCGAGTACGACACGGTCTTCATCGTCGGCTGCGAGGACGGCGCATTCCCGCACCTGCGCTCGCTGGAAGAGGGCGGGGAAGAGGAGGAGCGGCGCCTCTGCTACGTAGGGATCACGCGAGCCCGCCGCCGCCTCTACATGAGCTGGACGCGGGAGCGGCGGCTATTCGGCCGCGCCGAGCGCAACCTTCCCTCGCGCTTCATCGACGAGCTTCCCGAGGAGCTGACCGAGCGTGGCGAGAGCACCGCGGGCGTCGGTTTCGGCGCTCCGAGCTCGGTCGCACCGGTCGATCCCGGCCCGACCCTCGAGCTGCGCACCGGCGACGACGTCGTCCATGCCAGTTTCGGCGACGGCGTCGTCACCGCGGTCGAGGCCGGCGGAGTCGTCGTGGTGCGCTTCGCGGCCGACGGCTCCGAGCGCAAGCTGATGGCCGACTACGCGCCGATCAGGAAGCGGTGAGGGCGCTGGCCGCTCGGATCATCGACGGCAAGGCGGTCGCCGCCTCGGTCCGGGAGCGGGTCGCCGCGGAGGTCACGGAGTTCGAGGGTGCCACCGGACGGGCGCCGGCTCTGGCGACGGTGCTGGTGGGCGAGGATCCCGCCTCGCAGATCTACATTCGCAACAAGCGCAGGGCCTGCGAGGAGATCGGCATCCGGTCGATCCACCACGGGCTCGACACCTCCACCGAGGAGGCCTCGCTGCTCGAGCTCGTCAATCAGCTCGGCGCGGACGAGTCCGTCGACGGGATTCTCGTTCAGCTTCCCGTCCCCGCGCAGATCGACCCCGACACGGTGGTGGCCGCGATCGCCCCGGCCAAGGACGTCGACGGGTTGACCCCCACGAACGCCGGCCGGCTTGCCCACGGCACGCCCGGCCTCGTCCCGTGCACACCGGCAGGCGTGATCGAGCTGCTACGCCACGAGGGGGTTGAGCTGGAGGGGGCGGAGGCCGTCGTCGTCGGGCGCTCGAACCTGGTCGGGGTGCCGGTCGCGCGGCTTCTCCTGGGCGAGAACGCGACGGTGACGATCTGCCATTCGCGCACCCGCGACCTGGCGGCGGTCTGCCGGCGCGCCGACGTCCTGGTCGCCGCCGTCGGCGTGCCGCGACTGCTCGGAGCCGACGCGGTCAAGCCCGGCGCGACCGTCATCGACGTCGGCATGAACCGGACCGACGACGGCCTCTGCGGCGACGTCGACTTCGAGGCGGTCGAGCCGGTCGTTGCGGCGATCACGCCGGTACCCGGTGGCGTCGGTCCGATGACAATCGCCATGCTGCTGTCCAACACCGTGCTTGCCGCCCGCTCCCGGGTGTAGTGTCGATCCGACCCCAACGCGCTGGAGGGATGCGTAGATGGAACTGGACAAGCTGAGCACCGGCGAGAAGATTTCCGCGGGTTCCGCGGTGCTGCTCTTCATTTTCATGTTCTTCGACTGGTTCGGCGCCAAGGTGGAAGGCGTCCCCGGGTTCACGGGGGACCTCGAAGCCGGCGGCAGCGCCTGGGACGCGCTCGACGTGATCCCGATCTTCCTGATGATCGCGATCATCGCCGCGATCGGCGTCGCCGTGATTCGGCTGACGGATGCCGACCTCGAGCCGCCTATCTCGCTGAACACGATCGTCGCCCTGCTCGGCGCCCTCGCCGTCATCCTGATCCTCTACCGGATCATCGATCCCCCCGGCGGCGACTCCCTTGCGGGCGTCTCGGTCGACATCACCCTGAAGCTCGGCATCTTCCTCGGCCTGGTCTCCGCGGCGGGCATCGCCTACGGCGGCTACAGCGCGATGCGCGAGGAAGGAATCACCTTCGGCGACGCCGCCGATCGCCTCTCCGGAGGCCCTGGCGCAGGCCCCGGCGGCGGCACCGGCGCGGGCGGGCCGCCGACGCCCCCGTCATCGCAGACGCCGCCTCCGGCCCCGCCGCCGGGCCAGGCACCGCCCCCGGCCCCTCCGTCCTCGGGTCAGGCGCCGCCTCCGCCACCACCGCCCCAAGGTCCCCCGTCGGGCAGATGAACATCAGACCCGCAGTGACCGGCTGCGGGCGTGACCCGAAGGCGGCCGACTGAGCACGCCGCCCTACGCAGAAACGAGCCCGGCTGAAATGCGCTTGGCGAAGGCGATGATCGTCATCATCGGATTGACCCCCAGCGCCGTCGGGAACAGCGAGGCGTCGGCGACGTAGAGATCCTCGACCCCATTGACGGAGCCGTCGGCGGCGCAGACGCCCGTGCCGGGATCGGGCGAGACCCGCGCCGTCCCCATCGGGTGGAAGGCCTCGAGCCGGAGCTCGGAGGGCCTGAAGCCGGTCGACTCGAAGTCGGCGACGCCCCCCGGGCGGATCACCGGGGCTTGCCCGATGTTCGGGTAGACCTCGGTGGCCCCGGCCGCGAAGTGAATCTCAGCCGCGCGGGCGATCCCGAAGACGACGCGCCGGGCGTCCTCGTCGCTCAAGCGGTAGCCGGCGCGAATCGACCCGTCCCGGGCGAGTCCGATCCGGCCGGCCGACTCGTCGGTCAGCTGGACGCCGATCGAGCCGATATGGGCGAAGTCGAGAATCGCCTCCTGGTGCTCGGGGCCCGACCCGTTCAACCAGGCGCCGCCGAACGGGAGCGGCGTGAAGGTTGCCTCGAGGAGGATCCGCTCCGACTCCCACTCGTCGACGTAGTAGCTCTGCATCACGCCATCCCAGCCGTTCACCTCCTCCTCGTAGCGAGCGCCGACCCAGCAGGCCGGGTGCATGTGGAGGTTGCGACCGACCTGGTCGCCGCCGAGCCCCGAGCGGAGCAGCAGCTCGGGGGTGCCGAGTGCGCCGCCGGCGATCACCGTCGCCCGCCTGGCCCGAACCTCGTAGGGCACGGGCTGCCCGTTGCCCGGACGGGTGGCGAGGCAGCGAACGCCGGCGGCGCGCCCCTCGTCGACGATCACCCGGCGCGCCTCGACTCCGGTCCGCAGCCTCGCCCCGGCCGCGACCGCCCGGGGCACATAGGTGACGTGCATCCCCCGCTTGGCGTCGATCGGGCAGCCGTAGGGGCAGGAGCTGCACTGCACACAGGCGCCGGCGTTGCGCGAGATCGGTCCACCGCCGGCCCCGAGCGCCCCGGCGCCCTCCATCGCGAGCTGTCCGTTGCGACCCATCCGGGCAGGGTCGACCGGCGTCACCCGCAGGTACTCCTCGGCTTCGGCGTAGTCGGGGTCGAGCTCATCCGCCCAGCTGACGCCGTGCTCCTCGCGCCAATGGGCGAGCAGCGGCTCGGGGGCGCGGAAGCAGGTGCCCGAGTTGACGACCGTCGTCCCGCCGACGGCCCTGCCGACCGGGACCGGTATCGGGGGACGCCCTTCGGCGACGGTCAGGCCGCCGTCGCGATAGAGCTTGGCTATCGCCTCGAGGCGGTCGCTCGGGTAGGTCTCGCGATCGCGGCCCTCACCGGCCTCGAGCAGGATCACGTCGAGGCCCGCCTCGGCGAGCATCGCCGCGGCGACCGCGCCACCTGCCCCCGAGCCGACCACCACGACGTCGCATTCCTCTCCGTCGGGCGGGGGAGCGGTGTCGCCGAGCCCGCCGTGCGGGGGCGGCAGCGAGCCGTCGGCGAGGCAGCAGCCCGTCTTCAGGCCGATCCTTGCCTCGACCCGGGGATCCACCGCATAGCCGAGCGTGGTGAACGTCTTCGCCATCAGCAGCAGCTCGTGGTGGAGAAAGAAGCGCGAGCGCTCCATGCGGCTCAGGAAATCCTGCCGGGCGACCGGATCGAGGCGGCTGAAGCGCCAGGGGAAGGGCAGCCACTCGAAGGCGCGCAGAGCGAGGCGGATGCGGAGCAGCATGCGCGGGGACAGGGAGGTGAGGAAGCGCGCCACCGGCCCGGAGACGTCGACGTCGCGCTCGGCGGCGGGCAGGCCGTCGACGGCGGGGGCCATCGCCTCGCAGATGGCGCTCAGTGTGCGCTGCTCGGTGGCCGAGAGCCCCGGCGGGCGCTGTCAGCCGGGGGCGGCGGGCTGCCCGACCCGGCCGGCGAGAGACCAGAGCCACAGTGAGGCGAGCGCGAGGGAGCCGTCGACGAGGAAGTTGAGCAGGTAGATGAAGACGTCTTCGTCGAACAGGTAGAAGCCGAGCGAGGCGAGCGATGAGGCCGTCTTGCCGACCGCCAGCACCAGCAGCAGCGGGCGAAAGCGGACGACGTCGGCCTGCGCGACGATACAGATCCCGGTGATAACCACCATGTAGGCGAAGCCGAGCGCCAGCCAGAGCTGCTCCTGGGTGTGGGGTGCCCGACTGAAGTTGCCGATCTCGTCGCCGAGGTCCGAGATGGTGTCGAGGACGCCGCTCGGCACGGCGATGAAGAGGATCCCGACCACGGCGAAGCTCACCGCGAGCAGGCGCAGACTGGCGACCACGAAGCGCTCTGCCGACTCTCCCCGCATGACGCGCCCACTCTAACTGGCTGGTCAGCCAGACGGGCCGGAGGCGCAGCCTGTTCTTAGAATGCGCGGCGTGATCGACCGCGAGCAGGTACTTCATGTGGCCCGACTGGCGCGACTGCGGCTCAGCGAGGAGGAGGTCGAGAGGATGGCGAGCGAGCTCTCGGGCATCCTCGACCACGTCGACCGCATCGCCGAGCTCGACCTCGACGAGGTCGAGCCCACCTCGCACGTGGTTTCCCTCGAGAACGTGCTGCGGCCCGACGAGCCGCGCCCCAGCTGGCCTCGCGAGGTCGTGCTCGAGCAGGCCCCGGATCCCGAGGATGGTGCCTTTCGGGTGCCGTCCCCGCAGGCGGAATGAGCTCCCGAGGTCCCGTGGACGAGCTTCTCGAGCTGACCGCGGTGCAGGCGCACCGGGCGATGGCCGACGGGGAGCTGTCCGCGGCCGAGTACAGCGATGCCTGGCAGGAGGCGGCTGCGGGCGACGGGCTGAACGCCTACCTCTGGCGCGCCGGTGACGGCGGCGCCGAGGCGATCGCCGTCGAGCAGCCCAGCGTCGCCCCGATCGCCGTCAAGGACATCTTCTGCACCGAGGGGGTGCCGACGACCGCGGGCTCGCGGATCCTCGAGGGCTACCGGCCCCCCTATACGGCGACCGCCGTGCGGCGGCTGCTCGAGGCCGGGGCCCCGATCCTCGGCAAGACGAACATGGACGAGTTCGCGATGGGCTCCTCGAATGAGAACTCGGCCTTCGGGCCCGTTCTCAACCCATGGGACGAGGGGCGCGTCCCCGGCGGGTCCTCCGGCGGCTCGGCGGCCGTGGTGGCGGGGAGGCTGGCGCCCTGGGCGATCGGGACCGACACCGGCGGCTCGATCCGCCAGCCGGCGGCCCTCTGCGGAATAGTCGGCCTGAAGCCGACCTACGGCGCGATCTCCCGTTACGGGATGATCGCCTTCGCCTCCTCGCTCGACCAGTGCGGCCCGCTGACCCGGGACGTCGGCGACGCGGCTCTCCTGCTCAGCATCCTTCAAGGGCGAGACGGCTGCGATTCGACCTCGGTGGGGCTCGAGGAGGCGCCGCGGTTGCCGGACCGCGAGAACCTCGACGGCCTGCGCTTCGCGGTCCCGTCCGACATTCGCGGCGACGCGATGGAGCCCGGCGTCCGCGAGGTCTTCGAGGCGACGCTGGGGCGGATCGAGGAGCTCGGCGGGGCTGTTGCCGAGACGCCGCTCCCGCACGCCGAGCACGGGATCTCCGCCTACTACGTGCTCGCGCCGGCAGAGGCGTCCTCGAACCTCTCCCGCTACGACGGGGTGCGGTACGGGATGCGGGCCGGCGGCAACGGCGACCTGCTCGAGATGTATGAGTCGACCCGGGCCGAGGGCTTCGGGGCGGAGGTGAAGCGCCGCATCATGCTCGGCACCTACGCGCTGTCCTCCGGCTATTACGAGGCCTACTACGGCCGGGCGCAGCGGGTGCGGACGAAGATCGCCGAGGACTTCGCAAACGCCTTCTCGGAGTTCGACTTCGTCGTCACGCCGACCTCGCCGAGCACCGCCTTCGCGCTCGGCGAGAAGACCGACGACCCGCTGGCGATGTACATGAACGACTTCTTCACCGTGCCGATGAGCCTCGCCGGGATCCCGGCGATCTCGATTCCGGCCGGCCTTGCCGAGCCGGCCGGCGGCGGGCCCAGGCTGCCGGTCGGCTTCCAGATCGCCGCGCCCGCCTTCGCCGAGCAGCGGCTGCTCGACGCCGCCCATGCCCTCGAGCGGGCGATCGCCTTCACTGCCAAGCCGGGAGAGGGCAATGGCTGAACTGGAACCGGTGATCGGGCTGGAGATCCACGTCCAGCTCTCGACCAGGACGAAGATGTTCTGCGGCTGCGCCCTCTCCTTCGGCGAGGAGCCGAATCTCCACACCTGCCCGATCTGCCTCGCCCATCCCGGTGTCCTCCCGGTCCCCAACGAGGAGGCGATTCGATTTGCTCTCAAGATCGCCGCGGCACTCGAGTGCGAGGTGGCGCCGCGCTCGATCTTCCACCGCAAGAACTACTTCTATCCCGACAATCCGAAGGCGTACCAGATCAGCCAGTACGACGTGCCGCTTGCCAGCAACGGCCGGCTCGGAGGGGTTCGCATCCATCGCGCCCACCTGGAGGAGGACGCGGCGAAGATGGTGCACCTGGGCGAGTCGGGGCGGATCCATGGCTCGGGCGCCTCGCTCGTCGACTTCAACCGCGGCGGCACGCCGTTGGTCGAGATCGTCACCGAGCCGGACCTGCGCAGCGCGGCCGAGGCCGGCGCCTGGGCGCGGCTTCTGCGAACGACGGTGCGCCAGCTCGATGTCTCCGACGTGAACATGGAGGAGGGGAGCCTGCGGGTCGATGCCAACGTCTCGGTGCGCCCCGCCGGCAGCGAGCAGCTTGGGACCAAGACCGAGCTGAAGAACATGAACAGCTTCCGCTTTCTGGAACACGGGATCGAGGCGGAGCTTCAACGCCAGCGCGGGCTGATCGAGTCGGGGCAGAGCGTCGTTCAGGAGACGCTCCACTTCCATCCCGAGGACGGCTCGCTGACGCCGCTGCGCTCCAAGGAGGAGGCGCACGACTACCGCTACTTTCCCGAGCCCGACCTGGTGCCACTGGCGCCGTCCGAGCAGATGCTGCGCGAGGCCCGCGAGTCGCTGCCGGAGCTCCCGGAGGCACGGGGAGAGAGGTATCGAGAGCTCGGGCTGGCCGAGGACACGGCGGCGCTGCTGGCCGCCGATCCCGAGACGGCGCAGTACTTCGAGCGGGTGACCGCCGCGGCCGACCTGGAGCCCCGGGTCGCCGCCAACTGGGTCACGGGTGAGCTGGCGGCGGCGCTGCGGCAGGCCGGCGAGGACGGCGCTGCCGAGTCGAGGGTCTCGCCCGAGGGCCTCGCAGCGCTCATCGGAATGGTCCAGGAGAAGAAGATCTCGCACGGCAGCGCGAAGACGGTCCTTGCCGCGCTGGTCCGCGAGGGCGGCGAGCCTGCGGCGATCGTCGAGCGCGAGGGGCTGACGCAGATCTCCGACAGCGGCGAGCTCGAGTCGATCGTCGACGCCGCGCTCGAGTCGAATCCGAACGCGGTCGAGCAGGTGCGCGCCGGAAACCAGAAGGCGATCGGCGCGATCGTCGGCGCCGTGATGAAGGAGACGAAGGGCCGCGCCGACGGCGGCGAGGTGAATCGCCTCATCCGCGAGCGACTCGACCGCTAGCGGGCCGCGGACTGAGGATCGAGCGAGCGAACCTCCTCGATCAGCTCCAGCATCTTCCGGTGGTAGGCGATTCCGGTGACCAGCGTGCGCTCGGACGGGTCCCAGCCCTCGGCGCCCCTGACGTCCTCCAGGTAGCCGCCGAGCTCCTCGAGCTTGGCCCGGTGCCATGCCACCCTCGACTCGACGAGTGAGCCTGGGTCGGCGCCGGCGAAGACCTTGAGCATGAATTCGTCGCGCAGCACCGGCGGGGAGGCGACGGCCTCCGCCGCCCAGGCGCGGAGCGCCTCGTGGCCCTCGTCGGTCAGCGAGTAGACCTTGCGTCGCCGCCCGTCCGGCTCCTGCCTGACCGAGAGCAGGCCACCCTGCGCGAGGCGCGCGGGCTCGTCGTATGCGGTGGTGTGCGGGACGGGCCAGAAGTTCTCGATCGATTTCTCCATCGCCTGCTTGAGGTCGTAGGAGGTCGCCTCGCCGAGCTGCTCGAGCAGGGCGAGCAGGGCGTAGGAGGTGGCGGTGAGGCGGAAGGGCTTGCTTTTCATGATTCGAAGCGTATAGTACGGGCCGAATGGTAAGCGGGAGCGCGAAGGAGGACGAGATGGCAGACAGCAATCATCGATCCGTGCCCGATTCGAGCGAGTATGACGCCCTCGTCGTCGGCGCGAGCCTCGCGGGCTGCACGACCGCAATCCTGCTCGGGCGCGCCGGCGCCCGTGTGGCGGTCGTCGAGAAGCAGCCCGATCCGGCTGCCTTCAAGAGGGTCTGCTCGCATTTCATCCAGGCGTCGGCCGCGCCCACCATCGAGCGGCTCGACCTGATGGACAGGATCGAAGAGGCCGGCGGGGTGCGGTCGCGGATCCGTGCGTGGACCCGTTGGGGCTGGATCGACCCTCCGCCGGAGCGGGCGGGGTACGCGGTGAATCTTCGCCGTGAGGTCCTCGACCCGATGATCCGCGAGACGGCGAGCGGAACCCCCGGTGTCGACGTGATGCTCGGCCGCGCCGTGAAGGGCCTCCTCTACGACGGAGACGCCGTCTGTGGAGCTGAGGTCGGTGAGCCGGCGGGCGACGTGACCTCCATACGCGCTCGGCTGGTCATCGGCGCCGACGGCCGGGACTCCCGCGTCGCGCAGCTCGCCGACGTGCCGACCAAGACTCTCGCTCATGGTCGCTTTGCCTATGGGGCCTACTTCGAGGGAGCGCAGCCATCGCACTCTCCGGACGGCTCGATGTGGATGCTCGACCCCCAGTGGGCAGCCGCCTTCCCGACCGACTCCGGCCTGACCTTCTATGCGGTGATGCTGACCAAGGACAGGCTCGCCGAGTTCCGGCGCGACCCCGAGGAGTCCCTCGTCTCGTTTCTGGCCGACCTCCCGGACGCCCCGCCGATCGCCACCGGCCGGCGGGTCGGGCCGGTGCTGGGCAAGATCGAGATGCCGAACCGCATCCGCCGCGCGGCCGTACCGGGGCTGGCGCTGGTGGGCGATGCCGCCCTCGCCACCGACCCGATCTTCGGTGTCGGCTGCGGTTGGGCGCTGCAGAGCGGGGAATGGCTCGCCGACAGCGTCGTGCCCGCCCTGCTCGGCCAGGGGAGCCTCGAACGCGGACTCGCGCGCTACCGCCGCAGGCACGGGCGGGCCCTGCGCGGCCATGCCTTCCTGATCCACGACTACGCGACCGGGCGCAGGCTCACACGCTTCGAACGGGCGCTCTTCGCTGCAGCGGCGCGCGACCCCACGGTCGCCACGAGGTTCGACGAATTCGGCACACGGCGGATCGGCCCGGCGCGGATGCTCGCCACCGCCCTTCCGCGAGTCATCGCCGTCAACGCGAGGCATGCGCTGGCCGGCGGTCGGCAGGGCGCAGGGGCGCCCAGCACCGCCTCGGCGTAGCCCCCTCGTCCCACGATTCTGCACGCGCACCTCCTACGGGGGTGCTCGTGCAGATCGATGCTTTGTGACAACCTGTTACAAAGTGCTACGGTGGCTGTGTGGCATGGAACGTGGTCATCGCGGGCGGTGGGTTCGGCGGAGCGATGGCGGCGCGGCAGCTGGAGAGGATCATGCCCCGCCAGTCGGCCCGGCTGATCCTCGTCAACGACGTCAACTTCCTGCTCTACACGCCGTTCCTGCCGGAGGCGGCGGCCGGGACGCTCGAGCCCCGCCATGTCGTGACGCCGCTGCGGGAGATCCTCGAGCGGACCTACCTGCGGTTGGGCACGATCGAAGCCCACGACCCGGTCGCGCGCACCGTCGAGCTCCACACCCGCGACGGCGAGGTCGAGCAGCTTCCCTACGATCAGCTGCTGCTGGCGCTCGGCTCGGTCTCCAGGGTGCTGCCGGTCCCCGGTCTGGCCGAGCACGCGGTCGGCTTCAAGACGCTTGCCGACGCCATCTGGCTCCGTAACCACGTGATCGAGACCCTCGAGGCCGCCAATGCGACCGAGGACCCGGCGCGCCGCGAAGAGCTGCTCACCTACGTCTTCGTCGGCGGTGGCTACGCCGGCCTCGAGGCGCTGGCCGAGCTGCAGGACTTCACCGCCGACGCGATGGAGCGCTACCCGCGGGCGCGCCTGCACGGGATGCGCTGGGTGCTGGTCGAGGCGACCGACCGCGTTCTCCCCGAGATAGACGCCGACCTCGCCGAGTACGCCCTGCGGGAGCTTCGCGGCCGCGGCATCGACATCCGCCTCGGCACGACCCTGGAGGAGCTGGGCGCGGATCGGGCTCGCCTCTCGACCGGGGAGGTGCTCCCGACCCGGACCCTGGTCTGGACCGCCGGGGTCGCCCCGCACCCGAGCCTGCGCCGGCTCAACCTGCCGCTCGACGAGCGCGGCCGCGTGCCCGTCGACGATCACCTCCGCGTGCGTGGGATGGACTCCGTATGGGCGGTCGGGGACTGCGCCGCCGCTCCCGACCCCGGCGGCGGCCTCTACCCGCCGACCGCGCAGCACGCGGTCCGTGAGGGGCCGGCGGCTGCTCGCAACATCGCCGCCGAGCTCGGGGTCGGCACCGCGAGGCCGTTCGAGTACGGCGGCATGGCGGCGTTCGTCAACCTCGGCCGCTACAAGGCGGTCGGCAGGATCGGCGAGCGCACCTTCCGCGGCTTTCCGGCGTGGTGGATGGCGCGGACTTACCACATGAGCCAGATTCCGGGCGTCGCCCGCAAGGTCCGGGCTGTGATCGACTGGACGGCCAGCCTGCCTTTCCGCCGCGATCTCGCCGAGGTCGGCTCGATCGGGCATCCGCGACCGCTTGAGGAGACAATGGGGCCATGGGCTTCGAGTACCTCGTCATCGCCTTCTTCTTCGGGCTAGCGACGGCGATCATCGGCAAGGGCAAGGGGAGCTCCTTCTGGCTCTGGCTGTTGATCGGGACCGTGCTGCCGCCGCTCGGCCTGATCGCGGTCATCCTCTACCGCTCCGAGAAGGGCGAACCCGAACGGCAGTGCCCCAACTGCCACAAGGCGGTGAAGCTCTACGTCCAGGTCTGCCCGCGGTGCGGCACCGACCTGTACCTGCCGGATCCCGCGGAGGTTCGCCACCCGGGCGTCGGGTAGCGGCCACCCGCGAGCGGGTAAACGTGAGGCTCCGGCCTGCCGAAGAATCCAGATGAGCCTGATCGCAAGAATCACCCTCCTTGGAGCCTGCCTCTCGCTCGCCGCGGCCGGGGGAGCGGCCGCGGCGTCGCTCGAACCGGTCGGACAATTCGAACAGCCGATCTTCATCACCTCCTCGCCCGGAGACCCGAACCGCCTCCTCGTCGTCGAGCGGGAAGGGCGGGTGATCGAAGCCGACGGCGACGCGAGGGCGAGCGTCGGCGATCTCGGCTCGCTGGTCAGCTGCTGCGAAGGCGAGCGCGGCCTCCTTTCGATCGCCGCCGCCCCGGACTTCGACAGCAGCGGTCTCTTCTACGCCGCCTACACCGGCACCCAGGCGGCGGGCGGCAGCACCGGCGACCTGCACGTCGACGCCTTCCGGCCATCCCCCGAAGGAGGGCTGCTGCGGGAGCCGATCATCACGATCGGCCACTCCGATTACTCAAACCACAATGGCGGCCAGCTCGAGCTCGGCCCCGACGGATACCTCTACATCTCGACCGGCGACGGAGGCGGCGGCGGCGACCCGCTTGAAAGCGGCCAGGACGTCGAATCGCTGCTCGGCAAGGTGCTGCGGATCCAGCCGCAGCCGGGGGAGCAGCCCTCATACGCGATCCCGCCCGGCAACCCGTTCGTCGGCAAGCCGGGGAAGGACGAGATCTGGGCCTACGGGATGCGCAACCCGTGGCGCTTCTCCTTCGACCGCCAGAGCGGCGACCTGGTGATCGCCGACGTCGGGCAGGACGAACGCGAGGAGATCGACTTCGCGCCGAGTGTCGGCTCCGGGGCCGTCGGGGGAGCGGGCGCTAACTACGGCTGGAACTGCCGCGAGGGCCTCCACGCCTACCCGGGGGCGCCCGAATCGTGCGACTCCCTGGGCGGCTTCACCGACCCGGTCTTCGACTACCCGCACACCGATCCCGGTGGCGACGCGGCGCACGGCTGCTCGATCATCGGCGGCTACGTCGTCCGCGACGAAAGCCTCGGCGACCTCTACGGCCGCTACATCTACGCGGACCTCTGCGCCGGCGAGATCCGCTCGCTCCTCCTGCCGGATGGTGGCGGCATGGCGGTGGACGATCGCTCCGAGGGGCTGTCCGTATCCACCCCGACCTCGTTCGGGGAGGATTCCTGCGGCCGCCTCTACGTCGCCTCGAACGAAGGAACGGTCTACCGCCTCTCCGGCGAAGGCGAGCCCCAGTGCCCGCTACCCTCGCGAAACGGCGGAAGCACCACACGGCCGTCGTCGTCGCCTCGCCGGCCCAGGCTTCACCTGCGGGCGCGGAGGCACGGCGCGCGCAGGGTCACGCTGATCGTCAGGATCACGCCGTGCGCACTGCGCGCCGGATGGGGTCGGGTGGTCCTGCTCAACCGCGGCGGCCATCGGGCTGCTCGGTCGCCGCTCCACCCCAGCTGCGTGGCGCGCTTCCACCTCCGGGTCAAGGGTCGAGCGACGTTTAGGGCGCTGCTTCCCGTCGCCGGCGGAGGCCTTGTGCGCTCGCCTCGCCTCCGGCTCAGGCGGCGTCACTAGCCGCGGCTCGACCCGGCGTGGCGGGTCTCAGCGCAGCCAGGTTCGGACGATCGCGTTCGCGAAGCCGACCCCGTAGCGAACGACCGCGGGCTTCTTGGAGTGGCCGTGGAGGCGTTGCTCGACGGTAACCGGGATCTCCTTGGCGGGCACGCCGCGCTTGATCGCCTCGATCATGAACTCCGAGGTGTGGAACTGCTCCTGGCGGAGGACGAGCTGGGGGAGGACGCTCGCCCGCACGGCCCGGTACCCGTTCGAGCAGTCGGTGACATGGGTCCGGGTGATCAGCGAGACCACCCGGTTGAAGAAGACGATCCCCAGCTCCCGCGCGAAGTGGTTGCGATCGGCAGAGCCGAGCACCCGCGAGCCGTGCGCAAGGTCCACCTCACCGTCGAGGACCGGCCTCACCAGGCGCTCCATCTCCGAGGGGAGGTGCTGGCCGTCTGCGTCGAGGGTGACGACGACGGTGGCACCCGATTCGACCATCAGGCGGTAGCCCGTGCGCAGCGCCGCGCCGCCGCCGCGGTTGATCACATGACGGGCGACGACGGCGCCGTGCCCCGCCGCGACGTCTCCGGTGGCGTCGCGCGACCCGTCGTCGACCACCAGGATCGCCGTCTCGATCCCGCAGACCTCGGCCGGGATGCGATCGAGGACGACGCCGATGCTCTCCGCCTCGTTGTACGCCGGGATCAGCACCGCGACGTGGTCCCGGAAGCGCTCGGGCTGACCGGTCTGGCGGAACTCCTCCCACGCGAGGCCCTCGAGCACCGCCGAGAGCTGGCGTGAGTTCCGCGCCGCCTGGGAGAGCGCCCGCAGGATCAGCACGAAGAGGACGAAGATCGCGAAGACGGCGAGGCCGAGGATGCGGCCTCCGTTTCCCTTTTCGAAGGAGAAGGCCGAGAGCAGCGCGTCGGTGACTTCGGTCCCGGAGACCAGGGCGAGCCCGAGGCCCGCGAGGAGCAGGATGAGGACGTCGACGTTGCGCAGCGAGCGGCGCCTCAGGATCGCGAAGGCGATGATCGCTACGGCGGCGATCAGCCCCGCGCTGCGGAGCGCGGTCAGCTGGGAGGGGAAGATGTCCGCGGGGATGACCATCGGCCGCTGGACAATACGGCTCCACCCGCTCTGGCAAGCGCCGTCCCGGCAAGCGGAAAGACAAGTGTCATCAGCACCTCGTTGCGTCGCGGCGCCGCCAGCGAGACTGCGCCCACCGCCGTCACGAGGACCAGCGGCGTCGCCATTACGACCGCCTCCCACCAGCGGCGTCGCCAGCCGAGCACGCCGAGCCCCGCGAGCCCGGCTAGGACGATCAGCACCTGGATCACGCGCCCGACTGTGCTGCTCATCGCTTCCCCGAGGCCCGAGCTCCACATCCGCCCGATCTTGCGGACGGTCATCGCCGCGTAGCCCGCAGGGTCTTCGTCGAAGAACTTGGAGAAGTTCTGCTTGCCGATCTTGCCGAGCGCCGAGTCGCGGGGCAGGTCGGGGTAGCGGGCCGCGACGCGGTCGAAGAGCGGGGTGGGGTCGATCCTGTCGAGCGCCTCGGAGCCGGGTTCGAGGTCGCGATGCAGGTAGCGGCGGACGAGAATCGCCTTGACCCGCTGGTATTCCCCATCGGCGGGCAGGAAGGTGCCGGCGTAGAGCGCCTTGCCGCCACCGGTCGAGATCGGAACGGTGCGGTCCAGAACCACCTCGTTCCGGATCGCCCACGGCACGATCGGGGTGACGAACGCGACGAGGAGCAGCGCTACCGCGACGCCGGCGTCCTGCCACCCGCGCTCCCGTCTCACGCGGATCGCCGCGAGCACGACGAAAGCTATCCCGACGATGAGGTACTCCGGCCGAATCATCGCGGTGACTCCGAGCAGCAGCCCGGGGATCAGCCATTTCGCCGGGCGGGTGGCGCGGGGTCTGGGGTCCTCGCCGGCAGCCTGCGAGGACGAGGACCCCTGCCCCGCGACAGGACCCGCCCGCGCAACGGTCGGTCCCTCGTCGCTTGCCCACAGGAACGCAAGAATCGCGGCCGGAAGCGTGAAGAGTGCGGGCGGCTCGCTGAAGAGGGCGCCGGTGGAGTGGATGAAGGGCGGGTAGGCCGCGACCCCGAGGGCGGCGAGCAGCCCCGCGGGGGCGCAGTTGAGCCGACGCCCCAGGAGGTAGACGACGACGATTGCCGCGATCCCGAGGAGCAGCTCGACGATCCTCGCAGTCCCTTCGCGGGCCCCGCCGGTTGCGTAGAAGGACGCTGCGTAGAGGAGTGGCGCCCCGGGTGACCAGTCGCTCGCGTCTTCGAATTCCGGGCCCCCGTAGCTGCCTTCCTCATAGAGGGCCTTGGACAGCGCGTAGTAGGCGTGCGCGTCGTCGCCGGGCGTCCCCAGCGGCTCCACTACGCGGTAGGCCCGGAGGCCGAAGCCGAGGACGATGATCGCCGCCAGCAGGATCAGCGTCACCCGCCCGTGCCGCTCGGGCAGCGAGCGGATCCGGGCGCTCAGCGAAGCCATCGCGCCAGGCTATCCCGGCAGGCCGTCGCCCCAACGCCCGCGAGCGCGGCGACCAGAGGCAGCGCCACCAGCGCTCGTCGCGGCGAGGCGACGAGGAGGGCGGCCGCCGCGGTGATCGCGAGCAGGGTGAGGCCGAGCAGCAGCGCCTCCCAGCGACGTCGGGCGGCCAGCCGGACGAGGCCGATCAGGGCCAGCGTCAGCAGCAGCCAGTGCAGCACCTCCCAGACCGGCTCGCGCATCACCCGTCGCGGCCCGTGGCCCCAGAGTCGCCAGGTCTTCGCGGCGAGGAAGCCCGCGTAGTCGAGCGGTTCGTCGCTGACCGCGTGCCAGAGCCTTTCCCGTCCCATCCGGGCCAGGGCCCGATCGGCTTCGCTTCCGGGGTACCGCTGCCGGGCGAGCGCGGCGAGAATCTGCTCGAGCCGGAGCCTCTCGAGGACCGCTTCGACCCGTTCCTGGCTCGTCGCACCGTGCTCCAGGGCGGTGTCCGAAGGCAGGTATTCGATCGCGAGCCGGCGGGTCAGGCCGGGATGGCGCTCCAGCACCTCGCGCCCGACGTCTTCGGGGTCGCCGCCGGAGGGCAGGTAGTTGCCGGCGAACAGAACCTGCCCGCCGCCGGTGGAGACGGGGACGAACCGATCGAGGGCGACCGCGTTCCTCGCCGTCCAGGGGGCGACGACGACGGCGACTCCCGCCAGCAGCAGGAGGGCGTTGGGCACCGACCCCCGCCAGGCGCCGCGCGGCCCGCTGACCAGGACGACCAGAGCCAGCAGGGCTGAGACCCCGAGGAACTCGGGCCGGAGGAGTGCCAGCGCCCCGAGCAGGGCTCCGGGCAGCACGTACCTTGCTCTTTGGCTTCCGGCCTCGGCCCAGAGGAGCGCGAGGACGGCACCCGACAGCAGGCTCGCCGCGAGCGGCTCGCCCATCAGCATTCCCTGGTACTCGATCAGGGACGGGTAGATCGCCACCGCAGCCGCCGCCACCAGGCCGGCGCCTGTCCCGGCGAGCCGGCGGGCGATCAGGAAGCTGAAGAGGATGGAAAGCGTTCCGAGCAGCGCCAGGGCGACTCGCGCCGAGCGTTCGTGGACGCCTCCGGTCAGCCTGTAGAAACCGGCGGCGAGAAGCGGCAGGCCGGGGGAGTAGTTCGACGCGGGCTGGGTGGCTTGCGGCCCGAGCGTGAAGCCCTCACCGCGCTCGAGGTTGCCCGCGATCCGCGCGTAGGCGGCGGCATCGAAGACCGGCGGGCGTCCGTCCCAGGCTTCGCCCAGTCGTAGACCGAGACCGAGCGCGATGATCAGCAGCAATGCCACCGGTCCGGCCTGCTTTGAGCGGAGGACCCTGGGCACGATTGTTCGCGCTTCGTTCACGGCGGCATGCTATGCGCGCCCGCTCCGGTAGCCTCCCGCCGACCTATGCGCGTTCTCATTCTTGGGGGCGACGGCTACCTGGGCTGGCCGACCGCCCTGAGGTTCTCGGCACGTGGTCACGAGGTCGCGGTCGTCGACAACTTCTCCCGCCGTCGCTGGCACCGGGAAAACGGCACCGACTCGCTGACCCCGATCCGCGAGCTCGACGAGCGGATCGAAGCCTGGCGCGAGGTCTCGGGTGAGCAGATCCGCCGCTACGTCGGCGCGGTCGAGGACGGAGAGTTCCTTGACGAGGTCGTCTCCGAGGTCAGGCCGGAGGCAGTCGTCCACTACGGCGAGCAACCCTCGGCGCCCTACTCGATGATGTCGCGCGAGCGGGCGGTCGAGACCCAGCACACGAACGTGATCGGCACGCTCAACCTGCTCTTCTCGCTGCGCGACCACGTCCCTGACTGCCACCTGGTCAAGCTCGGGACGATGGGGGAGTACGGCACCCCGAACATCGACATCGAGGAGGGGTTCATCGAGATCGAGCACCGGGGGCGCTCAGACACACTGCCCTTCCCGAAGCTGCCGGGCTCTCTCTACCATTGCTCGAAGGTCCACGACTCGACCAATCTGCACTTCGCCTGCCGCATCTGGGGCCTGCGCGCCACCGACCTCAACCAGGGCGTCGTCTACGGCATCGACACCGAGGAGACCGCACGCGACGAGCGGCTGATCACGCGCTTCGACTACGACGAGGTCTTCGGCACCGTCCTCAACCGATTCTGCGTCCAGGCAGTGATCGGCCACCCGCTCACCGTCTACGGCTCGGGCGGGCAGACCCGCGGCTTCCTCAACATCCGCGACACGCTCCAGTGCGTCGAGCTGGCGGTCGAGAACCCCGCCGATCGCGGCGAGTTCCGCGTCTTCAACCAGTTCACCGAGCAATTCTCGGTCGGCGAGCTGGCGCAGCTGGTCAAGTCGGCAGCGGAGCACCTCGGCCACACGGTCCAGGTGGACCATCTCGACAATCCCCGGGTCGAGCTCGAAGAGCACTACTACAACGCGGTGCACACCAAGCTCCTCGACCTCGGGTTGAAGCCGACGATGCTGGGCGAGGAGCTGGTCGAGTCCATGCTGCACGCGATCGAGCGCTACAGAGCCCATGTGATCGAGAGCTCGATCGACCCGCACACCCGGTGGAACCCCGCCAAATCCCCTGCTGGCCAGGCATAGGCCCGCTGGTACCATCGCGAGTCCGATGACCGGGCGCGAGGACATGCGATGAGAGCCGCGGATGCCTTGATGGCGAGCCTCAAGGCCGAGGGCGTGAAGGACATCTTCGGCATCCCCGGCGGTGCCAATCTGCCCACCTACGACGCCCTCGTCGACGCCGGCATCAACCACGTCCAGGTTCGCCACGAGCAGGGCGGCGGCCACGCCGCCGAGGGCTACGCAAAGGCGTCGGGTCGCGTCGGCGTCGCCTTCGCAACCTCCGGCCCCGGCGCCACCAACCTGGTGACGGCGATCGCCGACGCGATGATGGATTCGGTCCCGACCGTGTTCGTCACCGGCCAGGTGCGCACCGAGCTGATCGGCACCGACGGATTCCAGGAGGCGGACATCCTGGGAGCGACGCTGCCTTTCGTCAAGCACTCCTTTCAGGTGACCGACCCGCGGGAGATCCCCGAGTACGTCCACGAGGCATTCCACGTCGCCTCGACGGGCAGGCCCGGCCCGGTGCTGCTCGACATCCCGCAGGATCTCTCACGCGCCGAGATCGACTACACGCCGCGGACCGAGCCGGTCGAGCTGCCCGGCTACAGGCCGATGAGCGGCGGCAACATCAAGCAGGTGCGGATTGCCGCGAAAGCGCTGGCCAACTCGCGCCGGCCGATCCTCTACAGCGGCGGCGGTGTGATCAACGGGAACGCATCCGAGGAGCTGCGGGAGCTGACCGCGAGCGACCGCTTCCCCATCACCTCGACGCTGATGGGGCTCGGCGGCTACCCCGCCTCGGGAGAGAGCTGGCTGGGGATGCTGGGGATGCACGGCACCGTGACCGCCAACTGGGCGATGGACAACGCCGACCTGATCGTCGCGGTCGGCGCCCGCTTCGACGACCGCATCACCGGGAAACTGTCGGAGTTCGCCCCGCAGGCGAAAGTCATCCACATCGACATAGACCCGGCGGAGATCTCCAAGAACGTCGGCGCCCACATCCCGATCGTCGGCGACGTGAAGCTGGTTCTGCCGGAGCTGACCCGCGAGTACCGCGCCCTGCAGACCGACTCCTCGCGGCTCGACGCCTGGTGGAAGCAGCTGCGGTCGTGGCAGGAGGAGCACCCGCTCCGCTACGAGCAGGGCCAGGGCGGCGAGATAAAGCCGCAGTTCATGGTCGAGGCGATGCACCGGGCGACCGGCGGCGACGCGATCATCACATCGGACGTCGGCCAGCATCAGATGTGGGCCGCCCAGTACTACGGCTTCGAGAAGCCGCGGCGCTGGATCAATTCAGGCGGCCTCGGGACAATGGGCTTCGGCCTGCCCGCGGCGGTTGGCGCAAAGGTCGCCTGCCCGAATGAGACGGTGGTCTGCCTGGCCGGCGACGGCAGCCTGATCATGAACAGCCAGGAGCTCGCCACCTGCGCCACGGAAGAGATCCCGGTCAAGATCTTCCTGATGAACAACGGCTACATGGGCATGGTCCGCCAGTGGCAGGAGCTCTTCTGGCAGCGCCGATACAGCTCGGTCGAGATGGGCCCCAGCCCCGACTGGGTGAAGCTGGCCGAGGCCTACGGCGCCACCGGGATGCGCTGCGAGGACTCCGGTGAGCTGGAGGATGCGATGGTCGCGGCGATCGAGGCCGACGGCCCGGTGCTGCTCGACGTCCGGGTCGCCCAGGAGGAGAACTGCTATCCGATGATCCCGCCCGGACAGGCGGCGCGCGACATGGTCGAGGCGCCGAGGGCGGTGAGCTGATGGAGGCGGGAACACCGCAGCTGGTGAAGCTCGAGGACCTGCACGTCCCCGGGCAGCTGAGCGGTCGCAAGCACATCCTCTCGATCCTGGTCGAGAACAAGCCCGGGGTCCTCGCCCGGATCGCCGGGCTTTTCTCACGCCGCGGCTTCAACATCGACACCCTCGCCGTCGGGCCGACCGACGACCCGAGCATCTCGAGAATCACGCTGACGCTCGACGGCGCCGTCCATCCGATCGATCAGGTCACCAAGCAACTGCACAAGCTCGTCAACGTGTTGAAAATCCGCGACATGGAGCCGGAGGAGACGGTCGCCCGCGAGATGGCGATGTTCAAAGTCTCCGCAGCGGTCGAGAACCGGGCCGAGATCATCCAGTTCGCGGACATCTTCCGCGCCAAGATCGTCGACGTCTCGCGGCGCGCGATGACGATCGAGGTGACCGGCTCCGCGGACAAGATCGAGGCCTTCGAGCGGATGATTCGCCCGCATGGCCTGATCGAGATGGTCCGTACGGGCGAGATCGCCATCGCCAGGGGCGCTGACTAGAGCATCCTCGGTCAGATGATCGCTCGCTCGACGCGCGACGACCTCGTTGATCGCCTGGAACCTGCGATCGATCGCGCTCTCGCCCGGAACCGGCGGACGCTGGTCAGCGTCACGGCGCCGGTCGATCTGGCCGATCCGTGCGCACTGGTCTTCGCCTCGCGGAGAGCCGATGACCGCTGGTTCTGCTGGGAGCAGCCGGACCGGGGTCTCGCGCTCGCCGCCGTCGGTGCGGCGCATGAGTCCGTCGGGCGGGGCCCCGATCGCTTCGATGAGGTCGCGCGGGAGTGCCTGCGTATCGGCGAGGGCGCCGTCGTCGACGAGCCGGCCGGGCTGCCGGCGGGCGCCGGGCCCGTATGGACCGGCGGGTTTGCCTTCGACCCGCACGGTGCGGCATCGAGCCCTTGGTCCTCCTTCTCACCGGCCTCGATGGTGCTCCCCGAGCTCTCGCTCTGTCGCAGCGGGGGGGAGACCTTCCTCACCCTCAACGTGCTCGTGCACCAGGGTGACGATGGCCGCTCCGCATCCGCCGCTTCCCTCGGCCGCCTTCAATCCCTGCGCCACCGGGACCTGCCGTTGCTCGATCCGCATCCGACCGGGCGGCCGCAGATCCGCAGCGTCCATCCTCCGGGGGACTTCGAGCGCGCGGTGGCCGCTGCCTGCGAGCGGATCGCCGCCGATCGGATGAGCAAGGTGGTGCTGGCCCGCGAGGTCCTGGTCGAGGCCGTCTCCGCGCACGACCCGGCCGCCGTGTTCGGGGCGCTCCGCGAGCTCTTTCCGAGCTGCTTCTGCTTCTGCGCGGGAACCCCGGAGGCGGCGTTTGTCGGCGCCAGCCCTGAGCTGCTCGTGCGTCGCTCGGGGTCGAGCGCTTCGACCGTCGCCCTCGCGGGCTCGACTCGGCGCAGCTCCGATCCGGCGGTCGATGACCATCTCGGCGAGCAGCTTCTGCGCAGTGACAAGGATCGGCGCGAGCAGCGGATCGTGTCGGAGCGCATCGTGCGGCAACTCCGCCCTCTCGCGGTGTGGGTCGAGTCGGCGCCTGAGCCCGAGGTGGTGAGGGTCGCCAATATCCAGCACCTGGCGACGGCGGTGATCGCCCAGCTGTCGGAACCGCGCTCGGCGATCGAGCTGGCGGGCCACCTGCATCCGACTCCGGCCGTCGGTGGCGAGCCCGCCGCAGCTGCGGCGGAGGCGATCGCCGCTCTGGAGCGCATGGACCGGGGCTGGTACGCGGGCCCGGTCGGCTGGATGGACGCCACCGAGGACGGCGAGTTCTGCGTCGCACTTCGCAGCGCCCTTCTCCGCGACCGCGAGGCCCATCTATACGCCGGGGTGGGGGTGGTCTCGGGGTCCGATCCGGCGGCCGAGCTGGCCGAGACCGAGATCAAGCTGGGTGCGCTGTTGCCGCTTCTCGCCGAGTAGCAGCCGGATCCTTCAAAATCACAGCGGTGATTCGGCGGGCGCTCGGAGCGGCGGGGGTGATGTTGGCGTGCATCGTCTGCACGGCGAGCGCCGCGTCTGCAGACGGGGCCCGGCTCGCGATCACGCGATGGGGCCTGCACCCGGAAGCCTACGAAGTGCTCAGCCTCGACCCGATCGGCTCGGCCGAGCTGAAGATCGCGGCAGCGCGCCGAGATCAGCTGCCGGCTCCGTACCCCTTTGTCCGTCCCGCGTGGTCTTCGAGCGGAGACCTGGTCGCCTTCACCGGGGTGGTCAGCTGGCGGCAGCGCCGGCGGGCGCAGCCGCCACCGGTCGGGATCTTCGTCGCCACCGCCGGCGGTGGCGATCTGCACCTGGTCCCGGGCACGCGGGAAGGCTTCGCACCCGTGTTCTCCCCCGATGGCGGCAGGATGGCCTTCAGCCGCGTACGTCGCCATTACCGCAGGAACCGCCACGGCGGCGAAGATCTCGTCTACGAAAGCGTGACCGCCTGGCTGCTCGATCTCGCCGACGGCGAGGCCACGCGGCTCACGCCATGGCGCAACGGCCTTGAGAACGCGCCGTCCTCGTTCTCCCCGGACGGGCGAACCCTCGCTGTCACGCGGAGGACCGGCGCAAGTCGCTACGAGGCGGTGGGGTTGCACCTCGACGGAAGGCCCTCGACGGTGCTCGCCCGCGGTGGCCTCGAGCCAATCTTTTCGCCGGACGGAAGCCGGATCGCCCTGCTCCGCGGCCACCGACGCGTCTTCCGGGAACGCCATCGGGAAGGCAGGGTGACCACCGAGTCGAAGACGCGGACGGTCGCCACGGACCTCTTCGTCATGAATGCCGACGGCTCCGGCCTGCGTCGCCTCACCCGCACATCGCAGTGGGCGGAGTCGGGAGCCAGCTGGGACCCCTCCGGCGAACGGCTCGCGTACACGCAGACCCACCTCGGCGCCGGCATCGAAGACCTCCTCGGCATCGGCGACGTGATCATGGAGGCGAACGCCGATGGCTCCTGCCCGACGCCGGTCTTCTCCGATCTGGACGCGAGCTTCTCGGCGCCCGTCTGGCAGCCCGGGCCGGGCCGCGAGGCGGGCCGCATCGAGTGCTGAGCCCTAGGGGATCTCGGCGATCGCGGCCGCCACTCGCTCGGCGAGGCGGTGATGAAGGTCCACGTTCGCCCGACGGTCGACCGGCACCTCGATCAGGCCGGTTCCCGCGGCCAGAGCCTCGGGCAGCTGCTCGAGCGCTTCGATGCGGTGATGGGCAAGCCCGAAGAGGTTCGAGGCCCCCGCGGCATCGACTCCGCGCGGCGTCCCGAGCAGTGCCTCGAACTCCTCGGCGCCAAGCGCCTTCTCCTGCGGGAGGAAGTGGAAGATGCCGCCGCCGTCGTTGTCGATGACGACTATCCGTACCGGGGCGTCGGCCTCCCCGACCGCCGCGAGGCCGCCGAGGTCGTGCAGAAGGCCAAGGTCGCCGGTCAGGATCGTCGCGGGCCTGCCGCTCGCCGCCGCCGCGCCGATCCCCGATGAGAGGAGACCGTCGATTCCGTTGGCACCGCGATTGCAGAGGAAGGCGACGTCCTGCGTGCCCTTCGGAAGGAACGCCTCCTGGTCGCGGATCGGCATGCTCGAGGCCGTGTAGACGAGGTCTCCATCGCGGTGGGCAGCGCCGAGCGCGAGGTGGAGGCCCGGCTCGGTCGGCGCTCCGCTCCCCGGGAGCTCGGCCTCGACCGCGGCCCTGGCGGTGGCGTCGGCCTCGAGCCAGGTGGTGGGGGGCGGCCGGTCCTCGCCCAGCCGCGCTGCCCAGCCGGCGGCCAGCTCGGTCGGGTCCGCGCGCAGCAGTGCCGCGGCGCGGCGGCTCGGCTCGTTCCAGCCGATCGAGGGGTCGACGACGATTTCATCGGCACCCGACCGAGCGAGCCAGGAGCGGAGCGGCTTGCTGGTCGGCATCTCGCCGAAGCGGAGGACGAGATCGGGCACGACCCGGGTGCCGAAGCGATCGTCGCGCAGCAGGAGGTCGTAGGAGTCGACGACATGGGAGCGGTCGTGGGGACCGCAGCGGATCTGCGAGGTCGGCTCGGCGAGGATCGGAAACCCCGCAGCCTCGGCGAGGTGGGCGAGCGGCTCGCGCAGCTCCGGGTCGGGCTGCCGTCCGGCGACGATCACGCCGGAGATCGCTTCGTCGATGTGCCTAGCGACCTCGTCTAGGAGGAAGTCGGTCGGCTCGAGGTCGATCGGGGTGACGGCGGTGAGCGGGCGCCCGTCCCGCCCCTCCAGGGCCAGCGGGTCGCTTGCCGTGACGTCGTCCTCCACCGCAACCGGGGCCAGCGGCTCGCGCCAGGGGAGGTTGACGTGCACGGGCCCCGGTCGAGGCTCGCCGCGCGCCGAGGCGAAGGCGCGGCAGGCGGTCGAGCGATAGTGGAGGAGCCCGTCGTCATCCGCTGCGTGGGTACCGGCCTCGCAGAACCAGCGCACCGCCGAGCCGTAGAGCTTCAGCTGGTCGATCGTCTGGCCGGCGCCGATACCGCGCAGCTCCGGCGGCCGGTCGGCGGTCAGGGCGATCAGCGGGATCGCGGACTCGTCCGCCTCGCAGATCGCCGGGTGGAAGTTGGCGGCGGCCGTGCCCGAGGTGCAGAGAATCGCGACCGGGACGCGGGTCGCCTGGGCGGCGCCGAGCGCGAAGAACGCCGCGGAGCGCTCGTCGACGATCACGCTGACCTCGATCTCGGGCTGCCGCCAAAGAGCCACGGCAAGCGGCGTCGAACGCGATCCGGGGGAGATCACCGCGCGTCGCAGCCCGCAGCGGGCCAGCTCCTCGACGAAGGCCGAGGCAAGGGCTGTGTTGGCGTTGGTCGGATCCATGCGGCCGGGGCGCTCCGATCGTCGGTGGTCGTTGAGGCGCCCCGCCAGGCTAAATGCGGTGAGCCTGCAGCGCCTCCTCGTCGATCTCCACCCCGAGGCCCGGGCCCGCAGGGGGATGAAGCAGCCCGTCACGGATTTCGCATTCGACCGAGGCGACGGTCGAGCCGAAGAGCCGCTGAGTCGCCAGCCCGTGGGCGAGTTCGATCCCGGGTCCATTCGAGCCCTGTTCGAGCGTCGATGCGACCTGAGCCGCGGCCGCGATCCCGACCGGCCCGTCGAGGGCGCTCGAGACGTAGGCCGGCATGACCTCGGCGATCTCGATCGCGGCCTCGGGCCCACCGACCTTCGACAGCTTGACCCCGGTGAGGGCGAAGGCGCCGGCGGCGGCCTCAGCCTCTGCGCGGCTGGCGACGCTCTCGTCGGCGGCCAGCGGGATCGAGGTCGAGCCGGCCACGGCGGCGGCCTCCTCGATGCTCGGGACGGGCTGCTCCGCCAGCTCGATGTCGAGCGGCTCCAGCTCGGCAAGCGTGCGCTTGGCGGTCTCCACGTCCCACGCGGCGTTGGCGTCCACCCGAATCCGGGCCCCCGACCCGAGTGCCTCGCGGACCGCGCGCACCTGCTCGACGTCGCGGCCGGCGCCCAGCTTCAGCTTGAAGGTGGAGAAGCCGTCTCCGGCCCAGCGCTCGGCCTCGGCGGCGACAGCCCGAGGCTCACCGGCGGCGAGCGTCGCGTTGCAGCGCACCGGTGCGGGCGCGGCGCTCGAGGCGGCCCCCTCGCGGTGGGCGCGGCGACCCCTCAGGTCGAGCAGCGCCGTCAGCGCCGCGCAGCGGGCCGGGGGGCAGAGGTCGGGGTCGGTGGTCAGGCCGGCCTCCCCGATGCTCGCCCATCGCTCGAGCGCGGTGAGGTCCTCGACGACCCTGCTCATCGCCGCACCCCCGCGCAGCGAAAGGGGGACCGCTTCACCGAGTCCGACCACGCCGTCCTCGTCGCGGAGCCGGAGCAGGACCATCTCGCGGCGGCTCAGCGTGCCCGCGGCCGTGACGTAGGGGTCGCGGAAGGGAAGCGCGTAGGGGATGACCTCGACCGAGGCGAGCTTCATTCCCAAAGCTTCCCACTCCCATCGCGAACTGCATCAAGTTCCCCCCCGCCAGGGCCTGAATGTTGATGCAGTTCAACTAAGAGGCGGGAGAGGGGCGGCTAGATCAGCAGCCCGATCGAGACGAGCAGGCTGAAGACGCCGAGCAGCGCTCCGGTGCCGGCCAGCGCCCCATTCAGGGCCGGCCCGTCGGTCCGGGTGGCGACGGTGCGCAGCGGCCCGATCGCCATCGGCAGGGAAAGGAAGGCGATCAGCGGCAGAGGGCTGGCGTCGCCTGCGATCAGCGCGAGGGGCAGCGCGGCGTATGCCCCGAGAACGAGCAGCCGGTAGAGGTTGACGGCGTTCTCGCGGCCCATCCGCACCGCCAGCGTCATCTTGCCCACCCGCCGGTCGGTCTCGGCATCGCGGACGTTGTTGACGACAAGGATCGCGGTCGCGAGGAAGCCGACCGCGATTGAGAGGCCCAGCGGCAGCGCGTCGAGCTGCTCGACCTGCACGTAGTAGGAGCCGTTCACGGCGACCAGCCCGAAGAAGAGGAAGACGAAGACCTCGCCTAGGCCGGAATAGCCGTACGGCCGCGGGCCGCCGGTGTAGAGGACGCCGGCGGCGATCGAGAGGGCCCCGATCAGCAGGATCACGATCCCTGCGACGACGGTCAGATAGATGCCGCAGGCGACCGCCACCGCGAAGGCGATCCAGGTGGCGACCAGGACCCGCTGCGGAGCTACCAGGCCGGATGATGTGACCCGGACCGGGCCGAGGCGGTCGGCCGAGTCCGCGCCCCGCCTGGCGTCGGAGTAGTCGTTGGCGAGATTGGTCCCGATCTGGATGAAGATCGAGCCGACGAGGGCGGCGAAGAAGGCGGCCAGTCGCGGCAGCTCCCCCGCCGATTCGACCGCGGCCGCGGTGCCGACGAGCACGGGCGCCACCGCCGCGGGCAGGGTCCGCGGCCGGGCCGCCATCAGCCAGATCCTCATGGGCGGCGCGGGAACTGGGCGAAATTCGGCGGTCGCTTCTCCTTGAAGGCCTCGCGCCCCTCGCGCGCCTCCTCGCTGGCGTAGAAGAGCAGGTTGGCGTCGTGGGCCAGCTGCTGGATGCCGGCGTAGCCGTCCTCGTGGGCGTTGAAGCCGGCCTTGATCAGCCGTAGGGCGAAGGGGGAGAGGGCGAGCATCTCGCGGCACCAGGCGACCGTCTCCTGCTCGAGGCGGTCGAGCGGGACGACCGCGTTGACCAGCCCCATCCCAAGCGCCTCCTCGGCCCCGTACTGGCGGCAGAGCAGCCAGATCTCCTTCGCCCTCTTGGTCCCGACGAGGTCGCGCAGCAGCGAGGCGCCGAAGCCGCCGTCCCAGGAGCCGACCCTGGGGCCGGTCTGGCCGAAGCGGGCGTTGTCGGCGGCGATCGTCAGATCGCAGCAGACGTGCAAAACGTGGCCGCCGCCGACGGCATAGCCGGCGACCATCGCCACCACGGGCTTCGGCAGCCTTCGCATCTGCACCTGCAGGTCGGTGACGTGGAAGCGGCCGATCGACGCCCCCTCCTCGACGTAGCCTGTGTCGCCTCGAACGGACTGATCCCCGCCTGCGCAGAACGCTTTCTCTCCCTCGCCGGTGAGCACGATCGCGCCGACCTCGGGGTCCTCGCGGGCAAGCTCGAGGGCGGCGGAGACGTCGATCAGCGTCTGCGGACGGAAGGCGTTCAGCACCTCCGGCCGGTCGATCGTGACCTTCGCGATGCCGTCCGCCTTCTCGTAGCGGATGTCGCTGTAGTCGAAGGCGGGCTCCCAGGCGATGGGGGCGTAGAGCTCGGCCTCCGAAGGGGCGTTCTTGTGGCGGTCCGGCATGATGGGCAACGATATCCGGGTCTAGATGAAACTCGACAACTGGCTCGCCCAGAGATCGCAGAGCTGTCCCGACCGCACCGCGCTCGAAGCGGACGGTTCCCAGGTCACATACGCGGAGCTGGAGGCCGAGGCAACCTGGATCGCGAGGCGCCTCGCGGCGCACGGGGTGCGCCGCGGCTCGCTGATCGCCCTGACGATGAAGCCTGGGCGGGAGCAGGTCGTGCTGGTTCATGCGCTGATGAAGGTGGGCGCCGTGCTGCTCCCCCTCAGCCCGCGGCTGAGCGCTGCCGAGCGGGAGGCGGTGATCGCCCGCGAGGAGCCTGCCGTGGACCTGGGCGATCCGGGGGAGCTGACCCAGACCGAGGCGGACCTTCCGCTGCTCGGCGAGCACGACATGGACGCTCCCTGCTGCCTGATCCTGACCAGCGGCAGCAGCGGCGCCCCGGAGCCGATCGGGCTGACCTATGGCAACTTCCTCTGGAGCGCCGTCGGCTCCTCGTTCAACATCGGTGTCGAGCCGACCGACCGCTGGCTCTGCTGCCTGCCGCTCAGCCACGTCTCCGGGCTCAACATCGTGATGCGGTCGGTGATCTACGGGACCGCGGCGGTGCTCCACGACGACTTCGACGTGGACAGGGTCGCCGCCGCCCTCGAAGCAGACGACATCTCCATCGTCTCCCTGGTCACGACGATGCTCACCCGGCTGCTCGAGGCCGGCGCCGACCTCGCCGGGCCGAGGACGATCCTCGTCGGCGGCGGCCCCGTGCCCGAGGACCCGCTCGAAGAGGCGATCGGCCGCGGAGCGACGGTCGTGCAGACCTACGGGCTGACGGAGGCCTGCTCGCAGGTGACGACGCTCGCCCCTTACGAGGCGCGGCGCAAGCTCGGCTCGGCCGGGCGTCCGCTGCTCACCACGCACCTGCGGATCCAGGACGGCGAGATCCTCGTCCAGGGCCCGACCGTCGCCCCCGGCAGCGTCGACGCGGACGGCTGGCTTCACACCGGAGACCTCGGCCGCATCGACGACGAAGGGTTCCTCTACGTCGAGGACCGGATGGACGACCTGATCGTCAGCGGCGGCGAGAACGTCGTTCCCGCCGAGGTCGAGCAGGTGCTCCTCCGCCACCCCGAGGTCGCCGACGCCGCGGTGGTGGGCCGCGAGGACCCCGAGTGGCAGCAGGCCGTAACCGCCGTGGTCGTGCTCGAGGACCATTCGCGGGCGACCCCGGACGACCTGCGGCAGCACTGCGCCGAGGCGCTGGCGGGGTTCAAGGTGCCGAAGCGGGTCGAGCTGGCATCGGCGCTGCCGCGCACGCCGTCGGGGAAGTTGCTGCGCAGGGCGCTCCGATAGCCTCCCCGCCCATGCGCACCGACGACATTTTCTACGACAAGGACGCCGATCTCTCCAAGCTCGAGGGCAAGACAGTTGCGATCCTCGGCTACGGCTCGCAGGGCCACGCCCACGCCCTCAACCTCAAGGATTCCGGCGTCGATGTGGTGGTCGGGCTGCGGCCCGACTCCTCCAGCCGGGCGAAGGCGGAGGAGGCGGGACTCGAGGTGCTCGACGTGGCCGAAGCGGCGAGTCGTGGCGACGTCGTCATGGTTCTCCTGCCAGACGAGAAACAGGCCGAGGTCTGGGATGCGGAGATAGCGGACGGCATCGCCCCCGGAAACCTCCTGCTCTTCGCCCACGGCTTCTCGATCCACTTCGAGCAGATCCAGCCGCCGCCGGGCGTCGACGTCGGCATGGTCGCCCCCAAGGGCCCCGGCCACCTGGTGCGGCGCCAGTACGAGGAAGGGACCGGCGTCCCGTGCCTGATGGCAGTCCACCAGGACGAGACCGGCGAAGCCCACGACCTCGTCCTCGCCTACGCCGCGGGGATCGGCGGCGGCCGCGCCGCGATCATCGAGACGACCTTCAAGGACGAGTGCGAGACCGATCTCTTCGGCGAGCAGGCGGTCCTCTGTGGCGGCGCCTCGGAGCTGGTGCGCGCCGGCTTCGAGACCCTGGTCGAGGCCGGCTATGACCCCCGCCTCGCCTACTTCGAGTGCCTGCACGAGCTGAAGCTGATTGCCGATCTCATGTACGAGAAGGGGATCCAGGGGATGCGCTACTCGATCTCGAACACCGCCGAGTACGGCGACATGACCCGTGGAAAACGGGTGGTCGGCGAGGAGTCCCGCGCGGCCATGAAGGAGATCCTCGACCAGATCCAGTCAGGCGAGTTCGCCCGCGAGTGGATCGCGGAGAACCGCGCGGGCGGCGAGAACCTGGCGCGGATGCGCGAGGAGGGCGCCAAGCATGAGGTGGAGGAGGTCGGCAAGGATCTCCGCTCGATGATGCCCTGGATCGACCAGGAGTTCTGAGGGCGTCCCGCGACCTGTTTGCCCTCGGAACTCCTGAGGCGAGTGACGCTAGCGGTGGGTCTCGCCCTCGGGGAGGCGGCCGTCGCGCCCGACGTAGCCGTCCTTGCCGCCGACGATCACGTAGATCGCGTCCTCGCTGTCGCTGAGGTTGCGGATCTTCCGCACCGTGTGAGGGTCGACGCGGGCGAGCCCTCCGGCCTCGAGCTCGTGTGAGGATCCGTCGCCGAACTCGATCGCCATCCGGCCCCGATGAAGGAAGTAGAGCTCCTCCTGCTCGTCGTGAAAGTGGCGACCGGTCTCGTATGAGGGCGGGAGGACGATCGCGTTGACGCCGAACGCGGTCACCCCGAGCGCCTTGCGGATCTTGCGGAAGCCCGGCCCCTCGCCGAGCTCGCTCAGGCTCGCGACCGCGTAGCCCTCGCCGTTCGCGGCCACTTCCGTCTCCTCCTCCGCCATCCTGGCAATCGTATGCGATCAATAACCTGTCGCCTCCATGAGCGCGGAGCGAGCAAGGGTCCATCTCTGGTTTGTCGCGCCGCGAGCGAAGCGCGAGGATTCCCGATGACCGTCGACACCGTGCAGATCCCGAGCGAGCTGAAGCCGGCCGACGGCCGCTTCGGCTGCGGGCCGTCGAAGGTGCGTCCCGAGGCGCTGGCGAAGCTCGCCGAGAGCGCCCACCTGATGGGGACCTCGCACCGCCAGGCGCCGGTCCGCGACCTGGTCGGTGGCGTGCGCGACGGCCTGCTTGAGCTCTTCGCGGCGCCGGATGGCCACGAGGTAGTGCTCGGCAACGGCGGCACGACCGCCTTCTGGGAGGCGGCGGCGGCATGGCTCGTGCGCGAGCGGGCGCTGCACCTCAGCTACGGCGAGTTCTCGCAGAAGTTCGCGAAGGCGACGGCGGCGGCGCCGTTCCTCGGCGATCCGATCGTCGTCCAGGCCGAGCCCGGCGATGCCCCGGAGCCAGTTGCCGACCCGGCGGCCGACGCGATCGCCTGGGCCCACAACGAGACCTCGACCGGCGTCATGGTCGACGTCCGGCGCCCGGCCGGCGCAGCCGATGCGCTGGTTCTGATCGACGGGACCTCCGGGGCCGGGGGACTGCCGCTCGATGCCGGCGAGGCCGATGCCTACTACTTCGCGCCGCAGAAGGCCTTCGCCGCCGACGGGGGGTTGTGGCTGACGCTGCTCAGCCCGGCGGCGATCGCAAGGGTGGAAGAGCTCGACGGACGGGATGACCGCTGGCATCCAGCCTTCCTCTCCCTGATGACGGCACTCGAGAACTCGCGCAAGAACCAGACCTACAACACGCCGGCGATTGCGACCCTGCTCCTGCTCGGCGATCAGGTCGAGTGGATGCTCGCCAATGGCGGGCTGGAATGGTGCGTGCAGCGAACGCGGGCATCGTCGGCACATCTCTACGGATGGGCCGAGGCGGCCTCCTTCGCCTCGCCGTTCGTCGCCGACCCGGCGAAGCGGTCACTGGTGGTCGGGACGATCGACTTCGACGACTCGATCGACGCGGCGGCCCTCGCGGGGACGCTGCGCGCAAACGGCATCGTCGACGTCGAGCCCTACCGCAAGCTCGGCCGCAACCAGCTGCGCGTAGGGATGTTCCCGGCGATCGAGACCGCCGATGTCGAAGCGCTCACCGCCTGCGTGGACTGGGTGATCGAAAACGTCGATGAGGTGACGCGGTGAGGGTCCTCGTCAAGGAGAAGATCGCCGACAGCGGCGTCGAGCTGCTGCGCCAGAACTTCGACGTCGACCTCGGCATCGAGATGTCCGACGAGGAGCTCCGCGACGCGATCGGCGCCTACGACGCGATTCTGGTCCGCTCGGCCACCCAGGTGACGCCGGAGCTGATCGAGCGGGCCGAGCGGCTGAAGGTGATCGGACGGGCGGGCACCGGCGTGGACAACGTCGACATCCCGGCCGCGACGCGCCGTGGGATCGTCGTCGCAAACGCGCCGGAATCGAACTCGGTGGCGGCTGCCGAGCACACCCTGGCTTTGATGCTCTCGCTCTGCCGCAACGTTCCACAGGCGCACGGCTCGCTGGTCGGGGGCAGCTGGGAGCGGCCTCGCTTCAAGGGGACCGAGCTCTACGGAAAGACGCTCGGCGTCGTCGGCTTCGGGCGGATAGGGCAGCTGGTTGCCAAGCGGGCCCAGAGCTTCGAGATGGAGGTGGTCGCCTTCGACAAGTTCGTCTCGGCGGAGCGCTTCCGCGAGCTCGGGGTCGAGGGGCTGGCCGACCTCGACGAGCTGCTCGGCCGGGCCGACATCGTCACGCTGCACGTCCCCAAGACGTCGGACACGGTCGGGCTGATCGACGCCGGCGCGATCGCACGGATGAGGGACGGCGCGCGCCTCGTCAACTGCGCCCGTGGCGAGCTGGTCGAGCTCGACGCGGTGCAGGCCGGGCTCGAGTCCGGGAAGCTGAGCGGCGCGGCACTCGACGTCTTTCCCTCGGAGCCATTCACCGAGCACCCGCTCTTCGAGCGCGAGGACGTCGTCGTCACGCCGCACCTGGGCGCCTCGACGGCCGAGGCCCAGGACCGTGCCGGCGTGGTCACCGCCGAACAGGTGACCGCGGCTCTCACCGGCGGCGTCGTCACGAATGCGGTCAACATCGCCGCCGTCCGTCCCGAGGAGATGGAGGCGCTGGCGCCCTTCGTCCCCCTCTGCGAAAAGCTCGGCCGCCTCGCGCAGGGCCTCGGCGATGGGTCGATCGACCGGGTAGGCGCTGAATTCCGGGGGCGCATCGCCGCTCACGACACCCGCCTGCTCGGGATCGCGGTCCTCGTCGGCATCCTCTCGGGGCACACCGAGGAGCCGGTGAACCTCGTCAACGCCCCGCAGATGGCCGAGGAGCGCGGAATAGAGCTGGTCGAGACCAATGACACCGGCGCCGGGGACTTCACCGAGCTGGTCACCGTCCGGCTCGGCTCCGGCCCCGAGGCGGTCGAGGTCTCGGGGACCAGCGTCGGCCCCCGCAACGACGCCTACCTCGTCTCCGTCTGGGGCGAGAGCTTCTACCTGCCGTTCGCCGAGCACCTCGCGGTGTTCCGCTACGCCGACCGGCCGGGGATGATCGGCCGGGTCGGGACCATGTTCGGCGAGGAGGGCGTCAATATCATTTCGGCCGCAGTCGGCGCCGAGGCGGGCGGTGAGCGAGCGGTGATGGCGCTCACCACCGACGATGCGGTGCGGTCGGAGACGATCGAGAAGATCCTGCAACTGGACGGATTCTCGGTCGGTCGCTCTGTCGACCTCTGATATTCATGCATGGGCCGCAACGTCGGCACCGTCGCGCTGTTTCTCTTTGGGGGGACCTCGTGAAGAAGGCGATCTTCATCCTGCTGGCAATGCTCTGCGCCCTTGGGGCGTCGCTTGCGCATGGAGCGGGCAAGCCGAAGACCTACAACGTGCTGCTCGCCGGTGGCTCCGAATCGAACTCGATCCGCTTCTGGATCACCCCGGACGGGCAGAGCTACGTGATCGACTCGATCGTGCCACTCGAGGTCGGCGCGGGGCTCTGCCGCAACCCCGAAGGGAACCCCAACGAGCTGATCTGCGAAGCGCCGCTGATCGCCGGGTTCGAAATCAACGCCGACGGGGGGGACGACAAGATCATCGTCTCCCCGGGGATTTCGATTCCGGTGACGATGCGGGGCGGAAGTGGCAACGACTACCTGCGCGGTGGTGGAGGAGACGACAAGCTGGTAGGTGGGACCGGGCGGGACCGGCTGATCGGCTGGCGGGGCGACGACGCGCTCTACGGCGGGGTGGGGCGGGACGTCCTCGTCGGCGGGCCCGGCGACGACCTCCTCCATGGTGGACCTGGTGAAGACGTGGTCAAGGGCGGCTCCGGCAAAAACCGCTCCGACCAGCGCGGCGTCTACCGCTGACCCTCACTCCGCCTCCGCCACCTCGACCCGGCGGGAGCCGATCAACCGGCCGCCGACGAAGAAGAGGGCGATCAGGAAGCCGACGAGGGCGAGCGCGGCATCGAGCCGGAAGCCGGCCTGGATGCCGTCGACGAACGATTCCTGGGCGGAGAAAACGGTGGTGGTGAGCCCGAGCCCGATCGATCCGCCGGCAATCTGGAACATGTAGATGATCCCGCCCGCCAGGCTGGTCTGGGACTCGTCGACCGAGGTGACGCCGGCGGTGGTCGCGGTCGGATAGAAGGCGCCGATGCCGATGCCGAGGACGACCATGCCGAGGACCAGTGAGCCGTAGCCCGAGCTCTCGTCGACGAGCGAGAAGAGGAATGGCGCGACCGCGATGCACGCCGCCCCGATCGACACGAGCTGCTTCGGCCCCATCCGGTTGTAGAGCGGTCCCGCGACGAAGGAAACCAGCGCGAAGACCGCAAGGAACGGAAGCATCCCGACGCCGGCCTCGAGCGGCGAGTAGCCGAGCTGCTTCTGCATGAACTGCGGCAAATAGAGAAGGGCGGCGAAGAAGGTGGCCGACATGAAGAGGATCGCCACGCAGGCGGCGCGGAAGCTCTCGTTGCGGATCACCGGGCGCGGCACGAGGGCGTGCATGCCGGCGCGCCTCTCGATCAGGGGAAGGCTCGCGATCGTCACCACCGCGAGCGCGAGCAGCCCGATGGTCCCCGGGCTGCCCCATCCCCAGTCGTCGACCTGGTCGAGGGCGACGAGCAGCGATACGAGCCCCACCGAGAGGACGGTGATGCCGGCATAGTCAAGCCTCTGATCCCCGGCCTCGGGCTCCCGGACCTTCACGAAGTAGTAGGTGACGAGGACCGCGAAGATGGAGATCGGGACGTTGAGGAAGAAGATCCAGCGCCAGCTCAGCAGGTCGGTGAGGACGCCGCCGATCAGCGGGCCGAGCGCATTCCCGAGTCCGGCCGCGCCGATGATGATGCCCCCGGCAAGCCCGGCCTTGTCTTCGGGCAGCAGCTCGTAGGTCATGCCGAGAATCGCCGGCCACATAAGAGCGCCGCCGATTCCCATCAGGACTCGGCTGACGATCAGCCAGGTCTCCGTCTGGGCAGCTCCCCCCAGCGCCGACATCGCGGCGAAGATCGCGGTGCCGACGAAAAAGGCGTTGCGCCGGCCGAACATGTCGGCGAGGCGGCCGCCGGTGACGATCAGCACCCCGAAGGTGAGTGCGTATGCGTTGACCACCCACTGGATCGTGTTGACGTTGGTGTCGAAGTCCTTCTCCATGGTCGGCAGCGCCACGTTGACCGCGGAGAAGTCGTTGGCGATCACGATGACGCTGACGCCCATGGCGATCAGCGCCAGCCAGGTGGTCCGTGAAACCCCGGCGGAACCGGACTCCATGGCACGCAAGCTTATTGCGGAGCACCGGCCGTGCGCTAAGCTCCGGGGGCGAATGACACACCGGCTCGACAGCCTGGCGCTCCTCCTTCTCCTCCCCCTTCGGGGGGAATAGCGCTGGGCGGCGCGAGAGCCGCGAGAGAAAAGGTCATTCGAGAAATTTGGAGAAGGAGGTAGGACCCGTGACACCGGCAACCGACGCAAACCGCGTCCACATCTTCGACACAACGCTGCGCGACGGCGAGCAGTCGCCGGGGATCTCGCTCAACACCGCCGAGAAGGTGGAGATTGCCCAGCAGCTCGCACGGCTCGGTGTGGACGTGATCGAGGCCGGCTTCCCGATCACCTCCCCGGGTGACTTCGAGGCGGTCGAGGCGATCTCTCACCAGGTCGAGGGCCCGACGATCTGCGGCCTGGCCCGCACGCACAAGGCCGACATCGACGCTGCCTGGGGGGCGATCCGGGATGCGCAGCGCCCCCGCATCCACACCTTCATCTCCACCTCCGACATCCACATCGAGCACCAGCTCCAGACCGATCGCGACGACGTCAAGGGGCAGGCGCGCGCCGCGGTCGCCCTGGCCCGCTCCTACTGCGACGACGTCGAGTTCTCGCCGATGGACGCCACCCGGGCGGACATCGAGTTCACCGCGGAGGTCTGCGCGATCGCGGTCGAGGAGGGTGCGACGGTGGTGAACATCCCCGACACGGTCGGCTACACGACCCCCGAGGAGTACGTCGAGTATTTCCGGCGCCTTTACGAGCTGGTCCCGAGCCTGCGCGAGGTCGAGACCTCGGTCCACTGCCACGACGACCTGGGCCTGGCGGTTGCGAACTCCTACGCCGGCGTGTTGGCCGGCGCCCGCCAGGTCGAGTGTGCGGTGAACGGGATCGGCGAGCGAGCGGGCAATTGCTCACTGGAGGAGATCGTGATGCTGATCCGGACGCGAGAGGACGTCCACGGGCTCACCACCGGCCTCGAGAGTCGCGAGCTGGCGCGGACCAGCCGCATGGTCTCGCGACTGACCGGCTATCCGGTGCAGCCGAACAAGGCGGTGGTCGGCCGCAACGCCTTCGCCCACGAGTCGGGCATCCACCAGGACGGGGTGCTGAAGGAGCGCACGACCTACGAGATCATGGATGCGACCGAGGTCGGCCTCGAGTCGAACTCGATCGTCCTCGGCAAGCACTCGGGTCGGCACGCCCTGCGCGACGCGCTCGAGCAGCTCGGCTTCAGGGTCGACGGCAACGCGCTGAACGCCGCCTTCAAGCGCTTCAAGGAGATAGCCGACCGCAAGAAGCAGGTGACAGCGCTCGATCTGGAGGCGATCGTCTCGGACGAGATGAGGGAGCGGGCCGATGCCCACGAGCTCGCCTGGTTCGAGGTCGAGGCCGGCTCGCGCAGGGACCCCCTGGCACGGGTGGCCGTGAAGCTGCCCTCCGGCGAGGAGGTGGTCGGTGAGTCCAGTGGCGACGGCCCGGTCGACGCGATCTTCCACGCGATCCAGAAGGCCGTCGGCACCGAGTGCGAGCTGCGCCAGTACACGGTCGAGGCAGTGACCGGGGGTGAGGACGCCCTCGGCGAGGTCAGCGTGATGCTGCGGGCGGTCGGCCGCCTGGCGACCGGGCAGGGCGTGGCCACCGACATCCTCGAGGCCTCCGCCCGCGCCTACGTGCGCGCGCTGTCCAACGCTCTCGAGGGTGCAGCGATCCGCGAGGCCGAGGCGGCCACCGCCGAGGCCGCGGTCGAACGCACGCCGGGCCCCTAGATCGCCCCCGGAGACGGGCTGCTGGCACCCCGAGGGGGTGTAACACCACGCGTCTGCTCTTACCGCCCGTATGGGTGAGTCAGAGCAGAACCGTGGGCTGGATGCGCGAATCGCAGAGCTGGCCGAGCGTCAGCACGGAGTGGTCGCGCGTCGACAGCTCGCCCCGCTCAGCGTGAGCGAAAGAGCGATCGAAGTGCGTCTGGCCAGGGGAAGCCTGCTCCGTCTCCACCCGGGCGTCTACGCCGTCGGCCATCGGGTGCTGACCCGTGAGGGGCGATGGATGGCCGCAGTGCTCTCATGCGGGGAAGGGGCGGCACTCAGCCACCGCAGCGCGGCGGCGCTCTGGGAGATCCGGCCTGGGACGGGGCCGATTCACATCACGACGGATCGCAAGAGCCGGTCGCGTGCGGGGATCCGGCGACACCACTCCGTCCTTCCGTCCGATGAGGTCACCGTCTTCGACGGGATTCCCGTGACGACCGTGCCGCGCACGATCTTCGACTTGGCGGCGGAAGCGCCGGAGACGGTCGAGACCGCCCTGCGCGAGTCGGAATACCGCCAGCTCTACGACACCCTTTCGCTGCCTCAACTTCTGAAGCGCTATCCGCGACGGCGCGGTGCCCCGGCCGTACGAGCAGCTTTGGCGCGCCTTGGGGAAAGCCCCGGTCGGGTCGCCACCGCCCTCGAGGAGCGCTTCCTTCCCTTCCTTGACGGCCACGGCCTTCCACGGCCGAACTTGAACGCCTGGCTGGAACTCGGCGGTCGCCGGCACCGGGTCGACTGCCTCTGGCCCGCCTCCCGCCAGATCGTCGAGCTCGACGGTTGGGAGGGACACCGCACCCGCACTGCCTTCCGCGAAGACCGCGCCAGAGACCGGCGCCTGCGCGCTGCCGGCTACGGCGTGACCCGGATCACCTGGTCGCAGCTTTACGACGAACCGGAGGCGTTGGCCGCGGACATCCGCAAGCTCATCGGCTGACGGGCAGGCGCCCGCAATAGAAGTGTACGTGATAACGTACAAACGTAATGACTATCGCCGAGGCGAGACGGAGACCGAGCGGTACTGCTGAACGGGCGATGACCAACGGGGAGCCCGGGGTTGGGCCGCGGATTCGCGCCCTGCGCGAGGCGATGGGCCTCTCGCTGCGGGACCTCGCAGAGCGGAGCGGGGTGAGCGCCCCGATGCTGAGTCAGGTGGAGAGGGGCGAGACGAGCCCGACCCTCGCGGTCGCGACGAAGATCGCCGCCGGCCTCGACCTGACGCTTTCACAGCTGCTCCGCCTCGACGAGGGTGAGCACGTGGTGGTCAGCAGAGCGGGGGAAAGGCGCCGCTCAGAGCGGGGCGGACATCGCTTCGAGGAGCTGACGCCGCCGCTCCCAGGCCAGCGGGCCGACGTGTCGCTGCACGCGCTCGAGCCGGGCGCCGCAACCGGGGGACCAGGTGACCCGCCGATCCACGAGCCGGGCAGCCGCGAGACCGCGGTGGTGCTGGTCGGTGTCCTCGCCCTGGTCGTAGACGGGACCCGTCACGAGCTTCGCGAGGGCGACAGCGTCACCTTCGATGCCGATCTTCCCCATCATTTCGAGAACGAAGGCGAGGACCAGGCCAGGTTCCTCGCCGTGATAGCCGCCGGCCTGCGGAGAAGTTGAATGGCTGGGCTTGAGCGTGGTCAAGGCGTCCCCGGGACGCGGGAGCGAAGGAGCAAGATTCCGGTGGTAATGAGTGCGGCTGAGCGAGAGCAGAGGAGGTGGCGCTGGTGAAAACGCTGTTCGACAAGATCTGGGAGGCCCATGAGGTCTCCGACGGGTTGATCTACATCGACCTCCACCTCGTGCATGAGGTGACCTCGCCGCAGGCCTTCGACGGCCTTCGGATGGCCGGCCGCCCCGTCCGCCGCCCCGACAAGACGCTCGCCACCGCCGACCACAACGTGCCGACCGACGGGACCAAGGCTGCGCGGCTGATCGCCGATGAGCTCTCCCGGGTCCAGGTCGAGACGCTGGAGCGAAACTGCGACGAGTTCGACATCCCGATCTATTCGCTCGGCTCGGACCGGCAGGGAATCGTCCATGTGATCGGTCCTGAGCTGGGCGTCACCCAGCCCGGGATGACGATCGTCTGCGGCGACAGCCACACCTCCACCCACGGCGCCTTCGGCGCGCTCGCCTTCGGCATCGGCACCTCCGAGGTCGAGCACGTGCTCGCAACCCAGTGCCTGGTGCAGAAGCGCCCGAAGACGATGCGCATCCTCTACGACGGCGAGCTGGGGCAGGGGGTGACGCCGAAGGACCTGATCCTCGCCACGATCGGGCGGCTCGGCACCGGCGGGATGGTCGGACACGCGGTCGAGTACGCCGGCTCCGCAATCGAGTCGCTATCGATGCCCGGGCGAATGACCGTCTGCAACATGACGATCGAGGGCGGCGGGCGCGCCGGGATGATCGCCCCCGACGAGATCACCTTCGAGTGGGTGCAGGGTCGCGCCGCGGCGCCGTCCGACTTCGAGGCGGCCCGCGAGCGCTGGCGCGAGTTGCCGACCGAGGAGGGCGCGACCTTCGACACCGAGGTCGAGATCGACGCCTCCACCATCTCCCCGATGGTCACCTGGGGGACGACCCCCGGCATGGTCGTCGAGGTGACCGACGCGGTGCCGGACCCGGGCAAGATGGACTCGCCGGCGGACCGCGAGGTGGCCGAGCGCGCCCTCAGCTACATGGCGCTCGAGCCCGGTACCCCGATGACCTCGGTCAACCTCGACCGGGTCTTCATCGGCTCCTGCACGAACTCGCGCGTGGAGGACCTGCGCGAGGCGGCGGCGGTCGTCGAGGGGCGACAGGTCGCCGGCTCGGTGCGGGCGATGGTCGTGCCCGGCTCCCAACAGGTGAAGGCGGCGGCCGAAGCTGAGGGGCTGCACGACGTCTTCCGCGGGGCCGGCTTCGAGTGGCGCGAGGCGGGCTGCTCGATGTGCCTCGGGATGAACCCCGACACCCTCGCCGAGGGCGAGCGCTGCGCCTCGACCTCGAACCGCAACTTCGAGGGCCGGCAGGGCAAGGGTGGGCGAACCCACCTGGTCAGCCCCAGGATGGCGGCCGCGGCGGCGATCGAGGGGCACTTCGTCGACATCAGGGAATGGAGCTGAGATGAGGCCGATCGACGTGATCGAGGGCAGGGTGTCGGTGCTGGACCGCGCCGACGTGGACACCGACCAGATAATCCCCAAGCAGTTCCTGAAGCGGGTCGAGCGGACCGGCTTCGGCGAGTTCCTCTTCTACGACTGGATCCGCTCCGGCGAGATCTCGCTCGACCCGAACCCGATCCTGGTCGCGGGCCGAAACTTCGGCTGCGGCTCCTCCCGCGAGCACGCTCCGTGGGCGCTTGAGGACTTCGGATTCGAGGCGATCATCGCGCCCTCATTCGCCGACATCTTCTACTCGAACTGCACCAAGATCGGACTCCTGCCGGCGATCCTCGACGAGGAGCACTGCCGCGCGGTCGCCGCGGCCGGCGAGGCGCGGATCGACGTCGACGACGAGACCGTGACCTGCTCCGCCGGCGTCTTCGAGTTCGCGGTCGAGCCCGACGTCAAGCACCGGCTGCTGAACGGCCTCGACGAGATCGGCATCACGCTCGAGAGCGCCGCCGCGATCGACTCCTTCGAGCAGGCCGGTCGCGCCGACAAAGGGCCGGTGACGACGGCGCTTTGAGCGACCGGGCGATGAACCGCGGCCCGATCGACTGGGACGCCGAGACCTACGACGAGGTCTCGGACCCGCAGTTCGAATGGGGGATCGAGGTGCTGGAGCGCCTCGAGCTGCGCGGCGACGAGTCGGTGATCGACGCCGGCTGCGGCTCCGGAAGGGTCACTGCCGAGCTTCTCGATCGGCTGCCCGAGGGGCGGCTGCTCGCGGTCGACGCCTCGAAGTCGATGATCGAGAGGGCACGGACGCGGCTCGGCGCCCGCGTCTCCTACAGGGTCGCCGATCTTGGCGAGCTCGAGCTCGGGGAGCAGGTCGACCTGGTCTTCTCGACGGCGACGTTCCACTGGATCCCCGACCACCAAAGGCTCTTCCAGCGCCTCCGCAAAGCGCTGAGGCCGGGAGGGCTGCTCGTCGCGCAGTGTGGAGGGCACGGGAACGTGGCCGAGCACACGCGGGTGATTGCGGAGGTGGGGGCGCGGCAGGAGTTCTCAGGCCACCTGACCGAGGCGAAGGGTCTCTGGAACTTCGCGACGCCGGAGGAGACCGAGGCGCGGCTCCAAAGGGCCGGGTTCGACGATGTCCGCTGCTGGCTGCAGCCGAAGCCGGTCACGCCGAAGCGGCCGCTCGAGTTCATCTCGACGGTGACCCTGGGGCCGATCCTGGCCCAGCTCCCCGACGACCTGAAGCGTCCCTTCGCCGAGGCGGTCCTCGAGCTCGAGGAGAGGCCGTTGACGCTCAACTACGTCCGCCTCAACATCGAGGCCAGACGTGCCGGTGGTTAGCCACCGCCGGTGACGGTCGATCAACGGCACGTCTAGAGTTGCGTCTTCGATGTCGGGGGCCCCGCGAATAGCCCTGCTGCCCGGCGACGGGATCGGTCCGGAGATAGTCGTCGCGGCTCGACGCGTTCTCGAGGCGCTCGGAGAATTCGAGTTCGAGGAGCACCTGATGGGGGGCTGCTCGATCGACGCCGCCGGCGTCGCCCTCACCGAGGAGGTGCTCACCGCCTGCCGGCATGCCGACGCGGTCCTCCTCGGCGCCGTCGGGGGTCCGAAATGGGACACGACCGACCCGGACGCGCCGCGCCCCGAGCAGGGGCTGCTCGGCCTCCGCAAGGGAATGGGGCTCTACGCAAACCTCCGCCCGGTCCGGCCCAGCCCGGCACTGGTCCATTCCAGCCCGCTGCGCGAAGAGCGGATCGCGGGCACCGATCTGCTCGTCGTGCGCGAGCTGACCGGGGGCATCTACTTCGGCGACTCGGGCCGGGACGGCGATTCCGCCCACGACACCTGCGAGTACTCCGCGGCAGAGATCGAGCGAATCGCCCGCGCGGCATTCGAGGCGGCGCGGCGGCGCGCCGAGCTAGGTGGCAACTCACCCCGCGTCACATCGGTGGACAAGGCGAATGTGCTCGAGACCTCGCGGCTGTGGCGGGAGGTGGTCAGCGGGATGGCGGGCGACTACCCCGACGTGTCGCTCGACCACCTGCTGGTCGACAACGCCGCGATGCAGCTCGTCTCCCGCCCGGCCGACTTCGACGTGATCGTCACCGAGAACCTCTTCGGCGACATCCTCAGCGACGAGTCGGCGATGCTCACCGGCTCGCTCGGGATGCTCCCCTCCGCCAGCCTCGGCGCCGATGGCTCTCCCGGCCTCTTCGAGCCGGTTCACGGCTCCGCTCCAGACATCGCTGGCCAGGGCATCGCCAACCCGCTTGCCACCTTCCTCTCGGCGGCGATGATGCTGCGCCACGGCCTCGGCCAGGCGGATGAGGCGTCGCGGATCGAGTCCGCGGTGGACGCGGTCCTCGACCGCGGCCTCCGCACCCCGGACCTGGCGGGCGAGGGGGAGACCGCGGTCGGGACGGCCGAGGTGACCGAGGCGGTCCTCGCCGAGCTCGTTTGAGCCGTCCTATTTACGCCTGATCACGGCGCGGTCACCGCCCACTGCCCGGAGGCGGTGAAGGGGCCGCCAGCTTCGGCGTTGCCTTCGATCGCGAAGCCGAGCCTGGTCAGAGCGACGCCGGGCACGGTCACGCCGCCGACGGCGACATTCGCCTTGCTGGTCACGTAGAGGCAGAGGAAGCCGCCGGCCGCCCCCGGGTTCTGGCCGCTGGCGCCGGTGATGCCGGGGCAGTTGGACGTCGTCGCCGTGGCCGGGTCGATCACTTCGGCTTTGGGCGCCTCGGCCAGCGGGAAGGCGAAGGACTGCGCCGTCCAGATCGGGGCGCCGCTGGCGCCGCCGACCGCGAACTGGCCTCGCAGGGTCTGCCCGGAGTGGAGGTTCGAGCCGGCGAAGGGCCCGACGTCCGTTCCGAGCTTGGCTCCGGTCACCGCGCCGTTCTTGATCTTGTCGGTGGTGACGTCTTCCTTCGCGAGTTTCGAGGTCGTCACCACTTCGTTGCCGAGTTTGTTGGTGCCGACGACGCCGTTGGCGATCTTCGAGTTGATCACCGCGCCGTTGGCCAGCGCCCCGCTGTGGACGGCGCCGTTGGCGAGCTTGCTCGCGGTCACCGCGCCGCCGGCGAGTTTGGCGGCGGAGACCGCCCCCGGCGCCAGCTTGCGGTTGCCCACCGCTTCCCTTCGCAGTTTCTTGGCGGTCACGGCGCCGTTCTTCAACTGCTTGGGGCCGACGCTGTTCTTGGGCAGGTTGGCGGCGACGGCGACGCCGCCCAGGGCGACGAAGAGCGCCAGGCCGGCGATCGCGTTCGAGCAGGTGAGCTTCTTGCGGATCAGGGAAATCACCTCGTTCTCCTCTCGGTATCGGGCATACTTCTCCCCCAACATGGACCAGGCGGATTTGATTTGGCATAACGGCGAGTTCGTTCCCTGGGAGGACGCGAAAGTCCACGTCCTCAGCCACGGGCTGCACTACGGGACGGGCGTCTTCGAGGGTATCCGCTGCTACGAGACCGAGCGCGGGCCGGCGATCTTCCGCCACAAGGACCACCTCGACCGGCTCGCAAAGTCGGCCGAGCTCTACTACCTGGAGCTGCCCTACTCG
>DASXAR010000085.1:0-53082 GCA_036406595.1 Solirubrobacterales bacterium | reverse complement strand
GAGATATCGTCGTCTTCCCTCGAGGTGATGCTCACGAGATGTGGAGCGGACGAACTTCCAGGCTGTTTCCGGGGGCCGCCTGTTGCCGAAGCTCGCGAAGGGCGAGCTGGCCACGGAGAAATGGGGCGGCTCTGGCGCTGTGACGCGGATCATCTGCGGATATTTCGGTTGCGAGCGTCACGCCGAGGGCACGTTCCTGAGCGGCTTGCCGCCGCTATTCAAGGTCAATGTGCGCGGCAGCCCGACGGGTGCCTGGATCGAAAGCGCGATACGCAACGGTGTGAGTGAGATCGAATCGGAGCGTGCCGGCCGTTTGGCGGTGCTTGCAAAACTTGCCGAGACTCTGTTCGTGGAAACGCTGTGCCGCTACATGGATGAGCTACCCCCCGAGCGCACAGGCTGGCTCGCGACCGCGCGCGATCCGAAAGTCGGACAGGCGCTCGCACTTCTGCATCGCGAGCCCGCGCGCGCGTGGACATTGCCTGATCTTGCACGGGCGAGCGGAACGTCGCGAACTGTGCTGGCCGAACGCTTCACTCAGCTCATGAGTGAGTCGCCGCTGGCTTACCTCGCTCGCTGGCGGCTGCAGCTCGCTGCGCGCAAGTTGATGACTACCGATCGAAAAGTCCTCCAGGTCGCTTACGACGTCGGGTACGAATCGGAAGCAGCGTTCAGTCGTGCCTTCAGGCGCGCGTTCGGACTGCCACCCGCCCGATATCGACGAGAGCGCAAGGCCCTGCTGCCTGCAACTTGATGGCGATGTCGGAACCGCGGAGTTCGCTTCGTCCTTCAGACGAACGCGGCACTCGCGCCGCCTCGTCGCAAGGAACAGAACTCATGACGATCATCCTCTACGAATTGCAGCCGACCCGCTCGGCGCGCGTGCGCTGGACGCTGTTGGAGCTTGGCATTCCGTTCGAGAGCATCGAGGGGCGTGGGCGTGAGATATTCGCAATGCCCGAGCTCGCGCAAATCCATCCCATGTCCAAGCTGCCGGCCCTGCGTGACCGCGGCCGTCCACTCTTCGAATCGGCCGCCATCTGTACCTGGCTCGCCGATAGCCATCCCCAGGCCGGCCTCATCGCACCCTCGGGCACTTGGGCGCGTGCCCTGCACGATCAGTGGACAGCCTTCACTCTGGCCGAAGTGGAGGCCAATCTCTGGCATACCGCTCGCAACCGCTTCCTCTACTCGGAGGAAGAGCGCGTCCCGGCGGTCTACGAACAGAACGCCAGGGAGGCAAGGCGTGGTCTGGCGGTCTTCGACGGCGTGCTGAAGGACAAAACGTGGCTGGTGGAGGACCGCTTCTCCGTCACCGATATTTTCGTCGGCTACGCGGTGATGTGGGCGCGCGTCCAGGGGCTGACCGCCGACCTGCCGAATGTAACGGCCTATGCCGAGCGCATTTTGGCGCGGCCGCTATGCCCGTATGGGGCGCTCGGGTGAAGTGTTCTCGCGCGGGCTGAAAGACCCCGGCAGCGAAACGCTTGCAGTAAAGTCCGACCCGAAGCTTTTCACGCCGTGGATCGGCATGCAGGATGAGCCCGCTCCGGCGAAGGAGTGACCGAGGAGACGGTTACCATGAAGGCGATCGTGGTGACGGACCAGACTGCGGGAACGGCCGGGATGAAGCTGGTGGAGCGGCCCGCGCCGCAGGCCGCGATAAACGACGTCGTCGTTCAGGTTCATGCGTCGGGATTCGTCCCGACTGAGATCGCGTGGCCTTCGACCTGGACCGATCGCCTCAACCGTGACCGAAGACCGTCGATCCCCGGGCACGAGCTGGCCGGAGTGGTCACCGCACTAGGCTACGGCACGACAGGACTGTCGATAGGACAGCGAGTGTTCGGCCTCGCCGACTGGTATCGCGATGGCACGCTGGCGGAGTATGTGGCCATCGAGTCTCGCAATCTCGCGCCGCTGCCGGGCGATGTCGACTTCTCGGTGGGCGCGAGTCTGCCGATCTCGGGCCTGACCGCGTGGCAGGGACTGTTCGAGCACGGCCGCTTTCAGGCGGGGCAGAGCGTACTCGTGCATGGCGCGGCTGGCGCAGTCGGTTCGATGGTGACGCAACTCGCACGAGAGGCCGGCGCCTACGTCATCGGCACCGGACGCGCCGCGGACCGTCAGACAGTGCTCGACTTCGGCGCGAAGGAGTTCGTCGACCTCGAGCACGATGTCCTGGAAGACCTCGGCAAAGTCGATCTGGTGTTCGATCTCATCGGCAGCGACATCGGGAAGCGCTCCGCAGGCCTGATCCGGGCCGGAGGAACACTGGTGTCCATCGTCGGGCCGCCCGAGGCGCGGCCCGACGATGGCCTGACGGTCGACTTCGTTGTCGAGTCCGATCGTTCCCAACTGAGTGAGATAGTCCAGCGGGTGCGGGACGGACGATTGCGAACGAACATCGGCAACGTCGCGACCCTCGACGACGCCGTCGCCGCCTTCAATCTGACCCATCGGATCACCGGGAAGACGATCATCCGAGTACGTCCGTGAGGACTGGAGATCCAGGGCGACGTTACGCGAGGCCAACCCAGATCGTGCGTGAAATTGCTGTGGTCGGGGTGGGCGGGGATCGCGGAACCGGACGCCCGAGCCGACGTCTGAAGGCGAGCTGAAGGATCGATGCGGGTGCGGTCGGAGCTTCAGGTCGGTGCGACGCGCGACCGGGAACTGAGAAACACGGCGCGCGCAGTCGCGATCAGCACGGCACAAACGCCAATCAAGACCAGCCCGGCCCGGTCGTGTCTGGCCAGGTAGTAGAGCAGCCCCGCGGCCGCCGCGAAGCAGACGACTCCGCCGAGGAAGGCAAGACGCCTATCCCAGCCGGGGGTCGCGGTGTGACGCGCGTGCATGAAGTTGATCAGGCCGAAGACGAAAAGAAAGGTCAGCGAGCCAAAGGAGACGATCTCGGTGATCCCGGGCAGCAGCGAGAAGACGGCGCCCAGAAGGGCCAGCCAGATGATCGCGCTGGCCGGCAGACCCTTGCGCTCCCGGGCGAAGCGCTTCGGCAGCTCATCGGCCGCGCTCACGTCGTGGACGAGACGGGCTGTTGAGAAAAGGGTGGCGTTGATCGCCGAGCTGGTCGAGAAGACCGCGCCGACGGTGGCCGCCCAGAGGCCGAACTCGCCCAGAGCCTTCTGGCCGACCACCGCGAAGGCAACCTCCTTCTCGCCGACGATCGTCGCATCGCTCAGCAGCATCTGGGAGGCGAGCGTTACGGCGACGTAGACCAGGGCGACCACCGCAACCGAGATGTAGAGGGCGCGGGGAACTATGCGGCGTGGCTCAGTGATGTCGTCGTAGTCGTAGGGAACCAGCTCGAACCCCTCATAGGCGACGAAGATCACCGCGGCGCCGAGGAAGACGCCAAGCACACCCTGGTTATCGAGAGGGGAGAGACGGCTCGGCGAGAACATGCCGATACCGATTGCCGCGATTCCCCCCAGCACAGCCAGCTTCGTGAATACCACCACGTCCTCGGTCATGCCCGAGGTGGTCACACCGCGCAGGTTGATGGCGACGAAGAGCGCCAAGACGCCGACCCCGCTTGCTCGTGCGACAAGAGCCGGGGCCCCCAGGACGTGGGCCAGATAGTGGCCGAAGGTGAAGGCATAGACGGCGAGGGCGAAGACGTAGCCGACGATCAGAAGCCAGGCAACCCACGCAGCGGCCCGGGCGTGGCCCTCCTCACGCAGGTAGGTGAACGGGCCGCCGGCGCGGCCGGCGTGCAGGGCCAGGCGCGCGTATGCGTGGGCTGTGAGCGCGGCGATCAGCCCGCCGAGGAGGAAGGCGGCGAAGGCAAGGTGGCCGGCGAGGTCGATGGTGACGCCGAGGACGCTGAAGATACCGCCGCCGATCATCCCCCCGATCGCCATCGCGCTTGCCTCGCGCAGGTCCAGCAACCCTGCTCCGCGCTGGCGCTGGGCGTGGCTGCGGGGATGGTAGGCAGGCCGTCGCATCCCGCCCGCCAGCTCGCTCGTGTACAGCTCGCCCTCTCCGCCTCCACTCTCAATCGGCTGCATGCCGCAAAGAATGACTTCCGATCCGGCCGCCGGTCTTGAGTCTCTGGCCGGTAGACCGGCACCATCACTCCGCCATTTCGGGGACTCTTCAGGTGTCGCGACTTCCACCAGCTGAGAACCGACACCAGTCTGAGCACGGGGCGACGTCAAGCGAGGGTTCACGGAAGCCCCATCCGGCCACCCGAGAGGTTTTCTCTCGGCGAAAATGGGGGAGTAGGTACTCAAGGGTCGCTCGGGCAGGGCGCATCGGCTGCACACCCTGATTCCTCTCGGAGGTTCATCCATGGCTTCATCCCGCCCCGAGGGCGGCAACCAGCGTCGTCATCATCTCGACGCCATCCGCGTCTCGGCGATCCTCCTGCTGATTCCGTACCACGCTGCGCGCTATATCCAGAAGGGCCTTGGGGAAGACCGGGTCGTCGATGCGGCGGTCTGGTTCGTCCACACATGGCACATGCCCCTGTTCTTTGCGATCTCAGGGTTCCTCGCCGCCATCGGCCTGAAAAGGTCCACCGCAGCCAGGCAGGTTCGCTCCCGGCTTCAACGCCTCGGCGTGCCCCTCGCCATCGGAATGCTGACGGTGGTCCCACTCGCCAACTTCTTCGTGATCGAGGCGGCTGCCATCTGGCCGCGAGACCAGAAGATCCCCGCCAAGCGCGAACTGACCTTCGGCCACGTCTTCAACCTGACCCCCCAGCACCTCTGGTTCATCGCATATCTGCTGATGATCTCGCTGCTCGCGATCGGGGTGTGGCTCGTCATCAGGCGCTACTCGAAGCTCGGCGCACTGATCAACGGCGGCTTTCGCACGGTGATGGGCTCCTGGTGGGGGATACCGGCCCTGGCTTCGCTCAGCGCGCTGATCCTGAGCACCAAGGCCGGTTGGGTCGCAGGCGGGAGCATGTCGGACTCACTGATCCCGACTCCGACCCTGCTCGCGTACTTCGGCTACTTCTTCGTCTTCGGCTGGCTGCTCAGCGGCCACGATGACCTACTCGAAGTTGTCAGGCGAGGCGCATGGCTACGGCTCTCGGCGGGAGCGCTGATCGCGGTCCCCGCCTTCGCCCTCTTCTACAACAACGCCGACTTCACGGGCAAGGTCGGCACGGCGGGGATGCTGGCTGAGAACGACCAACTGCGGATATTCGGTCTGTTTGCGGTCGGCCTCGTCTGTTGGCTGACGTTGTTTGGGATCTGGGGCATCCTCGCCCGCTACGTGCGCACGGAATCGCGCGCTCTGCGCTATCTGGCGGACGCGAGCTTCTGGATCTACCTCGTCCATATCCCCTTCCTCGTCGCCTTGCAGAGCTCGCTCGCAGGGACCCACTTGGAGGTCGTGCTCCGGTATGCCCTGACCGTGGCCGGCACCTTGGCCCTGGCGATCGGGAGCTACGCTCTGGTGCGGGCGGGTCGTAGGCTGTGGGCGAGTCGCTCGCGGCAGCCACACCACCCAGGCCGGGAGCGCCGCGGCCAACTTCCCCATCCGGCAGCGAACGTGAATTGAAAGTCACAAAGCTCTTCGTGATCCTGGGCTTCGCCTTCGCGCTGGCCCTTGCCGGAGGGTCGTCAGCTCGTGCGGCGGCGGATGGCGGTGCTCCACCGCCGCGGGGGGCGCTGCCGCTCCTGCTCATCCACGGCGGGTCCTTCCTCTTCGACGACCCCACTTTCCAGGCGAGGACCGAAGGGCCGGCGATCGCCGCCGGATTCGCTCCGCATTACCTGAGCTACCCGCTCGGCGATCTGCCGGGGGCATTGATCGCGGCTAGGAAGGGAGCGGCGCGACTACGCCGGCGGTACGACGGGGGGGACGTGTACGCGTATGGGTCGTCCGCCGGAGGGACGATTGCCGCACTTCTCGCCGGCGAAGGCGTCGTGTCCGCTGCCGTCGCCAAGGCCCCGCCGTCCGATCTCCTCGGGTGGGAATGGCCACTGAGCGCCTACGGGCCTGACTATTACGAAAGGATTGGGACGAGCCCCGCCGTGCGCCGCCGGCTTTCGCCCCTTCGCCGACCGATGGAACGCCCGCTGCTGGTCGTGCAGGGGCGTGCCGATCGGGTCGTTCCGCTTGCGATGAGCGAAACCTTCGCGGCCAAGTTCCGGCAGGTCCATCTCTGGGTGGTTCCTGGAGGCCACGCCACCGAGCGGACACATCCTGGAGTAACGCGACGGGCGATGCGCTGGCTGGGAAAACCGCATCTATAGGCAAAGGTCCGTGTCCCTCTCATCTTGACGGTCTAAATCTGCCCGCCTAGGCTTGGAGAACACTCCACGAGGAGGTTCTAATGGCCGACGCAGGACTGTTCATCGGGTGGGGGGCACCGATTCACGGCCGGGAGGCGACCGGGCTCGACGTGTTCAACGAAGCGCTCGCGTTCCAGGGCAAACTGCAGGATGCGGGCGAGATTGAGAGCTTCGAGGTGGCGCTATTGGGCCCCCACGGGGGCGGCCTCAACGGCTTCATCCTGATCCGCGGCTCCGCGGAGCAGATGGAGGCGCTTCGGCGGAACGACGAGTTCGAACGGATCAACACCCGCGCCTCGCTGGTCGTCGAGGATCTCGGGGTTGTCGATGCCTTGCTGGGGGAGGGGATGAGCGAGGCGCTGAGCATCTACCGCCAGGCGGTCGACGATCTGGCCTGACGCACGTCGAGCGAAGCCCCGCAAGGACGACCTGTCCTCGACGACCGTCGATCAGCTGCTTTCCTCGGCGCGGGCCGAGATCGATCGGCTGAGTCCGGCTGAAGCACTTGCCGCGACCCGGAGGGGAGCGGCCCTGGTCGATATACGCACCGCCGAGCAGCTCGATCGAGACGGCCGCCTTCTCGGCGCTCGGGTCATACCCCGCAACGTCCTCGAGTGGCGTCTCGACCCCCACAGCGAGCACCGTGACCCTGAGCTGGCCCGCCCGGGTCGCCGCGTCATCCTGATCTGCGACCAGGGGTATCAGTCGAGCCTGGCAGCCGCGACCCTGCGACGCTTCGGCCTGGACGCGGCCGACGTGATCGGGGGGATGCAGGCATGGCTCGATGAAGCGCTGCCCCTCGGCTAGTGTCTTCATGGGCTTGCCGGGGACGTCCTCTAGAACCCCCTCACCGGCGAGAAGGCGATCCTCGTCGAGCCCGCCGAGGAAAGCGCCGGGGAGCGCACGGTGGTCGACTTCGCCGTCGAGGCCGGCGGCTTCGTTCCGGGCTCCCGTCGCTGGCGCGACGACGGGGGATGGAGGACATCATCGATCGCTACCTCGATCTCCAGGCGCATCCTCCGCCGAGGCGGGGCTGGGCCGGCTCCCGGAGAGGGTTGCGCGGTAGACGCGCAATTTTCGGGCGCGACGGGCCGTTAGCTCGACCAGATCCAGTCATGAACAGCGGCGACGCCCAGCGCCTCCAGGAGCAGATCCATGAGCGCATTCACGAGATCCCGCCCCCGGAAGCGAAGGAGGTGGGGTGGTACCCCGACCCGCTCGGGAGCACCTGGGAACGCTACTGGGACGGAACCTGGCTGGAGCTGACCCGCGCGCCGCAGACGAGGCTGGTGACCGAGGCGCCTTCGCAGGATGGGAGCAGGCAATGGGCGGCGTGGGGACTGCGGCTTCCACGAGGCCTGGTCGGACGCAACGGGTCTGCATCGGCAGGGCCTCCCGAAAACGGGCACGCTCCGGTCGGCTGGCTGCGCCAGCGCGCCGAGCAGAAGCGGGCGGCCGAGGTCGAGGCCAGAAAGCAGGCGTTCTTCGACACCCCGGCCGGGCGGGCGCGGCTCTCCTACGGCCAGAAGCACCGTCTCTTCCAGTTCGAGCTCCAGCTGGCGATGCCGAGCCCGTTGCTCATTCCGGGCGTCGAGGGAACGGCCCCGCAGTGGACCTCGGATCCGGTGGACATCCTCAACTCGGTGATCTCGGAGGGCTGGAAGCTGGTCGCGGGAACCTACGTCTACGTCGAAATGCGGGGCCCGGTCGGCTACTACCTCTTCAAGCGCTCCAAGAAGCGCTACCGAAAGATGAACGACCCTTGGAAGGCCCCGGGCGGATAGTCGCGCGGGTGGCCGCTAGGAAGCGGTCGCCTGAACTTCGAACGCAGCGGCGAGCAGGTCCACAGCCGGCTGCGCCTCCTCGGGCCCCTCGATTCGAAGCTCGAGCGCCTCATCGTCCCGGCTGACGGTCAGGGTCAGGAAGGGACAGCACTCCGCCTCCGCCGCGACCGCCGCGCGAAGCCTCCGCTCGGTCTCCGGCGAGAAGCGAAAGCGGAGGCGATGGGCGCCGCCGTCCCGCCTGTGTCCGGTCAAGCTCGATGACCCGAGCTCGGCAAGCTCCCGAGCACGGTCCTCCAGCCCGGTCGCGTCGAGCGAGCACGCCATCGGCAGTTCGCGAGGCATGGGGAAATGCTAGCCGGGGACTCACGCGGATCGGTTAGGTTGGGCCCGTGGCTGCGGTTGGACCCACGGAAGGGGCGCCGGTTCCGACGCCTCCTGGCCACGATGTTCGCCTCGCGGACCTCGAGGAAGCAGACGCCCTGGCGAGAACGCTGGCGCACGCCTTCCACGAGGACCCGGTCTTCAACTGGATGTTCCCCGACCCCGAGCAGCGGATGTCGACCTCGGAGCGGGCCTTCGCCCTTTATCTGAAGCGCATCTGGATGCGTCACGAAGAGACCTACAGGGCCGCCGGCACCGCCGGCGCGTGCGTCTGGGAGCCGCCGGGAACCTGGAAGATCGGGATCGGCACGCAGCTCTCGGTGCTACCGGCCATGGCCCGGATCTACGGGCGGGCTCTGCCCCGGGTCCTCTCGGCCCTCAATGCCCTCGAAAAGGGTCATCCCGTCGAGCCCGAGCATTACTACCTGGCGTTCATGGGGGTGGAGCCCGAGAGCCAGGGCCGCGGAATGGGCTCGGGCATGATGTTCCCGGTGCTCGAGCGCTGCGACTCCGCAAAGGTCGCCGCCTACCTGGAGGCGAGCAGTCCCCGCAATCGCTCCCTCTACGAACGCCACGGATTCTCGGTCACCGAAGAGTTCCATGTCGGACGCGGCTCCCCACCGGTCTGGCGGATGTGGCGCGACCCCCAATAGCGCACCCGTCCATTCCTCCCCCTTGGCTACGCTTCGTCCCCCGGCGCCTTGGCGGAGTGGCTACGCAGCGGCCTGCAAAGCCGTTTACACCGGTTCGATTCCGGTAGGCGCCTTTCTTTTGCCGATGCACTTGTCCGGTTGAATCCGGCAAAATCCGGTTGTTTTTGAGTCGGACTGGCGTACGACTGGCGGACGAGGTTGGTGGATATCGTCCTACGAAAGCGAAGGCCACCGGTTCGATTTTGTCGGGGTGAGGGGGAGTTTCGTGCGTGAGCAACCCGATGGCCTTTACGGTGGTCGAACCACCGGTCGCCCGCATCGGTCAGCCTCCGGCGGTGGGATCTCGTGGTGTGCGACTGGCGCCGGCGCTCAGCCCCGCTTCCGCGCGCGCCAGACTTCCTCGCAGGGGTAGCTGCGCGCCCAGTCGAGGGCGACGCTCGTGGATTTCGTCTTCGCGTCGGCGGGCGGGCGGACTTCGATCAGCTCGGTGACCTCGAAGCCGCAGTCGTGGAACAGGGCGATCATCTTGCCCGGCGGCAGGTGGAATTCGACCGAGACCTCGCCGGGCCATTCGACCCGGTGCATGCCGAAGAGCGGGCGCAGGAGCCGGTCGCCCGCCGGGATCGTCTCATCGTCGGGGCCGCAGAGGATCGTGAAGATCGAGTTGCAGAGGAAGACGAGCTCGCCGCCGGGCCGCAGGAGGCGCGCAGCCTCGGGGATCCAGGCGTAGGGGTCGCACCAGATGCTCGCCCCGTACTCGGAGATCGCGATGTCGAAGGAGGCGTCGGGGTAGGGCACGCGCTCGGCGTCGCCGTGGAGGAGGGGGAACTCGATCCCGAACTCCCCCTGGAAGGCACGCGCCGTGGCCAGCTGCTGTTCCGAGTTATCGATGCCGACCGGGCGGGCGCCGCGTCGGGCCAACCAGGCGGAGACGTAGCCGGTGCCGCAGCCGAGCTCGATCGCGTCGCGCCCCTCGATCTCGCGCGGCAGCATCCCGACCTCGCGCTCGGACACGGAGAAGATCCCCCAGGCCGGTTCCTCCCGTTCCCAGTTACGCCGACCCGACTCGACGTATCTCTTCGCCAGCCCGTCCCAGAAGGCGCGGTTGGTCGCGACGTGCTCGGGGAGCTCGGCCATGCGACGAGCCTAGCGCCGCCGCCAGGGTGCGTCCGGATGAGCAGCGGGGCCCCTGGGCGCATCTGTCATCTCCGGCCGTTGTACGGGTTGTCGCCTGCAATCCATGTAGGACGACCGTCAAGTGTGAGTACGAGCCACTACTGAAAGGCGCATGGTTGGCGCATCGACATACTCTCCGCCGATGGCGCCACGCTCTGCCCACGAGTTGGTAGAGGCCGCCTTCGGCCTTTACCGTCGCTACCCGCTGCTCTATTTCATCCTCGCCGCCGGGGTGATCGTCCCCTACGAGGTGATCGTGCTGGCGACAACGGGTGCAGGGCCCTTCGCTTATGGCTCCCTCGCCTTCGGCCTTTCGTCGCTGCTTTCGCTGATCGAGTTCGCCCTTATCAGCCCCCTCGTTTCGGCACTGCACGTGCACGCGGTCGAGGCGATAGCCGAGGGTAGGGAGCCGCGGCTTGCTCCTATTGCGCGGCAGGGGCTGCGGGTGCTGCCGGTCGTCGCAGCGGCGACGATCATCTCCGTGCTTGGAATCGCACTGGGACTCTTCCTGCTGATCGTTCCCGGCGTCATCCTCTGGCTGCGCTGGTACGTCGTTGCCCAGGCCGCCGCGATCGAGCACGAGGGCTGGCTTCCTGCGTTGCGCCGTAGCCGCCAACTGACCAAGGGCCACTACCGCCATGTGATCGTCTTTGCGATCTACGTCGGGCTGATTACCACCTTGCCCACAGTGCTGGTCGGCCTCGCGTTCGGGCATCGGACGACCACCGTGGCCTCGTTTCTGGTCGCTGTTCTTCTCAACGTCCTCACCTGGTCTTTCGGCGCCCTGGCGGCCGGGCTTTTCTACTTCGACCTTCGTGCTCGACTCCCCGCCGCCTCCGCGCGGGCCGCGCCGGAGCTGGCGCACCCCCGGGGCGGCTCCTCCGCCGTCAGTCACTCTTGGGATCCGGATGCCTACGAGGATCAAGATCGACCCAAGGGTTGGTACGTCGATCCAGACGCCCCGACCAAAATGCGCTTCTGGGGGCTGGGTGACCCACCCGGTTGGGGAGCAACCACGAGGACCCCTCGCAAGATCAGGCGAGCCTGGGGGGAGGCTCGCGGAGATGAGGATGCGTCCGGCGAGACCGGCGATGAACCCCGAGATTGGGGCTACTTCGGATAGCCCGGTATCGCGCAATCGAGAGTCGTTCGAACCGGGTCCAGGGCGCAGCCTGAGCGGGTGGATTCCGATCCAAACACCGCCAACTAGAGTCCGGATGCGCTGCTGGTCCACCACCCATCGCTCTGTTTCTTCCACGCCTTCGCGTTTTACAAGAGCTACAAACAGAGCGGTCGAATCGCTCTCCGAATCCGGTACTAGCGAGGGGTGTAACCCCGTCCGCGCTAGCGACGATGCTGGTGCGGCTGCTGAACGCGGAAGTGCTTGACCGCCGCCGGCCCCCGCAGTCCCGTCGGGCCGATCGCGCGCACACCTAGCACGTGTCTCCCGTGCCTCACCCAGTAGCGGAGCGGGGAGCGACAGCGATGGTAACGGCGGTGGTCGCGTTTGCATTCGAACCTCTTAGTCCTCGTCGGGGAGTAGAAGCGAAAGCGGGCGCGAATGCGGCGGCGGCGAGTGACGCTGTTCTTCCAGAAATGCTCTGCGAACACGAGGACCGTTCGAGGCCGCTTGCGAGCCCTGCGACCCCGCGGGGCGTCGGGCGCCGAGAACGGGTCGGTCGAGGTGTAGATGTGACCGTCCGCGCCGACCAGGGCGCAGAGCGAGGTCGAGGCGCAGGAAGCACCGAAGAGCGCGTTTCGCGGTGGCTGTCCTTCTCGTTCTTCGGTGGGGAAGAAGGGATTGAGATTCTCGAAGTGCCACGAGCCGGGACCTCCCGTCGGGGTGGTCGAGGTGAGGACGTCGCCGTTGTTGTCGACCGCGACGCACCTTTGCGCGGTGGGGCAGGAGACGTCGGTGATCTGGACCGAGCCTCCGGCGTTCGCCTCTCCCCAGGATGCAGCGGGGACGTCGGGGTCGGTCGAGGTGAGGACGTTCCCCGACTGGTTGCCGGCGGCGCAGAGCAGGGTCGATACACAGGAGACTCCTTCCAGGTCACCGGGCCCGCCCGGGGATCCCACCGCCCTCCAGGCCGAGGCGCCGCCGGTGGGATCGGTCGAGACGAAGATCCGCCCTTCCCGCGCGACGGCGACGCAGAGGTTGGGGGTGCCACATGAAACGCCGCGCAGATCAAGCGGGTTCCCCAGTTGCGCGACCTGCCAGTTGCCGGAGATCGGGTCGGTGGAGGTCAGCACCCTGCCCGCCGCCCTGTAGCCGCCGGAGACCGCGACGCAGAGGGACGGCGTGGGACAGGAGACCGAGGTCGGGTGCATGTTCCCGCCCTGCCTTTCAGGCATGACGGAAGCCGACCATGCATTTCCGCCGCCGGTTGGATTCGTTGAGGCGTAGACGAAGCCGTCGTAGCTGACGACAACACAGAATGTCGGCGAGGGACAGGAGACCCCCCTCAGTCCGGCCTTGGGGGCGTAGCAGTCCGGTTCTCCCTTAACGCACGTCTTTCCGGGACCGATCGGGTACGGCGGGTTGACCACGCGCCATTTGCCGATGGGACCGGTTGGCGTCTCCGAGACGACGAGCGTGTTCTGGCTGCCGGCGACGACGCAGAGCGAATCGGTCGGACAGGAGACTCCTGACAGCGCTTGTGCGAACGCCTGGGATTCGCCGTAATTGGTCGCAGGGAGCTGGCGCAGCGTCCACTTCGAAGCTGCGCCGGCCGTGGCGGCGAAGGCCGCGAGCAGAGCGAGGGCGAGGGAGATGAGGAGCAGCGTGTATTTCACGGGTCGTCTTCTCATTGCATGGGGCGCAACACTAAGCGGAGAAGATCAGCCCGACTGACATCGATTGGAGGCCACATGAACCGGCCCAAACCGCGACTGACCTACGCAAACGTCGTTTCGACCATCTGCCTGGTTCTTCTCCTCGGAGGTGGTGCCGCCTTCGCCGCAGGCCGACTCGCCAAGAACTCCGTCGGCCCCAGGCAGCTCAAGAAGAACGCGGTGACCACGGCGAAAGTCAAGAGGGAAGCGATCACCGCTGCCAAGGTCAAGAAGGGCACGCTGACGGGGAAGCAGATCAACGCCTCGACCCTTGGAACCGTCCCCACGGCACAGACGGCGAACGTTGCCAACTCCGTCGCCCCAGCGGAAGCCTGGCACGTGATCGGCGCGCCGGGTGAGCCGGGGTTCCTGAACAAATGGAACAACACAGGCGGCGCCTCCGCCGAGACCGCAGCCTTCTATAAGGACCATGAGGGAATCGTTCATCTCAGGGGTCTGGTGAAACCCGGAATCGAAACCTTCATCTTTCAGCTTCCCTCCGGCTACCGTCCCCCCAGTGGCAAGACCCTCACCTTCCCGGTGTACTGCGAGGGTGGCTTTTGCTCTCTCCCCCAGGAAACAACGCGGGTCAGAGTCTTCGGATCGAGCGTCAACCCGGAAGCCTCCGGCGCAGTGGCGGCCCCAAACACGACGGTCAGCCTCAACGGGATCGAGTTCAGGGCCGAATCGTGATGGCCGGGAGTGAACTACGTCTGGCGCTGCCACACATAGGCCCGCGAAACCGGCAGCAGGAGTAATCCGAGGAGAAAAAGCCGGATCAGCGTCTCCCACCATGTGCCGTTCAGGGCGACCCCGGCGACGCCGCCGGCCATCACAACGACCGCGATGACCCAGGCGAAGCGGCTGGCCAGTAGAACGTAGAAAAGGATGACTCCAACTACGATGAACGCGCCGACGACCGTTCTCGCCGGCGCCGCAGTCCCTTCGAGGAGCACAGGGGCGAACAGCGCCACCAGGAACCCGATCGTGGCCAGCCAGAGTGGCCAGGGAGTTTCGCGAATACGCGCCACGCCATTCAGGCATCGGCCGCCGGCGCAGCAGCATTAGCTCAGCAGAGGCGCTTCACCGCTGCCCTGGCCTTCTTCAGGCTGCGCCGGATCTTCGCCTTCTGCTTGTGGCCATGGGCCTTGTGCAGCCGGCCGCTGAGCCGGCGGACCCGCTTCTTGGCCGTGACGCATGCCGCAGACGGTCCGGCCACCGGCGCGGGCGTCGACGTCGGCGCCGGCACCGCGGGGGGCGTCGGAGGAGGAGGGGGTGGGGGCAGCTTCATTTCAAAAGCCCAGGACCCGATTTCGGTTTCCGTTTCGGCGAGGTACCAGTAGACGTGGTACAGGCCGCTTTCGTCGGTCGGGAGTGAAATGCCATCGAGGACTTCGGCTTCGACCGCTTGGGGTTCTGAGCAGATGAAGTACGTGTCCGGGTATTCGAGGCAGACTTCGTATTCGACTTCTTCATCCGATGCGAAGTAGGCGGCGGGGGAGTCGCTGATCGCGCATTCATGCGAGGGCACGGGGTTTTCCGCAAGTTCGTCGCAGCCGACGAAGGATTCGTATTCGGCCCCGAGAGCCGCGGCCGGCAAGATCACCAGAGTTGCCGCCGCAGCGAGCAACAAACCGAAAAACACGCGTCTCATCCCTGCCTCCCTTGCCGCGAACTGCGCAGCGTCCCTTTGCCTATTGAGTTGAACCTTAAAGCGACCAGCCCCGGCGCGCAAGCTTCCCTACCGGGTGGGCGCGTAGCGCCTAGGTGCCTTTGACCGCGACGACCAGCGCCAGCTCCAGCCACTTGAAGTGACAGTCAACCTCGTCAAAGCCGGCCTCGCGGAGCCAGCCGATCTGCGCGGCGAGCGGCGCCAACCGATCGGAGGGGTCATCCTCGGTGCGACCGATCCTGCGGCGGAAGTCCTCGTGTATGCGGGGCGAGCCGGGGGTGACGAGATCGAGGTTCGCGAAGACGCCCGCCGGCCTGAGCAGCATGTGGATTTCCGAGAAGAGGCTGCGCTTCCGATCGTCCTCGAGATGGTGGATCGCCAGGCCCGAGACGACCGCGTCGAAGGGGCCCGCCTCCTCGAGCGGTCGGGCGAGGTCATGAAGCCGCACTTCGAGCCCGGCCTCTTCCTCGAAGCGTGCTGCCGCGCGAGCGAGCATCGGCTTTGAGGAGTCCAGACCGATCGCGCTCGCCTCCGGGTGGCGGCTGCGAAGCAGCGCGATGAGTCGACCGTCGCCGCAGCCGAGGTCCAGGAACCGGTCGACCCGCTCCGGGATTGCCTCCAACAAGACCTCCTCGGCCGCCCGCCGGTGGGGGATCTCGCGGATGAGGTACTCGGCGACGCGCTCGGGCTCGGACCACTCTTCCCCCATCGGTCGGACCCTAGCTTTCATCCCTCGCGCCCCGGCGGAAGGATGTGAACCGCTTGTAAAATCGGCGTCACGTGGACTGGACGCTGCTTCACGCGCTGAACGACTTCCTCTACCGACGCGACTCGATCGAGGACCCGCTGCTGCTGGTCGTCAATCTCTCGGAGGCGCTGTTCCTCGGGACGCTGGTGCTGATCTGCCTCGCCGCACACGGCGAGCGCTGGGCCAGCTGGCGCCGGACGGCGGTTGCGGCCGGCCTGAGCGCCGGCCTCGGCCTTGCCGTCGGCCAGGTGATCTCAGGCATGGTGGGGCGCACGCGCCCGTTCGTCGCCGACCCGAGCGGAGTGCATCTCTTTTCGAACCACGCCGCGGACGCAAGCTTCCCCAGCGACCACGCAACCGCCGCGGTGGCGATCGGGGTCGCGATCCTGCTGCGCAAGCGGGCCTGGGGGATCGTGGCGCTGACGCTGGCGCTGGTCATCTCGATGGGCCGCGTCGCCCTCGGCCTCCACTATCCGAGCGACGTCTTCGCCGGAACCATCCTCGGGACGGCCGCAGCCCTCGCGCTGTGGGCTCCGCCGATCAGGTCTCGGGTCGACTGGCTGGCTGACTTCGCCGGCGGAGTGTGGGACGGCTTGGTCGATCGGGCGATCCGCTTCGTCGGCCTGGGCCGGCGAGCCTAGGCGGCCCGGCAGACCCTCGATGCGGCCTCAGACCTTGATCCTGCTCTCACTGGTTGCGATCGTCGCGCTGATCCTGCTCATCACCTCGCCGTGGGACTCCGGCGGCGCGGATCAGAACAAGGCGGGCCTGCTGACGAGCATCGGTGCGGTCCTCGAGCAAAACGAAGCGCCCAACCAGTACACGCGCTGCTTCCTCGGGATCCTGCAGAAGAACCTGACCGAAGAGGAAGTGCGGGCGTCCTACGAAGAGATGCCGTCGAGCGCCGGGAACCAGGGAGGCATTGCGGTGCTCAACTACCCCTCAGCCGCCTCGCAGAAGGTGTCGCAGGCAGGCCTGCTCTGTGCCCAGCGGCTGATCCAGTCCGGCGATTACACCCCGGTCCAGGTCGCGCACATGCTGCGCGGTCTGCGCGGCTAGTCCGCCGCGGCATCGAAGAAGAGCATCGGCCCCGAGCTGCTCAGACGCGGGTCGAAGCCGGTCTCCCGCAGCCAGCGCTCGACTTCTTCCCCGCTGCCCACGGTCCCGAAGCCGCCCATGTCGGAGCGGATCAGAAGGCGCTGGCGGAGGTGATCCCTGCCGCTGACCAGCGCCGCGCCGACGAGGCGGCCGCCGGGCTTCAGGACCCGGGCGGCCTCGGTCAACGTCGCCGCAGGGTCCTCGTAGCAGTGCAGCCCCCAGTAGGAGACGAAGAGGTCCACGGTTCCCGACTCGATCGGAAGGTCCTTCGCATCGGCTTCCACGAACTCGATCCCCGACAGGCCCCGCTCGCTGGCACGGCGGCGCGCGCGGCGAAGCATCGACGGCGAGAGATCGATCGCGAGATAGCGAATCTTCCCGTCGACGGGCGCCGCCCGCAGCGCGGGCCCGGCGCCGCAGGGGCAGTCGACGACGGTGCCGCCGGCGGGCACTTCCCCGATCGCGCCCATGCTCTCGTAGTAGCTGCGCGTGTCACCGCCCCAGACCGCCCGCCCGACCGTCCGGCTCAGCCACGGCCGCTCCATGTAGGCGCTGTAGGCCGACCCGATCAGCGAGTCGTAGTAGTCGTCGCCTGCCACGGCGAGCAGTCTAGGTTGCGCGCTGCCGGCTTGCCCGGGAGGAACTGCATCAAATTCGATGCCGCGTAGGCGGGGAACTTGATGCAATTGCCGAGGGGGAGTGGGCGGGAGGCCCCGGACAGACGTCCGACCCCGAGGGTCGTTGCTTTTCGTGCACTAGCTCCGATACGGACCGGGCCGGCAACCGAAGGCCCTCCGCAGGAGAACGGAAAAGGGCCCCGTGAGGGGCCCTTTTGTTCCGAAGGACGTACCACCAGATACATCTATGTCGCTGGCTCGTCGGTCCTCAAGTCTTTGGAAGTCCGGTGTCGCGGATTCGCGACTGTATGTGGATAAACACGATGTCCGCGAGAAAGTTTCATCGTTTGCATCGGCCCTTGCAGATCGGGACTTGAGCCGGCCCCTCCTCACTTTTCACCGCTGCTAGATTCAGGAACCCCGGGCGTATAGCTCAGTTGGGAGAGCGCCAGCTCGACAAGCTGGAGGTCACTGGTTCGAGCCCAGTTACGCCCATCGCCGACTAGGCTCGCGCCCTCAGATGCTCGCGACCTACGCAGCAACGGCCGCCGTCTGCGTCTCGGCGCTCGCGATCGGCCAGGCGGCGCTCGCCCTCTGCGGGATTCCCCGGTCGTGGATCTCGGCGCCGGTTGGGCTGGCGCTCCTCAGCGCGATCTGCTGGGGGACGGTCCGCCTGCCCGGCGACGGAGTCGTCTCGGCGATCGCCGTGTCGGCACTCACGGTCGCCGCGCTGGCCTTCCTCGCAAACCGGGGTGTTTTCAGCGCCGAGCGGGACTGGGCGCCAGCGGCCGCGGTTGGCCTCGTGGCGCTGATCGCCGCCTCGCTGCCCTTTCTGGTCGAAGGGCACTTCGGAATTCTCGGCACCGGTTTCAACCCCGACATGTCGCAGCACCTGCTCACCGCCGACCGCCTCGCCGGTGGACACTCTTCGGAATTGGTCCGCCAGGGCTACCCGCTCGGCCCTCACGGAATCGTCGTAGCGCTCAACAAGGGGCTTGGGATCGGCCTGGTGCAGGGGTTCAGCGGCATCACCGTCGGCATCGCCGTCCTGGCTCCGCTCACGGCACTCGTTGCCTTCCGCGGCCTGCCCGCGATGCGGCGGGGGGCCTCGGCGCTGGTGGTCGGCCTTGCCTACCTGGTCGCTTCCTACTACGCACAGGGTGCATTCAAGGAGACGATGCAGGCGCTCTTCGTGCTCGCGTTCGTCCTCGCCCTCCGCGAGGCCACCCGCGACCCCGGATGGAGGGACCGGCCCCCGCGTTTTGTCCCGGCTGCGGTGATCGCCGTCGGCAGCGTCTACAGCTACTCCTTCCCGGGCCTGATCTGGTTGGCCGCGGCGGCAATCGCCTGGGCAGCCGCCGAACTTGCCATCGCCGGATTCGGATCTCCCACCACGCGACCGGCCGCCATCAGACCCCTATCCCTGGCCTTCGCCGTATTCGCCGTCGGCGCCCTGCCCGAGCTCGGCCGGATGATCGAATTCCACAACTTCGAGACCTTCGACCCCAATGGGCCCGGCCTCGGAAATCTCTTCGGCCAGGTGTCGCCGTTCACCGCGCTCGGCATCTGGCCCTCCGGCGACTTCCGGCTGGCCCCCGGCGACGGCGCCGTTCCGGCAGTCGCCTACTACCTGGGGGCGGCATTCGCCTCCGCCCTTCTTCTCTGGGCGTTCGCCAGAAGCGTCAGGCGACGCGACCTGACGCTCCCGGGGGTTGCCGTCGCGATGGTCGGCATCTATCTGGCGGCCCGCCTCGGCGGTACGCCGTACACGGCGGCCAAGGCGCTCGAGATCGCTGCGCCGATCCTCGCGCTCCTCATCGTCACCTCCCTCCCGGGCTGGCCATTCGCCGCCAACGGAAAATCCGCGCGGTTCCTTGGTCGCGATATGGCTGACAAAGGAACCACGCGGTCATGGGGTGGGGATCTGGCAGGCGCTTCGGCGACGCTCTACCTTCTCGCCGCCGGCTTCTGCTCGGTGCTGGCCTTCGCCAACGCGCCGGTCGGGCCGACCGGGTATTCGCCGCAGCTGACCGGGCTCCGTCCGCTGATCGCCGCAGACTCGACCCTGGTGCTGGCGCCGCGCAAGCTGCTCGACGAGGAACACGGCGAACGCTACGTCGCCTGGGAGCTGCGCGGCGGCCGGGTCTGCATCTCCGCTGAGGACGAGGCCGGCTCGGCGCCCCCCGCCGGGGTCCGCTTCGTGATCACCTGGGCGCCGGGCGAAGAACCCCCGTACCCCGGGCTCACGCTGCGCAGGGACGCCGGCCCCTACCTGCTCTGGGAACGACCCGGGCCGGTCGCCGGGCACAGTCCATGCCCGCTGATCGCCGTCCGTCAGGCCCGCCAGGGCACCTAATGACGATCCAAACTCCGTGGGTGCGAACGGCGGCGCCCGGCGTGCATGGGGGTTTTGGATAGTCACTTAGCATGGACCCCATCGCCACGCCCGCGACGAAGATCAACGTGACGCTGCCGGACGGAACGGCGCTCGAGCTCCCCGAGGGCGCGAGCGGCGGTGACGCCGCCGCGGCGATCGGGCCCGGTCTGGCGAAGGCCGCGCTGGCGATCCGCGTCGACGGCGAGCTCCGGGACCTCGCTGCGCCGCTCCCCGACGGGGTCGAGATCTCGATCCTCACCGACCGCGACCCCGAGGCGCTGGCGCTGATTCGCCACGACGCCGCGCACGTGATGGCCGAGGCCGTTCAGGAGCTCTACCCGGGCACGAAGGTGACGATCGGCCCGGCGATCGAGAACGGCTTCTACTACGACTTCGACTTCCCGCCAGACACGAAGGTCACCGATGCGGACCTCGAGGCGATCGAGGAGGCGATGCGCGCCCACATCGACGCCGACGAGGCCTTCGAGCGCCGCGACGTCCCGGTCGCAGAGGCGATCGAGATCTTCGAAGGGCAGGGCGAGGACTACAAGGTCGAGCTGATCCGCGACCTGATCGCCGACGAAGGCGTGGAGTCCGTGTCGCTCTACCGCAACGGCCCCTTCGAGGACCTCTGCCGCGGTCCGCACGGGCCGTCGACCGGCCGCATCAAGGCGATCAAGCTGAGCTCGGTGGCCGGCGCCTACTGGCGCGGCGACGAGACCCGCCAGATGTTGACCCGCATCTACGGCACCGCCTTCTTCTCCAAGAAGGACCTCGAGGCCCACCTGGAGCGACTCGAGCAGGCCAGGGCGCGAGACCATCGCCGCCTCGGCCCGCAGCTCGGCCTCTTCACGCTGCGCGAGGAGGCCCCGGGGATGCCGTTCTGGCTGCCGCACGGGACGACGCTGCTGCGGCTGATCGAGGCCGAGGTGCAGAAGCAGCTCGCAAGGCGCGGCTACGAGGAGATCAAGACGCCACACGTGATGGACGTCGACCTCTGGCACCGCTCCGGCCACTGGGACAACTACCGGGAGAACATGTACTTCACCGAGTCGGGTGGCCGCGAGTACGCGATCCGCCCGATGAACTGCCCTGGCGCCTGCCTCGTCTTCGGCTCCGAACGGCACTCCTACCGCGAGCTGCCGCTGCGCCTCGCCGAGTTCGGCCAGGTCTCCCGGGCCGAGCGCGAGGGGGTGCTCCACGGACTCCTGCGGGTGCGGGCCTTTACCCAGGACGACGCCCACGTCTACTGCACGGAAGAGCAGATCGTCGAGGAGGTGCGGAGCATCTGCGAGGCGATCGACGAGCTGTATGAGCGGTTCGGCTTCGACGACGTCCGGGTCGAGCTCTCGACCCGGCCCGAGAAGTCGATCGGCTCGGCCGAGCAATGGGGCCAGGCCGAAGAGGCGCTGAGGGGCGCGCTCGAGAGCCAGGGACGCGAGTACCAGCTGAATCCCGGTGACGGTGCCTTCTACGGGCCGAAGATCGACTTCCACGTGACCGACGCGCTCGGGCGCTCCTGGCAATGCGGCACCTGCCAGGTCGATTTCTTCATGCCCGAGCGCTTCGACCTCAGCTACACCGACCCCGACGACGTGCAGCGGCGGCCGGTGATGATCCACCGCGCCCTGCTCGGCTCGATGGAGCGCTTTGTCGGGATCCTGATCGAGCACCATGCCGGCCGCTTCCCGCTCTGGCTCGCGCCGGTGCAGGCGGTGGTGCTGCCGGTCGCCGATCGTCACAACGAGCAGGCCGCCCGGGTCGCCGCCGAGCTGCGCGAGGCGGGGATCCGCGTCGAGCTCGACACGCGCTCGGAGTCGGTCGGACGGAAGATCCGCGACGCGGAGCTTGCCCACCACCCCTACATGCTCGTCGTCGGGGACAAGGAGCAGGAGGCCGAGGCCGTGGCCGTTCGCTCCCACGAGGCCGGCGAGGTGGGCACGATGCCGCTCGGGGAGCTGATCCAGCGGGTACGGCTCGAGGAAGCGCCCTGAGCCGCCACGGCCCGGGCCCTCGATGTCTATACTCCTGCAACTTGATCGCAGGCACCGAAAACAGGCCGCGCTCCCGAGCGACCCTGCGCCTGCATCCCGCCCTCTCGTCCGCTTGATGTCCCTCCTCTCCACTAGCTAGTGCCGGTTCCGCGCAGGTTCGATCGGCGCCCCCCTGAGCGCGACACGACGCGGATCAACGAGCGGATCCGCGTCCCGAAAGTGCGCCTGATCGGCGCCGACGGGGAGCAGCTGGGGATCGTCGAGACACCCGAGGCCCTGCGCCGCGCCCAGGACGCCGACCTCGATCTGGTCGAGGTCGCCCCCAACTCCAAACCCCCGGTCACCCGCCTGCTCGACTACTCGAAGTACAAGTACGAGCAGGAGCAGAAGCAGAAGGCGGCGCGCAAGCACCAGCAGCAGGTCAACGTCCGCGAGATCAAGCTGCGTCCGAAGATCGCGGTCCACGACTACAACACGAAGAAGGGCCATGTCGAACGCTTCCTGCGCCAGAGCAACAAGGTCAAGGTGACGATCATGTTCCGGGGGCGCGAGCAGGCCCACCCCGAGCGCGGACGCGATCTGCTCCAGAGGCTCTTCGAGGATCTCGACGGGCTGGCTGTGATCGAGTCCGAACCGCTGCAGGAAGGGCGCAACATGAGCATGCTGCTGGCGCCCAGCCGCGAGGCGACGAAGAGCGCCTAGGCGAGGAGGTCGGCGATCCGCTCGGCGGCTCGCCCGTCCCAGAGCGGCGGCGGATCCGGAGGGTGCGCCGGTCGCTCCCTCAGGGCATCCGGGATGCCGGCGATCGCCGCCGGGTCGAGACCGAGCAGGGTGTTGGTGCCGGCGCGAATCGTCACCGGCCGCTCGGTGTTGGCGCGCAGCGTGAAGCAGGGGATCCCGAGGTAAGTCGTCTCCTCCTGAATGCCGCCCGAGTCTGTGAGGACCGCGCCCGAGTCGGCGAGCAGCGAGAGGAAGTCGATGTAGCCGAGCGGCTCGCTGAGGAGCAGGCCCGGGTGCTCCGCCTCGACCGCCTCCATCATCTTGCGGGTGCGGGGGTGCACCGGGAAGACGACGGGCATCTCGTCGGCGAGTGAGGCGAGGCGGCTGATCGTCTCGGCGAGCAGCGGCCCGTCGACCAGCGCCGGCCGGTGCAGCGTGACGAGGAGATAGGCGCCCGGCTCCAGCCCCAGGCCCGTGGCGGCGGCGGCATTGCGAAAACGGCCTTCGAGCGCGACCAGGGTGTCGATCATCGTGTTGCCGACGAAGTGCATGCGCTCCTCGGCGATTCCCTCGGCGCGGAGGTTCTCGATCGCCTCGTCGCAGTGCAGGAAGAGGTGCTCGGCGAACTCGTCGGCGACGATCCGGTTGACCTCCTCTGGCATCGAGCGGTCGAAGCTGCGCAGGCCGGACTCGATGTGGGCGACAGGGATCCCCATCTTGACCGCGGTCAGCGTCGCCGCCAGGGTCGAGTTGACGTCGCCGGGGACCATCACCAGGTCGGGTTCCTCGGCGGCGAGAACCGGCTCGAGGCGCTCCATCGTCCACGCCACCTGCTGCGCGTGGCTGCCGGAGCCGACCTTGAGCATGTGGTCGGGCGCGGGGACGCCGAGCTCCTCGAGGAAGATCTGCGACATCAGCCGGTCGTAGTGCTGGCCGGTGTGGACGATCGCGTGGCGCCCCTGAGGGAGCCGCTCGCGAAGCGCCGCGACCACCGGCGCCGTCTTGACGAAGTTAGGCCGGGTTCCGACCACGTAGACGATCCGCCTCATCGGAGAGCGTTGCGCCTCCGCTCGCTGCGCGAAGGACCAGATATGCACGCTTGCTCGCTACGGCTCACGACGGCGCCAGCGTACCGGCGCCGCCCGGCGGCCAGGCCGAGCGCGGTGGGTCTGATTCAATACTCGTCCCGATGCCGAAGATGAAGACACACTCAGGCGCCAAGAAGCGGTTCCGCAAGACCGCCAAGGGGAAGCTGCGCGGCAGGCGCGCCTACTCGACCCACATCCTCGAGAAAAAGTCGCCCAAGCGGAAGCGCCAGATGGCGCGGCCAGTGGAGATCGCACCTGCCGATACGAAGCGGGTCCGCACCCTGCTCGGAGGCGGCAGATGAGCCGCGTAAAGCGCTCAGTCCACGCCCGCAAGAAGCGGCGCAAGGTGCTGAAGGAAGCGAAGGGCTACTACGGCCGCAAGCATTCCTCCTACCGCTTCGCCAAAGAGCAGGTGCAGCGCTCGGGGATGTACGCATACCGGGACCGCCGCAACCGCAAGCGGGAGTTCCGGCGCCTCTGGATCACCCGCATCAACGCCGCGGCGCGGCTCGAGGGCATGAGCTATTCGGAGCTCATCCACGGTCTCGACCAGGCCGGCGTCGAGGTGAACCGCAAGATGCTTGCCGAGATCGCGGTCTCCGACCGCGATGCCTTCCGCCGATTCGTGGAGCTTGCCCGGGAGGGTGCGGCCGCCTAGCCGCAACCGAATTCTCTTTCTCCCGGGCGGGCCGCCGATCAGGCGGCCCGTTCTCGTTCCAGGAGATATTTCGAACAGACAGAAACCCCAGAAGCCATGATCACAAGCCCCCACAACGAGAAGCTGAAGCTGGTTCGCAGGCTGCGCGAGCGGCGCCATCGCGAGCGCGAGGCGCTCTTCGCGACCGAGGGCGAGGACCTGCTCGAGGCCGGTCACGCGCACGGGGTCGAGCCGCACTTCGCCCTCGTCGCGGCGGGCAGCGGGATCGATGGCGAGGAGGTCGAGCCGGCGCTCCTGACCGAAGTCTCGAGCCTCGGCTCGGGCACGCGGGTGGTCGCGGTCTGGCCGCAGCGCTGGGCCGAGGAGGCGCAGCGCCCCTGCGTCTATCTTCACGGCGTCGCCGACCCCGGCAACGTCGGCGCGATCGTCCGAACTGCCCATGCGCTGATCGGCGGCTGCGTCGTGCTCGGGCCCGACTGCGCGGATCCGCACGGGCCGAAGGCGGTGCGAGCGAGCATGGGCTCGATCTTCGGCGAGCCCCTTCTGCGGGCCGGAATCGATGACACCCCGGAGCCGCGCGCCGCGCTCCTCGCCCATGGCGGGGCCGGGCCGGACTCGCTGGGGGCGGCAGCGACCCTCTGCCTAGGCGCCGAGCGCGACGGGCTGCCGCCGGAGGTGCGCGAGCGGTGCGCGATCGAGGCGACGATCCCGCTGCGGGCCGGCGCCGCCGAGTCGCTGAACGTCGCCGCCGCCGCGGCCGTGGCCTGCTACCGGCTATCGTCGCCCGCCAGTCAGGAGATCGCACAGGATGCTTGAACGGGTCGAAGAGATCAGGGCGGAGGCGGAGGCCGCGATCGACGCGGCGCCCGGGACCTCCGAGCTGGAGGAGCTGCGGGTCCGCTACCTGGGGCGAAAAGCCGAGCTGACGACGATTCTGCGGGGGATCGCGAAGCTCCCCGAGGCCGAGCGCGGACCGGTCGGCAGCGGCGCCAACCAGGCTCGTCAGGCGCTCGAGCAGCAGCTCGAGCGGCGCGCCGCTGAGCTCGACGCGGGTGAGCTCGAGCAGCAGCTCGCCGGCGACCGCGTCGACGTCACCCTCCCCGGCGACCCGGCGCGGCCACCAGGCCATCTTCACCTGATCACCCGCACCGCCCGCCAGATCGAGGACGTGATGGCCGGGCTCGGCTACAGGGTCGTCGAGGGGCCGGAGATCGAGCACGACTACTACAACTTCACCGCGCTCAACCACCCGCCCGGGCACCCCGCGCGGATGCTTCAGGACACCTTCTATATCCAGTCGGATCCCGAGCTGCTGTTGAGGACGCATACATCTCCGGTCCAGGTGCGCTCGATGGAGGCGCAGGGCCCGCCGCTTTTCGTGATCGTCCCCGGCAAGGTCTATCGCCGCGACTCCGACGCCACCCACAGCCCGATGTTCCATCAGGTCGAGGGACTCGCGGTCGGGGAGGGGATCACCCTCGCCGACCTCCAGGGAACGCTCGAGGAAATGCTGAAGGCGATCTTCGGAGAGGGCCGCGAGGCGCGGATGCGCCCTCACTACTTCCCCTTCACCGAGCCGAGCGTCGAGTTCGACGTCTCCTGCTTTCAGTGCGGGGGAAGCGGCGCGCTGGACGGCGGGGAGCGCTGCAACCTCTGCAAGGGGATCGGCTGGATCGAGGTCGGCGGCGCCGGCATGGTCGACCCCAAGCTCTACGGCTTCGTCAGCGACAGCGGCTATGACCCGGAGCTCATCCAGGGCTTCGCCTTCGGCATGGGCGTCGAGCGGATCGCGATGCTCCGCCACGGCGTCCCCGACCTGCGGCGCTTCTTCGACAACGACGTGCGGATGCTGGAGCAATTTCTGTGAGTGCGGCGAGGGTGACTTGAGATGAGGGTTCCCTACTCATGGCTGCGCGAGTACTGCGATCCCGGCGTCGCGCCGGCAGAGCTGGCCGAGCGGCTTGCGATGACCGGAACCGAGGTCGAGCGGGTCGGAACCGTCGGGCCGCCATCGACCGAAAATTTCGTGATCGGCCGCGTCGTCGGCTGCGAGAAGCACCCCGACGCCGATCGGCTCAGCGTGTGCACCGTCGACACCGGCGACGGCGACCCCCGCACGATCGTCTGCGGCGCGCCCAACGTCGCCGCCGGGCAGACGGTCGCCGTGGCGCTGCCGGGGGCGACCATGCCCGGTGGCGCCACTCTCGGCCGCGCCAAGCTGCGGGGGGTCGAGTCCGACGGCATGATCCTCTCCGCCGCCGAGCTGGAGGTCGGCGAGGACGCCGACGGGATCATGGTCCTCAACGGGGATCTCGAGGCCGGAGCACCCCTCGTCGAGGCCCTGCCGCTGGCCGAGCCGGTGCTCGAGCTGGAGGTGACGCCGAACCGGGTCGACTGCTTCGGCGTCTACGGGGTCGCGCGGGAGGTGCACGCGATCAGCGGCGCGCCGCTCGCGGCCGAGCCCTGGGCGGAGGACGCCGAGGCGGCCGGAGAGGGGGAGGCGGCGGATCTCGCCTCGGTGGAGGTGCAGGTGCCCGAGCTCTGCCCGCGCTTCACGGCCCGCGTCTTCATCGACGTCGAGGTCGGCCCCTCGCCGCCGTGGCTGCAGGCGCGCCTCAGCGCCGCGGGCCAGCGGCCGATCAACAACGTGGTCGACATCACCAACTACGTGATGCTGCTCACCGCGCAACCGCTGCATGCATTCGACCTAGACGAGGTGCGCGGCGGGGGGCTGATCGTCCGCACGGCGGAGCCGGGGGAGAGGATGACGACCCTCGACGGTGTCGAGCGGAGCTTCGACGCCGAGACGGTCCTCGTCTGCGACCGCGAGGGCCCCTCGGGGATCGCCGGGATCATGGGGGGTCAGGTCTCCGAGGTCTCGGACTCGACCGCGCGGGTCCTGCTCGAGGTGGCGAACTGGAACGGGACCAACATCCTTCGCACCTCGCGCCTGCTGGGTCTGCGGTCGGAGGCATCCTCCCGCTTCGAGAAGCAGCTCCACCCAGAGCTCTGCATCCGCGCCCAGCGGATCGCCTCGCGCCTCATGGTCGATCTCTGCGGCGCCCGGCTCGTGCCGGGGACGATCGACGAGGCGGCCGAGATCGAGCCGCCGCACCGGATCCGTCTGCGCGACTCGCGGGTCGGCGGCCTGCTCGGGATGCCGATCGGCCAGGACGACCAGGCGGCCTACCTGGAGCGTCTCGGGTTCGGGGTCGAACGCGCCGGCGGGGACCTCGAGGTCGAGGTGCCCCCGGACCGCCACCACGACGTCACCCGCGAGGTCGACCTGATCGAGGAGGTGGCCCGCATCCACGGGCTCGACGAGCACCTGCCCTCGACCCTGCCGGCCTCGGCCGGCCAGGCCGGCGGCCTCACCCGCGCCCAGCGGCTGCGGCGCCGCGCCGAGGACGCGATGCGGGACCTCGGCTTCGACGAGATCGTCGGCTGGAGCTTCACCGACCCGGGCGAGACCGCGCGGCTGCGGCTCGACGCGGAGGACCGGCGCGCCGCACCGGTCGCGATCGCCAACCCGCTCTCCGAGGAGCAGTCGGTGATGCGGACGACGCTGGTGGGCTCGCTTCTCGACGTCGCCCGCCGCAATCTGGCCCGCGGCGCCGACCGCGTCGCGCTGTTCGAGTCCGGCCGTGTCTACCTTCCATCTTCGCCGACGGGCCGAAAACCCACCCATACCGTGGGAAATCGGCCCGTCGACCCGCTGGAAGGGGCCTTCCTGGGCAACACCGCCGCGCCGTTCTCCGAGCCGCACCGGATCGGCTGCCTGGCGGCCGGCCCCCTGCAGCCGAAGTCGTGGCGGACCGCGGAGGCCCCGGCGGACTTCTTTGCCCTCAAGGGTGTCCTCGAGGGCCTTGCCGCCGCTTTCGGCGTCGCGCTCACCTTTGGAGCCGGCGGCGAGCCCTTCCTGCACCCGGGGCGCTCGGCCGCCGTCTCCCTCGACGGCGGCGAGATCGGCTGGGTGGGCGAGCTCCATCCGCTGGTCTGCCGCGCCTGGGACCTCGACGCGGCGAGCGGGTTCGAAGTCTCCCTCGCCGCCCTGGTCGACGCAGCGACCGCCGGGGACGAGGCATTCGAGGATGTAACCACCTATCCCGCCGTGCGCCAGGACCTCGCTGTCGCGGTTCCCGCCGACGTCTCCGCGGCGGTGGTCAGGGAGGCCGTCCTTGCGGGCGGTGGCGAGCTGCTGCGGGCGGCGGAGGTCTTCGATCTCTTCGAAGGCGAGCAGCTCGGCGAGTCGCGAAAGAGCCTCGCGCTGCGGCTCGAATTCCGCGCCGGCGATCGCACCCTCACCGACGAGGAGGTGGCCGGGCTGCGCGCCGAGATCGCCACCAGGCTCGAGCAGGTCGGGGGCTCGCTGCGTGAATGACTCGACACGACAACCGCTTTCGGGCGACCCCGTCGCTCGGGTGCTGGTCGCCGGTGCCTCCGGATTCACAGGCGCGCTCGCCGCGCACATCGTCTGGCGGCATCCCCGGCTCGAGCTCGTCGCCGTCACCTCGCGCAGCGACGCCGGCACACGCCTCGACCGCCTCTATCCGCGCTACCGGGTGCCGCTCGAGCTGACCGAGCTGGACCTCGACTCGCTGGAGGGCATCGACGCGGCGATCGTCGCCTACCCCCACGGCGCCTCCGCGCCCACCGTGGCGGCGCTGCGCGGCCTCGGGGTCCTCGTCGCCGACCTATCCGCCGACTTCCGGCTGCGCGACCTGCCGACCTATGAGCGCTGGTACGGGGAGCACGGAGCTCCGGACCTCCTCGACGGCGCGGTCTACGGTCTGACCGAGCTCTACCGGGAGAAGCTGCGGGAGGCGGAGCTTGTCGCCGTGCCGGGCTGCTACCCGACCGCGAGCGTGCTGGCGCTCGCCCCGCTCGCCGAGAAAGGCCTGCTGAGCGACGTGGTGATCGACGCCAAGCAGGGTGTCTCGGGCGCGGGCCGTGGCGGCGGCGACGCCATGCACTACGTCTCGATGGACGAGAACGCCTTCCCCTACAAGACCGAGGGCCATCGCCACCGTCCCGAGATCGAGCAGGAGCTGGCGGCTCTGGGCGGCCCGGCGCCGGTCACCTTCGTGCCCCATCTGCTGCCGCTCGATCAGGGCGAGCTGACCAGCTGCTACGCGCAGCTCGACGAGCCGCTCTCCAGGGAGGAGGTGCGGTCGATGTACGCGACGCGCTACGCCGGTGAGCCGTTCGTCCACGCCGTCGAGGCGCCGCCGGGATTGCGCGACGTGCGCGACAGCAACGAGTGTCACATCTACGTGACCGTCGAGGAGCGCGGGCGCGTCCTCGCCTTCTCGGCGATCGACAACCTCTGGAAGGGGGCCTCCGGACAGGCGGTGCAGTGCCTCAACCTGATGCTGGGAATCGATGAGACGGAGGGGCTGCTGTGAGCGCGGCGGACTCCGGTCAGGTAACGACCTTCTTCCGCTCCCGCTGGGTCGAGCCTCCGCCTGGGGTCGAGGAGGTCGATCCCGCCCAGCTTCCGGCGGGCTTCGCCGCGGGCGCGGTCGCCTGCGGTCTGAAGGAGAGCGGCCGGACCGACGCGGCCGTCGTCGTCGCCCGCTCCGAGCGCTGCGACTCCGCGCTGCTGCTGACCCCGAACGCCGCTGCCGCGGCGCCGGTGCGACTCTGCCGGGAGAGCTGCGACCTCGGCTCGATCCGCGCCGCCGCGGTCAAGGCCGGGAACGCGAACGCGGCGACCGGCGAGCAGGGGATGCGGGACTCCGTCGCGATCCAGCGGGCCGCGGCCGAGGAGCTTGGGCTCGATCCCTCGCAGGTGGCGATCGCCGCCACCGGGAAGATCGGCGTCGCGCTGCCGGTCGACGACGTCGTCGCGGGGGTGCGCCGCGCGGCGGTGGCGGTGCGGCCCGACGGGGGCGCCGAGTTCGCCGAGGCGATCATGACCACCGACGCGTTCCCGAAGCGGTGCACGGTGCGCTGCGACGGGGTGACCCTCTCGGCGCAGGCGAAGGGCGCCGGAATGATCCAGCCCGGCTTTGCGACGATGCTCTGCTTCGTGCAGACCGACGCCGCCCTCGAGGATCCCGAGGCGGAGCTGCGGGCGGCGGTCGAGAGCTCGTTCGAACGGATCACGGTCGACGGGCAGATGAGCACCAACGACACCGTCCTGCTGCAGGCGAGCGGCGAGGCGGAGCGGCCGCTCCCGGACGGCCTGCTCGACGCCGTGCTGCTCCAGCTTGCGCTTCAGATCGTCGCCGACGGCGAGGGGGCGACACGGGTCGGCTGCGCCCGGGTGCGGGAGGCTGCGAACGAGGAGGAGGCGGAGCGCGCCGCGCGGGCGATCGCCAACTCGCCATTGGTCAAGACGGCGCTGTTCGGGCGCGACCCGAACTGGGGGCGGATCGCGCAGGCGGCGGGCATGGCGCTGGCCGGAGAGGAGCTCGAGGAGCTTGGCCTCGACCACATCGACGCCGAGGAGTTCGCCGCGGACTCCGCGGAGGCGGAGCTGTCGGTCCGCCTGGGCAGGGGGGACGCGGCGGCGCAGGTCTGGTTCTCGGACCTGGGCTATGAGTACGTGCGGATCAACGCGGAGTACACGACATGACCCGGGCAAGCGAGACAAACGTCGAGACCCTGCTCGAGGCGCTCCCCTACATCAGGGAGTTTCACGGGCGGACGGTGGTGATCAAGTACGGCGGCTCGGCGATGCGCGCCGAGGAGCTGCGCGAGGGGTTCGCCACCGACGTGGTGCTGCTCAAGTACGTCGGGCTCGACCCGGTCATCGTCCACGGCGGGGGCCCCGAGATCACCGAGCACATGGAGCGGCTCGGGCTCGAGGTCCGCTTCCACGAGGGCCTCCGCGTCTCCGATTCGGAGACCGTCGAGGTCGCCCGGATGGTCCTGCTCGGCAAGCTCAACACCGACATCGTGCAGCGGCTCAACCGCCACGGCCAGCCCGCCGTCGGACTCTCCGGGCAGGACGGCTCGCTCTTCGAGGTGTCGCCTGTCCCGAACGCCGAGCAGGTCGGCTTCGTCGGCTCGATCGAGCGGGTCGACGTCGACGTCCTCAACCACATCGCGGCCGACTACATCCCGGTGGTCGCCTCCTCGGCCTCCGACCGCGACGGGAACGCCTACAACGTCAACGCCGACGAGGCGGCGGGGAAGGTCGCCGCTGCGCTCGGCGCCTACAAGGCGATCTTCCTCACCGATGTCGCCGGCTGGCTCGCCGAGCCCGGCGACGAGGGCTCGCTGATATCGCGCGCCACGGTGGACGAGGTGGAGCAGCGGCTGGCGGAGGTGGACGGCGGGATGCGTCCCAAGCTCCAGGCCTGCGTCGACGCGATCCGCGGCGGCGCCCAGTCGGCTCACATCATCGACGGGCGCCGTCCGCACAGCCTGCTTCTCGAGCTCTTCACCGACGCCGGAATCGGGACGATGGTGACCTCGTGACACTCGCCGAGCTTCAGGCGCTCGAGGAGCGCTACCTGATGCGCACCTACCGCCGCGGGCCGGTCGAGTTCGTGCGGGGCGAGGGTGCCGTGCTCTGGGACGCGGACGGGAAGGAGTACCTCGACTTCCTCGCGGGCATCTCGGTCTGCTCGGTCGGGCACTGCAACCCCGCGGTCGTGGAGGCGGTCTGCGAGCAGTCGCGCCGGCTGATGCACGTCTCGAACCTCTTCTACACCGAGCCGATGGTGCGGCTCGCCGAGAGGCTCGCCGAGTCGAGCCTCGGCGGTCGCGTCTTCCTCTCCAACTCGGGGACCGAGGCGAACGAGTGCGCGATCAAGGTCGCTCGCAAGCACGCCAACGCGCGCGGCGTCGAGCGGCCGCGGATCGTCAGCTTCGAGCGGGACTTTCACGGCCGCACCTACGGCGCCCTCTCGGCGACGCCCGGCCTCGCCGCAGACCCCGCCCTCGGTCCTATGCTGCCGGGCTTCCACTCGGTGCCGCTCAACGACGCCGCGGCGCTGCGCGACGCCGTCGACGAGAGCACCGCCGCGGTCCTGATCGAGCCGATCCAGGGCGAGGCGGGCGTCTACCCGGTCACCGACGAGGCGCTGCTGGCGGCGCGGGAGGCCTGCGACGCGGTGGGGGCGCTGCTGATCCTCGATGAGATCCAGACCGGCGTCGGCCGCACCGGCTCGCTCTGGGCGTATGAGCAGTCGCCGGTCAGGCCCGACGTGATGACGACGGCCAAGGCGCTCGGCGGCGGTCTCCCGATCGGCGCCTGCGTCGCCTCGCCGGCGGCGGCCGAGGTGCTGGCGCCCGGGGACCACGGCTCGACCTTTGCCGGCGGCGCCGTCGCCTCGGCGGCGGCGCTGGCCGTCCTCGACCTGGTCGACAACGCGGCGATGCTGCGCTCGGTGCGCGACCTTGGCACCCGGTTGCGCGAGGGACTGCTCGCACTCGACCGCGTGCGCGAGGTGCGGGGCCGGGGCCTGATGCTCGGAGTCGGCCTCGAGGACGGGATCGACGCCGCCCTGGTCGGGGCGGACCTGCTCGAGCGCGGATTGATCGTCAACGTGCCGGAGCCCGGGACGCTGCGCCTTCTGCCCCCGCTGACGGTGGAATCGTCCCAGGTGGAGAGGGCCGTTGCGCTGATTTCCGAATCGCTCCTAAGCTACTCGGGATGAGCGCGCGCAAACCGAAAAAATCGCGCGGGAAAGCACCTGCCTCGACCTCCGAGGCCGCCGAGCGGCTGGCAAAGATCGTCGACGCGGCCGAGCAGGCCGCCGCGAGCGTCATCGACGACGCCGAGCGGCAGGCGCAGGAACAGATCGACGAGGCACACGAGCGGGCCGACCGGATGGTCGCCGAGCGCCTCCGCGAGATCGCCGACGAACTGGATCCCGGGCACAAGGGCGAGAAGCCCGGCGGGCACCTGAAGCCCGTCGAGGACGTCTCGGAGAAGAGGAAGGAGCCGGCGCCGGAAGGGCGCTCGAACTCCGCCGGGGCGCGCCTGCTCGCGACCCAGATGGCCGTTTCCGGAGCCGAGCGCGAGGACATCGCGAAGCGGTTGCGCAGCAGCTTCGACATCGAGGACGCGGACGAGATCCTCGATGCGATACTCGGGCCGCAGGAGGAGGAGTAAGCGTGCACGACGACCCGACCCGGGTGATGGGCCAGCCGGACGGCGACGGCGGCCGTCCCCACGGCAACATGCGGCTGCTCATCGCCGGCCTGATCGCGATCATCGTCGGCCTCGTCGTCGCGATCGTGGTGATCGCGGGAGGCGATGGCGAAGACTCGACGACCTCGACTCCCTCGACTCTGACGACGACGCCGACCACCGAATCGACCGAGACGACTACCGGCTCGACGACCGAGACGACGGAAACGACCGGGACGACGACGAGCGAACCGACCACGGGCGAAACGACCACCACCGCGCCGCCGACCACCCCGCCCAGCGAAGAAGAAAACGGCAGCGGCGGGATCTCGGCGCCCTAGATGCCCGACGAGCCGCTCCATACCGCCCGCACCGCGGGCTACGAGGCCGATCCCGCCGAGGTCAGCCGGGTCCTGCTGCTCTACTCGGGAGGGCTCGACACGAGCGTGATGCTGAAGTGGATCCAGGACCGCTACCAGGCCGAGGTCGTCTGCCTGACCGTCAACCTCGGCCAGCCCGGCGAGGACTACGGGGTGATCGAGGACAAGGCGAAACGGCTCGGCGCCCTCGAGTGCCGTGTCGTGGACGCGCGCGAGCGCTTCGCGAGCGATTTCGTCGCCCCCGCGATCAGGGCGAACGCCCTCTACGGCGGCGGCTACCCGCTGTTCACGGCCCTCGGTCGGCCGCTGATCGCGGAGCTTGCGGTCGAGCACGCCCGAGAGGCCGGCTGCGACACGATCGCCCATGGCTGCACCGGCAAGGGCAACGACCAGGTGCGGATCGAGGCCACCGTCGCGACCCTGGCTCCGGAGCTGAAGGTGATCGCACCGGTCCGCTCCTGGCAGATGGGCCGCGAGGAGGAGATCGCCTACGCCCGCGAGCACGGTATCCCGGTCAAGGGCGGGACCGAGGTCGCCCCGTACTCGATCGACGACAACCTCTGGGGCCGCTCCTCGGAGGGGCGATGGATCGAGGATCTCGGCCACGCGCCGGAGGACGACGTCTTCCAGCTCGTCACGCATCCGCGCGACGCGCCCGACGAGGCCGAGGTGGTGACGATTGATTTCGATGCGGGGGTGCCGGTCGCCCTCAACGGCGAGCGGCTCGGCCTCGTAGAGCTGCTCGAAGCGGCGGCCGAGGCCGGCAGCCGTCACGGCGTCGGGATCGTTGACCACATCGAGGACCGGATCGTCGGGCTGAAGGTCCGCGACATCTACGAGGTGCCGGCGGCGGCGATCCTCCTGCCCGCGCACCAGGAGCTCGAGAAGCTCGTTGGGACCATCCACCAGAACCAGTTCAAGCCCGGGCTCGACCAGAAATGGGCCTACCTCGTCTACGCGGGGCTCTGGTGGGAGCCGCTGCGCGCCGACCTCGACGCCTACATGGACTCGGTCAACGCGCAGGTGACCGGCACGATCGGGGTCGAGCTCTACAAGGGCGGCGCCCGCGTCGTCACGCGCTCCTCGCCCAATGCGGTCTACGACGCCGACCTCGCCTCCTTCGCGGAATCGGGCGGACTCTTCTCGCAGGCCGCCTCGCCCGGATTCATCGAGCTCTGGTCGCTGCAGTCGCGGATGGCGCATAGGATCCGCGGCCGCGGGGAAGGGGAGAAGCGATGATCTACCGCGCGATCGGCAAGGCGGTCGTCCGGACCACCCTCTTCTACCTGCGATTTCGCTACAAGCGCCAGATCCGGATCGGGGTCGGCGTCGCCGCCGTGGCGGCGGGAATCGCCGTCTATCTCGCGAGCCGCAACGTCCCAGAGGGCTGATCCCTGGCGATGCGCCGCCGTGCCGCATTCACGATGCTCTGCCTCGCCCTGCTGGGCTTGGGGACCGCGGCCCGGGCCGCCGACATCGGCGCCCTGCGCGATCGGGTGGACGGAGCCCAGGCCGAAGCCGAGCAGCTTGCCGCCGAGATCCGCTCCACCCAGGAACAGGTGCTGGCGGCGCAGGCCGAAGCCGGTGCCGCGGCGCGGCATGAGCGCCACCTCAGCGCGCTGCTGGCGAGCGGCCGGGAACGCGCGGCGCGGCTCGCGGCGGCGGTGGCCTCCTCGGAAGGACGACTCACGGTCGAGAGGCGGAGGCTGCGCAGGGCCCGCACGGCGCTCGCGCGGCGGCTCGTCGCGATCTACGAGGGGGGATCGCCAAGCACCGCCAGCATCATCCTCGGCTCCAGCGATCTCGACGAGCTCGCGGTCCGCAGCGAGTACCTGCAGCGGATCCAGGACTCCGACAGCCTCCTCGCCGCGCGGGTCGCGCAGGTGCGCGATTCGGTTCGCCGCGAGCTCGAGCGCGTCGCCGCGCTGAAGCGTCGCGTCGACGCATACAACGAGCGGCTCGCCGCGGCACGCTCGGAAATCGCCGGGGTGCGCAGCGAAGCGGAAGCGGCCGCGCGCCGGCTGCGGGGCCTCTCGGCGCAGCGCTCTGCGTCGCTGGCGACGTTGAAACGGAAGATCGGCGGCTGGGTGGCCGACATCCAAGCCGCAGAAGCGGCAAGCCGCGCCGCGGCCGAAGAAACGGTCGGCCGCTGGCTGGGGGGCCCGTACGCGATCCCGACCTACATCGTGATGTGCGAGTCGGGGGGCAATTACGGCGCGGTGAACCCGAGCAGCGGCGCCGGCGGCGCGTACCAGATCCTGCCCTCAACCTGGGCGCTCTACGGCGGCAGCGGAGCCCCGCAGGAAGCTTCGAAGGAAGAACAGGACCGGATAGCCGGCGAAATCTGGGAAGACTCCGGGCCGAGCGCCTGGTCCTGCGGCTGACCGGACACAGCTCGGTTCGAATAGATACGGAGTTAGCGCGGAAGGCTCACGAAGCGGGGCATTGACATCTGCCTCGATTGGCATGATCGGCCGGCACCGTGAGCAACCCGACCGCCGTCCACCTGCACGCCCACAGCGAGTACTCGCTCCTCGACGGAGCCTGCAAGATCGACGCGATGGCGGCCCGCGCCGCGGAGCTCGAACAGCCGGCGCTCGGACTCACCGACCACGGCGTCATGAACGGCGCCGTCGACCTCTACAAGGCCTGCGGCAAGCACGGGATCAAACCGATCATCGGTCTCGAGGCCTACTTCGTCGAGGACCGCCGGGCGGTGGCTGAGCAGGTCCGGTACGAGCGCAACCACCTCACCCTGCTCGCCGAGAGCGACGCGGGCTTCGCCAACCTCGTCAAGCTGACCTCGGCGGGGTTCCTGGAGGGCTTCTCGCGCGGCAAGGCGAACGTCGACATGGAGCTGCTCTCGCAGCACTCCGACGGAGTGATCGCCCTCACCGGCTGCCTGCAGTCGCGCTTCTGCCGGCGCCTGGTAGAGGAGCGCCCCGACGACGCCCGCGCTCATCTCGACGACCTGATCCAGGCGTTCGGGCCCGAGCAGGTCTACCTCGAGGTTCAGAAGAACGGCCTCGACGAGCAGGAGAAGGCGAACGCGGGCATCGTCCGCTTCGCGCGCGAGCTGGGGCGGCCGCTGGTCGGCACCGCAGACGTCCACTACCTGCGGCGCGAGGACTTCGACAACCACGCCGCGCTGCTCTGCGTGCAGACGAAGTCGACGCTTGAGGCGCCGAAGCTCAGCTTCGACACCAACGAGTTCTACCTCAAGGGCAATGACGAGATGGCCGCCTCCTTTGCCGAGTGGCCGGAGGCGGTGGCGAGCACGGTCGAGATCGCGGAGCGGTGTCAGGTCGAGATCGAGCTCGGGAAGCTGCTGCTGCCCCGCTACCCGACCGCCGACGGCTCCGAGCCGGAGCAGATGCTGCGGCGGATCGCGGCAGAGGGACTTCGCTCCCGCTACGGGGATCCTGTTCCGGGCAAGGCCCAGGAGCGGCTTGACTTCGAGCTCGGCGTGATCGAGGAAATGGGCTTCTCCTCCTATTTCCTGATCGTCTGGGACTTCGTGCGCTTCGCGAAGGAGAACGGGGTCGCGGTCGGCCCAGGCCGCGGCTCGGCCGCCGGCTCGATCGTCTCCTACAGCCTCAGCATCACCGACATCGACCCGCTGGAGAACGATCTGCTCTTCGAGCGTTTCCTCAACCCGGGGCGCAAATCGATGCCCGACATCGACATCGACTTCTCGGTGCGCGGCCGCGAGCGGGTGATCCGCTACGTGGCCGAGAAATACGGCCGCGACTCGGTCGCCCAGATCATCACCTTCGGCAAGATGGCGCCACGGGCCGCGACCCGGGACGCGGCCCGTGTGCTGGGCTACGACTACGGCACCGGCGACCGCCTTGCGAAGCAGATACCCGAGCCGATCATGGGGCGCAGCCCCTCCTTTGAGGAATGCCTGCGGCCGGGGCAGGAACTGAAACAGACCTACGACGCGGAGCCCGACGCGAAGCGGATAGTCGACGTTGCCCGCGGGCTCGAGGGGATCGTCCGCAACAACTCGATCCACGCCGCCGCCGTGGTCATCGCCGACCGGCCGCTGCAGGAGATCGTTCCCCTGCAGCTCGCCGAGGACCGCGGCGCGGCCGGCAACGGGAACGGCAACGGCACCGCCAAGGGGGAGCGCCAGTACAAGATCGTCACCCAGTACTCGATGGGGCCGATCGAGGAGATCGGGCTGTTGAAGATGGACTTCCTCGGCCTCCGCAACCTCGATGTGATCGAGGACGCGATCGAGATCATCGAGCGATCGCGCGGCGAGCGGGTTGACATGGAGTCGATCCCGCTCGATGACGGAAAGACCTATGCGATGCTCGCCGAAGGCGATTCGACCGGCGTCTTCCAGTTCGAGTCGGATGGGATGCGCGACGCGTTGCGAAAGGTGCGCCCTACCGAGTTCGCCGACCTGGTCGCGCTCGGCGCCCTCTACCGGCCCGGAGCGATGGCCTACATCCCCGCCTACGCGAAGGGCAAGCGCGATCCCACGAGCGTGCGCTACCCCGACCCGCGCCTGCGTGCGATCACCGAGGAGACGCACGGCTGCGTCATCTACCAGGAGCAGCTGATGGCGATCGCCCGCTCGATGGCGGGGTTCTCGGGGGCCGAGGCGGACGATCTGCGCAAGGCGATCGGCAAGAAGAAGCGCGACCTGATGGCGACGATGAAGGAGAAGTTCATGGCCGGGCTGCAGAAGTCCGGCACCGAGCCCGCCGTCGCCCGCGATCTCTGGAAGCTGAACGAAGCTGCCGCCGACTACTCCTTCAACAAGTCGCACGCGGCCTGCTACGGGCTGATCTCCTACCGCACCGCCTACCTCAAGGCCAACTTCCCGGCGGAGTACATGGCGGCGGTGATCTCCTCGGTGATGAACACCAAAGACAAGGTGCCGTTCTTCGTCAACCGCTGCGAGGAGATGGGGATCGAGGTCCTGCCGCCCGACGTCAACTCCTCCGGCCACGACTTCGTGGTCAGCGAGAACGCGATCCGCTTCGGCCTCGACGCGGTCAAGAACGTCGGCCGCGCCGCAGTCGACGCGATCCTGCGGGCCCGCGAGGAGAAGCCGATCGACTCGATCTGGGACTTCTGCGAACGGGTCGACGCGCGCGCCGTAAACAAACGGGCGATCGAATGCCTCGTCAAGTGCGGCGCCCTCGACTCGACCGGGGCGACCCGCAGGGCGATGCTCGAGGCGCTGCCGGCGGCGCAGTCGGCCGGCCAGAAGGCGCAGGAGGACGCGCAGCTCGGACAGGGGTCGATCTTCGACTTCGGGGGCGGAGAGGACGGGGGAGGGGCCGACCCGCGCACCCAGCACCGGCCGCCGCTCTCGAGCGGCGAGTTCGACCGCCGCGAGCTGCTCGCGATGGAGAAGGAGACGCTCGGCACCTACCTCTCGTCGCATCCGCTCTCGGAGGTCCGCGACGCGCTGCGCGCCCGCGTCGATTGCAGCCTGGCCGAGCTTGCCGACAAGCAGGACGGCTCCTGGGTGACGGTCGGCGGCATCGTCACCGAGTGCAAGAAGATCCGCACGAAGAGCGGTTCGCAGATGATGTTCGCCACCCTCGACGACGTCGAGGGCCAGGTGGAGATGCTCGTCTTCAAGGCGGATCAGGCAGAGAGCGCCACCGTGATCGCACCCGACGCGGTCGTGCTGGTGCGCGGGCGGCTCGACCACAAGGAGCGCGGGGAGACCAAGCTGGTCGTTCAGGAGGCCGAGCGCTTCGAGCCCGACCCGGAGGAGGTCGCTCGCGCCGCGGTCGTTGCAGCCGCACCCACCGAGCCCCTGGAGCTGGTCATCGACGCCGCTCGCCTGGAGGTGAGCCCGGGGCTGGTGGAGGAGCTGAAGGCGGTCTTCGAACACCACAGGGGGGAGGCCGACGTGCACCTCTCGATCCGGCCGGCGGACGGCGAGCCGATCCGGCTCGTGCTTGGGGACGACTACAGGGTGCGGCCCTCGAGCAGCCTTCGCGCCGAGCTGGGCCACATGCTCGGCTCCGATGCGCTTGCCGCGTGAGATTCCGCGCTCCAAGGCGCCGCTCTGTCCCTAGACTTCCGCTATGACGCTGACGCGCGAGAAAACCGGCGAGTGTCGCCAGTGCCGGTCCTTCTGCGACAAGATGGTCGAGCCGCGCGGCTGCGTCGAGCTCGGCTGCCGCTACCTCTACAGCTTCGTGGACGCGCTCACCGGCACCCAGTACGTCGGCTGCATGCAGGAGGTCTTCCGGGCGAAGGTCGAGCTTGACGCGGTCCTCCAGCCCGGTGGGTTCGGCGGGGTCAAGATGACCGGCGAGGCCCTTCCGCAGTGCCAGTTCTCGGTCGAGCGGGCCTATGAGGGCGCGGGCCCCAGCTATGACTGCGTCAACCGTCGCTTCTTCGACTGCCCCGACGAGGGGCCGGAGGGTCTGCGCGCCTTCGACCTCCGAGACGTCTAGAGGCATTAGGATCGCGCCATGGGAGACGATGCGGGGGCCGCGGAGGCGGAGAAGCTCGTGGCCGAGGCCGCTGGAGATAACGGGCAGGCGATGGAGCACGGCGGCTTCACCCTGGAGCTGAGCCAGGACCAGAGGGACATCCGCGATTGGGTCCACGGCTTCGCCGAGAACGTCGTGCGCCCGGCGGCCGCCGAGTGGGACGAGCGGGAGGAGACCCCCTGGCCGGTGATCCAGGAGGCGGCGAAGATTGGCCTCTACGGCTTCGAAGCGCTGGCCCAGTTCTGGGCAGACGAGTCCGGGCTCACGCTGCCGATCGCGAACGAGGAGCTCTTCTGGGGGGACGCCGGAATCGGGATGGCGATCATGGGGACCTCGCTCGCCGTCGCCGCGATCTTCGGCCAGGGGACCCCAGAGCAGCTCGGCGAGTGGATCCCGCAGTGCTTCGGCAGCGCCGAGGACCCGAAGGTCGCCGCCTTCTGCTCCTCGGAGCCCGACGCCGGCTCCGACGTATCCGCGATCCGCACCACCGCCAGGTACGACGAGGCCAAGGACGAGTGGGTGCTGAACGGGCAGAAGGCCTGGGCGACGAACGGCGGCATCGCCGACGTCCACGTGATCATCGCCTCGGTCGACCGTGAGCTGGGCTCGCGCGGGCACGCCGCCTTCGTCGTCCCGCCGGGGACCGCGGGCTGCGAGCAGGGGGCGAAGGTGAAGAAGCACGGGCTGCGCGCCTCTCACACCGCTGACGTCCACCTCGACGACTGCCGCGTCCCCGGCTCCTGCCTGCTCGGCGGCAAGGAGAAGCTCGACGAGCGGCTGGCGCGGGTGCGCGAGGGCAAGCGCTCGAAATCGCAGGCCGCGATGCAGACCTTCGAGGCGAGCCGGCCGACGGTCGGCGCGCAGGCGATCGGCATCGCCCGTGCCGCCTACGAGTACGCGCTCGACTACGCCAAGGAGCGCGAACAGTTCGGCCGGCCGATCATCGACAACCAGGCAATCGCCTTCGCCTTGGCCGACATGAAGATGGAGATCGACGCCGCCCGGCTGCTGGTCTGGCGCGGAGCTTGGATGGGCCGCAGCGGCCAGACCTTCGAGAACGCCGAGGGCTCGATGGCGAAGCTGAAGGCGGGCGAGGTCGCCGTCTGGGCGACCGAGCGGGCAATCCAGATTCTCGGCGGCAACGGCTACACCCGCGAGTACCCGGTCGAGCGGATGCACCGCGACGCGAAGATCTACACGATCTTCGAGGGCACCTCCGAGATCCAGCGCCTGGTCATCTCACGCGCGATCTCGGACATGCAGATCCGCTAGCGCCGGCCGCTACCGACCACGAGCCTTGAGGCCGGCTTTGCGGAGGCGCCGGGCGGCCTGGACCTCTTTCTTGTCGGGGCCTTTCTTGCGGGGGCCGGGTGTCTCGAGCGGGGCGGGGAGGCCCTCGAAGCGTGGCTCCGAGAGGAAGGCGGCGAGCCCGCGCTTGCCCATCTCGCCCTGGCCGACGTTGGCGTGTCGGTCGCGGCAGGAGCCGAGCGGCGCGGCGGCGTCGTTGACATGCACACAGCGGAGGCGGTCGAGCCCGACCTTGGCGTCGGCCTCGTCGAGCACCGCACCGAGGTGCGCCGCGTCGGTGATGTCATAGCCCTGCACGAAGAGATGGCAGGAGTCGAGGCAGAGCCCGAGCCGGTGGCCGCCGCCCGCGAGCTCGATCAACTCCGCGGTCTCGTCGAAGTCGCGTCCGAGCAGACCCTTGTGGCCGGCGGTCTGCTCGAGCAGGAGCGGACAGCGGTCGCTGTCCCTGAGCGCCGCGGCGATCACCCTGCCCGCGCGCTTCATCGAGGGTCCGTGCGGCTCGCCTTTCTGGGCACCCGGATGGAGAACGACGCCGGCCGCGCCGATCCCGTCGCCGGTCCGCAGGGCGTGCGTCAGCGAATCCAGAGACTTCTTCCGCATCTCCCTGTCCTTCGTCGCGCAATTGATCAGATAGACGGCGTGGATCACCACCGCTTCGATCGGCGAATCCGCCATCGCCTCGCGGAAGGCGGCGAAGTCGTCGGGGCCGTATCGAGTCGGCCGCCACATGCGCGGGCTCTGGTTGAAGATCTGAATCGACTCGCAGCCGAGCTCGGTGCCGCGCTCGATCGCCCGGTCGAGGCCCCCCGCGGTCGAGACGTGTGCGCCGATGAGCATCAAATGCGGATCCTACGGAGGCGTCGACTGGAACCGCCAAGGCGCCAAGGCCGATTGACCGGCGCTTGATCGAGGGCTACGGTCGATGGATGGAGCCTCACGGCATGGGTGGGGCCCCGAAAGCAACCACATGAGGGAGGGCCTCATGAAGCAGCAGCTCAAGGACAGGCTCAACTACGCGAACGTCGTTGCCACGATCGCACTGTTCGTCGCGCTGGGAGGCGGGGCGATGGCCGCTTCCCATCTCGGCAAGAACTCGGTTGGCGCCAAGCAGATCAGGAAGAACGCCGTCACCGCGGCGAAAATCAAGAAGAACGCGGTCACCGCGGCGAAAATAAAGAAGCAGGCCGTGACGGCCGCCAAGGTCAAGAACGGCAGCCTGACGGGCAGGCAGATCAATGCTTCGACGCTCGGCACGGTTCCCACCGCGCAGACGGCGAACGGCCTCGCCCCCCCGGAGGCCTGGCACGAGGTCGGTACCCCCGGTGAGCCCGGCTTCCAGGGGGGATGGAAAAACGCACCCGGATTCATCGAGACGGTCGCCTTCTACAAGGATCAGGAGGGCGTCGTGCACCTGAAGGGCACCGCCGCTGCCGGCACGACCTCGATTCTCTTCCAGCTACCGGCCGGGTACCGTCCGGCGCCGGGTCGCACAGGACGATTCGCCGCGTCCTGCAGCGGGGGCCCATGCACGGCGGGCACATCCACCATCATCATTTCGGGACCGAATACCCTCCCGGGCTTCGATGGGGCGATCGTGGTGCCGCCTACGGTGACCAACATCAGCCTCGACGGAATAACCTTCCGCGCCGCAGCCTGACCCAGGTGAACCGGACGAAGAGGGGGTCCGGGCGGATCCCCTCTTCGGGACGACCGGCGCACGCTGTGGAAACATGCGCGCCGATCAGCGTCTTGGCGGATGACCCTCCCATGCGATTGAGGTTCGCTCCCTCGCCCACCGGTGCCCTTCACATCGGCGGGGCGAGGACGGCACTCTACAACTGGCTCGCGGCGCGCCACTCGGGCGGCGAGCTGGTGCTGCGGATCGAGGACACCGATCGCGAGCGCTCGACCGAGGAGAACGTCGAGCAGATCCTCGACGCGCTGAGCTGGCTGGAGCTCGATTGGGACGAGGGACCGGTCTCGCAGGCCTCGCGCGAGCCGAGCCACCGGGCGGCGCTGGAGGCGTTGCTCGAGTCGGGTGCTGCCTACCACGACTCGGCGACGGCGAAGGACGTCGAGGCGTGGAAGGCCGAGCACGGCGCCGACCGCGGCTACCGCGGAATCCCGGCGGACGAGCCGAACGCCGCCGTGCGGCTGCGCGTCCCCGACGAGGGGGAGACCATCGTCGAGGACCTGATCCGCGGCCCCGTCCGCTTCCCGAACCGAAGCTACGACGACTTCGTGATCGCCCGCGGCGACGGGTCCGTCCTCTACAACTTCGCGGTCGCCGTCGACGACGCCGAGATGGGGATCAGCGACGTCGTCCGCGGCGACGATCACCTCTCCAACACGCCGAAGCAGCTGCTCGTCCTCGGAGCGCTCGGCCACCCGCCGCCGCGCTACGCCCACCTGCCGCTCCTGCACGGACCGGACGGCCGCAAGCTCTCAAAGAGGCATGGAGCCGCATCCGTGCAGGAGCTGCGCGAGGCGGGCTACCTACCGGCGGCGATCCGTAACTACCTGGCGCTGCTCGGTTGGGGCGCCGACGACGACGCGACCCTGATCCCGACCGAGGAGCTGGTCGAGCGCTTCCGAGTCACCGACGTCAACCGCGCCGCGGCGATCTTCGACGAGAAGAAGCTGCGCTGGATCAACGGCCGCTACATGCGGGAGATGCCGCTCGACGAATATGTCTCGGTGGTGGCGCGCCACCTCGGGCGCGAGCCGGACGAGCGCCTGCGCGAAGCCTGCGGGATCGTCCAGGAGAAAGCGCAGACGCTGGCCGAGGTCTGGCCGCTGATCGCCTTCCTCTTCGGCCCTGTCGAGACCGACGAGAAGGCGTGGCGCAAGGTGATGAAGGACGAGGCGCCTCGATTGCTCGCTGCGGCACGGAAGGCGCTCGCCGACCTCGACTCATTCGACCCGGCCGGGGTGGAGGCCGAACTCTCGCCGCTGCCGGACAGCCTCGGCGTCAAGCCGGGTCGCGTCTACCAGCCGATCCGGGTGGCGATCAGCGGCGGCTCGGTCTCGCCGGGGATCTTCGAGTCGCTTGCAGTTCTCGGTCGGGATGAGTCGCTGGCGCGGATCGACGCGGCCCTCGAGCGCCTCGAGACTTGAGCTGGGCCGTCGGTTTGGCGGATTCCCCACGCCAGTTTGCGACAACTTGTCGCCCAGCCTCCTCAATACTGAGGAGGTCTGGCCTAAACCGTGTGTCCTTCACTGCCGATGACCTCCGCGAGGCTGCTGGATGTCGACGACCAAGCCAAAGACCCGCGGGAGAGCCAGGCTGGAAGCGGTGGAGGGCAAGAAACCCGCCGCCGCCCCTCCCGGGGCCCGACTTGCCGCCGCTTTCGAGGCGGTCGAGCGCTTCCCCGCCCTGATCGAGTCGAGGACTCGCGTCATGCACGCCGCCACAGCGGAGACGCCGCGCATCGGCGAGCTGGTCGAGGCGGTCGAGTCCGACGTCGCCCTGACGATCGCCGTGATGCGGTTCGCAAACCGCAACAACCGTGGCGATGAGGTGAGCGGGATCCCCGCCGCCGTTCAGACCCTGAAGCCCTCGGGCATCCTCGCGATCGCCGGAACCTCACCGGTCTTCGACTTCTTCGAGTCCAACGGCGGCTGGGAGCTGAGGCCGGAGCGTTTCCGGGTCCACGCCCTGGCGACGCAGCAGGCGGCCGAGCGGATCGGGCGGGCAATCGGCTGGAGCGAACGTGACGAGCTGGCGGTTGCGGCACTCCTGCACGACATCGGCCGCCTCGTCATCTGCCGCCTGCACCCGGGCGAGCGCACCTACTTCGATGCGGTCGCCTACACGCCCGAGCAGAGGCTGAAAGACGAACGCGACCAGCTCGGCATCGACCACGCTCTGGTCGGCGGGGTGCTTGCGCGGCGCTGGAACGTGCCGCAGCGGATTGCGGTCGCGATCGAGCGCCACCACTCCGATGAGGCAGACGGCCTCGCGGCGATAGTCGGCGCCGCCGACATGGCCGCCCACTACTCACAGGGGGAGGCGGTGACCCCCGACCGCCTGCGGGCGATTGCGAAGCGCTGCGGGCTCGGCCCCGAGGCGCTGCGCGAGCTGCTCTACGAGCTTCCCTACGCGCGCAAGCAGAACCGCCGGGTCAGCGAGCCGTGCCCGCTCTCCGCGCGCGAGCTCGACGTCCTGCGCCACCTCGCCGAGGGGAAGGTCTACAAGCAGATCGCCGGCGAGATGCAGCTCTCGGTTTCGACCATCCGCACCCACCTCCACAACGTCTACGGAAAGATCGGCGCCGTCGACCGGGCCCAGGCCGTGCTCACCGCCCGCGACCGCGGCTGGATCTGAGCCGGGCGACCCTTCGACCCGGCCCAGTCGCTATTCGACCAGCGACTCGCGCAGGGCGATCGCGACAGCGTGGGTCCGGTTCCTGGCGTTCAGGCGCGCCAGCGCGTTCTTGGTGTGCGTCTTGACGGTTTCTTCGCTGAGGTCGAGCTGGCGAGCGGCGACCGCGGTCGATCCACCGTCGGCCAGGAGCTGCAGGATCTCCCGCTGGCGCTTGGTGAGCCGGCCCCGGCTGCCTTTCGGCGGGACGCTCGGGTCGACGAAGCGCTCCTGGGCGAGGGCCGCGGCGACCGCCGTGCGCAGTTCCTGCGGGCTGGCGGAGCGGGCGACGTATGCGGACGCTCCCGCCTGCAGGGCGGCGGTCGCGATGTGGCGCTCGGGAAGCTCGCCGTGGGCGACGATCCCCAGCGCCGGCTCGGCGCGCCGCAGGGCTCGGATCGCCTCGGAACCGCTCAGCTCGCCGTTCTCTTCGCCAGGGTGACGCCGCAGGTCGACGATCGCGACATCGATGCTGCCGACGTCACGGACCAGGTCCAGCGCCTCGCTGCGACTCGAGCTCTCGTGGACGTCGAAGCCGGAGCCCAGGGCCTCGCGGACGCCACATCGGACCAGCGGGTGAACGTCGATGACAAGACACTGTGACCTCTCGCCGCCCACGGTTCGATCCTAGCTCAGCCGGGTCCGGCCGTTGGTGTAGAAAAATGAGGCCGTGATCTCGATCACCTCGAAGTCCCGCTATGCCGTCGTCGCGCTCGCCGAGCTGGCTCGCTCGGGCGAGCGGCCGGTGCCGATCAAGGAGCTGGCGGAGCGCCGCGGAATGCCCGAGCAGTTCCTGGAGCAGCTGTTCTCGACCCTTCGCCGGGCGGGCCTGCTTACCAGCCACCGGGGGATGCGGGGCGGCTACACGCTGTCGCGCCCGGCCGACGAGATAACCGTGCTGGAGGTGGTCCAGACCCTCGACGGGAAAATCGGCCAGGAGGCCGACGAGGCAGGGGGGATCTGGGCCGAGGGCGTGGGCGCGTTGCGCAAGGTCTTCGGCCAGACATCGATCGCCGAAGTCGCCCGCCGCGAGCAGGAGGAGGCGGGCGCCGGCATGTACTTCATCTAGCTCGCCCGTGGACGGGATCGAGATCAACGGGGTCGCGCACGTGATCCTGCGCGTCAACCGGATCGCGGAGTGCATCGCCTTCTATGACCGATTGATGCCGTTCCTCGGGCTGGAGGCCGTCGAGCCCCGCTCCGAGGAGTTCGTCTATTACGTCGGCGGGCGCACCGCGCTTGGGATTCGCCTCGCCGACCCCGAGCACGCGGCAGCTCCCCATAGAGAGACCGGGCCGGGGCTCGACCACCTCTGCTTCAGGGCCCGTAGCCGCGAAGACGTCGACCGGGTTCATGTTCTGCTCCAAGAGATCGGGGCCGACATCGTTCGCGCCCCTGTCGAGGGGCCCTGGGCCCCCGGCTACTACTCGATCTCATTCCGCGACCCGGAGGGAATACGCCTGGAGTTGAACCATGTGCCGGGGAAGGGCCTCCTGGGCGACGGCTCGCGTTTTCGCCCGGCTCCCGACACCCCGCTCTCCGGCTGACCTAAGACATACGGCCAAGCGGCTGCCCGGGACGCTTCTCGGAAACGGAGCGCCGGCCGATTGTGGTGATCGGACCGATGCATAACTCCATTCCGATCAGACACCCCCGCTGGTCCCGGCGCAATCGAATCGGCGCCGCACTGCTGACCGCACTCGCGCTCGCGCTCGTCCCCGCCGCGCCCGCCGGCGCCTCCTTCGGCTTCATCACGCAGTGGGGCAGCGCCGGGGAAGAAGACGGCCAGTTCGAATCCCCGCGCGGGATCGCGATCGACTCGCAGGGCGACGTCTACGTCGCCGACACGTTCAACCATCGGATTCAGAAATTCGACCCCGACGGAAGCTTCCTGGGCAAGTTCGGAACGCACGGAGCGAGCGACGGTCAGCTCAACTCCCCTCTCGGCATCGCGATCGATTCCAACGGAAACCTCTACGTCGCCGACACCAACAACAACAGGATCGACAAGTTCGACTCCTCCGGCGCATTCCTCGGCAAATGGGGCTCGTTCGGAACCGAAAACGGGCAGTTCAAGGTCCCGTTCGCCGTCGCCGTCGACTCGAACGACGACGTCTATGTGGTCGATCGGGCCAACAGCCGCATTCAGAAGTTCGACTCCTCGGGCTCGTTCCTCACCACCTGGGGCAGCTTCGGCTCGGGCAACTCGCAGTTCAACAACCCCTCGGGCATCGCCGTCGACGCCCAGGACGACGTCTACGTGGCCGACTCGGGCAACAACCAGGTCAAGGTCTACGACTCCTCGGGAGCTTTCATCAGACGGTGGGGGGAATTCGGCACCGGGGACGGCCAGCTGCGCTCCCCCAACGGCGTCGCCGTGGACTCGCTGGGCAACGTCTACGTGGTCGACACCAACAACAGCCGAATCGAGGTCTTCGACCCGACGGGCGCCTACCTCAGCCAGTGGGGGACCGAAGGAACGGGAGAGGGCCAGTTCGAAGCCGCGGTGGGAATCGCAATCGACCAGGATGACGACGTCTTCGTCAGCGAGCTCTTCCCGAACGACCGGGTCCAGGTCTTCGGCGATCCGGCGCCGACGATCGCCGACCTGCTCGACTCACTGCACGAACTGGGGCTCCCGCGCGGGATCGAAAGCAGCCTTGCGAGGAAGCTGGAAGGCGCCCAGCAGGACCTCGAAGAGGGCGACGTCGGCGACGTCTGCGGAAAGCTCAGGGCGGTGGTCAACGAGGTCCGCGCCCAGGCGGGCAAGAAGATCTCCACCGAAGCGGCGGCCGAATTCATCGCCGAAGTGAAGGAAGTTGGCGGGGACCTCGGCTGTCCCGAATGCGAACACCGCGGCCGCCATCGCGGCTGGTGGCACCACCAGCATCACGAGCATCACGGCCACCGCGGCCGTCACTGACGCCCAACCCGGCCGATAGCGGTTTCCGAAACTGCATCTAGAGTGCCGGTGGTGGGCAAGCTTCGCCGGTGCGGCGTCCGATGCGGATAGGGCCGGAGGCCTCGAGCGTCGTCGGGGGGACGCCGCTCGTCTCCCTGCAACGTCTCGCCGATGGCCTCTCGGCGGAGGTCTGCGTGAAGCTCGAGTACTTCAACCCGGGCGGCTCGGTCAAGGACCGGATCGGGGTCGCGATGATCGACGCCGCCGAGGAGGAGGGCCGGGTCGAGCGCGGGCGGTCGGTGATCGTCGAGCCGACCAGCGGCAACACCGGAATCGCTCTGGCGATGGTCTGCGCCGCGCGCGGCTACGAGCTGATTCTCACCCTGCCGGAGGGGATGAGCCGGGAGCGGGCGAAGCTGCTGCGCGCCTACGGAGCGGAGGTGCGGGAGACGCCCTCGCTCGGCGGCATGGGGGAGGCGGTCGATCTGGCGAAGGAGATCTGCGAGCAGCGAAAGGGCTTCATGCCGCAGCAGTTCTCGAACCCGGCCAACCCGGACGCGCACCGCCGCGGCACGGCCGAGGAGATTTGGGAGGACACCGATGGAGAGGTGGGGGCCTTCGTCGCCGGGGTCGGAACCGGGGGGACGATCACCGGGGTCGGCCGGATGCTGCGCGAGCGGAGCCCCGAGGCGCTGGTCGTCGCGGTAGAGCCGTCCGCCTCGCCGGTGCTCTCAGGAGGCCCGCCCGGTCCCCACAAGATCCAGGGAATCGGCGCCGGCTTCGTCCCCGAGAACCTCGACCGCTCGGTGATCGACGAGACAATCGGGGTCTCCGACGAGGACGCGCTGGAGACGGCTCGCCTCGCCGGGTCCCGGGAGGGGATCCTGGCCGGGATCTCCGCCGGGGCGAACATCAGGGCGGCGCTCCAGGTCGCTGCCAGGCCCGAGCTCGACGGCAAGCGCGTGGTCACGATCGTCTGCGACTCGGGCGAGCGCTACATGTCCCTACCCTTCTTCTCACCATGATCGACGTCCTCTCCCGGGTGATGCGCGAGGTCCGCGCCGATGTCGCGTCGGCGAGGGACCGCGACCCGGCCGCGAAGGGAGTCTCGTCGTTCGAGATCCTGATCGGCTGGGCGGGAGTGCAGGCGCTGCTTGCGCACCGCATCGCCCACGGGCTGCTCGAGGCCAGGGTTCCGATCCTGCCGCGCGCGATCGCATACCTCGCTCGATCGTGCACGGGGGTCGAGATCCATCCGGCCGCGGAGGTCGGCCCCGAGTTCTTCATCGACCATGGCTCCGGCGTGGTGATCGGCGAGACCGCGCAGATCGGCCGGCGGGTGACGCTCTTCCAGGGCGTCACCCTGGGCGGCACCGGGTTCCAGCCGGGCAAGCGCCACCCGACCCTGGGTGACAACGTCACCGTCGGATCCGGGGCGAAGCTGCTCGGCCCGATTTCGGTGGGCGACGGCGCGAAGATCGGCGCCAACACCGTCGTCGTCGAGGACGTCCCGCCGGGCTCGACCGTGGTCGGGAACCCCGGCCACCCGGTCAGGGTGGAAGGCCGGCGGGTCGAAGGCCCCGATACGGACTGGATCCATCTGCCCGACCCGATCGCCGACGCGATGAAGGCTCTCGCGGAGCGGATATCGGCGCTGGAAAGGCGGATTGCCGAGCTCGACGGCAACGCGCCGAGCGACGGCGAGGAGCCCGAGCTGCGCCCGCGCACAGGTCGCTCCTCGGCGGGGGGCTGAGCCGGCCGCGCGCCTGTTTATTCTCGGCCGGTGATGCTCCAGGCAGAGCCGGATGACCGGAACGAAACCGCGGAGGCGCCGCTCGGGGCGCCGACCGAGCCCGGCGCAGATCGCGCCGAGCGTCTCCTCGCCGAGCTGAACGACCCCCAGCAGGCCGCGGTGCGCCACGGCGAGGGGCCGCTGCTGGTCCTCGCCGGCGCGGGCTCCGGCAAGACCCGGGTTCTGACCCATCGCATCGCCTACCTGCTCGCGACCGGGGCGGCGCGCCCCGGCGAGATCCTCGCGATCACCTTCACGAACAAAGCGGCCACCGAGATGCGGGAGCGGGTCGAGGCGCTGGTCGGCCGCTCGTCTCGGGCGATGTGGGTGCTGACCTTCCACTCCGCCTGCGCCCGGATGCTTCGCGCCGACGCCGAGCGGCTCGGCTACGCGCGCAACTTCACGATCTACGACGAGTCGGACTCGCTGCGGATGCTCAAACGGTGCATGGAGGAGGTCGGCGTCGACCCCAAGCGCTACCCGCCGCGCTCGATACGCGCGCAGATCTCGGGGGCCAAGAACCAGCTCGTCGACGCCGGTGCCTACGCCGAGGCTGCCGAGGGGAACCCGTTCGAGGAAACGGTCGCGGCGGTTTACGCGCTCTACGAGAAGCGAATGCTGGCGGCCAACGCGATGGACTTCGACGACCTGCTGGTGCGGACCGTCAACGCGCTGGAGCTGTTCGAGGAGGTGCGGGAGCGCTGGCGCCGCACCTTCCGCCACGTCCTCGTCGACGAGTACCAGGACACCAATCATGCCCAGTACCGCCTCCTCCAGCTGCTCACCTCCGAGCACGGCAATCTGATGGTGGTAGGGGACGAGGACCAATCGATCTACGGGTTCCGCCACGCAGACATCCGCAACATCCTCGACTTCGAGCGGGACTTCCCGGAGGCCGAGGTGGTCAAGCTCGAGCAGAACTATCGCTCGACGCAGACGATCCTCTCGGCGGCGAACGCGGTCGTCGAGCGCAACCGGCAGCGGCGGCCGAAGCGGCTGTGGACCGAGCTGTCGGGGGGCGAGCCGGTCCACCTCAACGAGCTCTCCGACGAGCACGAGGAGGCGCGCTGGGTTGCCGGGGAGATCGAGCGCCTCGGCGAGGACGAGGGGGTGCGCCGTGAGGAGGTCGCGGTCTTCTACCGGACCAACGCGATGAGCCGCGTTCTCGAGGACACCCTGGTCCGCTTCGAGCTCCCCTACCAGGTGATCGGTGGGACGAAGTTCTACGAGCGGGCCGAGATCAAGGACGCCGTCGCGTATCTGAGCCTGCTCGTCAACCCCGCCGACGCGATCTCCTTCGGCAGGGTGGTCAACTCGCCGCGGCGCGGGATCGGCAACACCAGCCAGGCGCGGCTGCTCGCTCACGCCAACACGACCGGGCAGCCGATCTGGGAGGTCGCCGGCCGCCCCGATGCCGTGCCGGGGCTGGGCGCGGCGGCGATTAAGGCGGTCTCGCGCTTTCACGCCACCCTCGAGGGCCTGCGCGGGCGCGCCGCGAGCGCCCCGGTCGCCGAGCTTCTCGAGTCGCTCCTGCGCGAGACGGGCTATCTGGAGGCGCTGGAGGCGGAGCGCACCGTCGAGGCCGAGGGGAGGGTCGAGAACCTCCAGGAGCTGATCGGGGTCGCCGGCGAGTTCGACGCCAACCGCGAGCTCGAGGGCGACGCCGAGGTGCCGCCGCTGGAGGAGTTCCTGCAGCAGATCTCGCTCTACACCGAGCAGGACGCCCTGCGCGAGCAGGAGTCGCTGGTGACGCTGATGACGATCCACAACGCCAAGGGGCTCGAGTACGACGCGGTCTTTTTGATCGGCTGCGAGGAGGGCGTCTTTCCGCACATGCGATCGCTGGAGGAGGGGGGAGAGGAGGAGGAGCGCCGGCTCTGCTACGTCGGCATGACCCGGGCCCGCAGCCGCCTCTACCTCACCTACGCCCGCGAGCGCCGCATCTTCGGCGGCCGCCGCGAGCCGGCGATCGCCTCGCGCTTTCTCGACGAACTGCCCGGCGAGCTGCTCGAGCAGGAGCGAAGCTCGCCCCGCGAGGGAAGCCCGTGGGCCGCGGTCGGCGGCGCGGCGCCGCAGCCGATCGAGCCGCGCCCCGCCCTGGAGCTGGCGACCGGCGACGACATCGTCCACGCCAGCTTCGGCGAGGGAGTCGTGACTGCGATCGAGCCCGGCGGCGTGATCGTCGTGCGTTTCGCCGGCGACCCGACCGAGCGCAAGCTGATGGCCGACTACGCTCCGATCCGCAAGAAATGACAGGGATGAACGAAGCGGAGACAAAGGTGGGCGCCAAGATCATCGACGGCAAGGCTGTCGCCGCCGAGGTCCGCGAGCGGGTCGGCGCCCAAGCCGCCGAATTCACCTCCGCGACCGGCCACACACCCGGGCTGGCGACGGTGCTGGTCGGCGACGACCCCGCCTCGCAGATCTACGTCGCCAACAAGCACAAGGCGAGCGAGGAGGCGGGGATGCGCTCGCTTCACCACGGCCTCGGCGCCGAGACATCCGAAGCCGAGCTGCTCGAGCTGGTCGAGCGGCTCAACGGCGACGACGAGGTCGACGGCATCCTCGTCCAGCTCCCGCTGCCCGTTCAGCACGATCAGGACGACGTGATCGCGCGCATCGACGCCGCCAAGGACGTCGACGGGCTCACGGCGACGAGCGCCGGGCTCCTCGCGCAGGGGCGCCCCGGGCTCGTGCCGTGCA
>DASXAR010000084.1:0-13361 GCA_036406595.1 Solirubrobacterales bacterium | reverse complement strand
GAGGCGGGGCCCTACGCGCTCTGGCGTGAGGCGTTCTTGCGGAGCTTCGCGCGGGCACGGGCGGCGCGCTTCTGCTCCTCGCTCTTCGTCAGCGCCCTCTTCCGCGGGCGCTCCGCGACCGGCGCCTCGGCAGGCTCCGGGACGTCGGCGGGCTCGGCCGCCTCGAAGTCGAAAGGCGCCGGCGCCTCGGCAGGCTCGGGTAGCTCGACCGGCTCGGGCTCGGGTTCCGGCTCCGGCGCGAGCACAGGCTGTGGCGCGGGGCGGGGCTTACGCTCGGGTTCCGGCGCCGGCTGCTCCAGCGGCTGCTCGACGTCGGCGCCGAGCAGCTCCTTGGCCGCGCGGACGGCCTCCCGCGGCGTCAGATAGGTCGCCCAGGAGGTGATCTTCCCTCCCTCGACCACCCAGAGCCCGCCGAAGCGGCGATCGACCGCGGGGCCGTCCTTCGGCTTGCCGCGCTCCCGGCAGATTCCGACGACCTTGCCGGGCCCGACCTCCGCGATCTCCTCGAGATCGAAGCGATACTGCTCCCAGTCGTCGAGGTAGCGGCGCATCGCCCGCCGGACGTTCTCCTGGCCCCAGACCAGATCGCCGTCGGGCCGGGAGGCCCGCTCGTCCCAGCGGACCTGGGAACCGGCCATGGCCACGGCGATCTCACAGTCCCCATTGCCATAGGCCTGAAGGGCGATTTTGACTAGCTCGAGGGAGGCCGACATCGGGGCAACAGTATTCCGAACGGGTCGGCGGCCTCCATCCCCCGGGTCGATGCAGTATCGCACCGTTCGTATACTCGTCGCGCCAGTGGCCGACCGTACGATCAGCTTCGCGCGCGGTGCTCCGAGCGCCGACATCCTTCCCCACGACGCGGTGCGCGAGGCTGCCGCCCGCGCTCTCGAAACGGACTGGGAGAAGGCGCTCTCCTACGGCACCGGCCGGGGCCACACGGGCCTCTGCGAGTGGATCGCCGAGCTCCATGACGTCCAGCCCGAGCAGGTGATGGTGACCAACGGCTCGATGGAGGCGGCCGCTCTGCTCTTCCGTCATCTCGTCTCCGAGGGGGACCGGGCGATCGTCGAGCAGCCCACTTATGACCGCACCCTGCTTCTTCTGCGGCAGGCCGGCGCGGACATCGCCGGCGCGGCGCTCGAGTCCGACGGCGTCGACCCCGCGGCGGTCGAGTCGGCCCTCGACGACGGCGAGGTGAAGCTCGCTCACGTCATTCCCAACTTCCACAACCCGGCCGGGTGCACGCTCTCGCTGGAGAAGCGCCAGGCGCTCGTCAAGCTGGCCGGAGACCGCGGCTTCCTCCTCTTCGAGGACGACCCCTACCGGCTGATCTCCTTCGATGAGCCCCGGGGGGAGACGATGCTCGATATGGACAGCGCGGACCAGGTGATCCACGCCTCATCGTTCTCGAAGTCGGTCAGCCCCGGGGTGCGCGTGGGCTATCTGGTGGGGCCCACCGAGCAGATCGCCACGCTGGCGAAGCGGGCGAACGAGACCTACATCTCCCCCAACATGCTCGCCGAGTCGATCGTCTTCGAGCTCTGCCGCTCGGGCGGCCTCGACGAGAACCTGAAGCTGGTGAACGCCGCGCTTCGCGAGCGCCGCGACGCGCTGGTCGAGGCGCTCCACGAGCACATCCCCGAGGCGGAGTTCGTCGTGCCCGAGGGGGGCTATTTCCTCTGGCTGGATCTGAAGCAGGACGTCGACACCGAGGCGCTCCTGACGGAGGCCAAGGAGGAGGGCGTCACCTTCGTCGCCGGGCCTGACTTCATGATCGAGGGCGGCTCCTCGAGCCTGCGGCTCTCCTTCGCCCCGGTTCCGGCCGGCGACGTGGCCGAGGGCGTCCAGCGCCTCGCCCGTGCGCTCGAGCGGGTCCGCTCCGGCAGCCGGGCGAGCGCCGAAGCCGCCTAGCCATCTAGATCCGGTCCGCTCCGAGGATCTCCTGAGCTCGCCGGTAGAGGCTGAGGTCCTCCGCGCGAGTCGGATAGGGCTTTCGCCGCTGCTCGTTCTTGTGGGCCTCGATCGCCCTGGCGATCGATACGAGGCGGCGCTCGGCGATGTTCCGGTCGGCGATCAGGATGTTGGTGTTGGTGGTGTTCGCTTCCATCGGCACTTCCCCCGTTTGTTGAGTGACTTACTCGACTATCTCCATCGGGAGATTAGCAAGCAAGTCTGCGCCGCCTACCTGAAGCTGCGGCTAACAGCTCGTAAAGATCCGGCGCCGAACTAGCGCCCGTAGCGGTCCGCGCTGATCACGAGCTGATCCGGCAGCGGCGGACGGGCCGGCGGGGCTGGGTCGGCCTTGACGGACACCGTCTCGGCGACGCTCTTCGAGACCGCATGGCGGCCCTCGTCGGAGCCCATCACAACCTCGTCGGCGTCGGAGCTCTCGATCTTGCCCTCCAGGCCGGGGTGGATGCCGGTCCCCTTCAGGTAGTGCAGGATCTCCTCGGCCTCGTTCTCGAAGCGCAGGACCCGGACGTCCGCCCCGGGCTTGACGTCGGCCAGCAGGACGCCCTCTTCCCTCGCCCCCTCGACGATCGGGTGGCCGTGGGGACAGGTCTTGGCGTCGCCGATCGCGGCGAGCATGCGCTCCTCGAGCACCGGCGACATCGCGTGCTCGAGGCGCTCGGCCTCCTCGTGGACCTCATCCCACGGGATGCCGAGGACGTCGGTGAGGAAGCGCTCGATCAGCCGGTGGCGACGGGAGATGGCCTCCGCCTCCTGCCGCCCCTTGTCGGTGAAGGTGAGCGACTTGTCGTCGGCGCGCTCCACGTAGCCGTCGCCCTCGAGGCGGCCGATCATCTCGTGGACCGTCGGGGGCGAGAGCTGCATCGCGCGCGCGATGTTGGCGCCGTTGATCGGGAGCCCGGCCTCCTCGAGCCAGAACATGATCTGGAGGTACTCCTCCTCCGCGACGGTGGCCTTGGCCATGCCCTGAGACTAGCTACCCGGGGCGGCGCGCCTCGACCGACCGGCGCAGCGCGCCGAGACGGCCGTCCCATTCGGCGCTGACCGTCTGGATCCAGCCGACGGCCTCGTCCAGGGGCTGCGGGCGCAGCTCGTAGCGCGTCTCGCGGCCGACCCGCTTCGCGGTGACGAGCTCGGCGCCGCGCAGGGCCGAGAGGTGCTTGGCGATCGCCTGCCGCGTCATCGGCAGCTGCTCGGCGAGGCCGCTCGCCGTCACGGTGCCGCCCTGCGCGAGGGTCTCGACCAGGCGCCGGCGAGTCGGATCGGCGAGCGCGCCGAAGACCGAGTCGACCTGTCGATGGGCCGGCGCCCTCAAGCGAAGACGAGCAGCATCGAGCGCCGCAGGCGCGCGAGCGCGGGCCCCCATCCGCCGATCGCCGACGCAGAGGGTCCAACTGGGGTCTCGACGACGGTCACCCGGCTGCCGCCGGGAAGCGCCTCGATCGTGAACTCGACGAAGCTCTCCCCCTCGCCGGGCCGCGACCACGTGAAGGCGAAGCGCTCGTTCTCCTCCACCGTCTCGACGGTTCCGTTGCGCTCGTCGTCGCCATCGCGGACGGAGATCTCCCCGCCCTCGGAGGGATCGAGCTCCACCTCGGGGGCGAGCCACTCCTCCAGGCGGTCCTCGTCGGTGAGTGCCTCCCAGACCTCGTCCGGGCTCGCCTCGACGAGGGTCTCCCGCTCCACCCAGGGAGCCTTCTCGTCGGCCTTCGCCGCTGCCTCATTTCGCAACCTCATGGTTGCTCTATGTTACCGTACTGATCCGCAACCTACTGGTTGCATGTACAACCGCAAACCCGAGGAGGTCCGCAATGCCGCTGGTTCCAATGGTCGTCGAGCAGAGCGCACGGGGCGAACGCTCCTTCGACATCTACTCCCGCCTGCTCGGCGAGCGGGTGATCTTCCTCGGCCAGCCCGTCGACGACCAGGTGGCGAACCTGATCGTGGCGCAGATCATCCACCTCGAGTCCGAGGACCCGGAGAAGGACATCTCGCTCTACATCAACTCGCCCGGCGGGGTCGTCTACTCCGGCCTGGCGATCTACGACGCCATGCAGTTCGTCAAGCCCGACGTGCGGACCATCTGTTACGGCATCGCGATGTCGATGGGCGCCCTGCTGCTCGCCGGCGGCGCGAAGGGGAAGCGGATGGCCCTGCCCAACTCGCGGATCCTGATCCACCAGCCGAGCGGCGGCTTCGAGGGCGTCGCCTCGGACATCGAGATCCATGCCAAGGAGACCCTCTACCTGCGCGACCGGCTCGATGCGATCTACGCCAAGCACACCGGCAAGTCGAAGAAGCAGGTCCACGACGACATGGACCGCGACCGCTTCTTCAAGGCCGACGAGGCCGCGAAGTACGGCCTGATCGACCGGGTGATCGAGCAACGCGAGATCGAGCAGAGGCGGACCGGGTTCGCGGCGCAGAACGGAGGCGGCTAGGCCGCGGTCATCCGCTCGATGTCCTCGAGCACGCGGCTGAAGCCTCGGGCGAGAAGCGGCTTGAAGATGAGCTCCTCGGCTCGGCCAGCGATCGGCGTGGGGACGGTGTAGCTGGAACGCCAGTCCACATGGGTGGCGTCGCCGTCGGGGGTGAGGCGGATCGACCCGCCGTGGTGCTCGAAGGGGACATTGAGCTTGACGATCAGATAGTCGAGGCGGGTCGGACGCTCGTACGCGGTGATCTCTTCGTGGAACGTCAACGGCCGGACCTTGATCTCGCGCAACGCGCCGACGCCGTTCGGCGCCGGCTCGCCCTCGCGGAGCAGCCTGGAGGCGTGGATCGGGCGGAAGCGGTCGTAGTTCGCGTGATCCGCCAGGCGGTCGAAGACCGCCTCGGGCGCCGCGGGGATGGTGCGGGTGACGTGGATGCTCTCCATCAGGCTCCGGCCAGGGTGGATATCACGGCTTCGTAGACGCCGTCACCCATCCGGCCCTCGGTGACGGTCACGTTGGGGCGGCCGGCGATCGCCTCGCGCAGGGCCGGGTCGCGCTCGGGGCCGTTGGCCGGGACGAAGAAGTGGCCGACCACCTCGGCGACATTCAGGTCCTCGACGGAATCGCCGATCGCGATGCACTCTTCCGGGGCGTAGCCGCGGACCTGCATGTGGAAGGCGACGGCCCTCGCCTTGCTGGCCCCCTCGGGGAGCAGGTGGTAGGCATGCGCGGGGCCCTCGATCCCCTCCATCGGGGCGAAGATCGCGCCGTTGTCGATCACCCGGACCCCCTGGTGTCCACGCTCCGCGAGCAGCAGGTTCGCTTCATCGGTGTCGATCTTTCCCCGGAAGAGAAGAGAGAGGTGGCGCTGGCGATGCCACGGCGTGTGCCACTCGAGGCGGCCCTCGAAATGCCGGAAGAGCTCATCCGCGATGCCCTCGTCGACCCAGGTCTCGGCGAGGCTCTTGCCGGGATCCGGCTCGATGTCGCCGACCAGCTCGGTCCGCTCACCGTCGATCATCACAACGGTCCCGACCTCGGCGATGTAGGACCGCAGCCCCATCAGCTTGGCGTCCTCGACCACCGATCCCTCCCGCCGCCCGGACTTGACCACGACCTCGACCCCGGCGCGGTCACAGGCCTCCAGCATCCGGGCCTGGAGCATCGAGAAGCCGCCCTCGGAGTCACGAAAGAGCGAGCCGTTTATGCCGAGGAGTGTGCCGTCCAGATCTGTGTAGACGCAGCGGAGAGGCAAGGCAGCGAACCGTACTGAGGCGGGGCGGCCGGGCGAGCTCAGTCGCTGGAGGTGTCACATGCCGCGGGACTGCCCTCCTCGAACCCGACGGTGAGCCAGTGCAGACGCTGCCTCGAGGAACCGTGGGTCCAGTCCTCGGGCCGGATCGTTCCCGTGGCGCTGAGCTGCTGGAAGTCGCTGCCGACCACCGCGGCGGCGCGAAGGGCATCGTCAAGGTCCTCCTGGGTGAGCTGACCCCGCTGATAGCGGGAGTGCACCCAGACGCCGGCGAGACAGTCGGCCTGCAGCTCGAAGTCAATGGAGCGGGCATTCTTGCCGGCCGGGTCGCGCCGGTCGGCGGCCGCGAGCCGCTGTCCGATCCCGAGCTGGAACTGGACGTGGTGTCCCATTTCATGGGCGATGACGTAGGCCCGGGCGAAGTCGCCGAGCCCGACGCCGACCCTGCGGGCTAGGGCATCGAAGAAGCGGCTGTCGAGGTAGACCCCCCTGTCGCCTGGGCAATAGAACGGGCCCGCCTGGGCGCTCTGCGTCCCGCAGGCGGTGTGGACCTGATTCGTGAAGATCGTCAGGCGGGCCGGCGCATAGCGAAGGTCGCCGTCGGCGAAGTCACGCCTCCACAGCTCCTGGGCGTCCGCGAACACCTCTCGCAGGAACGCGTCGGCGGCGCCGGGCTGGGAGGTCAGTGGCCGGGGCGACTCGGATGGCGTGACGACGGGCAATCGCTCGAGCCCACCGGTATCCAGCGAGGGCGTGGTCGTCTCCGACACGGTCTCGCTCCCGCCGCCCCCGCAGCCGAGCATGACGACCGCGCTGAGTACGGCGAGAGTTGAAACGAGACGCATCAACCTGAGGCGATTATCCGCCGCCTGCGAGCTACTTGGGTCGGAGCGGGTTTACCGTTGGGCCGTGCCCAACTGGCGCCTCGCAGGCAGAACGCTCGAGCTCGATCGCCCGGTCGGCGCCGGCATCGTCAACGTCACCGACGACTCGATGTTCGAGGGGGCACGCAGCGGGACGCCCGAGCGGGCGATCGAGGACGGCCTGCGCCTGGCAGAGGCCGGGTTCGAGATGCTCGACGTCGGCGCCGTCGCGGCGCGCAGCGGGCCCCCGGTGCCCCCCGATCAGGAGGCCGAGCGGCTCGTACCGGCGATCGAGGGGCTCGCGGAGCGGACCGACCTGCCGATCTCGGCGGACACCTTCTCGGCCGAGGTCGCCCGGCGGGCGCTCGAGGCCGGCGCCGTCGCCGTCAACGACATCGCCGGTGGCTCCGAGGCGATGCTGGTGCTGGCGGCCGAGACGGGCTGTGGGCTCGTCGTCATGCACATCGAGGGCCCGCCGCGCGAGAAGCGCGAGCTGCCCCGGTACGACGATCCGGTCGAACACCTGAAGAGCTGGTTCAGCGCGCGTCTCGAGTACGCGGCGAAGCTCGGGGTCGATGAGGAGCAGATCGCGCTCGACCCGGGCCTCGACTTCGATCTCTCGGTAGCCGACGACCTGGAGATCCTCCGGCGCCTGCCCGAGCTCAAGGCGCTCGGCCGCCCCCTCTACGTCTCGCTCTCGCGCAAGGACTTCCTCGGGGCGGTGCTGGCCGGGTCGTGGGAGGAGCGCCTGCCCGCGAGCGATCGCGAGTGGGCGACCGCCGCGGCCGTCGCTCTGGCGGTCACCGCCGGCGCCGACGTCCTGCGCCTGCACGATCCAAGCGCGCTGCAGGCGATGCGCGTCGCCGCTGCGATCGACGCGCCCAAGGGGGTCGAGGTTGGCTAGCAGGGCCGCGGTGGCGGGCGGCGCCTGGGACCCGGCGCTCGGCCCGGCCCGCGAGGACGGGCGGCTGGTCGCCGAGTCCGCCGAGGCGGCGACGATGGCGAAGCTCACCGACCTGCCCGGCTCGCTGCACCCTGCGCTCACCGAGGCGCTCGTCGGAGCGGGGATCACATCCCTCTACTCGCACCAGGCCGCCGCCTACGAGACGGCCCAGGGCTCGCACCTGATCCTGACCAGCGGGACGGCCTCCGGGAAGTCGCTCTCCTTCAACCTGCCCGTGCTCGACGGCATCGCGCACGACCCGAAGCGGCGGGCGATCTACCTCTACCCGACCAAGGCGCTCGCCCAGGACCAGGCCCGCAAGCTCGGGGAGATGCGCCCGCCCGGGCTGCGCGAGGCGATCTATGACGGCGACACCCCGCGCGAGGACCGGCCGTCGATCCGCCGGCGCGCCAACCTCGTCCTCACCAATCCGGACATGCTCAACGTCGGGGTCCTCCCCCACCACAAGCGCTGGGGCGACTTCCTCGCCAACCTCGGCTGGGTGGTGGTCGATGAGGCGCACACCTACCGGGGCGTATTCGGCTCGCACGTGGCGAACGTGCTGCGGCGGCTGCGGCGAATCACGCGCCTCTACGGCGCCGAGCCCCGCTTCGTGATGGCGTCGGCCACGATCGCCAACCCGAAGGAGCTCGCCGAGCGGCTCACCGGCCTCGACTTCGAGCTGCTCGATGACGACGGGGCGCCACGCGCCGGGCGCGAGATCGCGATGTGGAACCCGCCGGTGATCGAGCAGCGAACGATGACCCGTCGCTCCCCCGTCTCCGAGGCGGCCGACCTGCTGGTCGAGCTGGTCTCGCGTGGTGTGCGGACGATCTGCTTCATGCGCTCCCGCCGGGGGATCGAGCTGATCAACCGGTTCGCGTCGGACGAGCTCGCGCGCCGCGGACAGGGCGGGCTCGCCGATCGGATCGCTCCCTACCGGGCCGGCTACACGCCGCAGCAGCGCCGCGAGATCGAATCGCAGCTCGCCTCGGGCGAACTGCTCGCGGTGGCGGCGACCGACGCGCTCGAGCTGGGGATCGACGTCGGCGAGCTGGATGCGGCGATCTGCGTCAACTTCCCCGGCACGGTGGCCAGCCTGCGCCAGATGTGGGGGCGCGCCGGCCGCCGCCGTCGCGGCCTCGCCGTCTACGTCGCGGGCGAGGACGCGCTCGATCAGTTCTTCTGCCGGCACCCCGACGAGTTCTTGGAGCGGCCGGTCGAGGCGGCGATCCTCGACCACCGCTCCCAGCAGATCCAGATGCAGCACCTGCTCGCGGCCGCCTACGAGGCGCCGCTCAGCCCGGACGACGACGAGATCCTCGGCGAGGGCTGGCGGGAGCGCGCCGAGCGGATGGTCACCGCCGGCGAGCTCCGGCACGGCCGCGGCGAGCGCTACCTGACCCGCTCCGGCGACTTCGTCGCCGGGCGGATCGCGCTGCGCTCCTCCTCGGCGGACAGCGTCGCTGTGATCGACGCGACCTCGGGCGAGATGCTCGGCAACGTCGAGGCCGAGCGCGCCTTCTCCACCGTCCACCCCGGCGCCATCTACCTCCACCTCGGGCGCTCCTACCAGGTGGCCGAGCTGGACATCGGCTCGCGTCGGGCGATCGTGAAGCCGTTCGAGGGCGACTACTACACCCAGGTCAAGAAGGAGACGGAGGTCTACATCGAGGGGATCGAGACCCAGCGGCCGGCGCTCGGCGTCGAGCTCAACTTCGGGACGGTCTCGGTCTCCGAGCAGGTGATCGCCTATCAGCGCAAGCGGCTCGGCGACAACAAGGTGATCGACATCGTCGCCCTGGATCTCCCCGAGCAGGACTTCGTCACCCAGGCCCTCTGGTATGTGATCGGCGAGCGGATGGCCGCGTCGCTGCCGAGCGAGGTGCTGCTCGGGGCTCTGCACGCCTCCGAGCACGGGCAGATCGCCGTGCTGCCCCTGATCGCGATGTGCGACCGCTGGGACATCGGCGGGCTCTCCACCAACATCCACTTCCAGACCGGGCAGCCGACGATCTTCATATACGACGGGCACCCGGGCGGCGTCGGGATCACCCGTCGGGGCTACGAGGAGTTCGAGCGCCTGGTCGGGGACGCCGATCGCCTGATCCGCGAGTGCCCCTGCGACGACGGCTGCCCCTCCTGCGTGCAGAGCCCGAAGTGCGGCAACCTCAACGAGCATCTCCACAAGGGCGGGGCGCTGGAGCTGATGGGGATGATGCGCGGGGCGGGGACGCGCGCCGCCTAGACATGCCTCGGGCGGTTCAGATCTCCGTGATCGGAGGGGCGCGGGGCGAGGGGGAGCTCCTCGAGCAGGCCGAGGCCGTCGGGCGTGGGATCGCCGAGGCCGGAGCGGTCCTCGTCTGTGGCGGGCGCACCGGCGTGATGGAGGCGGCCTCCCGGGGAGCCTCCGAGGCCGGCGGGACCGTGCTGGGCGTCCTGCCGACGACCGAGCCGGAGGACGCCAATGAGTACGTCACCTACGCGATCGCGACCGGGATCGGGCAAGCCCGCAACCTCGCCGTTGTCGGGTCGGGCGACGCCGTGATCGCGATCGGCGGCGAGTGGGGCACGCTCTCCGAAATCGCCTTCGCCCGTCGCCTCGGGCGCCCGGTGATCGCCCTGCAGAGCTGGCAGCTCCGCAACCAGGCGGGATCGGAGCTCGGAATCGTCGAGACGGAGAGCGCCGAGGAGGCCGTGAAGGCGGCGATCGACGCCGCGGAGCGTCAGCCGTAGCGGGCGCGCAGCGCCAGGATTGCGAAGGCGTGCGACCAGGCGAGCGGCGTGGTCGAGGTGGGGGCGCCGGTCGTCGCGTCGACCCTCTCCGGGAGCGTTCCGTACCGGGTCTCCGCGCGCCGCAGCTCCCCGAGCAGCCGGTCCGCGGCCCTCGTCTCGCCCAGGTTGACCAGGGCCCAAGCCGACCAGGCAGTGGGGGCGGTCCAGACCTCGCCCGGGCTCCAGCCCTCCATCGGGGGGATGCCGAAGGGGGTCGACTCGCGGGTGAGCGTCAGCAGCGTTCGTCGAACCGCTCCGCGTAGACCCCGGCTGGGGAAGACGGTGGCGGCCCAGGCGGCCGCGGAGTCCAGCTCGTCGCCGCCCTCTTCCCTGACCAGGCCGCGCGGGGTGAGGAAGCGGCTCTTGATCTCGACGGGCGGGGCGCCCGACGCGATCGCGTTGCCGAGCAGATCGCCGGTGTCGTTCTCGCCATAGTCCTGCCGATCCCGCCAACCCGATGTATCACCAACAAGGAACGTCGATGGGTTTGTGGACCGGTCGGCTGCGGCGACCCAGCCCTCACCATCCCCGGCGGCCGGTCGGCCCGGAACCGGCGAGCCGTCGGAGAAGAAGCGAGCCGCTCTTTCGGTGTCGATCTTCGAGAGAAACGAGACGACCCGGGCCGCCTCGGGCCGCAGCCCCGCCGCCGCCAGCGCAATCGCACCGGCACCGGCATCCCTCGGCCAGACGTAGTCCCATCCGTCCCGCTCGCCGGCGATCAGCGCGCCGTTGCGCGGATCGGTGAGCGCGAGCAGCACGCGGATGGAGCGCCCGTAGAGGCGGCGCGCCCAGCGCGGCGCCCCGGGGCCGAGCGGCCGGGCCCGCTCCCGGATCCCGGCCAGGGAGAAGGGGCCCGAGCGCACCGATTCGAAATGTGGCGCCGGCAGGCGGGTGTCGATCGGTGGGGCCGGCTGCTCGGTGGCGCCGGAGACGGAGGTGACGACGAGGAGCGTCGCCCCGACGGCGACGATGCTGCGGATCACATCCCGGACGCTATCCGTCCGGTCAGCCGCGGACGACGGCCCAGTCCACTGCCCGGCCGGCGGCGGCCCGGAGGGTGAAGCGGGCTGATCCCCTGGCGACCTTCGCCGGCACGGCGTGGCCGTCGACGAACACCTCGACCTTTCCGGCGCCGGAGGGCAGCGAGACGACCATCCTGAGGCTGCTCCTGCCCGTCGGCCGCAGATAGCCGCGCGCCACCCCGCGGGAGTAGGCGACGCCGGCGCGCGCCAATCGCAGGGAGAAGGTCCGCAACGGCAGCTGGGGCTCGATCCGGTAGCCGGCGCGGGTCGGATGGAGGCCGGCGAGCGTGATCACGTCGAACAGGCTCCAGGCCGGCTGGTGCATGATCTGCGTGTCGTAGTTGGTGGTGAAGCCGATCCCGCAGCGGGAGGGGTCGGTCTCGTAGTACGCGTAACAGACGTCGTCCACCGAGAGCACGCCGTTCCAGTGGCCGGGATAGGCGTGGGCGTGGGCCGCCAGGGTGTTGCGTCGGAGCTCGTCGAAGGCGTAGGCCCGGGCCTGTGGGACGGTCCCCGCCATCTCAGCCAGGCCCATCACCAGCCAGCCGTTGACCGAGTACCAGGCCCCGCCCGGGAAGACGGCGTTGTTCGGGCTCACGCCCGCGAAGGTTCGCTCGGTGACCAGCGGGTCGTCCCGCGCCGGCGACTGCGAGGAGCCGATCGCGGCCGGGCCGTGCAGGTCGGCCGGGGCCCCCACCCCGGTGAGGAAGCGCCGTACGTTGGCGACCAGCGTCCGGGCCTGAGAGCGAGTCGGGACGCGATCGAGCAGCGCCCAGGGCTGGGGCTCGCCGAAGATCGCCCCCGCGCCGAGCTGCGTGTCGTCCGAGTAGCCGCGCGAGTACCAGCCACCTCCCGTCCACTGCGTCGCGAGCGCCGCGCGGTCCTGGGCCGCGGCGGCGCGCAGCTTCCGGGCGAAGCCCTTGGCACCGCGAGCGGCGGCCAGCTCCGCCAGGCGCGGGTAGATGTAGGCGGCCTGGGCCGTGACCAGCGTCGACTCGGTCATGCCGTAGATGGTCGTCGAGAGGTCCGACCAGTCACCGTTGGTCCCGGTGGTCGTGTAGCCACCATGTGGGCCGCGCAGGCTCTCCTGATGGGTGAAGGCACGGAGCAGGTGCTTCCAGAGGGTCGAGCTGCCGCCGTCACGCCAGCCGAGCTTCTCGTTGAAGAAGGAGAGGTTGCGGCTGGCGAGGCCGTACTCGGCGGCGGTCCAGAGCAGCCAGAGATCGAGATCGTCCGAAGTCCCATTGGGTAGGGGTTGGCACATCTCACCCATCGCGTACGGGATCTCGCCGCTCGCCCGGTCCTGCTCCTGGGCCGAGTAGCGCATGACCTCCTTGGCCAGTCCCGAATCGGCGTAGATCAGCGGCAGCGCATGCTGGAGGGGATCGCGGTAGGCGGCCTGCCAGCCGAAGTCGTACTGGTAGTAGCCGCCCTGGGAGACGATGTGGTGGCCGCAGGTCTCCTCGTAGGTCGCGCCCGAGCGCAGCATGTACCCGTCCCAGGCGAGCTCGCGCGAGAGCCAGGCGTTGTGACCCGAGAAGCTGGCGCGCGGCACCCAGTTGGCCCAGGCGTGCTGGCTGCGACCGAACGGGGACCTGGTGTCTCTCCAGCGGTCGACGATGCGAGGGATCTGCCGCGCGTGCGCCGTTCCGTAGGCGTAGCGCAGGGTGACCGACTGGCCCGGGCGGAGCTTGACGGGGGAGCGCATCGCGAAGATCGTGGAACCGGCCTTGCCCTCCGGAGCCGGCGGCGCCAGCGACTGGCCGAGGCGGCCCGCCGCGACCTCGGCCGGGTTCGCGCGGCCGCCGGCGCCGAAGAAGGCGGCCCCGTTCGTCTCCCAGCCCCGCACCCGCCCCCGCAGCGCCGCGGCGAAGACCGTGAGCGGAGCCGGGTCGATCCCGTCCGGCGCCTCGGCGACCGAGAGAGTGCGGGAGCGCTTCGCGAACCGCGGCGCATCGAGACCGAGATGCGTGGTGCGGTACTGGGCGTAGGGGTTCACGTCCCAGTACTCGACCCAGGCGGCCCGCAGCCGCCGGTGCGAGGTGTTCTTGATGGTCACGTCGTGCAGCAGCAGCGGCGCGTCGCCGAAGGGCGCGT
>DASXAR010000083.1:0-31750 GCA_036406595.1 Solirubrobacterales bacterium | reverse complement strand
AGTCATTGCTTTTGCCAACCAGAAGGGTGGGGTTGCCAAGACGACCACGACCCTGAACCTGGCTGTCGCCTTTGCCGAGTCCGGGTACCGGGTGCTCTGCATCGATCTCGATCCGCAGGGGAACCTGACTATGAGCCAGGGGATCGACCCCGACAAGGTCGAGAAGAGCCTCTACGACGTGCTGGTCAACGACATGCCGATCCGCGAGGTGATCCAGCGCCGGGAGATCGACATCGCCGTCGCCTCGATCGACCTCGCCGGGGCGGAGATCGCGATGAGCACCAAGATCGGCCGCGAGCGCTCGCTGGAGAAAGCGCTGAAGGAGGTCTCGGGCGACTACGACTTCGTCTGCATCGACACGCCGCCCAGCCTCGGCCTGCTGACGATCAACGCGCTGACCGCGGCGAGCAAGGTGATCGTCCCCGTCCAGTGCGAGTATCTGTCGATGCGCGGGCTGGTCCAGCTCCAGAACACGCTGAAGATGATCCAGGAGAACCTCAACCCGGACGTCAAGATCGAGGGCATCCTGCCGACCATGCTCGACTCGCGTACGGTCCACGCCAAGGAGGCGGTGGAGATCCTCGAGGAGAACTTCGGCGACCTCGTCTTCAGGTCGCGGATCAAAAAGGCGATCAAATTCGCCGAGGCGCCGGTGAAAGGCGCCAGCGTCCTCAAGTACGATCCCCAGGGGAACGCGGCCGGCTACTACCGTGAGCTGGCCAAGGAGGTTTTGGAGCATGAGTCGGCGTAACAAGCGCGCGAGCATGCGCGAGGGCCCCCTCGCCGATCTGTTCCGCTCTACGGCTGACGACGATTCGGGTGAGGGTTCAGGCCACTCGACCGCGGGTCCTGTCGCGGGGGAGGACGAGGGCGCTCGGCCGGCGGGTCCTGTCGCGGGGCAGGGCACCCCTCCCTCGCCGGGAGGGGAACCCAGCCCCACGCCACCCGCCGGAGGAGCGTCTGGAGCTGACGCCGCAGGACCAGCCGAGTCGGGACTAGCTGAATCCACCGAGTCCGCGCCGGAGCGGTTGAAGCGGGTGTTCTCCGAGGAGCCGGTGCCTCGGGATGAGCAAGCTGAAACTCCGCGCTACGGGCGGGAGGAACCGGCTTATGAGCCGCCGGGCAGCGGGCAGCCGCATCAGCCGGTGATACGCGTGGTTGGCGTCGGGGGCGCCGGCGTGAATGCGGTCAACCGGATGGTCGACGCCAATGTGCCTGGAGTCGAGTTCATGGCCGTCAATACGGATCTTCAGTCTTTGCAGCTCTGCGTGGCCGACGTGACCGTGCACATTGGCGACGAGGCCACCCGCGGGTTGGGTGCTGGGGCCGATCCCGAAGTCGGCCACCGCTCGGCCTTCGAAGAACAGGACAAGATCAAGCGGTTGCTGAAGGGCTCCGACATGGTCTTCGTCGCCGCCGGCGCCGGGGGCGGCACCGGCAGCGGCGCCGCCCCGGTCGTCGCCCGCCTCGCCCGCGAGGTCGGCGCGCTCACCGTCGGCATCGTCACCAAGCCGTTCAGCTTCGAGGGCTCGCGCCGCGGCACCCAGGCGAGCAAGGGGATCGAGGAACTGGCAGCCGAGGTCGACACGCTGATCGTCGTCCCCAACGACCGCCTGCTCGAGGTGCTCGACCAGCAGACCTCGATGGTCGAGGCCTTCCAGGTCGCCGACGACGTGCTGCGCCAGGGGGTGCAGGGAATCTCCGACCTGGTGACGCTGCCGGCGCTGATCAACCTCGACTTCGCCGACGTGCGCACGATCATGTCCGAGGCCGGCCGGGCGCTGCTCGGGATCGGCATGGGCCACGGCGAGGGCAGGGCGCTGCTCGCCGCCGAAAAAGCGATCTCCTCGCCGCTGCTGGAGACCTCGATGGAGGGCGCGCGGGCGATCCTGCTCTCGATCACCGGTGGCGCCGACCTCTCGCTGGTCGAAGTCAGCGAGGCGGCGAAGCTGGTCGGCGAGGCCGCCCATCCCGACGCCAACATCATCTTCGGCGCCAACATCGACGAGGAGCTGGGCGACCAGATCTGGGTCACCGTCGTCGCCACCCGCTTCGACGGCCGCGCCGCGCCGCCGCGCCGCGCCGCCGAGCCGACGATCCGCCGCACCAGGGACAGCGGCCGCGCCCCGCGCAACGAGAAGGCCGGCGAGCTCAGCAGCCTCGACGTCCCAGAGTTCCTCCCCGGCTAGCGCCCCTTGTCGCAGCGGCGGAGCGGCGGCTGCAACTCTTCCCGATCACGATGAAGGGCGTTGTTGCCGCTGGACACCCGCTGACGGCCGAGGCCGGCGCGCAGGTGCTGCGCGAGGGGGGCAACGCGGTCGACGCCGCGGTCTGCGCGGTGCTCGCCTCCTTCGCGGTCGAGAGCCCGCTGACCGGCTTCGGCGCCGGCGGCTTCATGATGGTCCACCGCGGCGAGGAGACGGTGCTGATCGACTTCTTCGTCGCCGCGCCGGGCAGGGACGGGGCGGAGCGGGGGGTCGAGCTGGTACCGGTGCCGGTCCACTTCGACGCGGATACGGTGCAGACGTTCTACGTCGGACCGGCCTCCTGCGGCGTGCCGGGGACGGCGGCGGGCTTGGAGTTGGCGCTGCAGCGCTTCGGCTCGGCGCCGCTGGCGGAGCTGGTCAAGCCCGGCATCCGCCTCGCCCGCGAGGGCGCGCCGGTCAACGCCGAGCAGGCCTACATCCTCGAGATCCTCTGGCCGATCCACGAGCGCCGGACCGAGACGCGGGAGCTCTACGCGCCAGGCGGGCGGCCGCTCGGCGAGGGCGACGTCCTTCGTTTCGCCGAGCTGGGCGACGCGCTCGAGCGCTTTGCCGCCGAAGGCGCCGAGCCCTTTTTCCGCGGCGACGTCGCCGCGGCGCTGAGCGGTTTCGTGCGCGAGCACGGCGGCACCCTCGGCCCGACCGACCTCGGCGAGTACGAGGCGATCGAGCGAGCGCCGATCCGCGCCGCCTTCCGCGGCGCCGAGGTGCTGACCAACCCGCCGCCGTCCTCGGGCGGCATCCTGATCGCCTACACGCTCGGCCTGCTCGAGCGGCTGGGGGAGAGCAGCGGCCCCGAACAGCTCGTCGCCGCGATGGACGCGGCGAACGCGGCCCGCGACGAGGCCTTCGCCGAGGCGCTGTACGGCGACGAACTGCACGCCGCCCTGCTCGACCCCGGAGCGCTCGACCGCACGGCGGCCGCAATCCGCCACCGCTCAGGCCCGGGCGCCCCCACACCTCCGCCTGAGGATCGGCTCGGCTCGACCACGCACATCTCGGTTCTCGACGCCGACGGCATGTGCGCCAGCGTCACCTGTTCGAATGGCTCGGGCTCGGGCGTGCTCGTCCCGGGCACGGGGGTGATCCTCAACAACATGCTCGGCGAGGAGGACCTCAACCCGCTTGGCTTCCACGCGATCGCGCCGGGCCGCCGCGTGCCCTCGATGATGGCGCCGACCGTGGTCCTGCGCGACGGCGAGATCGCCCTGGGGCTGGGCAGCGCCGGCTCGAACCGGATCCGCTCGGCGATCGTGCAGACGGTGGTGCGGGTCGTCGAGGAGGGGATGGGCGCGGCGGACGCGGTTCGCGCCCCGCGCCTCCATTACGAGCAGGGCGTGGTGCAGGCCGAGCCCGGCATCGACGAGGAGGCGCTTGCGAGGGTTGAGGCACGGGAGGTGCCGGTGCTGCGGCGGCCGCGGATCAATCTCTTTTTCGGAGGAGTGCAGGCGGTGGCTCGCGATCCCGCCTCCGGCGTCCTCACCGGCGGCGGCGACCCGCGCCGCGGCGGCGCGGTCGCCTACGCCTGAACCGTTCGGCGGGCAAAGCGGGACAATGCGGGCGCGATGGAGCGCGCCGAGGTCGATCTACAGGCTGAGGGTCTGCTCGACGGGGTCGAGGGCGAGGCCCGTGAGGCGCGGCGCGTTCTCCTCGAAGAACTGATCTCCGATGGCGTCACCCTCGATGAACTGCACGATGCGGTCGAGGCCGGACGCCTCACCCTGCTGCCGGTCGAGCGGGCCCTGGCCGGGTCCGGGCCTCGCTACACACCCCGCCAGGTCGCCGAGATGGCCGGCATCGAGCTTGAGCAGCTGCGGCGCTTCAGTGCCGCCCTCGGCATTCCCTACGCCGACCCCGACGAGGCGACGCTGTCCGACGCCGATGTCGAGGCGGCCCGCCGCATCAATGCGTTCATGGAGGCCGGCCTGCCAGAGGAGGGGATGCTCCAGGTCGTCCGCACGATCGGGCTCGGTATGTCGCGTATCGCCGAGGCGAACCGGGAGATCATCGTGCGCGCCCTGATGCAGCCTGGAGATACCGAGCGCGACCTCGCACGGCGCTTTGCGGCCGCCGCCGAGTACATGCTGCCGCTGATCGGCCCGACCCTCACCCACACCCTCCAGGCGCACCTCCTCGAGCAGGTGCGCCGCGACGTGATCGGCATCTCGGACCTCGCCTCGGGGGAGCTCCGCGGCACCGCGAGGCTCGCCGTCTGCTTTGCCGACCTGGTCGAGTTCACGCGCCTCGGCGAGGAGATCGCACCGGAGGAGCTGGGCGCGGTCGCCGGCCGCTTCGAGGAGATGGCCGCTGCCGTGGCCGAGCCGCCGGTGCGGCTGGTCAAGATGATCGGCGACGCGGCGATGCTCGTCTGCGCTGAGCCGCCGGCCCTTCTCGAGGCGGGGATCCGCCTGATCGAGGCGGCGGAGGCGGAAGGAGAGGAGTTCCCCTTCCTGCGAGTCGGGCTGGCGCTGGGCCAGACCCTGACCCAATCGGGCGACTACTACGGCCGGCCGGTCAACATGGCGAGTCGCATCACCGCGATCGCCAGACCGGGCAGCGTCCTGGTCGAAGAGGAGATCAGGGACGCGGTCGACGGCCCCTACTCCTACTCGTTCGCCGGGGAGCGGCGGCTGAAGGGCTTCGACTCCAAAGTGAAGCTGTTCCGGGTGCGGCGCCCGGGAGCGGAGCGGTAAGCTCGCGCCCATCGCAGGCCTGACCTCATACGCGCTCGAGGACGGCGTTGCGACGATCGTCATGGACGACGGCAAGGCGAACGTGATCTCGCCGGCGATGCTCGAGGAGCTCTTCGCGGCGCTCGACCGCGCCGAGGGGGACGGGGCGGTGGTCGTGATCACCGGGCGCGCGCAGACCCTCTCAGGCGGCTTCGACCTGCGCTGCCCGCCCGAGAAGGCGGCGGAGATGATCGGTGGGGGCGCCCGCCTGGCGGAGCGGCTTCTCTCCTTCCCGAACCCCGTCGTCGCCGCCTGCAACGGAAATGCGATCGCGATGGCCGCCTTCATGCTGCTCTCCTCCGACCACCGGGTCGGAGCGGCCGGGCCCTTCCGCATCGGCCTCAACGAGGTCGTGATCGGACTCACGCTTCCCTGGTTCGGAATCTCGATCGCGCGCCACCGGCTGGCAGGGCCCTACTTCGACCGCTGCGCGGTGACGGGTGCGATGCTCGGCCCCGAGGAGGCCGTCACCGCGGGCTTTCTCGACCGGGTGGTCGAGCCTGACGCCCTTCGAGAGGCGGCCCTGGAGTCGGCGGAGGAGCTGAAGACGCTGGACCGCACGGCACACCGCGCCACCAAGCTGCGCGTCCGAGCTCAGGTTCTGGACGGAGTCCGCGACGGGATCGAGCGGATCGGCAGCACCGACCGCGAGTGGTGAGTCAGGCCGGCGGCTTGCGCCCCGACGCGAGCAGGTTGTAGAAGAGCTCCGCCGGGAGGTGGGGCTCAAGCAGCCGGCTGTCCAGCCGCTGAAGCTCGATGTAGCTGCGGAAGGCGAAGCGTCGCCAGCGCCAGGAGACGGTTTCGGGCTCGGCGCTCGCCTCCATCGTCCGCAGGACCCAGCCCCAGGCGTTCGCGAGCAGCTCCTCGCCGCCGACCCGCCGCTCCTCGAAGCCGGCCTCTCGCAGCAGCCTGCGTAGATCCGCCGGGGCGAAGGCATGCACGTCGACCTCGCCCTCCAGTGCGTGGCTGTGGGACTGCTCGCCCTCCGGGATCCCCCGCCTGCGGGCGCCCACCGCGCGGCGCCAGGGGCTCGCGATCAGCGCGCCCGCCCGCTTCGGCACGGCCGCCAACCGGTCGCCGTAGCGGGACGGCTCCCCGCAGAATGCGACCGCGCCGCCGGGCCGCAGCACGCGCATGAATTCGGCGAAGGCCCGTCCGAGGTCGGGAATGTGATGCAGCACGGCGTGGCCGAAGACGAGGTCGAAGCTCTCGTCCTCGAATGGCAGCCGCTCCGCCTCGGTGCGCACCGTCCGGACCTCGAGGCCGAGGTCGTCCGCGGTGGCGCTGAGCCGCTTCAGCATCCCGGGTGAGATGTCGGTGGCGGTGAGGCGCTCGATCGTGCCGAGCTGCATCAGGTTGAGCGAGAAGTAGCCGGTTCCGGAGCCGATCTCGAGGCCGTCGTCGAATCGCCGACCATCCGGACCTCCGAGCGCCTTCGCGAGCTTCGATCGCACCTGCTCCTGGCCGGTGTCGCCGAAGTCGATTCCCCACTTTGCGTCGTATTCGCCGGCCGCGGCGTCGTGGTAGCGCGTGTTGACGTCCTTGATGTGCTCCGCTGTGGCGGTCGGCGAGGCGGGCATGGCGCGGCACTCTAGAAGAACAGCTGCGGCGGGAGGTGCATCGAGCTCTGGGCCTCGGTGCGCATAGTACGGTCCACTGCATGATCGCCCGCACCCGCGGCAGCATCGTTCTCCTCGGTCTTCTCGCCCTCCTCGGCGCCGCCGTCTGCGCCCCGTCGGCGGGCGCCGCCGACCGCATCTACTGGGCCGGCTTCGACAGCGGCACGATCCAGTGGGCGAACCTCGACGGCAGCGGGGGCATCCACGAGCTCAATCCGGGGGCGGCGACGATCTCGCCGGAAGGCTACGGCCTGGGCGGTGCGATCGACCCGGTCCAGGGGCGCTTCTACTGGGCGAACCAGCAGCAGGGCAAGATCAACTGGGCGAGCCTCGACGGCAGCGGCGGCGACGACCTTCCGACCGGTTCGGCGACGGTGAACGGCCCCAGCGGGATCTCCGTCGACCCGGTCGGGCGCCGGGTGTACTGGGCAAACTCGTTCGGGAGCTCGATCTCCTTCGCCAATCTCGACGGCAGCGGCGGCGGCGACCTCGACACAGGCACGGCGTCGGTGGAAAGCCCGATTGCCACGACCGTGTTCCCCGCCTCGGGGCGGGTCTACTGGACGAACTTCGGCAATTTCCCCAGCCGGGGCTCGATCGCTTCGGCGAACCTCGCCGGCGGCGGCGGCCAGACGCTGACGCCGACCGGTTCCGGGACGGTCGAATATCCCTTCGGCCTCGCAATCGACGCGGCGGCCGGCCGGCTCTACTGGGCCAACGACAACCCGGGGACGATTTCCACCGCGGCGCTCGACGGGGGCAACTCGTCCGACATCGACCGGCGCGGGCTCGAAATGAGCGGGACCTACGGCGTCGCGTTCGATCCCGAAAGCGGCAGGGTCTACACCGCCCTCTTCGCGGGCAACGCGCTCGCGTTTCTGAACGTGAACGGAGGGGGCGGGATGGAGCTGCCGATCGACCTGCCGAAAGAAAGCGGCCCGAATCTCCCAGTGCTCTACCTGGAGCCGCGGCCGACGTCCGCGCCGACCGTCACCTCGCGGGGACCGCTCGTGCCGAAAAGAAAGCGGAAAGGCGGGCCGCCGCCGCTCCCAAAGCTGGTCGGCTCCCGGCTCACCTGTCAGAGCGGAGGCTGGAAGCCGGATCTGGTCGAGGCGCGCGTCTACAGGGCCCCGACGTCGATCGCCTTCTCATGGACGAAGGACGGGGTCGACATCCCGGGTGCGGCGGAAGAGATGCTCCGCGCAGGCGAGGTCGGCAACTACCGCTGCCGCGTCTCCGCCATCAACGTCGCCGGCTCGACGGCCCAGGCCAGCGGGTCCGTCGCGATCTTCGCCGCCGGCAAGGCGAAGCTCAACAAGAAGAAGGGAACGGCGAAGCTCACCGTCCAGCTTCCGGCGGAGAAGGGCAAATTGAGGCTGGCCGCCAAGGGCTTCAGGGCCGTTGCCAGGACAGCCTCCGGCAAGGCCGCAGTCCTCGTCCGACCGAAAGGCGCCAAGAGGAAGAGGCTCGCCAGGCGGGGCAAGCTGAAAGCCGTGGTCAGGCTGACCTACACACCGCCCGACGGCCCGCCGGCGACGCTTCGCAGGCGGATCACCCTGAAGCACGACTGAGGCCGCCTCAAATACCGTGGCAGCGTGAGCGAGGCCGAGTACCTGCAGGAGAACCAACCCCCGGGAGTGCCGCCGCTGCCGCTGACCGGGGAGCGGACGCTGCCCGACGTTCCCGAGGAGAACTACTGGTACCGGCGGCACCTGGTCGTCTACGAATGGATTGCCGAGCGGGTCGCCGGTAGGCGAGTGGTCGACATGGCCTGCGGCGAGGGCTACGGCTCCGACCTGCTGGCCGGGAAGGCGCATGCCGTGGTCGGCGTCGACGCGAACCCTGAGGCGCACGAGCACGCGCGGCTCCGCTACCGGCGTCCCAACCTGCGCTTCGAGCGCGACCTTGTCGAGAGCTTCTCCGAGCCGTGCGACGCCATCGTCTTCCTGCAGACGATCGAGCACGTCCAGGATGCGGACGCGATCCTCGACCACTTCAGGGCGATGCTCGAGCCGGGCGGCGTCGCCTACGTCTCGACTCCGAACGTCCTCACGCTCGCGCCCCCCGGCGCCGAGAAGTCCGACAACCCCTGGCACGTGCGTGAGTACCGTGCCGCCGAGTTTCGCGAGCTCTGCGAGAGGCACTTCGAGGCGGTCGAGCTGCTCGGCCTCTTCCACGCCGGCCGGCTGCGGCTGCATGAGCTCGCGATAAGGCTCGGCTGGGACGCGGTCCACAGGCGCCTCGGCCTGACCAGGCGCTTTTACGACCGCTTCACGCCCTCGATCACGACCTCCGACTTCCGGCTGCGCGCCGGCGGCCTCGACCGCTCCCTGGACTTCCTCGCGATCTGCCGTGCCTGAGCGCGACGCGGGCGATCTGGCGATCGTCCTTCACTCCCACATGCCTTACGTGGAGGGCTTCGGCACCTATCCCTTCGGCGAGGAGTGGCTGTTCGACGCGGTGATCCGCTCCTACCTGCCGGTCCTCGAGGTTGCCGAGCGGCTGACGATGACGGTCACCCCGGTCCTCGCCGACCAGCTCGAGGACGGCGGCGTCCACCGCCGCCTTCGCGATTTCCTGATCGACCTGCGGATCGCCGCCGCGGAGGCCGACCTGGGACAGGTGCCGCCCGAGTGCCGCGCCGCCTGCGAGGCGGAGCGCGACCGCTACCGGCACGCGCTGGAGCTGCTCGAGGCCGTCGGAGGGGACCCCCTGCGGGCATTTCAGAGGTCCGCAGAGGAAGGCCGGGCGGCACTCGCGGCCTCGGCCGCGACCCACGCGGTGCTGCCGATGCTGGCGACCCGGGCCGGGCTGCGGCTCCAGCTCGACGCCGGGATTCGCTCCCACCGGAGGAGGTTTGGCTGGAGCGGCGGCTTCTGGCTGCCCGAGTGCGCCTACGTCCCGGAGCTGGAGTGGCGGCTCGCCGAGGCGGGGGTGCGGTGGTTCTGCGTCGATCAGAGCGGCATCGGCCCGCCGCTCGACGCGCTGGTCCCTGTCTCCACCGCAGCCGGAGCGGTTGCGCTGCCGATCGACTGGGAGGCGATCGGCTGGCTCTGGTCCCTCGACGGCTACCCATCGGACCCCGCCCACGCCCAGTTCGCCGGCAAGTCGCTGCGCGGAGTGCGGATCTGGAAGGTGGGGGGCGGCGCCTATGACCCTGAGGCCGCGCGCCAGGTCGCCCGCCGTCAGGCCGGTGAGTTTCTCGAGGCCACGGCCGCGCGCCTCCGCGAGTACCGTCGCGAGCGGGGGAGGCGGGGCCTGCTCGTCTTCGCGATCGACACCGAGCTGCTCGGCCACTGGTGGTCTGAGGGAGCCCTCTGGCTCGCCGACGTGGTGGGCGGTGCCGAGGCGGCGGGCGTCCGGCTGCTGACGGTGCCCGAGGCGATCGCGGCCCATGAGCCGGAGGAGCGCGCCCTGGCTGCCTCGACCTGGGGAGAGGGGAAGGACCTGCGCACCTGGGACTCTCCCGCAGTGTCGGACCTCGCCTGGGCGGCGCGGCGCCTCGAGCTGCGCGTGCTCCGGGCCCTCTGCGGCGGCCTGCGGGGGTCCGCGGCGCTGCGCGCGGCCCGCGAGCTGCTCGCCGTCCAGTCGAGCGACTGGGCGTTCTTGGACCAGCGCCGCCAGGCCGGCGACTACCCGTACGTCCGCGCCACAGACCACGCAGAGGCCGCACTGGAGGCCATAGACTCCCCGGCCAGCACCGACCCCCGCATGCGCTCACTTGCCCCGGACCTGAGCCTCGCCCCGCTTCTGGAGCCCTAAGCAGACCAGCAACGATGACCCGCGTTCTGATCCTCTCCTGGGAGTACCCCCCCTTGATCGAGGGCGGCCTGGCGCGGCACGTCCGCAAGCTCTCCGAGGCGCTGATCGAGCGCGAGGTCGAGGTCCACGTCCTGACCAGGGGAGGGGAGGAGTCTCCCGCCCAGGAGCGCCGCAACGGCGTCGCCATCCACCGCATCCGCGAGCCGAAGCGCCCGACCGACCTCGGCGAGTTCGTCGCCTGGGTCGAGCGCATGAACTCCGACATGCTCGCAGCCGGGGTGGAGCTCGGCGACGACCACAGCTTCGACCTCGTCCACGGCCACGACTGGCTGGTCGCCAACGCCTGCGACCACCTCGCGAAGAGGTTCGGCGCGCCGCTGCTGACGACGATCCACGCCACCGAGCACGGCCGTCATCAGGGCTGGGTCGACAAGCACCCGCAGAGCTACATCCATGGGGTCGAGCGCTGGATCACCAACCGCTCCGACCGGGTGATCGCTTGCTCCCATTACATGCGCGAGCAGATCGCCGACATCTTCGGAGTCGAGGAGGAGCGGATCAGCGTGATCCCGAACGGCATCGACCCCGAAGACCTGCAGCCGCAGGACCCGGCGGAGCTGCGGCGTCTCCGCTCCGAGTTCGCGGCGCCCGACGAGAAGCTCGTCGTGCTGATCGGCCGCCTCGTCTACGAGAAGGGCTTCCAGCTCGCCCTCGAGGCGATGCCGCGCGTGCTCGAGGAGGCGCCCGGGACCCGCTTCCTGGTCGCCGGCTCGGGAACTCACGAGGCCGAGCTGCACCGACAGGCCGACCAGCTCGGGCTGATGGAGCACGGCACCTTCCTCGGCTGGATCGGCGACGACGTCCTCCACTCGCTCTACCGGATCGCCGACCTCACCGTGGTCCCCTCGATCTATGAGCCGTTCGGTCTCGTCGCGCTGGAGGCGATGGCCTCGGGCTGTCCCTGCATCGTCGCCGACACGGGGGGGCTGCGGGAGGTGGTCCCGCACGAGGAGGCGGGACTGCGCTTCCGCGCGCACGACCCCCCGGCGCTCGCCGAGATGGCGATCCGCGTCCTGCGCGACGACGAGCTGGGCCGCCGGCTGGTGGCCGAAGCCTACGAGCACGTCCGCCGTTTCGACTGGGGAGACGTCGCCGAGCGGACCGCGGCCGTCTACGCAGATCTCGCCGGCGAGCCCAGCCCCGCCTGATCGGCGTCCGGAGGGCGGAGAGTCGACTCCGAGCGGGGGTCGGGCTCGACCGGGTGCGGCCAGCGCAGCTCGCGCGGAGCCTCGCGCATGCGAATCACCCTGGCCGGGATGCCGGCGACGACGGCGTTGGCGGGGACGTCCTTGGTGACCACGGAGTTGGTGCCGACGATCGAGTTGTCGCCGACCCGGACGCCGCGCAGGATGCAGGCCCCGTAGCCGATCCAGACGTTGGAGCCGACCTCGACCTCCCGCATGTAGATGCCCTGCTTGCGGATCGGCCGCTCGACCTCGACGACCCCGTGGTCGAAGTCGATGAACATCGCCCGGTCGGCGATCACGCACTCTTCCCCGATCCGCACCCGGCGGTAGGCGGAGATCGTGCACTCCTGGCCGAGCACGGTCTTGGCGCCGATCTCGACCACTCCCTCGTGGCAGCGGATCTTGGTCCCGTCCCCGATCCAGACGAAGCGGCCGAAGTCGACCCGCCCGCGGCGGCCGAGGTGCAGTTCGAGTCCCCGTCCGAAGAAGACCGGCCCATCGGTGCGCCAGCGCCGGCCCGCCTGGGTGAGCAGTCGCCGCCGCGCGTACCGGACGAGGAGGCGCGCGTATTTCGGCGTCAGCATCCCGTTGCGGGCGCAGAAGCGGATCAGGCGGATCACGGCGGCCGGAACTCTAGACTCACCGCGTGAGCACGAGCGAGCAAGCGACCCTCGCCGAGCGCCTCGTTGCCGGCGACAAGCGGGCTCTGGCTCGCGCGATCACCCTGATCGAGTCCGACGACCCGGCGGGATGGGAGCTGGTGCGGGAGGTCTATCCCCGCACCGGGCGGGCCCGAATCGTCGGCTTCACGGGGCCGCCCGGGGTGGGCAAGAGCACCCTGATCGGCGCCCTCACCGCCGAGCTGCGCAAGCAGAACAGGGGCATCGCGGTGCTCTCGATCGACCCCTCGAGCCCCTTCACCCGCGGCGCGCTGCTCGGCGACCGGATCCGCCTCTCCGACCACTTTCTCGACCCCGGCGTCTTCATCCGCTCGATGGCCTCCAGAGGCGCCCTCGGCGGGCTCTCGGAGGCGGCGCTGCAGGTGGCGCTGGTGATGGACGCCGCGGGCAAGGACGACGTACTGATCGAGACCGTCGGGGTCGGCCAGGCGGAGATCGACATCGTCGACCACGCGGACACGATCGTGCTGGCTCTGATGCCTGGATCGGGGGACTCGATCCAGGCGCTGAAGGCGGGGGTGATGGAGATCCCGGACGTGATCGTCGTCAACAAGGCCGACCACCCGATGACCGACACGATGGTTCGCGAGGTGCGGAGCGTGCTGGCCCTCTCGGAGCAGCCCGGGGGCTGGAAGGTCCCGATCCTGCGCACCGAGGCGGCCCGCGGGGAGGGGGTGGCCGAGCTTGCCGAGAAGGTCGATGAGCACCGCAGCCACATCGAGGCGGCCGGGACGCTGGAGGAGCGCCGTGCCCGCAACCTTCGCAACGAGGTCCTGGGGATCGCCGCCTCCCGGCTGCGGCGGCAGCTCGAGGCGGACGCCGCCGCCGACGCAGGGACCGCCGAGCTGCTGGAGCAGGTCGTGCGGCGGGAGCTCGATCCGGCCAGCGCCGCCACGATCCTGATGGAGCGGGGCGAGGATGGCTGAGCAGGGCGGCGACCTGCCGACCCTGGGTGAGGTCTCGACCTGGCGGGGGTGCGACGTCGATGACCTGGGGGGCTCGCGGATAGGCCGGGTCATGGCCCTCTTCGCCGACGCGGACGACTCCAGGCCGGCCTGGCTGATCGTCGGCCTCGGGCGGCGGCGGGCGAAGCTGGTCGCCGTTCCACTGCGCGACTGCGCCGGGGGCGGCGGCCGCGTCTGGACCGCGCACAGGGGGGAAGCCATCCGGACCGCTCCCGCCGTCGATCCATCGCGGCCGCTGCTGCGCGAGCACGAGATCGCGATCTGCGCCCACTACGGGATCGGCGAGACGCTCGGCCGTGCCGCTGAGGTCGACGGGCGCGAGGCGGGAACGGTGACCTCGCGCCCCGCCTAGAAGAGGCGTCCAGGAGTTTCTCTTCCAGTCACATTTGTCTCCTAGCGTCGAGGTTCAGCAGAAGCCCGACGAAAGGAGCTGGAGATGCGGAGCCGGAGGACCCTGTTGATGGCGGTGGCAGCGGTGTCGGCGGCGATGGCCATCGGCATGCTCGCAGCGGGTTGCGGTGGATCCGACGAAGGGGGAGGCGCGACGACCGAGTCGTCTCAGAACGCCGCGGCGACGACCAAGTCCGACGACGCCATGAAGCACGAGGGCGCGATGAAGGACGATTCCGGAGGGGCGATGAAGCACGAGGAATCGATGAAGCACGAGGAATCGATGAAGCAGGGCTGATCCCGTGGCCCTGCTGATCCTGTTCGGGTTCGTCGCCGGCGCCGCAACGGCGCTCTCACCCTGTGTGCTGCCGGTGCTCCCGATCGCGCTCTCCGCCGGCGCGACCGGCGGCCGGCGACGTCCGCTCGGGATCGTGGCGGGCCTCACGCTGTCCTTCACGTTCGCGACCGTCGCCCTGGTTTACGTGATCTCGGCGCTCGGGCTCCCGGACGACCTGCTGCGCAAGCTGGCGATCGTCGTCCTGATCGCCTTCGGCGTCTCGCTGATGGTCCCGCCCCTCGCGGCGCGGCTCGAGGCGGCCCTGAGCCGCCTCACAAGCCGGGCGGGGGTGAGGAGCGGGGGCGACGGATTCTGGTCGGGCGCCGCGGTGGGGGCCAGCCTCGGCCTCGTCTACGCGCCGTGCGCAGGGCCGATCCTGGCCGGGGTGATCACCGTCTCGGCCTCGCAGCCGTTCACCGCCGGGCGGCTTGCCGTCGCCCTCAGCTACGGGCTCGGCTCGGCGGCCGTTCTCTACTTCCTGATGCTCGGCGGGCGGCGGGTGGTCGCCCCGCTCGCCCGGCGCGGCGTCGGCCTGCAGGTGGCGATGGGAGCGGTGATGGTCGCGGTGGCACTCGCGATGCTCGGTAACTACGACGTCAAATTCCAGAACACGATCGCGAGCGACCTGCCCAGCTTCCTGGTCAACCCCTCGCAGTCGCTGGAGAAGACGGCGGCCGCCCGCGAAGCCCTCGCGGACATCCGCGGCGGCTCGCCCAGCCCGCTCGGCGAAGCCGTCGCCGAAGCGGCCACCGGCGAGCCGGGCCCGTCCTCCGGGAGGGACTCGGGATTGCCGGTGCTCGGCGCCGCTCCCGAATTCGTGGACACCCAGCATTGGTTCAACACCCCCGGCGACCAGCCCCTGCGGCTTTCCTCGCTGCGCGGTCGCGTCGTCCTAGTCGACTTCTGGACCTACAGCTGCATCAACTGCCTGCGCACCCTCCCCTACCTGAAGGCCTGGGACGCCCGATACCGGAATGACGGACTGACGATCATCGGCATCCACTCGCCGGAGTTCCCGTTCGAGAAGGAGGACGGCAACGTCGCGGACGCGATCGAGCGCAATGGGATCCGCTACCCCGTTGCCCAGGACAACGACCTGGCGAATTTCACGAGGTACGGCACCGAATTCTGGCCCGCCGAGTACTTCATCGACGCCCGGGGCCGGGTCCGCTTCGTGCACTTCGGCGAGGGGTCATACGGCGAGAAAGAGAGGGTGATCCGGGCGCTGCTTCGTGAAGCCGGCCACGCGCCGCGCAAGGCGGCCGCGCGGGTGCACGCGATCGCGCCGTCGGCCGGCGTCACCACCCCGGAGACCTACCTGGGCGCCGCCCGCGCCGAACGCTTCGTGAACCGGATGCTCTCCCCGGGCCGACACGACTTTGGCGCACCGGGCGCGCCGGGTCCGAACGAACTCGCATACCGTGGCACCTGGAAGATCACCCGGGACACGGCGACTGCGGAGGGAGGCTCCCTGGAACTCGACTTCGGGGCTCGCCGCGCCTACATGGTTCTGGGCTCGCCCGACGGTCCTCGCCGCATGCGGGTGCTGCTAGACGGGCGGCCGATCCCGGGCGCGCTCTCAGGCTCGGACGTCCACGATGGGGCGGTGACGGTCTCCGAGCAGCGCCTATATGACCTGGTTGACCTGCCGAAGGTCGAACGGCACATCCTGAGGCTCGTACCAGAATCGGGGGTGGTGGGCTATTCGTTCACCTTCGGTTAGCGGCAGAGCCCTCGAACAGACGAGTGAGGTGGCGACGGGTTCCAGGACAATCTCCGCTGTGAGCGATCCCGCCGGCACCGTGCTGGTCGTCGACGACGAGCCGACGATCGTGGAGGTCGTCGGGCGCTACATGGAGCGCGCCGGTTACGAGACACACACCGCCGCGGACGGCCCCGAGGCGCTGCGCGTCGCGGCGATCCACAGGCCCGACCTCGTTGTCCTCGACGTGATGTTGCCCGGGCTCGACGGGATTGCGGTGATGGAGCGGCTCCAGGAAGAGCCGGGAGCGAGGATTGCGGTCATCCTGCTGACCGCGCGCGGGGAGGAGTCCGACCGGCTGGTCGGCCTGCGGAGGGGTGCTGACGATTACGTCGTCAAGCCGTTCTCGCCCGCCGAGCTGGTCGCCCGCGTCGAGGCGGTGCTGCGAAGGGCCGCACCGGCGGCCGACGAGTCGCAGTCACCGCCGATCGATCTTGGTTCCCTGCGGATCGAACCAGCGAGTCGAACCGTCACCCTCTCCGGGAAGGAGGTCGCGCTGACGCAGCGAGAGTTCGATCTACTCGCCTTTCTCGCGGTGCACCCAGGGCAGGTGTTCACCCGGGACCAGCTGATGGAGTCGGTATGGGAATACCCCTATTCCACTGATACCAGCACCGTCACCGTGCACGTGCGCCGGCTGCGCGCCAAGCTCGGCGACGACCCGGCCGAGCCCAGGTTCATCCAGACGGTCTGGGGTGTCGGCTACAGGTTGCGGCCATGAGGCGCCGGGCGAGAGGCGGGGCGGGGCGATGAGGCGCACCATCGCGATCGCTTTCGCCGCCTTTCTCACCGGCGCCGCCGCGGTCACCGTGCCGCACAGAATGGGCTGGGGGCAGATCGCCCTGGTGGTTCTGGCTGTCGCCGGAGGGTCCCTGGCGGCGACCCTCGCGGTCAGGCTTGCCTCCGAGGAGCGCTCTCGCCGCAAGGCAGAGGCGGCCCGGCGGCGCCTCGTCGCGGCCGCCTCGCACGACCTGCGGACACCGCTGGCGTCCTTGCGCCTGTTGGTCGAGTCGATCGATGACGGCGTCGTGACCGGCGAGACGCGGGACCGATACCTGGCCGAGATTCGCACTCATGTCGCGGCGCTCAGCGCCCTCGTCGACGATCTCTTCGAGCTCTCCCGGATAGAGGCGGGCGACATTTCCTGGACGATGAGCCAGGTCGAGCTCCGAGCCCTGGTCGGCGACACCGTTGCGGCAATGCGGGCACCAGCCGAGGCGCGTGGAGTCGCCCTGGCGACCGAGCTGCCCGCCCACGAGATGCTCGCCCGGGCGAATCCCGAGAAGCTCCAGCGGGTCCTCTTCAACCTGCTCCAGAACGCGATCCGCCACACCCCCGCCGACGGAAGCGTAACCGTGCGGGCCCGCAGTGCTCCCGGCTCCGTCGAGGTCGAGGTCGCGGACGAAGGCGCTGGGCTTCAGCAGGAGGACGGCGAGCGGGTCTTCGAGGCGTTCTACCGAGGCGACGAGCGCGACGACGAGCGGGCCGGTCTCGGCCTCGCGATCTCGCGCGCGATAGTCGAGGCCCATGGCGGCCGCATCTGGCTGGAGCCAGACGGCGCAGGGACCAGCGTCCGCTTCACACTCGCCGCCGCTGGACCTCAACAGCCCAGCTGACGGGCGATCACCATCTGCTGCACCTCGTCCGTGCCCTCGCCGATCGTGAGGATCTTCGCGTCACGGTAGAAGCGACAGACCGGGTACTCCTCGATATAGCCGTAGCCGCCGTGGATCTGGACCGCCTCCTCGGTGGCCCGGACCGCAAGGCGGCCGGTGATCAGCTTTGCCTGGGCGGCGGTCAGCGTGAAGGTCCGCCCGGCGTCCTTCTCCAGCGCTGCGCGCCATGTGAGCAGGCGCGCGGCCTCGATCTGCGCCGAGAGGTCCGCGATCTTCGCCTGGATCGACTGGAACTTCGAGATCTGCTGGCCGAACGCCTGCCGCTCCTTTGCGTACGAGAGCGCCTCGTCGAGGGCTCCCTGCGCCAGCCCGACCCCCATTGCGGCTACGCCGATCCGCCCGCCGTCGAGGATGTGGAGGAAGTTCTTGAAGCCGTCACCGCGGCGACCGAGCAGGTTCGCCTCCGGGACCCGGCAATCCTCGAAGGAGAGCGGCCGGGTATCGGAGGCGTTCCAGCCCATCTTCCGGTAGGGCTCGCCGACCTCGTAGCCCGGGGTGCCGGTCGGCACGATCAGGTTCGAGATCTCGCGGCTGCCGTCGCCCCCGCCGGTCATCGCGGTGATCGAGACGCAGCCGGAGATCTCGGTTCCCGAGTTGGTGATGAACTGCTTGGCGCCGTTGATCACCCACTCGCTGCCGTCGAGCCTCGCGGTGGTGCGGACGTTGCCCGCGTCCGAGCCCGCCTCCGGCTCGGTCAGCCCGAAGGAGGCGAGCCGCCGCCCGCTGCAGAGCTGGGGCAGCCACTCGGAGCGCTGCTCCTCGCTTCCCCAAAGGTGGATCGGCATCGTGCCCAGCGAGGTGTGGGCGGCCATCGTGATGCAGACCGAGGAGTCGATCCTCGCCAGCTCTTCGACCGCCAGCACGTAGGAGAGCGTGTCGGCGCCGCCGCCCCCGTGCTCCTCGGGGAATGGGATCCCCATCAGCCCGAGCTCGCCCATCTTGGCGACGATCTCGTAGGGGAAGCGCTTCTCGCGGTCGAGCTCCTCGGCGACGGGCGCCACCTCCTGCCGGGCGAAGTCCCGGACCGTGTCGCGCAGCAGCCTCTGCTCGTCGCTCAGCTCGAAATTCACGCCGGGAGCCTATTGACCCGGCCGAGGGTCCTCGATCCCCGCCTGTTCGCGGTTGGACTCAAGGGAGCGAGCGATTTGGCGGTGCAGCCGTTCCTCGAGCGCCCTGGTCGTCAGCCCGAGCAGTGTGAAGAAGGCCCCGAGGCGAATCACCGTGAGCGCGCCCGGCGAGCGCCCCCAGCAATATGAGCCCGATCCCGAGCGCGACCATGAGCCACCTCGTCAGGCGGCCCGTCGAACGGTTCAGCAGCAGCCGCTGCTCCGCCATTCCGACCGCGAGGCGGGCGTCGCGGGGGTTGTCGAGGCGCCTGCCGTCCCGGACCGCCCGCGCGATCCGCCGGCGGTCCCGCCACGGCGTCCCCCTGATCTCCCGCTTCCACTCGGGATCCTGCGTCAAGAGGGTACGCAGGAGCCGCCATTCGAAGGCGAAGAAGAAGACGAACAGGACTGCGAAGACGATCAGGCTGAGGGGCATCCCCAGCCATATCGGTCAGAGCTGAAGCGACTTGACCTGAAGCAGCTCCTCGATCGCGTAGCGGCCGTTCTCGCGGCCGTGGCCGGACTGCTTGTAGCCGCCGAACGGGGCGATGGGATTGAAGGCGCCGCCGTTGATCTCGATCTGGCCGGTTCGGATCCGCCGCGCGACTCCGATCGCCCGCTCCGGATCGGCCGACCAGACGCCGCCGGCGAGGCCGTAGACGCTGTCGTTGGCGATCCTCACCGCGTCGTCCTCGTCATCGTAGGCCTGGATCGCGAGCACCGGGCCGAAGATCTCCTCCTGGGCGATCGTCATCTCCGGAACCACATCCGAGAACACGGTGGGTCGCACGAAGAATCCGCGCTCGAGCCCCTCCGGCGCGGCGACTCCGCCGGTCAGCAGCTTCGCGCCCTCTTCCTCGCCCTTCTCGATGTAGCCGCGGACCCGCTCGCGCTGGGTCTCGGAGACCAGCGGCCCGAGCCGGGTCGAGTCGTCGAAGGGGTCCCCCGGCGTGAAGGCCTCGGCCGCCTTTGCGGCGATCGCCTCGGCCTCGGCGAGCTTCGACGCCGGCACGAGCATCCGGGTCAGGGCGCTGCAGGTCTGGCCCGAGTTGAGGAAGCACTTGGCGACCCCATCGGGAACCGCCCTCTCGAGGTCGGCGTCGTCGAGGATCACGTTCGGGGACTTGCCGCCGAGCTCCATCGCGACCGGCTTGACGCTCGCGGAGGCAAGCTCGGAGACGCGGCGACCGGCGCGCGTCGAGCCGGTGAAGGAGACCATGTCGACCTCGGGATGGGCCGCGATCGCCTCGCCGACGACCGGGCCGGTGCCGGTGACGAGATTGAAGACGCCGGGGGGCAGACCGGCAGCCTCGATCACCTCGGCGAGGATGAAGGCGTTGAGAGGCACGACCTCGCTCGGCTTGAGAACCACCGTGCAGCCGGCGGCGAGCGCCGGCGCAACCTTTGCGGCTATCTGGTTCAGCGGGTAGTTCCAGGGGGTGATCGCGCCGAGCACGCCGATCGGCTCGCGCAGCACCCTCGAGTTGCCGATTTCCTCCTCCCACGCGACCTCGTCCATCAGCTGCGGCATCGCCGCGAACTGGCCGATCGGAAGCCCGGCCTGGATCATCTTGCTGAGCTTCAGGGGCATTCCCAGCTCCTGCGTGATCGTCGCCGCGATCTCATCCGAGCGCTCGCCGAGGCCGGCCGCGATCGCCGCGAGGTGGGAGGCGCGCTCCTGCCGCGGGGTCTGCGACCACGAGTCGAAGGCGGCGCGGGCCGCGCGCGCCGCGCGGTCGGCGTCGTCGGGCGTGCAGGCGGGGATCGTGCCCATCACCTCCTCGGTGGTCGAGTTGACCACCTCGATCGGCTCCGAGCCCTCCGGCTCGACCCACTCGCCTCCGATGAAGATCCTGTCCCGGACCTGAAGCTCCGCCGCTGTCGCCATCCAGCCCTCCTATGCGTTAGCCGTCCCGGCCAACGCTAGCGCGTCGAGGCCGGGCCCTGGGAGAGCGCGGGCGTCGCGGGCGTGCAGCACCTCGCCGCACTCTTCGCAGATGCCGCGGTCGCTGACCGTGCCGCCGCATTCCTTGTGGACGATCAGCATCGGCGGGCCGCCGGGGTAGGGGGTATGGCGATCCCCCCAGCCCAGAAGCGCGACGAGCGAGGGCCAGAGGTCGAGGCCCTTCTCGGTGAGGAAGTACTCATGCCGCTCCGGCGAGGTCTGGTAGGGACGCCGCTCGAGGATGTCCTCGTCGATCAGCCGCTGGAGGCGAGCCGAGAGGACGTTCCTTGCGATTCCGAGGCTCCCCTGCAGCTCGTCGAAGCGCCTGTTGCCGAGCATCACGTCACGGACTATCAGCAGGGACCAGCGCTCGCCGATCACCTCCAGGGCCTTGGCGATCGAGCAGTACTGGCCCGGATAGTCGTGGCGGAGCATCAAAGTGATCTTCGCACATAAGGTTGCTTCAAGCAACTGACTGCGCTAGGGTCGCCGACATGGAGTTGCTTGAAGCAACCCGGTGACGACCGACTGGAGGCGTTGCGATGAGACGGATACACCGGCACAGGCACAACCACCGCGAGAAGGCCCCGAGGATCCTGATCAGCCAGGAGGAGATCCAGGCCGACCTGATGTACCCGGCGACTCCCCGCAGCAAGCGAGGGGTTCTCGCCGGCCGGGCCAGGCGGGCCTGACTTGGCCGAGAACGGCCGCAGCGCGGCGGAGAGAGCCGCCGCGTTTGCCGCGGCCAGCCCGGAGACCAGTCGCAGCCGCACGCTCGTCTGGCAGGACCCCGTGCCGACGGCCGCCGCCGGGGCGACGATGAGCGGCCTCGAGTACATGGAGGCGATCGTCGCCGGGGAGGTGCCGCCGCCGCCGATCGCGGTCACGATGCGGATCCGTCCGATCGAGCTGAGCGAGGGCCATGCGGTCTTCGAGGGTGAGCCCGGCGAGGAGCACTACAACCCGATCGGGGTCGTCCACGGCGGCTACGCGGCGACCCTGCTCGACTCCGCCCTCGGCTGCTCTGTTCACACGACGCTGCCCGCCGGCGTCGGCTACACCTCTCTCGGGCTGGAGGCGAAGTACGTGCGGCCGATCACCCGCGACACCGGCCGGGTGCTCTGCGAGGCCAACGTCGTCCATCGGGGGCGGCGGCAGGCGACGTCCGAGGCGAGGCTCACCGCTGCGGACGGCGGCAAGCTTCTCGCCCACGGTGTCGCGACCTGCATGCTCCTCGACGGCTGAGTCGCCGACCGCCGATCAGGCGACGGTGGGCGGGGGCGGAGCTGCCTCCGAGCTTCCCGCGTGCATTGCCAGCATCACGCTGACGATCAGGGTCCAGATGCCGAGCGCCAGGAAGGCGAAGAACCCGATCGGAGTGATCGCGACGACCCCGATCACGATCCCCGCCCAGGCAAGCCACTTCGGCAACAGGCTCGCTTTCAGGCTGGCCACTCCGGCGCCGAGCAGGAACGCCGCCACGCCGACGGCGAGAGTGAAGAACATGTCGGAGCTGAGCGCGTTCAGTGTCTGGACGCTGGTCGGGGCGAGGTCGTCGACGAATTCCGCGGCGGTGAATTCGAGCCCGGAGAAGATCGTCACGCCGACCGCGAAGATGATCCCTCCACCGAGGCAGAGGGTCGGGGCGACCCTGCGCTCCGGGATGGCTCGCCGGAACAGGTCCGTCAGCGTCACCGAGAACAGCAGGAAGAAGAACCCGCCGAGCGCGAGCAGGGCGGCGGCGATCTGAAGGTCGGTGTCGTTGTCGTGGTAGTAGGAGACGATCTTCGCCAGGGTGTCGTCGGCTTCGGGTGTTTCGCCGCCGACGATGAACGCGGCGATGATCAACAGCACCGCGGCGACCCCGCTCAGTGGTAGCAGCTGCTTTGCACTCATCCCATCTCCCTCCTGGTAAGCCCTCGAAGCCCTTGCCGGGATTTCGCTGCGAGCCTACTCCCGCGAGAGGCGGCAAGCGAGATCGACGAGAAGGCGTACCCCGAAGCCACTCGCATCGGTGCCCGTGTAGGCGCGGCCGACGTCCCAGGCGGTGCCCGCGATGTCGACGTGGGCCCAGGGCACCCCGTCCACGAACTCCTCCAGGAAGGAGCCCGCGTAGATCGTGCCCGCCTTGCGCTTCGCCGAGGCGTTGGTGAGGTCTGCGACCGTGCCCCTGGTCAGCTCCTTGTACTCGGGGTGGAGCGGCAGGCGCCAGACCAGCTCGCCGGTGGCGGCTCCCGCCGTCTCGACCTCGCGGGCGAGCTCGTTGTCGTTCGAGATCAGCGCCGCATAGGTCGACCCCAGCGCGATCAGCACGGCGCCGGTCAGCGTCGCCAGGTCGACCACCCGCTCGGCGCCCAGCTCGACCGCGTAGGCGAGGGCATCGGCGAGGATCAGGCGCCCCTCGGCATCGGTGTTGTTCACCTCGACGGTCCTGCCGTTGTACTGGGTGATCACGTCGCCGGGCTTGATCGCGGTCCCGGAGGGCATGTTCTCGGTCGAGGGGACGACGGCGATCAGCTCGAGCGGCAGAGCAAGCTCGGCGATAGCTCCCACCGCCTCGAGCACCGCGGCCGCGCCCGACATGTCCATCTTCATCTCGTGCATCGAGGCCGATGGCTTCAGCGAGATGCCGCCGGTGTCGAAGGTGACCCCCTTGCCCACCAGGCCGAGCCTCGGCCCGCTGCTCCCGCCGGAGTAGCGGAGCACGATCAGCCGCGGCTCCTCCGCGCTCCCCTGGCTGACGGCGACGAGGCCACCCATCCCCTTGGCGACGATCTGGTCCCGACCGAGGATCTCGACCGTCAGCGACTCGTGCCCCGCCGCGATCTCCTCGGCCCGCTCCGCCAGCTTCGACGGGGTGGCGAAGTTGGCGGGAAGGCTCTGGAGATCGCGGGCGCGGTTCTGGGCCTCGGCGCAGACACGCGCCGCCTCGACGGCCTCGGCGACCTGCGCCGGTCCGAGGAGCGCCAGCGACTCCACCGCGGGGGGTGGCGGCTCGTCGGGGTCCGCGCTTCTGAAGCGGTCGAAGCGGTAGGAGCCCAGCAGCGTTCCGGTGACGACTCCGGCGGCGGTCTCTACCGCGTCCTCGAAGTCGGGCAGCAGCCAGGCGAGCGACCGAGCCTCGACCCGTCCGGCCTCCTGGACGGCGAGCGCCGCCGCGACCCGGGCCCGCTCGGCGTCCAGGTCCTCACGGTTGCCGAGGCCGACGACGAGCGCTCGTGCGGGGCGCTCCGGATGCAGCGGGGTCAGCGCCTTGAATCTGCCGCGGGCCTCCTTCGCTCCCCGCGCGGAGGCCATCTCCGCCGGAAGGTCCTGGCCCTCGAAGAGCCCGACGACGAGCAGGTCTGCGGCCACGTCGGCCGGATCGGCCTGTGTGACCTCGACCCTCACGCCTGTTCGATCCAGATGTTCACGGCCGGCGAGTGTATGCGCTTGCGCACGCAGCGCGAGCGCACGTCCCGGTATCGTCCGGCCCGAGCCGAGACCCGGCACAAACATTCGAGAGAAAGGCAGTCAGATGCCCAACACAGTCATCCTCGGAACCGCGCGCACCCCCTTCGGCAAGATGGGCGGCACGCTCTCCTCGCTCGACGCGACCGACCTCGGCGGCCACGTGATCGAGGCGGCGCTCGAGCGCTCTAACGTCGACCCCGAGCAGGTCGACCAGGTCGTCTTCGGACAGGTCCTGCAGGCCGGCCAGGGTCAGATCCCCTCGCGCCAGGCGCAGATCAAGGCCGGGATTCCGAGGGAGGTTCCCTCCGAGACCGTCAACAAGGTCTGCGCCTCGGGCATGCGGTCGCTGGGGCTGGCCGACCAGGCGATTCGCGCAGGCGACGCCGAGATTGCCGTCACCGGCGGCATGGAGTCGATGAGCAACGCCCCTTATCTGCTGCCCGGCGCCCGCTTCGGCTTTCGCATGGGTGACGTCAAGGCGATCGACGCGATGACCCACGACGGCCTCACCAATCCCTTCACCGACAAGCAGATGATCAACGAGGCCAGCGAGGTCTCGAACGAGCTCGAGATAACCCGCGTCGACATGGATCGCTTCGCCGAGCGCTCGCACAGGCTCGCCGCCGAGGCGACCGACGAGGGCAGGCTGGCCGAGGAGATCGCCGCCGTGACCGTCCGCTCCCGCAAGGGCGAGAACTCGGTCGAGACCGACGAGGCGATTCGTCCGGACACGACGATCGAGGTTCTCGCGAAGCTGAAGGCGATCGGCGGCGATGACGCCACCCACACCGCCGGCAACGCGCCGGGCGTCAACGACGGTGCCGGCGCGATAGTCGTCGCCTCCGAGGAGTGGGCCGAGAAGGAGGGCCGTGCGCCGCTCGGGCGAGTCCTCTCCTACGGCGCCGTGGCCGACGACTTCCCCTACCTGGCGAGGACGCCGGCAAACGCCGCGAAGCAGGCGCTGGAGAAGATCGGCAAGAGCCCGGAGGAGGTCGATCTGTGGGAGATCAACGAGGCGTTCGCCTCGGTCGCCCTCAACTCGATGCGGATGCTCGGTGTCGACGAGGAGAACGTGAACGTCAACGGCGGCGCGATTGCCCTCGGACATCCGATCGGCGCTTCGGGATCACGCATCGTCGGGGCCCTGGTCCACGAGCTGAGGCGGCGCGGCGGCGGCCTCGGCGTCGCCGCGATCTGCTCCGGCGGCGGCCAGGGCGACGCGATCGTGATCGAGGTCAACGGCTCCTAGGCCGGGGGCGAGGCAGATGTCTCGCGTCGGCGCTTTCTTCGACCTGGACAAGACCCTGATGGCGGGGTCGAGCGGCATGCAGTTCGCCCGCATTGCCGCCCGGCACGGGATAGTCGGCCGGCGGCAGCTCGCGCGCTGGGCGGTCGAGCACCTGCGCTACCGGCTGCGCGGAACGACCGACGCCCGCACCAACGAGGTGCTGCGCGTCGCGCGGGAGCTGATCTCGGGCGTCCCCGCCCGCACAGTCGAACGCATGAACCCGGAGGTGATGGCGGCGATCCTGCCGCGCGTCTACCCACAGATGCTCGATGAGGTCTATGCCCACCAGGACGCCGGGCGCGCGACCTTCATCGTCAGCGCCGCCGGAAACGGCGTCGTCGAGCCGCTCGCCGCCGTCCTCGGCATGGATGGAGGGATCGGAACGCGCTACGAGGTCGACGGCGACGGTGCCTTCACCGGGCGCTTCGACGGTCCCTTCGTCTATGGCCCCGGAAAGGTCGAGGCCATGCAGGCCTACGCGGACGGCCATGGAATCGATCTGGCGGAGTCCTACGCCTATTCCGACTCGCTCTCGGACCTGCCGATGCTGCGCGCCGTCGGCAACCCCGTCGTCGTCAACCCCGACCCGTCGCTTGCCGAGATCGCCCGCGAGGAAGGCTGGCAGGCGATGCGCTTCGAGCGACTGGGGCGGCGGCTCGTCGCCCTCGCGGTCACCTTCCTCGCCACGGTCGGAGGCTTCGGCGCGTCGCGCATCGCCGCCCGCCGCAAGCCGCCGCCCCGGCGGTTCGCCGTGCGGCGCTGAGCGTCGCCGGCGATGGACTCAGGGGCCGATGACCCTGAAGCCGAGGCGCCGGAGCTTGGAGAGATTTCCGGCCCGGTCCCTGGCGACCGCGCTGGCCCTGTAGCGGCCTGGTCGCAGCTGCCGACCTCCGAAGCGCATTCTCAGCGGCACCGTCGTGGAGATTCGCGCAGTCCTCGCCCTGAGCGACCCGATCCGTCGATATTTCTTGCAACGGACTCGTCTCCTGTGGGAATTGCGAGGGCACCTGCGACGCAGTTCGATCCTGATCGTCGCCGTGGCGATCTCGGAGTAGCGGAGCCTGAAGACGGTTCTTCGCCCCCGTTTCGCCGTCGCCGCGGCGACGGCCACCCGGACACGACGCCTGCTGATCCCGAACCGACGGATGACCGGGCGAACCGTGTCCCGGCCGACCGTGAGCGTCGCTGTCTGGATCGTTCCCGCGCCGCCCCGATTGAGACCCCTGAAGGTGAAGCCGTCGGCGCCGGCGTAGCCCGGTCTCGGTGTGTAGGTCACGCCCTGCGAGGCGACGTCGGGGACGCCAAGCGTGCCGTGTGCAGGTCGCCCGACGATCTCGGGTGCCTCGAGCTGCAGTCCAGTGCAGGCAAGGTCGATCCGGGTGGGACGGCCCTGCACCACGGTTCCATGAACGTCCGGGCAGCGCGGGGGCGGCAGGATCTGTCGCGCAAGAATCTGCCTCTGAGGCTCGGGGCCTTCGGGGTCCAGGCCTTCGGTCCAGGCTGCCAGGCCGACGTTGTCCGGAGCGATCTCCAGCAGCGGCCTCGATGGGTCGCCGGTCTGAGAGGAGAGCGGGATCGGGTCCTGTGGCGGGCCGCTTGCGGGGAGGATCCGGCCCCAAACGCTCTCGCTGCCGGCGACCGTCGTCGTCACCCAGGCGATCGCGCCGCCGTCGCCGCCGATTCCCGCGTCGGGCTCGGCCAGGTTGCCGATGCCGGCCGAAGTCGCGAACGTGTCGGGCTCCGGGGCTCCGCTGGGAGCTAGAAAGCGCGCCCTGACCACCTGGTCCGAGTTGGGCTGGAACCGGTTCCAGACCACCAAGGAGCGGTTGTCGGAATCGGTCGCGACGTCGAAGGATCCAATCTGTTCCTGGGCGGAGGGATCGAGGTCTTGCTCAGGCCCGAAGCTCCCGTTCGCCGCGAGCGCTCGGTACTCGAGCGCCGCGGGCAGGCTGCCCCTCTTGTAGATCAGCTGGAAGTGGTCGTTGCCGTCGGTCGCGAGCCCGGGGTCGGCGACGAGTCCGGGGGCAGGGGTCTGGAGCAGACCCGGCGTCCCGTCCGACGCGATTTCCTGCGCCTCGACTCCGCTGTCGCGCCACGACAGCAGTGCTCCGCCGGACGCATTGCCCGCGGCGACGACACCGGTCGAGCCGCCGCCGGACGCGGGAAAGATGAGGTCGCTGACATCTCCAGTGGCGGTCACGTACCGGGCTTCGATCCGCCGAAAGGGCCCGGGCACGCTGGTGAAGTTGTGCCAGGCGACGAGCGCACCATTTGTGGCGGTCGCGGTGAGCTCTAGTTCTCCTGAATCAGACGCGGCTCCTGCTGTCTTGAGCGTTATCGGTTCACCCAGAGTGTCATCGGGCTCGACCCAGCGTGCCCGCACCGATGAGGGTTGGCCGAAGGATGGGGCTTCCACCCAGGCGACGATCGCACGACCGTTCGGGCCGACGGCGACGTGCGGATTGCCCGCTCTCGTCGTGCCGTCGGTGATGTCGAGCACCGGGCCAAGTGACCCGTCCGGCCTGATCCTGCGGAGCCTCACCGCGATGTGGGTTTCGGCCCTGCTCTCGCTCCAGGCGACAAGGACGTCGCCGCTGGGGCCGGCCGCGACGTCGGTCACGCCAGTGTTGCCGGCCGGCGCCGGTTCGGAGATTGGAACGAGCTGCGAGCTGAAGCCCGCCCGCGCGAGCGCCGGCAACGCCAGGGCGGTGACCGCTGCCGCGATGAGCAGCCGGGCCGACCTGGACGTGGTCACCGTTCTCACCGCGAGACGATGCTACGCCCTTTTCTCACGTGGTCTAGGGCGTTTTGCGCAGGCACGACCTCCTTGGGGCACCGGAGGCCTCCCTAGACTGTCCGACATGGCCACCGAACCGCGTGAGAGGCCGGCTATGGAGGAGCGCGAGGCAGAGTTCTCGACCCTCTCGGGGCATCCCATCGAGTCGCTCTACACGGAGGCGGGCGCGCCGCCGGACCGGGAGGAGTCGATCGGACGGCCGGGCTCCTATCCGTTCACCCGCGGGCCGTACGAGTCGATGTACCGGGGGCGGCTCTGGACGATGCGCCAGTTCGCCGGCTTCGGAACGGTCGAGGAGACCAACGAGCGCTTCCATTACCTGCTCGACCACGGGCAGACGGGACTGTCCACCGCCTTCGACATGCCCACCCTGATGGGGTACGACTCAGACCACGCCCGCAGCCTCGGCGAGGTCGGCCGCGAGGGCGTCGCCGTCGACAGCCTCGACGACATGGAGCAGCTGTTCGAGGGCATACCGCTGGGCGGTGTCACCACCTCGATGACGATCAACGCGCCCGCGGCGATCCTGCTCGCCTTCTATGTCCTGGTCGGCGAGGGGCAGGGGGTGCCGACCGAGCGGCTCGGCGGGACGATCCAGACCGACATCCTCAAGGAGTACATCGCCCAGAAAGAGTGGTGCTTCCCGATCGAGCCGGCGATGCGGCTGGTCACCGACATGATCGAGTGGTGCTCGCGGGAGATGCCGCGCTGGCACCCGGTCTCGATCTCCGGCTACCACATCCGCGAGGCCGGCTCGACCGCCGCCCAGGAGCTCGCGTTCACGCTCAAGGACGGCCTCACCTACGTCGAGCAGGCGATCGAGCGCGGCCTGGACGTCGACGACTTCGCGCCGCGCCTGAGCTTCTTCTTCAACGCGCACCTGGACTTCTTCGAGGAGATCGCCAAGTACCGCGCGGCGCGCCGGATCTGGGCGCGTGAGCTGCGCGAGACCTACGGCGCGCGCTCCCCGCGCTCGTGGCTGATGCGCTTCCACACGCAGACCGCAGGCGTCAGCCTGACCGCCCAGCAGCCGCTCAACAACATCGTGCGCACGGCGATCGAGGCGCTCGCGGGCGTGCTCGGCGGCACCCAGTCGCTGCACACGAACTCCTACGACGAGGCACTCGCGCTCCCGACGGAGCAGGCCGTGCGCGTCGCGCTGCGCACGCAGCAGATCATCGCCCACGAGACCGGCGTGACGAACACGATCGACCCGCTCGGCGGCGTCTACTTCGTCGAGGCGCTGACCGACCGCATGGAGGAGCTGGCGTACGACTACTTCGCCAAGATCGACGAGCTCGGCGGCATGGTCGAGGCGGTCAAGCGCGGCTTCCCGCAGCGCGAGATCGCCGACGCGGCGTTCGTCCTGCAGCAGGAGATCGAGCGGCGCGACCGCATCGTCGTCGGGGTCAACGACTATCGCGACCTCGACGAGCGCCCGATCGAGCTCCTGCACATCGACCCCGCGCTCGAGCGCAAGCAGATCGACCGCGTGAAGGCCGTGCGCGGCCGCCGCGACGGCGCCGCTGTCGAGCGCGAGCTGGCCGCGCTGAAGGCCGCGGCGGCCCGCGACGGCGTCAACCTGATGCCGAACCTTCTCGCCTGCGCGCGCGTACACGCCACCGAAGGTGAGATAGTCCACGCCCTCCAGCAGGTGTTCGGGACCTACTCGGAGATGCCGGTCTTCTAGCTGAAAGCAGGGAGGTAGTTCCGTTGCGCAAGCTCCTCGTCCTGGCGCTCGTCGCCGCCATGCTCGCGATTCTCGCCACGCAGGCCTTCGCGGCCGGCCGCAGCGTCAAGGTCGGCGACGACTACTTCGTGCGCCCGAGCGGCGTGCCGACGATCACGGTCAAGAAGAACACCACGGTCACGTGGCGCTTCGCCGGCCGCAACCTCCACACGGTGGTCGTCAGCAGCGGCCCGTCGAAGTTCCGCTCCGGCGCCAAGTCGAGCGGCACGTTCAAGCGCAGGCTCACGCGCGCGGGGACCTACCGGATCTACTGCAGCATCCACGGGCGGGCCAACCAGTCGATGAAGCTGGTCGTGAAGTAGCCGGCCGAGCGGCCGATGACCGGAGGGTGATCACCACCCTCGATGCGGCGCGCAAGGACGGCCTGGAGGCGATCCTCGCCGACCCTGCGCTGATCCGGCCGGTCTTCCAGCCGATCGTCGACCTCAAGCGCTCGACGGTCGTCGGCTTCGAGATGCTGGCGCGCTTCGCGGCCGAGCCGCAGGGCACGCCGCTGGAGTGGCTGGCCGCCGCCGAGCGCCACGGCGTGGCGATCCCGCTCGAGGCCCAGCTGGTCGAGATCGGCGTGGCCGCGCGCGACCGCCTGCCGGCGAACACGTTCCTGTCGGTCAACGTCTCGCCCGAGGCGATCCTCAGCTCCGAGGTCCAGGGCGCGTTCGCGTCCGCCGAGGGCGGGCTCGGCCGCCTCGTCATCGAGGTCACCGAGCAGTCGCGCGTGGAGGACTACGCCGAGCTGGCCCGCGCGCTGGCGCGCTCGCGCGCCGCGGGCGCCGCCGTCGCGGTCGACGACACCGGTGCCGGCTACGCAAGCCTCGCGCACGTGATGCGGCTGCGCCCCGAGTTCGTCAAGCTCGACCGCGGGCTGGTCGCCGACGCCGACCTCGATCCCGCCAAGCTCGCGCTGATCGAGGCGGTCGGCGCCTTCGCGGCGCGGCTGGACGCCTGGATCGTCGCCGAGGGCATCGAGCGCCGCGCCGAGCAGGAGCTGCTGGCCGGCCTGTCCGTGCAGCTCGGTCAGGGCTATCTGTTCGGGCACCCGGGCTCGGAGCTCAACGCCGAGCTCGACGCGGCGCCGGTGCGCCTCGCCGACAGCGGGTCCGAGCTGGCCGCGCTGATGGTCCGCGACGCGCCGCTGCTCGAGGACGGCGCCGAGATCCCGCCGCTGGCGGCCGGCAGCGTGGCCGTCGTGTGCGACGGCGCCGGTCGTCCCGTCGGCCTCGTCGTGCCGCACGGCGACGGGACCGCGAGCCGGCGCGAGACGCTCGTGGTCGGGCTCGCCGAGCGCGTGTCCGAGGTGGCCAGCCGCGCGATGGCGCGCCCGCTGCACACCCGCTTCGACCCGGTCGTCTGCTGTGAGGCCGACGGCTCCTACGCGGGCCTGATCCCGGTCGAGCGGCTGGTGCACGCGCTGGCCGGGCGGCCCGCCTAGACTCTCCGGCCTCTGATGGAGGCCGCCAGCTCGACCCGCAAGATCCGCGTCGTCGTCGCCAAGCCCGGCCTGGACGGGCACGACCGCGGCGCGAAGATCATCGCCCGCGCGCTACGCGACGCGGGCATGGAGGTCATCTACACGGGCCTGCACCAGACGCCCGAGCAGATCGTCGAGACCGCGCTGCAGGAGGACGCCGACGCGGTCGGGATCTCGATCCTCTCCGGCGCGCACATGACGCTCGTGCCGCGGATCGTCGAGCTGCTGCGCGACCAGCAGGCCGAGGACGTGCTGGTGGTGGTCGGCGGCACCATCCCCGCCCAGGACGTCCCCGAGCTCAAGGAGCTCGGCGTCGCCGAGGTCTTCGGCCCCGGCGCCTCGACGCAGGACATCGTCGAGTTCATCCGCGGCGCCGTCACGCCCTGACCACACCCGAGCGGCGTACCCTGCGGCGCGGCGAACCCTGCCGAACCGGTAGATTGACTCGTCAGTCAATGGGTACGCTATGCGAACACACTTTCGTGCGGCCCCTTGGTGGGGGCCGGTAG
>DASXAR010000082.1:0-21019 GCA_036406595.1 Solirubrobacterales bacterium | reverse complement strand
CACTGGCACATCCTGCGCCGCAAGAAGGACGGCGTCGAGGAGTGGATCGACCTCTCGGTCGAGAAGATCGGCGCCGTCCCGACCCTCAACGAGGTGCTGCTGCCGGCGATGAAGGAGGTCGGCGACAAATTCGGCGCCGGCGAACTGATCCTGCCCTTCGTCCTGCAGTCGGCCGAAGTGATGAAGCGCGCCGTCGCCCGGCTCGAGAACTACCTGGACCGGATCGAGGGCCATAGCAAGGGAAAGGTGGTGATCGCGACCGTGTTCGGCGACGTCCACGACATCGGCAAGTCGCTGGTCAACACGATCCTCACAAACAACGGCTATACGGTCGTCGATCTCGGCAAGCAGGTGCCGGTCGACACGATCATCGAGGCGGCGGTCGAGAACGAGGCGGACGCGATCGGGCTCTCGGCGCTGCTCGTCTCGACCTCGAAGCAGATGCCCGCCTGCGTCCAGGAGCTGCACCAGCGCGGGCTCGACTTCCCGGTGCTGATCGGCGGGGCCGCGATCAACCGCGACTTCGGGCGCCGCACGCTCTACCCGCACGGGAAGGAGTCGGACGACGTCTACGAGGCCGGGGTCTTCTACTGCAAGGACGCCTTCCAAGGGCTGGACACGATGGACGCTTTGATCGACGCCGATGCGAAGGCGGCGCTGGTCGAGCGGATCCGGGCGGAGGCCAGGCAGCTGCGCGAAAAGCCGGAGGTGGTCGACGACGCGCCGCCGACCAGCGACGACAGCGTCCGGTCGGAGGCTCGGACCGACAACCCGATCCCCGACCCACCGTTCCTGGGGGTGCGGGACGTCGACGTCGACCTCGCCCAGGTCTTCCCCTACCTCGACCGCCACGTCCTCTTCAAGCTGCACTGGGGGGGCAAAGGCGTGAAGGGCGAGGCCTGGCGCGAGCTGGTCGAGGGAACCGACGAGGAGGAGGGCTTCGCGGCGCGCCTGGAGCGGATGTGGCGCGAGCAGGACTACCTCCAGCCGCGGGCCAGGCTCGGCTACTTCCCCTGCAACGCCGACGGGAACGAGCTGGTCGTCTTCGATCCGGAGCAGCCGGATCGCGAGCTCGAGCGCCTCGTCTTCCCGCGCCAGCCGAAGCACGACCGGATCTGCCTCACCGACTTCTTCCGGCCGCTCGAGAGCGGGGAACCCGACGTCGTCGCCCTGCAGGGGGTCACCGTCGGCCCAGAGGTCACCCAGCTGATCGAGCGCCTCGAGCGCGAGGGCGAGTTCGCCGAGCAGCTCTACGTCCACGGGCTGGGGGTGCAGGCCGCCGAGGGTCTCGCCGAGTGGCTGCACTCGCGCGTCCGCGACGGCCTTGGCATCGACGCCGCCCAGGGGCGCCGGTACTCCTGGGGCTACCCCGCCTGCCCTGACCAGTCCGAGCACGAGAAGGTCTGGCGCCTTCTCGGTTTGGAGGAGATCGGCATGACCCTCTCCGACGGCTACGCCGTGATGCCCGAGCAATCCACGGTGGCGATCGTCGCCCACCATCCCCAGGCCGTCTACTTCGGGATGAAATCCGGCTTCATCCCCGAGGAAAGCTCCCCGGACGAGCTGATCGCCGGCACCGAGCGCGGCGGCGCCCTCCCCCCGGAGGCCGAGCCGGTCGAGACCTGACGCATCGCGTGGTTCCTTTGTCAGGCAAGTCCTGACAAAGGAACCAGCGAATTCGGGGAGCGGGGCGAAAATCGCCCCGCGGTTCCTTTGTCAGGCATGGCTGGACCAAGGAACCGCGGAAAGGGGAGCCGTGGGGCAGGGGGCGATGGCGAGATCGCACGGCTCGCCGCCGGCCAGCACGGCCTCATCTCCTTGGAGCAATTGGCGGAGGCCGGGGTCAACCGGCAGTCTGCTTCCCACCGGTCCGGGCTCGAGCGGCTGCACCGTGTGCATCGCGGCGTCTACGCGGTCGGGCATCGGTCCATCGGAGAGCCTGGTCGACACCTTGCCGCGGTCTTTGCCTGTGGACCTGGGGCTCTGATTTCGCACCTCAGCGCCGCCGCGCTCTGGGGATTGAGGGAGGTCGCTCCGGTTGTGATCGATGTGATCGTGCCCTGCCAGACGGGCCGCAAGATCGACGGCATTCGGGCCCGGCGGTGCCGCTATCCGGAGAGCGATGAACATACGAACCTCAACGGAATACCCTGCACGACTCCGGATCGCACCCTGATCGACCTGGCCGGGACGATTGGACGGACCGGCCTGCAGGGAGCGCTCGACCAGGCGGCGGTGCTCGGGCTTCTCGATCCCATCGCGATCGACATCTCATTGCAGAGGGCAGGCCGTCGACCTGGCGTTTCCCTGCTGCGCGCGCTCTTGGGCGACCTTCGCGACGAGGACGGATCCATCCCTCTCCTCCGGAGCCGGCTTGAGGCGCGGATGCTGCGGGCGCTGTCCGAAAGCGGCCTCCCCCGCCCGCGCTGCAATGCGATCCTCGAGATAGAGGGAGAGTCGTTCGAGATCGACATGCTCTGGCAAGAGGAGCGGCTGGCGATCGAAACGGACGGCGAAGAGACGCATGGCACACCTCTCGCCTTCCAGCGGGATCGAAGGCGCGATCAGATCCTCGGCGCGGCCGGCTACCGAACTGCTCGCGTCACCTGGCGGCAGATGGGCGACGAACCGGCTGCAGTCCTGGAGCGGATCCGACGCATGCTCGAGCCGGACGATCGACCGGAGAGGTGAGGCCGGACGGCGACCTCGACACTGGCGCGGATCAGGCGCTGATGCTCTCGCGGCCGCTGCGGCGGCGGTTGGCGGGCCGCGGCTCGAGGCGGACCGGCGCGGCGGATAGTGCCTGGACGCGCAAATCGCTCCAGGTGAGCCCCTCGCGAACCAGCGAGGGCAGACCGAGGGTGACCGCGGTCGCGATCTCGACCGCCTGGAGGATGACGCCGTAGGCGAGCGCATCGGCGGTGCTGACCCCGAAGCCAGTGTGGAGGACGCTGATCACGGCGAGCTGGAAGACGCCGATGTTCGAGGGCGTGGCCGGCACGACCGCCGTGACGTTGACCGCGAAGAGGACGGCGGCCGCAGCGCCGATCCCCGCCTGGTGGTTGAGGCCGAGCGCCGCCAGCAGCGCCCAGCAGGCGCTCAGCTGGATCGCCCAGGCGGCCAGCTGCGCAGAGCTCGCGGCGATCCCACGGCGCGGCTCGCGGAACACCTTCAGCCCCGCCCTCACCTGGAGGAGGGCCCCATGCATCGCCGCCCCGAGGCGGGCGAAGCGCCCCCTTCCGTTGCGGCGCATCAGCACCGGCCCGAGCAGAACGACGAGCAGCAACCCGAGCGGCACGAAGCTGAAGGCGAACAGCCGCTGGGTGCCCGAATGGAAGAGGTCGGTGGTCGAGACGATGATCATCCCCAGCAGCACCAGCGCGACCAGGTTGAGCATCGTCTGCGAGACGAGCGTGCCGAGCAGGACGGGGAACGTCTCGCGCATCCGCCCGGTACGGCGGGCCAGCGACAGCGCGCGCGCCGGCTCGCCGAGGCGGGCCGGAAGGGTCGCCGACATCAACACGCCGATCATCGTCGCCGAGGTGACGTCGCGGCGACGCACCGGCCGGTTGGGCAGCGCCGCGCGGACGATCCAGTACCACGAGGCGGCGCGGAAGAAGAGCGAGGTGACCATCAGCGCAAAGGCGATCAACATCCAGCTGAGATCGGAGCGGACGATGCTTTCGACGACCTTGTCGACGCCGATCTTCTGCGCGGCGAGGGCGGTGAGGCCCAGCCCGAGGGCGCCGGCCACGCCGAGCCCGATACGGCGCGCCACGCGCCGCCCGCGCTTACCTTCCTGGGCGAGCGGTGGGTCGAGCGAGGGCAGCCGCCGAGGCGGCACCGGAGGGGCGCCGTCGGCCGGCCGCAGGCCGGCCCAACGGGCAGCGTGCTCCAGGCGCCCCGCTGGGACGGGCGCCTCGATGGCGCGCTCGTAGACGCCGGTTACGCGGTCGGCGATACGCGGCCAGGCATAGCGCCGGGCGCTGTCACGGGCAGCCCTGCCCATCGCGGCGAGCCGCTCCGGTTCGTGGTGCGCGTTCTGGAGCTCTTCGGCGAGGCGCTGCGGGTCGCCCGGCGGCACGAGAACACCGTCGAACCCGTCGGTGACGACGTCGCTATAACCGGCGATGGCGGAGGCGATCGCCGGCGTTCCCGCCGCGAAGGCCTCTGTGAGGACCATGCCGAAGCTCTCGCCGGCGAGCGAGGGGGCGCAGAGCACGTCGGCGTCGTGCAGCGCCTGCCAGAGGCGTTGCCCGGAGACCCTGCCGTGGACGTCGATCCAGCGGAGAGTCTCGGGATCGGCGAGGTAGCGGAGCACGTCGTCGCGCTCGGCACCGATCACGGTCAGCCTGCTGGGGACGTGTTCGACCAGGGCGCCGAAGGCGGCGAGCAGAATCGGCAGCCCCTTGCGCTCCTCCGGCCGGCCGACGAAGAGCACCCGCAGCTCCTCGCTCGGGGGCTTCGGGCCGCTCGGCGCCGCGTCGATGTCAACGCCGTTGGGGACTATCTCGTAGCGGCCGCCGAACCAGCGGCGGCCGGTCCAGGCGGCGGCCTCGCTGACCGCGATCCGGGCGGAGAGGCGGTTGAACATCCGCCGCGCCCCGAGCGCCGAGGCGATGTGGTTGGGCAGTGCCTTGGTCGAGTAGGCGTGGAAGGTGCCGACGACGGGGATCCGCGAGCCGAGCGCGGCGTTCCAGCCGACCAGCGGGACGAGCGGCTCGTGGATGTGGACGACGTCGTAATCGCCCTCGCGCAGCTCTCGCCGGATCGCCGCGATCCCGCCCCCCGGGAACGGCGAGAGGTTGGAGACGGCGCCGTTCGCGGAGATGCCGACCGTGCGGCCCAGCGGAACGAGATATTCGGGTGGCTCATGGGCTTCCGCCGGGGCACGGTGAAGCACACGGCTGAGCCGGTCGGGAGGGTCGAAGGGAGCGAGCACTCGAACGTGATGGCCGCGCCCGAGGAACTCCTCGGCGAGAGCCCCAACGTGCCGGTTCACGCCCCCCTGGTAGCTCCAGGAATATGGCGAGACGAGAGCAATTCGCACGAAGCGCTAAGGGTAGTGGATCGCCCGGTTCTCGCCACGATCGCCACCCGCCTCCGACTCGGCCCAGGCGAAGCCCGCGAAAACGAGGAGGTAGGCGGCGCCGATCTCGAGCAGCAGGGCTCCCGAGTCGTTGGCGAGCGCCCCGGCGAGCGTGGCGACGATGGCGCCGATCAGCCCAGCCCGCATAGCGCCATGGCCGCTCAGCCAGGCGCCGATCCGCCGCCTATCGCGGATCGCCAGCACGGCGGCGAGGACGATCAGCGGCATGAAGACGAAGACCACCGGCCGCACGAAGCTGTGGGCGGAGAGCTCGAGGCGGCGCTGGGCGACATCGCCGAGGTCACCGAGCCCGCCGGCGTCTAGCACCGACCGAGTCAGGTGCGCATTGGCACCGCTGAGCAGGTCGGCCAGAGCGAGGAGCGCAACTGCCGCGACGGGAGCCGCAACGACGAGGAGGGCCGTGCGCCGCCTGCGGGCGGCGATCGCGGCGGCGGCCACCGCCGCGCCGAGCGGCAGCACGATTGCGGCCCCGACGTCGGCGCCGAAGCGGCCCAGCGCGAAGACGAAGGCAAGTGAGAGGCCGCTCGCGAGGAAGGCGATCGCACAGTCTCGCGGCGCGAGTCGCGGGGCGAAGCCGCTGAGGGCGGCACCGCAGCCGGCGACGACCAGCACCGCCAGCATCGCCTCGAGCTCGTTGCCGATCCCGTAGAAGCGGACCCCGAGGCCGGGGTTGGGGCCGAGCAGCGAGAGCGAGGTGAGCGGCGAGCCGGCGATCACGTCGATCGCGTAGGCGAGGACCGTGACGGCGCTGGCGGCGGCCAGCGCCCTGTAGCCGCCGAGCAGCGCCAGCGTGACGGCCCCCAGCAACGGCGCGCCGAGGAATACGAGCAGCTGTTCCGCCCCCTGGCCGGCTTCGAGCGCGGCACCGGCCAGAAGCAGAAGCGGCAGGAAGACGAGGCTGAGGCCGAGCAGACGCACGCCGGCCCGCGCCAGCCGCCCCCCCGAGGCGAGGACGACCGCCCCCAGGGCCAGCAGCCAGGCGAGGATGCTGAGGCCGATCACCGGCCCGCGCCGCTTCGAGATCACGTCCATCCGGTCGGCGAGCGATTCGACCTCGGCCGGTTCGACCGACCCCTCCGAGCGGATCGGCTGCCCCGACATCTCAGAGGGAACCTCGATGCCGAAGTGCTCGAGGATGGTCGGGGCGACGTCGGTGGAGAGCACGTAGCCGTCGGTGCGCGTGCTGTCCGAGGTCAGGTTGCCGTGGAAGCCGCGGCCGGCGATGCCGATCGCGAGCGGCGCGTCCGAGCGACCGGTGGGCCGAGCAATGGCGATAAACAGGTCGTCGCCGCGCAGGCTCCGCACCAGGGACGGAAGCGACGCGGTGTCCGCATCGCGAACTTCGAGCAGCCCAGGGAGGTCCGGGTGGAGGCCCTCTCTCAACTTTTTCGGTGATCGCGCTCGCGCCGTCCGAGGTTGGAACGCCGAAAAAGTACAAGCCGCTCGGACCCCCGCCCGGACCTCCCCCCCGGCCGCACCGATAGTCCGGGTGAGCAAGCCGGGCACGATGTCCGCAGGGGCGGAGTCAGCTCGATTCTCCGTAGCTCCCTCCCACCGCGGGCCGCAGTCGTCTTCGGGCGGTCGGTCCTGGTCATAGAGCGAGTCGAAGACGCGGTTGCCCTGCGTGATGTCCAGATACGTCTGCTCGGCCGGCACCTTGCCGAGGCCGGCCGACATCACCCCAGGTGAGAGGCCGTCCCTCGCAAGCTGCTTCGGCGTGGTGCCGCTCGGGATGAAGATCAGCCAGACGTCGGCGGAAGGGCGTCGGGTGGGGGTCAGAGCGGCTTGTACTTTTTCGGCGTCCCGTCCTCGGACAGCCGCTTCCGCCGCACCGAAAAAGTTGAGCGATGGCCCCCACCCGACGCCCGCCAAAACGACCAGCGCTATCGTCAAGCCGATGGCCGATCGCACCTTTGCCAAGTTCACGTTCTTCAAGATCGACCCCGAATGGCGCCGGCGCGACGCCGAGCTGCGCGCCGAGGACAAGCGCGAGTTCCTCGCGGCGTGCGAGGACTTCGCCCTGGACCGCTCGCTGCGCGCCTACTCAACCATAGGAACGCGCAGCGACGTCGACCTGGTGCTGCTCAGCCAGAGCCCGAACCTCGACGACCTGCACACCTTCCACGTGGTGCTCGGGCAGAGCGGGCTGGCGAAGTGGGCCCACACACCGCACTCGTTCCTCTCGATGACCAAGCGCTCCCCCTACTCGGACGAGCAGGCGCGGCCGGAGATCTGCGTCTCGGAGCGCAGGTACCTGTTCCTCTATCCAATGGTCAAGCAGCGCCGCTGGTACGGCCTGTCCGACCAGGAGCGGCTGCGGATCATGAAAAGCCACATCGAGGTCGGCCGCCGCCATCCCGAGATCACGATCAACACCTCCTACTCGTTCGGGCTCGACGACCAGGAGTTCGTGGTCGCCTTCGAGGGCGACGACCCCGGCGAGTTCCTTGACCTGGTGCAGGAGCTGAGGCCGACCGAGTCGAGCGCCTTCACCGAGCGCGAGACGCCGATCTTCACCTGCGTCGCGATGTCGGTCGGCCGGGCGCTCGATGCGCTCGACGGCACCGCAGCCGTCGCGGTGCGACCCGTCGCCGGCTAGATCGACCGGCCGGAGCGCCTGCTTCCCTATCCTTCCGCGTTCCCATGAGCGAGATAGGGACCTCAGACAACCCCCTCCGCGTCGCAATCGTCGGCGCGGGCCCGTCGGGCTTCTACGCCGCCGAGCACATCCTCAAGGACGAGGCCACGCACGCGCAGGTCGACCTCTTCGACCGCCTTCCGACCCCCTTTGGGCTGGTCCGCGGCGGCGTCGCCCCCGATCACCCGAAGATCAAGTCGGTGATCAGGGTCTATGAGAAGACGGCCGGCCGCGACGGCTTCCGCTTCTTCGGCAACGTCAAGGTCGGGCACGACATCGAGGTCGAGGACCTGGAGCGCCTCTACCACGCGATCGTCTACACGGTCGGCTGCGAGACCGACCGCCAGCTGGGGATCCCCGGCGAGGACCTGCCCGGCAGCCACGCCGCCACCGCCTTCGTCGGCTGGTACAACGCCCACCCCGACTACTGCAACGAGGAGTTCGACCTCTCCGGCGAGCGCGCCGTCGTCGTCGGCAACGGCAACGTCGCGATGGACGTGGCGCGGATGCTGGCGCTCACCGACCGCGAGCTGCACCAGACCGACACTGCCGACCACGCGATCGCGCAGCTCGACCGCAAGGGGATCCGTGAGATCGTCGTGCTCGGCCGCCGCGGTCCCGCCCAGGCAGCCTTCACCAACCCCGAGATCAAGGAGCTCGGCGAGATGGAGGGCGCAGACGTCGTCGTCGACCCTTCCGAGGTCGAGCTCGACCCGGCCAGCGCCGCCTATCTGGAGTCCGATCAGGCCGACAAGACGACCCGCGTCAACGTCGAAACGCTGCGCGAGTTCTCCCGGCGCCGGCCCGAGGGCAAGCCGCAGCGGATCGTCCTCCGCTTTCTAGCCTCGCCGGTCGAGATCAGGGGAGCCGGCAGGATCGAGAGCGTCGTGATCGGCCGCAACGAGCTGGTCGAGGAAGGTGGGGCTCTGCGCGCCCGGGACACCGGCGAGCGCGAGGAGCTCGAGTGCGGGCTGCTGCTGCGCTCTGTCGGCTACACGGGGATCCCGATCGAGGGCGTCCCCTTCGACGAGAAGCGGGGCCTGATCCTCAACGAGGGCGGCCGCGTCCTCGACTCCCACGACGCCGGTCACAAGCTCGGCCACTACACCGCGGGCTGGATCAAGCGCGGCCCCTCCGGGGTGATCGGCACCAACAAGAAAGACGCGCTGGAGACCGTTCAGCACCTGCTCGCCGACGTCGCTGCGGGAACGCTGCTCGAGCCGGCCCGGCCCGAGCCGGAGGCGGTCGAGGAGCTGCTCGCCGAGCGCGACGTCCGCTTCGTCAGCTTCGAGGACTGGCAGGCGATCGACCAGGCCGAGGTCGGACGCGGCGAGCCCCACGGGCGGCCGCGGGTCAAGTTCGTGCGCGTCGAGGAGATGCTCGACGTGCTCGGCGAGCGGGTCTCGGGCTGAGCGTCATGGCAGACCTCGCAGAGCTGGAGGCGATGATCGAGGCGGCGCTCCCCGGCTCCGAGGTCGAGGTCACCGACGAAACGGGCGCCGGAGACCATCTGCGGGCGACCGTGAGCGCGCCGCAGTTCGCCGGCCTGTCGCGGCTCGACCAACACCGTCTCGTCAAGGCCGCCGTCAGGAAGCGCTTCGAGGACGGCACTATCCACGCGCTTTCCGTCAGGACGTCGCTCCCGCGGTCGGAGGAGGGCGGGTAGGCGTCGGAACGTCGATACCCTGTAGCCCATGGCCGACCAAGAGCTGAAGACGAAGGTCAAGGAGCTGATCGCCGCCAACCCGGTGCTCCTCTTCATGAAAGGCACGCCGGAAGCGCCGCGCTGTGGCTTCTCGATGCGAGTCGTCCAGGTGCTGGACACGATGGACGTCGAGTACGGGGCGATCGACGTGCTGCCGGCGCTGCAGCCTCTGCGCGAAGTCACCGCCGAGATCTCCGATTGGCAGACCTTCCCCCAGCTCTACGTCAACGGCGAGCTGGTCGGGGGCGCCGACATCGTCGAGGAGATGTTCGACTCCGGCGAGCTCGCCGAAGCGCTGGGAGTCGAGCAGCCGGCCGAGACGCCGACGCCGGTCCCGCCGGCTCAGTCACCGCCTATACAAATCGAATAGCGGCCCGGTCAGACGGCGGCGGATGAGGCAGCGTCCTCTTTGACCTGGAAAGAGGAGCCGCAACCGCAGGCGGCGACGACGTTCGGGTTGTTGACCTGAAAGCCGGCGCCCTGGAGGCCTTCGACGTAGTCGACCTCCGAGCCGAAGACGAACTGCATGCTGACCTTGTCGACGACGACGGATACGCCGTCGACCGAGAAGACATGATCGTCGTCCTTGGCGCTGTCGAAGGCGAGCGCGTACTGGAAGCCCGAGCAGCCACCACCGCGAACCGCGACGCGAAGGGCCTGCTCATCGGACCCCTCCTGCGTGCCGAGCAGCTCGCCGATCTTCTCGGCGGCCTTGGCGGTGAGGGTGATCGCCTCTTTTGGAGCCTCCGTCACTTCACAAAGTGTAGCGAGCCATTCTGAGAGAATCCCCGCCTTGAGCACGGGCGCCGATACCGCCGTCGTCTGCGACACCACCGCATACCTGCCGAGCGAGCTCGCCGCCGAGCGAGGCATCGAGCTGATCAGCCTCTACGTGGCGATCGACGGCGACCAGCGACCGGAGTCCGAGGTGCACGACTTCGCCCGCTTCTACGAGGACCTGCGCGCCTCGAGCAACGGCGCGACGACGTCGCAACCGTCGATCGGCGATTTCCTCGCCGTCTACGAGCCGCTACTCGAACAGGGACGGGAGATCGTCTCGGTCCACATCTCCTCCGGGATCTCCGGCACGTTCGAGGCGGCCGGCCAGGCTCGCGAGAGGCTGGTCGACGAGGGCAGGGGCGGCGAGCGCGTCCACCTCTTCGACTCCCGCTCGGCGTGCGGCGGCACCGGGCTCTGCGCGCTCGCCGCGGCGGCGGCGGCGGCCGGCGGCGCCGGTGGTGAGGCGACCCTTGCCCGCGCCAGGCAGGCTCGCGAGGAGCTGAAGATGTGGTTCGCGATCGACACCCTCGAGTACCTGCGCCGCGGCGGTCGGATCGGCGGCGCCCGCGCCTGGATCGGATCGGCGCTGAAGATCAAGCCGATCCTCACCCTCGAGGAGGAGATCACGCCGATCGAGCGAGTCCGCACGCGGGCACGCTCGCTGGAGCGCCTGCGCGGCTATGCGCAGGAGCGGCACCGGTCCGGGGCAGACGCCTGGGTCGTCCAGCACATCCAGGACCACGAGACGGCGGACGCCCTGGTCGACGACTGCCGCGAGATCTTCGGCTGCGAGCCGGCCTTTGTCTCGGAGGTTGGCCCGGTAATCGGCGCCCATGTCGGCCCCGGCCTGCTCGGGGTCGGGAGTGTCACGACGACGGTCCTCGAGTAGCTGGGCGCCGGGGCGCACCCCGACATCGTGGGTGAGCACCCCGGGTGACCCCTGGACCTCGACCCGCGGCGCTTGGGGGCGCGACAAGCGGGCTCTAGCGACGGCGGCGCAGCGCGAGCAGCCCGCCGACCGCAAAGCCGACGACGGCGGCGCCGATCACCAGCTCGCGTTTGTGCTCGCGCACCTGCTTGCGCCAGTCGGTGAGCTCGGCGACGCGGCCGCGCAGGGCTTCGACCGAGGTGCCGAGGTCGCGGCGCTGAAGGTCGATGTCGCGGCGGATCTGAGCCGCGCTGCGGCCTGGCAGGCCCGCGGTCGAGGGCTGAACGGGCTCGGGCTGGGCGCTCACTGCTGCTCCCCTTCGAGCGTCGACTTCGTCAACTTCGCCTCCTCGATCGCCTGCTCGGGCACCGGGGGCGACCCGGCCTGCACCGATCTGTAGGCGAAGAAGCCCGCCGCGGCGGCGATCAGGAGGAAGAGCGCGGCCTCGATGAAGAAGCCCGGCCACGCCCTGCCGTCGAAGACCTCTTCATTGAGCAGCCAGGCGATCCCCTCCATTACCAGGATCAGGGCGAGGAAGGCGAAGATCCCCGCCGCCACCCCGACAGCCGACCCGCGCAGGATCTTGCCGACCTTTTCGCTGATCTCGGTCTTCGCGAGCTCGATCTCCTCGCGAACCAGGGTCGAGGCACGTTCGGAGACGTCGAAGACGAGCTCCGCGACAGATCTCTCGTCCTGCGGCGGCGGAGGTGTCGCGGAGGAGTCGGGCACGGACTACTCCGGCGGGTCCTCTTCGAAGACGCGCTGCCAGACGATCGCTGCCAGCCGCGCCGCCGCGATGCTCGCCAGGGCGCTGCTCGCGGCCAGGAGCCCGCTCCACATCAACCTCTTGACGATGTCGTTCTCCATCGGCCCCCGACCTTACCTATCGCGGCTCGAGGCCGTCGCAGATCGTCTCGACCACCAACGTCTTCGCCTGCTCGAAGTCGGAGGCGGAGGCCGGGACGAGGTCGAAGATCCAGCCCGAGAGGAGCTGCTCGATCGCGCCGTAGAAGTACATCGAGGCGAAGGTCGGGTCGACGTCGCCGCGGAAGTCACCCGCCGCCTGGCCGTCGGCGACGATGCGGGCGATCGACTCATACGCCTTGCGGATCTCGGTCAGGTGGGTGCGGCCGAAGGAGTTCGCGGCGCGCGTCACCTCGACGATGATCACCTTCATCAGCTCCGGGTCGTGCCGGTAGGAGTCGACGATGAAGGAGGCGACCGCCTCGAGCTTCTCGCGGGGGGTCAGCTCGGTGCTGCCGTCGGCCTCGTCGATCGCGGCGAGGAGCAGCGCCCAGCGCTCGCTGAAGAGCTCGTTGAGGACCTCCTCCTTCGACTTGAAGTAGTGATAGACGAGGCCGTATGCGACGCCGGCCTCGTCGGCGATGTCGGCGACCCGGGTCGAGTGGAAGCCCTGGCGGGCGAAGACCCGAATCGCCGCGTCGAGGATCTGCCGGCGCTTGTCGATCGGCGGTGCCTTGGCCATCGCTAGGCGCTCACCTCCAGCAGCTGCGGCCACCGGTAGGTGTCGGGGCGCCGGTGGGCGAGAGAGGGCAGCGAGGCGCGCACCCGGTCCTGCGCCGAGAGGTCGAGCTCGGCGGCGACGAAGCACTCCTCGTCCGGCGCCATTGCAAGCACCACGCCCCAGGGGTCGACGATCGCCGAGCGCCCGAAGGAGCTGTAGTGGGGCGGCGCCTCGCCGACCTGGTTCGGGGCCAGCACGAAGACCTGGTTCTCGATCGCCCGAGCCCGCAGCAGGACCTCCCAGTGGTCACGTCCGGTGGCCAGGGTGAAGGCGGAGGGGATCGTGATCAGCCGCGCGCCGCGCAGGGCGAGGATCCGGTAGAGCTCGGGGAAGCGGAGGTCGTAGCAGACGGTGAGACCCACCTCGAGCTCGCCGGCTGCGGCATCGACCACTTCGGCGCCGGCGTCCTCATGCTCGGACTCGCGGTAGCTGACCCCGCCCGCGTCGACGTCGAATAGGTGGATCTTGCGATAGGTCGCCAGGTCCTCGCCGTCGGGGCCGATCAGCACCGACGTGTTGAGGGCTCGACCGGGGTCCTCGCCGCGCTCGGCGATGCTGCCGGCCAGCAGGTGGACGCCGAGCTCGGCCGCCCAGCCGCGCGCCGCCTCGAGGCTCGGGCCGTCGAGGGGCTCGGCGCCGGCCGCCATCTGCTCCCCGGCGGCGAGCAGGTTCCACTTCTCGGGCAGGGCGACGAGCTCCGCCCCGTCGGCCGCGGCGTCGCGAACCAGCCGCTCCGCCGCAGCGAGGTTCGCGTCCTTGTCGTCTATCGAGTTGAGCTGTACGGCCGCTACGCGCAAGATGGTCCCTTTCGGCGGTGCGCCACGACTGACTGACCAGTCAATCAAGTGGAAGGCCCCAGTATAGGTGGCGGCGCAGCGTACGATTGGCTGTCCGTGACCACGACCGGCCGCATCGAGGCAGACGGCGAGCGCAAGCAGGTCACCGTCCTCTTCGCCGACGTCCAGGGCTCGATGGACCTTGCCGAGCAGCAGGACCCGGAGCAGTGGCGGCGGATCATGCAGCGCTTCTTCTCGATCCTCGCCGAGGATGTGAAACGGCTCGAGGGAACCGTGGACAAATTCACCGGCGACGGGATCATGGCCGTCTTCGGGGCGCCGATCGCCCACGAGGACCATGCGCGGCGGGCCTGCTTCGCGGCGCTGCGCATGCTCGACGACATCTCCGAGTACGCCGGCGAGCTGCGGCGCACCGAGGGGCTGAACTTCTCCGCCCGGATCGGGATCAATTCGGGCGAGGTGGTCGCCGGCGCGATCGGAGACGGCGACGGTGACGGGGGTGAGTACACGGCGATCGGTCACACGGTCGGTCTCGCGCAGCGGATGGAGCAGCTGGCCGAGCCGGGAACGGCCTACCTGAGCGAGGCGACGACAGAGCTCGCCCGGGGCTACCTCGAGCTGCGTGAGCTCGGGGAGTTCGAGATCAAGGGCTCCAGCCAGCCGGTCGCGGTCGCGCAGCTGATGGGCGTGGGCCGCGCCCGCTCGCGGCTCGACCTCTCGCGCGAGCGGGGGTTCTCCCGCTTCGTCGGTCGGAGGGACGAGGTCGAATTGCTCGAGCGGGGCCTCGAGCGGGCAAAAGCCGGCGACGGGGCGGTGATCGGGGTCGTCGCCGAGCCCGGGGTGGGCAAGAGCCGGCTCTGCCTCGAGTTCGCCCAGCGGACCCGCGACCGCGGAATCGAGGTCTACGAGGCGCAGGGACAGGCCCACGGCCGCGACCTGCTGTTCATGCCGGTCCTGCAGATGCTCCGCTCCTACTTCGGCATAACCGACTCCGACTCCGAGCGGATCGTCCGCGAGAAGATCGCGGGTCGCATCCTGCTGCTCGACCCGGACTTCGTCGACGACCTGCCGCTCCTCTTCGACTTCCTCGGCGTGCCCGACCCCGACCGGCCGCTGCCCCAACTGAGCGCGGAGGCGCGCCAGCGTGCCCTTCGCAGCGTCGTCTGCCGGCTCGTCCGCGCCCCCAACAGGCGGGACCCGATCCTCACGGTGATCGAGGACCTGCACTGGATGGACGAGGGTAGCGAGGGCCTGCTCGCCGAGCTGCTGGGATCGGTCCACGGCACCGAAACACTCGTCCTGGTCAACTTCCGCCCCGAGTACACCCCGAGCTGGAGCGGGCCGGCCGAGTATCACCAGATCGAGCTCGAGCCCTTGGGGCCCGAGGACACCCGCGAGCTCCTCCACGACCTCGCCGGCGAGGACCCGTCGCTCGACGGACTCGCGGAGCTGGTGCACGAGCGCACGGCCGGCAACCCGTTCTTCATCGAGGAGATCGTTCGAGCGCTCGCCGAGGGCGGCAACCTGGAGGGGGACCGCGGCGCCTACCGTCTTGCCAAGCCGGTCGAGGACGCGGTGGTGCCAGTCAGCGTCCAGACCGTGCTCGCCGCCCGCATCGACCGGCTCGGGCCCGATGCGAAGCGCCTCCTGCAGGCCGCGTCGGTGGCCGGCAAGGAGGTCTCGGAGGCCGCCCTGCACATGGTCTCCGGCATGTCGGAAGAGGAGGGGGAAGCGGCGATCAGAGAGCTGATCGAGGCCGGATTCCTCTATGAGCACGAGGTCTACCCGGAGCGGGTGCTCGCCTTCCGCCACCCGCTCACCCGCGAGGTCGCATACGGGACGCAGCTCGGCGAGCAGCGGGCCGCGACGCACGGCGCCGTCGCGAGAGCGGTGATCGAGCTCAACCCGGACCGGCATGACGAGCTGGCGGCGCTGATCGCGAGCCACATGGAAGACGCGGGCGAGACGCTGGAGGCCGCCCGGTGGTCGGCGCGGGCCGCCTACTGGGCCGGCCACAGCCGCCCCCATGACGCGATGCGCCTCTGGCGCAACGTGATGGAGCTGGTCGAGGGACTCGAGGAGACCCCCGAGACGACAGGGATGGCCGTCTCCTCGCGGCTCCTTCAGCTGGACTACGCCTGGCGGATCGGCATGGAGCGAGAGGAGGCGAGCCGCCTCGAGCGCGAGGCGGAGGAGATCGCGACCCGGATCGGCGACCTGCGCTCGCTGGCCCTGCTGCGGATGCTTCGCTCCGGGCGGCCTGGGCTCGAACAGACCACCTCGGCCTGGATCGAGGGCGTCACCGAGGCGAACCGGATCGCGGACGAATCGGGAGACCTGTACCTGCGCGTCGCGATCCGCGCCGCGGGTGCCTATGCCCACATGTGCGCAGCAAACTTCGACCGGCTCGAAAGCACCGCGGACGAAGTTCTGGAGCTGGCCGACGGCGACAACATGGCCGGAGCCGGGATCATCATCGGCTGTCCGGTCGCCTGGGCCCTCGGCGCGAAAGCGATCGTCGCCCGAGAGCGGGGCGAATACGAGCGTGCCGAGGAACTGGTCAACCGGAGCGTTCGCATCGCCGAGGAGAGCGGCGACCCGGAGACCCAGAGCTGGAACCGGGGCACTCGGGTCCTGCTGATGGCGGCGCAGGGACAGCCGGACGCGGTGGCGATGGGGCGGCGCAACGTCGAGCAGACCGAGCGCATGGGTGACGTCTTCTCGCGCTGCCTGGCGCTCAGCAACCTGGGGAGCGCGCAGCTTGCGACGGAGGACTATGCGGGCGCGCTCGAGACCTTCGAGGAGGCGGAGCGGGCGTACCGCGATGCGATGGGCGACATCGGCGACGAGATGCAGGCGTGGCGCGCGGCCGAGCGAGCCGAGGCGCTGCGCGGGGTCGGGCGCCTGGAGGATGCGATCGAGACAGCCGAGTGGGCGATCGGCGTCGCGAAGAGTCGGGAACTGCTCTGGTCGCTGCCGCTCGCCTACCTGGCGCTGGGCCGGGCTCGCAGGGAAGCGGGGCTGGAGGGGGCCGACGAGGCCCTCGAGGCCGGCGCCGAGCTGGCGAGGCGCAGCGGCGCCACGCTCAGCCTGCAGACGATCGAAGAGGAGCTGCAGGCGATTACTTGAGGACGCCGCCTCCCGTGCGTCGGGTGCCGCTAGAGGCGCATCGCGCGGGCGATGAGGCGGTCCGTGGCCCGGGTCGGCAGGAGTGCCTTGGCCCGGGCCTGGGCCTTCGCGTCGAGGCCGACCAGGTAACGGGTGCGCGGGCGGGCGGCGGTGAGGGCGTGCTCGATCGAGGCGGCGACCCTGGCCGGAGGAATGCCTCGCTCGGCCGTCTTCCGCAGCACCTCGCGGTAGCGCTCGACGACCGCGCCATACAGCTCTTCCCGGGCCGTGCCGGCGCCGATCTCGTCGGCCTCCCGTTCCCCCCGCTCCCAGATCGGAGTGTCGATCGAGCCCGGCTCGACGATGGAGACGGAGATGTCCCAGGGAGCCAGCTCCTGGCGGAAGACGTCGCCCACCGCCTCGAGGCCGAACTTCGCGGCGTGGTAGGCGCCGGTGAGGGGAAAGGCGATCCTGCCGCCGATCGAGGTGATGAAGACGATCCGACCCTTCGCCCTGCGAATCGCAGGAAGCATGGCCTGCGTGACCGCGACCTGGCCGGTCAGGTTGACGTCGAGCTGGCGCCGGAAGTCCTCGATCGGAAGCGTCTCCAGCGGGCTCGGCAGAGCGATGCCGGCGTTGTTGACCAGCCCGTCGAGCCCGAGCCCGCCGACCGTCTCGGCGACGAGGTCGGCCGCCGCCGCGATCTGCCCGCCGTCGGTCACGTCGAGCGGCACCGGGATCATCCGTTCGGACCCCGCGTCGCGCAGCGTGGCGGCGTCCTCCTCGCGGCGGACCCCGGCGAAGACCCGCCAGCCGGCCTCATCCATCCGCTCCGCGCAGGCCCTTCCGATCCCGGTCGAGGCACCCGTTATCAGGACCGATTTCACGGGGCGAGGCTAACATCGGGCGAGATGGCCGGATCGGCGTTCGTCACCGGAGGGTCCGGGTTCATCGGCGGCAGGCTGATCGAGCGCCTGCGCCGAGAGGGAACGCGGGTGCGCGCGCTGGCCCGATCCGACGCGGCGGCGCGGCGGGTCGCCGAGCTGGGCGCCGAGCCGGTGCGCGGCGACCTCGACGACCGGGAGGCGATGAGCTCCGGGGCAGAGGGGGGCGAGCGGGCCTTCCACCTCGCCGCCCAGCTGGGCGACTGGGGGCCCTGGGCGGACTTCGAGCGGGGGAACGTCGACGGCACCCGCAACGCTCTTGCGGCCTGCGCGGAGGCGGGCGTGAGGCGTTTCGTCCACTGCGGAACCGAGGCCGCGCTGATGGCCGGCGAGCCGCTGGTCCAGGTCGACGAGTCCGCGCCGCTCCGACCCGACTCCCGGGCCCCCTACCCGGCGACCAAGGCGCGGGCCGAGCAGGCCGTCCGGGACGCGAACCGCGAGGGCTTCGAGACGGTCGTCGTCCGGCCGCGCTTCGTCTGGGGCGCAGGAGACACGACGCTGCTGCCCGAGATGGTCGACACGGTGAGGAAGGGTCGCTTTGCCTGGGTCGGCGGGGGCCGCAACATCACCGACACCACCCACGTGGACAACGCCGTCGAGGGCCTCATGCTGGCCGCCGAGCGCGGCCGCCCCGGCGAGGCCTACTTCGTCACCGACGGCGAGCCGGTCGTCTTCCGCGAGTTCGTCACCGCGATGCTGGAGACCCAGGGCGTCGAGCCTCCCGATCACAGCCTGCCGGCCTGGACCGCCGGGCCGATGGCCCGCTTCGCCGAGGCCGCCTGGAAGGCCCTCCCCCTCCGCGGGGCCCCGCCGATGACGACCTTCCGCGCCTGGATCCTCACCCAGGAGTGCACGATCGATATCTCCAAGGCCCGCGACGAGCTCGGCTACGCGCCGCTCGTCTCGCACGAGCAGGGGCTGGCCGAGATGAAGGCGGCCTCCTGACCCCACGAGTCTGCATTTGCCCGCGCTATGGACGGGTGGATGCAGATTCGTCAGTCGCCGTCGGAAGGGAGGGCCAAAGTCGTCGCGTCGGCCGGGCCGTCACGAGCGGCTGGCCCGGTGGCCCTCGAGCTCGGCGACCATCAGCTTTGTGTGGAGGGCGGCGATCAGGTCCTGGAGGGGCTGGGCACCGGCTTCGAGCATCTCGACGACGCGCTCGGGCGGGACCTCGCCGGCGAGGCGTTCCATGACCACGTCGACCTCCTGGCGAACCAGCTCTTCTAGGGCGCTCTTGTAACGCAGGGTGTCGTAGACCGTGAAGCCGATCTCCTCGTCGTAGCCGCCTGCCCGAAAGCGGCTGATCGCCTCGATGATCTTGATGTCGGAGGGCGAGTAGCCGCGGCTGTTCGGGCTCAGCACCTCGAGCTCCTCGAGCCGGTCGAGGACGTCCTTCGGCACCCCGTAGCGCTCGCGCACCTCGGCGGCGCTGGTCCGGGTCCGCTCCCCGGCAAGGGCCCGGTCGAGGATGCGATCCTCCAGCTCGACCAGGGCGCGCACCCGCTCGGGATCCTCGTCGAGCATCGACTTGATCGCCCGCAGCGGCATGTAGCGCTCCTCCTGGAGCTGCTTGATCAGCCTGATCCGCTCGACGAAGTCGGGTGGGTAGTAGGCCATATTGCGGCTCGTCTTCACAGGCTCCGGCAGCAGGCCCTCGCGCAGGTAGTGCTTGATCGTCGGCACCGAGACGCCCGACGCCTCGGCGAGCTCGCCGATCTTCAACAGGTCTCCGTTGCCCGAGCTCATGCCCTGAAGGTCGTCGCGGAGTCGGCGCTCGGGCCGGCGGCGGCCCCCGACTCCTTCATCGCGGCGATCTCCTCATCGCCATAGCCGGCCTCGCGCAGCACCTCGTCGGTGTGCTCGCCGAACGCGGGCGCCGGCCGCGAGGGGTCGCCCGGGGTCCGGCTCATCTTCACCGGCACACCGAGCTGGCGGACCGGGCCGAGGGCGGGCTGCTCCAGCTCGACGACCATCTCGCGCGCCCGGACGAGCTCGGACTCGAGCGCCTCGTCGACGTCGAGGACCGGCTCGATGCAGCAGTCGTGCTCGTCGTTGAAGGCGAGCCATTCCTCGCGGCTCCGCGAGCGGAAGACCTCGGCCACCTCGCGCCAGGCGTCGCTCCCCGACGCCTCGAACTGCTTCTCGATCAGGTCCGGCCGGCCGACCCCGTTGCAGAAGGCGGCCCAGAACTTCGGCTCGAGCGCGCCGCAGGTCACCCAGCCGTCGCCGGCCTCGTAGGGCAAATAACAGACGACGCCGCCCGCAAGCTGCTGCTCGCCGCGGCGGGGCACCTCGCCGTCGCAGAAGTAGCGGCCGGCGACCAGCGCCAGCCAGGAGAGCGCCCCGTCGGCCATCGAGACGTCGACGAACTGCCCCTCGCCGGAGCGGCGGCGCTCGTGCAGAGCCGCCATCACGCCGAAGGCGGCCATCAGCGCGCCGCCGCCGATGTCGGCGACCTGGCCCGCCGACTGGACCGGCGGCCCGTCCTTCGCCCCGGTCAGCCCGAGCATTCCGACCAGGCCCAGGTAGTTCATGTCGTGGCCGGCCCGCTGCGTGTAGGGGCCGTCCTGGCCATACCCGGTGATCGCGCAGAAGACGATCCCCGGGTTGGCCTCGCGCATGCGCTGGTAGCCGACGCCGAGGCGGTCGAGGACCCCGGGCCGGAAGCCGTCGAGGACGACGTCGTAGCGCTCGACTAGGCGCAGCAGGGCCTCCCGCCCGGCCTCGCTCTTCAGGTCGAGCCGGATCGAGCGCTTGCCGCGGTTGAGAGAGAGGTAGAGCGCCGAGCGCGTCCCCAGCTCCTGCTGCTCGTCGTCGCCGTAATAGGGGGGCGCCCAGCGGATGTAGTCGCCCATGCCGGTGTCCTCGACCTTCAGCACCTCCGCGCCGAGGTCGGCGAGCAGCAGGGAGCAGAAGCCGCCCGGGAGCAGCCGGGTCAGGTCGAGGACCCTGACGTCGCTAAGCGGCAGATCGCTCACGCTTCGGGACCCCCAGGAGCTCGCGGGCCTCCGCCACGGTGGCGGCGCGACGCCCCACGTCCTCGGCCATCTGCCGCGCCTTGGCGATCAGCTCGCCGTTCGACTTCGCCATCTCGCCGTTCGGCAGGTAGAGGTTGTCCTCGACCCCGGCGCGGACGTTGCCGCCCAGCACCAGCGAGGCGCCCAGCAGCTTCCACTGATCGCGCGAGATGCCGATCACCTGCCACTGGTTCTCGCCCTCGGCGCCCCCCGGTATCTGCTCCGACATGAAGGCGACGTTGCGGGCGCTCGGCCGGATCCCCCCGTTGACCCCCATCACCAGGGAGATCTGCAGCGGTGGCTCGAGCAGCCCCATGTCGATCAGGGGGTCGAGGTTGGCGACGTGGCCCGCGTCGAAGCACTCGTGCTCGGGCTTGATCCCGAGCTCCTTCATCGCGGTGAGGAACTCGATGATCGTGTCGAAGCTGTTCTCGAATACCGCCTTGAAGACGAAGTCCTTGCGACGG
>DASXAR010000081.1:0-12256 GCA_036406595.1 Solirubrobacterales bacterium | reverse complement strand
GTCATCGGGGCAGGTTACCCACGTGTTACTCACCCGTTCGCGGCTTTGCCCCAGGGCAAGCCCTGGTTCGTCGCACCACTTGCATGTGTTAAGCACGCCGCCAGCGTTCGTCCTGAGCCAGGATCAAACTCTCCGTGAAAGTACTTCACACAGAGTTGCCATGCCTGGCAGGTCGCCGGGTACACATACACGGCGACCGGCATGACGGGTAGATCAAAGACCAACCGGCACGCTGACGAGTCGGTTGGGTCGGGCTCAAACAATCCGCAGGCCATCTGGCCCGCGGAGTGCACGCTGCTCAGTTTTCAAAGACCGCTGCGCCTCTTGGCGGCGGGACTCGCCGCTTTTCGCGCATGGGAGGGCATGGGCCTCTCCCAGAGGGACGCGGGAGTATAGCGCTGCGCGGCCCCTTTGACTAGGCCCCGGCGCGCAGGCGGCGGAAGCGGCGCTTGCCCACCTGGAGGACCCTGCCGTCAAGCGAATCGACCTCGACGTCGAGCGCGTTCGCGTCAAGCGGCTCTCCATCCAGCTTCACGCCGCCCTGCTTGAGCAGGCGCCGGGCCTCGCTCGAGCTGATCTCGAATGCATCGGCCATCAGCAGCGGCAGGTGGACCAGAACCCCGTCCCCTCCGACATACGGGCCGAGGTCGACGTCCTCCACCTGGTCCGGTGCCTCGTGACGCACGAAGATCCGGTCGAAATGCTCCTCCGCCGCGGCGGCCGCGGCCGCATCGTGGTAGCGCTCGACGATTCGCGCCGCCAGCCGGCGCTTCGCCTTGTTCGGAGGGCCGCCGGGCACCTCCTCCCCCAGTAGCAGGCGAAAGTACTCGGGCATCGCCTCGTCGGGGACCCGCATCAGCCGCCCGAACATCTCCTCTGGGGGATCGGTGACCCCGACGTAGTTGCCGAGCGACTTGCTCATCTTCTGGACTCCGTCGATCCCGACAAGGATCGGCAGCGTCATGATCGACTGCGGCCTCTGGCCATATCCGGCCTGTAGGTCGCGGGCGAAGAGCAGGTTGAACTTCTGGTCCGTCCCCCCCAGCTCGACGTCCGCCTCGATTGCCACCGAGTCATAGCCCTGAAGGAGTGGATAGAGGAGCTCGAGCGCCGCGATCGGCGCGCCGGCGGCCATTCGCTTCTGGAAATCGTCGCGCTCCAGCAGCCGGGCGACCGTGGTGCGCGACAGCAGGCCCAGCAGCTGCTCGGCCGGCATCCGCAGCCACTCGCTGTTGAAGCGCACCTCCGTGCGATCGCGGTCGAGCACCTTGAAGGCCTGCTCCTGGTAGGTGGCCGCATTGGCCTCGATCTCCTCGGCGCTCGGAAGCGGGCGCTGCTCGGAGCGGCCGCTGGGATCGCCGATCCGAGCCGTGAAATCGCCGACGATCAGGACGACCTGATGGCCCCCGAGCTGGAACTCACGCAGCTTCTCGAGGACGACGGTGTGTCCGAGATGGATGTCCGCGGTCGTCGGGTCGATCCCGAGCTTGACTCGCAGCGGCCTGCCCGCCCGCAGCTGCTCGTCGAGCATCCCCTCAGGCAACACGTCGACTGCATTCCGCCTCAGGTCCAGGGTCACGACGGATCGCGCCTCTCTCGCTGCGCGGAACACAAGATATGCACGCTTGCTCGACCGGCGCTCATCGGCGGCAATGCTAGACTGCCGCCTCCGCTCGGCGGCCCCTGCCGGCCGCCCCTTTGGTTTTAGATGGAGCCCTCCAAGCCCTCCAAACCGCGGCTCAAGAAGCTGCGCATACTCTTTGTTCTGCTCGGGCTCAGCGTCCTCGCAGTGGTCTCGATGGTCTTCGGGATGATGATGGCCGTCTCGCAGGACCTGCCGGCGATCTACAACTTCGCCCAGTACAAGGCCTCGAAGAACAGCGAAGTGTTCGACTCCTCCGGTGCGTCGATCGGAACCCTGACCAGCGATCAGAACAAGATCCTGCTCAGCTCCGGCCAGATCTCGCCGAACGTCAAGAACGCCGTGGTCTCGATCGAGGACGCCCGCTTCTACGAGCACAACGGCGTCGACTTCCAGGGCATCGGCCGGGCCCTGATCAAGGACATCCTCAGCCAGAGCGCCGCCCAGGGCGCCTCGACCATAACCGAGCAGTTCGTCAAGAACGCCCTCGTCGCCCAGGGCAGCCGCACGATCTTCGAGAAGTTCCGCGAGGCGGCGCTCGCATACCGGCTGGAGCGGCACTGGAGCAAGGACAAGATCCTCACCGAGTACCTGAACACGATCTACTTCGGCGAGGGCGCGTATGGGATCGAGGCCGCCGCCCGCACCTACTTCGGCAGGGCCCACCCCGGCTGCGGCACCACCTCGGAGCCCTGTGCGGCCGTACTCGAGCCCTGGGAGGCGGCGATGCTGGCGGGGATCATCTCCTCCCCCTCCGCCTACGACCCGAAGGCCTTCCCCGAAAACGCCCTCGCTCGTCGCAATCTGGTGCTGGAAAAGATGTACGAACAGGGCTACATCACCCAGGCCCAGTTCTCCGAAGGGACAAAGCAGGCGCTTCCCTCGCCGAGCGACATCGAGCCGCCCCGGCTCGACTCCAAGGCCCCCTACTTCACCGCCTGGCTGCGCCAGCAGCTGGTCGAACGCTACGGCGCAGCGAAGACTTTCTTCGGCGGACTCAAGGTCAAGTCGACGCTTGATCTCCGCCTGCAGGAAGCCGCCGAAGAAGCGGTCAGGTCCTACATGGGCTACCTGCCGGCGACTGCGTCGGTCGTCGTGATCGAAAACAGAACCGCCGGGGTGAAGGCGATGGTCGGGGGGCCCGACTTCGACACGAAGCCCTTCAACCTGGCGACCCAGGGGCACCGCCAGCCCGGCTCCTCCATCAAGCCCTTCACGCTGGTCACGGCTCTGGAAGAGGGGATCTCGCCGAGCACCACCTACGAATCGGCACCGCAGGAATTCCACTTCGGGAAGCATGGCCAGGAAACGTTCGTCGTCCACAACGACGAGGACTCCTACCTCGGCTCGTGCAGCATCGAATGCGCGACCACCTACTCGGACAACTCGATCTATGCACAGTTGGCGTTGGAAGGGCTCGAGGGGAAGACGATCGAGGATCGAACCCGCTCGATCGCCGGCACGATTCACAAGATGGGATACGCCGACCCGATATCGACCAACCCGGCGATGGTGCTCGGCGGCCTGAAGATCGGCGCGACGCCGCTCGGTTGGACGTACGCCTACACGACGCTCGGCAACGACGGCGACCGGGTCAGCGGAACCCTGGCGGCGCGCCCCGGCGACAGCCCGGTCGCCTACACGGAGGTGACAGACCAGGACGGCAACGTGATCAAGGGCGGAGACAACGACTCCCTCCACGATCAGGTGATCGAAGAAGGCACGGCACTCGAAGCGAAGCGCATCCTCGAAACCGTGGTCAGCAGCGGCACCGGTGTCCACGCGAACATCGGCGCGACCGGCCAGTGGGGAAAGACCGGGACGACCGAGAACAACGGCGATGCCTGGTACTGCGGCGGTACCGAAGAAGTAACCGCCTGCGTGTGGGTCGGCTACGCCGACACGACGACGCCGATGACCACCCTCTACAGCGGGGGACCGGTGATGGGCGGCACCTTCCCGGCGCTGATCTGGGCGAGCGTCATATCCGCCTGGGAGGAAATCAAGGCCGAGCGCGCGGCCGAAAGGCCCGACAAGGGGGGCGGCTCATCCGGCGCCCCGTCGGAAGGCGCGCCGAGCGAAGGCGAAACCTACGTCCCCGAACCGGAAACGAGTGAACCCGCCCCCGAACCGGAACCCAGCGAAGCGGAACCGAGCGAACCCGAAGCGGCACCCGAACCGGAAGCCGCGCCTGAAGCCACCCCCTCCGCGCCCGAATCGAGCGGCAGCGGCGGCGGGATCACGGCGGGCTAGCCGCCCTCCGGCCGGGGGCGGGAGACGTGCGGGTTGCCGGCGAGGCAGAAGCGCCAGAGCCGATCGACGGCTTTCGTGATGCCGATGCGTGGGCCGGCGACGATTCCGCCGGCCCAGCCCGGCTCGCGGGGAAGGAGAAGGAAGGGATCCGCACCGAGGTCGGCGCCGTTGCGACTCAGCCCGATGCCAAGCGCCTCGGTCAGCTTGCCCGGCCCCGAGCAGAGCTCGACGTCCGGCCTCGGCCCCCTTCGCTCGCGCATCTCCCCCAGCCCGGCGGTCGGCTCGAGCGCGCGGATCAGCACCGCCGCAGCCTCGCCCTCGGGCTCGGCGACCGCGTTCAGCAGGTTGTGGATGCCGTAGGAGAGGTAGACGTATGCCCGCCCGGGAGGCCCGAAGAGCACCTCGGTCCGCTCCGTCAGGCCGACGAACGCGTGGCAGGCCGGATCGTCGCGCTCATAGCTCTCGGTCTCGACGATCACCCCGCCGCGCCCTTCGTGGAAGAGGCGGCAGCCGATCAGGTCGCGGGCGACGAGGTGGACGGAGCGGTCGAAGAACGACGCCCCCAGGCGCTGCTCCTCTCCCGTCAGCGTCACCGTCCGCGCTTCGCCCGATCGCCTGCGCCCTCCGCGGCGACTCTGTCGCCGATCGCCGCCAGCGCCGCGCGTGCCTGCTCGAGCTGGACCTCGACCGCGCTCGAGCTCGTCCCCCCCTCGATCCGCTTCGACTCGAGCCAGCTCTCGCTGTGGAGAACCTCGTAGAAATCCTCGCCGAGGAGCTCGGAGCGCTCGGCGATCTCCTCCCGCGTCAGCTCTGACAGCTTCTTTTCGCGCTCGATCGCGTCCCGAACGAGGCCCCCGACGACGCCGTGGGCCTCTCGGAAGGGAACCCCCTTTCTGACCAGCAGATCTGCGATCTCGGTGGCGGCCAGCATCTCGTCGCCGGAGGCCCGGGCGAGCCGCTCGCGGTCGAACTCGATCCCGGCGAGCATCCCCTCCGCCGCATCGAGGCTCAGCTCGAGCGTGTCGATGGCATCGAACAGGGGCTCCTTGTCCTCCTGCATGTCCTTGCCGTAGGTGAGGGGCAGGGCGTGCATGGTGCCGAGCAGCGCGCCGAAGTCGGCCGCGACCCGGGGGGCCTTCGCTCTCAGCAGCTCCGCCGAGTCCGGGTTCTTCTTCTGCGGCATGATGCTCGACCCGGATGAGAACGAGTCGTCGAGCTCGCAGAAGCCGAACTCGCTGCTCGACCACATCACGATCTCGGAGCCGAGCCGCGACAGGTGCATCGCGCAGATCGAGGCGCCCGAGAGGTAGTCGAGCACGAAGTCCCGGTTGGAGGCACCGTCCATCGAATTGGGACTGACGTGCTCGAAGCCGAGGTCCTCGGCGACCGCGCGGCGGTCGAGCTCCCAGTTGACGCCGGCCAGCGCGCCTGAGCCGAGCGGCATCACCGACGCGCCGTCGAGCGCGAACTGGAAGCGCAGAACGTCGCGCGCCAGCATCCAGAAGTAGGCAAGAAGGTGATGGCCGAGGTAGACCGGCTGCGCTCGCTGCAGGTGCGTGTAGCCGGGCATGGCCCAGTCGCGGTGGCGCTCGGCGAGCTCGAGCAGGCGCTCCATCACCGCGCCGGCGAGCTCGATCGCTCGCAGCGAGTGCGCCTGCACCACCATCGCCACGTCGGTGGCGACCTGGTCGTTGCGGGAGCGGCCGGTGTGGAGCTTCCCCGCCAGGGCACCGATCTCCTCGCCGAGCAGCCGCTCGATCGCCATGTGGATGTCCTCGTCGGCGTCTTCGAACTGAAAGCCGTGGGCGCCGATCCGCTCCCGCACGCGGTCGAGGCCGGCCTCGATCTTCGCCTGCTCCTCGTCGTCGATGACGTCGACCTGGCGGAGAGCGCGCGCGTGCGCCTGCGACTGATCGATGTCGTACGGGGCCAGCCGCCAGTCGAACTCGATCGAGCGGTTGAGGCGCCAGAAGCGCGGGTCTGGGTCTTTGCGGAAGCGGGACATCAGCGCAGGAAGTCGGCGAGAGACTCGCACACCCGCGAGACCTGAGCCTCGGTCATCGCGGGGAAGAACGGCAGCGCGAGCGATTGCGCGGAGGCGGCTTCGGCCACGGGAAACTGACCCTCCCCATATCCGAGCGCGCGCAGGTGCGGGAAGAGGTGGATGCACGGCAGGTAGGCCTTCGAGGCGACGCCCCGCCCGGCGAGATGGGCGATGGCCGCATCGCGGTCCGCGCCGGCCGGCAGGCGCACCGGGTAGACGAACCAGCTGCGCCGCTCCGACCCGCGGCCGGGCGAGGGGGTCCTCAGCCCGTCAAGCGCCGTGAGTCCCTGCTCATAGAGGGCGGCGACCGCGGCGCGTCGCTCGAGCATCCGGTCGAGCTTCTCCAGCTGCGCGACCCCGAGCGCCGCGGCAAGCTCGGAGAGGCGGTAGTTGTAGCCGAGCCCGGCGTGGTCGAGCCAGCCCATGTCGGGTGCCCGCCCCTGATTGCGCTCGCTTCGCAGCCGCGCGGCTACCTCGGGGCTCGAGGGCACGAGCATTCCGCCCTCCCCCGTGGTCATCTGCTTGTTGGCGTAGAAGGCGAAGGCCGCCGGGTTCCCGCGGCCGCCGACCCGGCGCCCCTCCGAGTCGACGGCGCCGAGCGCCTCGCAGGCGTCCTCGAGGAGGCCGAGGCCCGCCCGTGACGCCACGGCCTCGAGCTCGGGCATCGCGGCGGGGTAGCCGAAGATGTGAATGGGCAGGATGCCCGCGGTCCGCTCCGTGACCGCGGCCGCCGCGGCCTCCGGGTCGAGGTCGAGGCTCTCGGGGTCGACGTCGCAGAATACGGGCCGTGCCCCCTCGTAGAGGAGGCAATTCGCCGACGCGACGAAGCTGAAGGGGCTGGTCAGGACCTCGTCTCCCGCCCCCCAGCCGAGCGCCCGCACCCCCAGGTGCAGCGCCGCGGTGCCGCTGGAGACGGCCACCGCGTCCCCCACCCCCAGCCAAGCAGCGAAGTCGGCCTCGAAACTCTCCACGACCGGCCCGAGCGAGAGCCTGCCCGAGCGAAGGACCTGCAGCGCCAGCTCCTCCTCCCGCTCGCCGAGGTCGGGGAGGGCGAGCGGAATTGGCTCAGTCTCAGGTGGTTCGCTCATTCGGCGCGCGGTTGGAAGGCGTACTCGAGCGAGTCGACGAGCGCTTCCCAGGAGGCCTCGATGATGTTCTCCGAGACTCCGATCGTCCCCCACTCGCGCTCCCCGTCGAAGGAATCGAGCAGGACCCGGGTCACCGCCCCGGTGCCGTGGCTCTCGTCGAGGATACGAACCTTGTAGTTGGTCAGCTCGATGTCTGCGAGGTGCGGGTATCGGTCGGCGATCGCCGACCGAAGCGCCCGGTCGAGCGCGTTCACCGGCCCGTTCCCCTCGGCCACGCGCAGGTATCGCTCCCCATCGACCCTGACCTTGATCGTCGCCTCGGTCTCGACCCTGCCGTCGGCACGCTTCTCCGTCACCACCCGAAAGCTCTCCAGCTCGAAGAGCGGCTGATAGCTGCCCGCCTCCCGGCGCAGCAGCAGCTCGAAGGAGGCGGGAGCCGCCTCGTAGTGGTAACCGCGATGCTCGCGCTGCTTCAATGCCTCGACGGCGCGCTCGGCGGTCCCGTCGTCGATCTGCAGGCCCGCCTGCTCGGCCTGGGTGCGGATCGTCGCCTTGCCCGAGAGCTCCGAGGCGAGGATCTCGCGCGCGTTGCCGACCGTCTCGGGGTTGAGGTGCTCGAAGGTTCGGGCGTCCGCCGCGACCCCGGCCGCGTGCATGCCCGCCTTGTGGGCGAACGCGTTGCGGCCGACGTAGGGCTGGTCGGGATCGGGGCTCATGTTGCAGAGCTCGTCGAGGTAGTGGCTGGTCTGCGTGAGCCTCTCGAGCCGATCGGCGGGGACCACGTCGAAGCCCATCTTCAGCTGCAGCGCCGGCAGGATCGACGCCAGGTTCGCGTTGCCGCAGCGCTCGCCGTAGCCGTTCACGGTCCCCTGCACGAGCCGCGCCCCGGCGGCGACCGCCGCCAGCGAGTTGGCCACCGCGCACTCGGCGTCGTTGTGGGTGTGGATGCCGACCTCGATTCCGGTGCCCAGCGCCTCAAGGACCGCCGCGGTCGTATCGCCGACGTACTGGGGCAGGCTTCCCCCGTTGGTGTCACAGAGCGTCACGTTCTCGGCGCCCGCCTCAGCGGCGGCCCGGGCGCATTCGACCGCGTAGGCGGGGTCGTCGCGATAGCCGTCGAAGAAGTGCTCCGCGTCGAAGACGACGCGCTTGTCCGCCTCGCGGCAGAACGCGACCGAGTCGGCGATCATCGCCAGGTTCTCGTCGGCCGAGACCTTCGTCACCTTCTCGAGGTGCAGGCCCCAGCTCTTGCCGACGAGGCAGACCACCGGGGCGAAGGAGGAGACGAGCACCCCCAATGCCTCGTCCTCCGCCGCGGTGCGGTCGCGGCGGCGGGTCATGCCGAAGGCGCAGATCGTCGCCCGCTCGAGCTCGACCTCACTGAGCCGCTCGAAGAGCTCCGCTTCCTTCGGGTTGGAGCTGGGGAAGCCCGCCTCGATGAAGTGCACCCCGAGCTCGCCGAGGGCGCGCACCACCTTCAGCTTCTCCCCGACCGAGAGCGACATGCCGGGCCCACCCATGCCATCGCGCAAGGTCGTGTCGTAGAGCTTCACCTGTTCCATCTGATGCCTTTCAATTCGAGGGGAATCGGGGAGAGGGCCCGTCGGGCCCGCCTTGCGCGCAGCGCGGCGCCAGCCGCTAGGCGGCTGCGGTAATTCGCCCGATTGCCTCGAAGGAGGAGTGCATCACTGGCCCACCTTACTCCGTTCGTCCGTCTCGGCCCCGACCTCGATGAAGTCGAGCCACTCGAGGTACTCCTCGGCGCGACCGCGGAGCGCCTCCTCGAACTTTGCCTGGATCACCCGCGTGATCTCGCCGGGATCGCCGAGCGGGTGGTCATCGACCTCGCGCACAGGGACGAGCTCGGCGGCCGTACCGGTCAGGAAGACCTCGTCCGCGAGATACAGCTCGGAGCGGGCGATGTCGCGCTCCTCGACCCGGTAGCCGAGGTCCGTCGCGATCTGGATCACCGACGCCCTCGTGATCCCGTCGAGGATCGCCGAGGTGTGTCCGGGGGTGCAGATGACGCCGTCGCGCACGACGAAGACGTTCTCCCCGGACCCCTCGGAGACGCAGCCGTGCTGGTCGAGCAGGATCGCCTCGTCGTAGCCGGCGTTCGCCGACTCCGTCTTGGCGAGGATCGAGTTGAGGTACTGCCCGGATGCCTTGGCGTGAGGAATCAGGCTGTCGCCGCCGATCGTCCGCCAGGAGGAGACCTTGGTGCGGATCCCGCGCTTCTTGCCGTCCTCTCCCAGATAGGCGCCCCAGGGCCAGACGGCGATGATCGTCTCGATCGGGGCGTCCTTCGCGTAGAGGCCCATCTCGCCGTAGCCGCGAAAGGCGAGCGGCCGGATGTAGCAGGACTTGAGGCCGTTGCGTCGGATCAGCTCGTGTGTCGCCTCGCGCAGCTGCTCGGCCGAGTAGGGGAGCTCGAAGTAATAGAGCTCCGCCGACTTCTCGAGGCGCTCGAGATGCTCGCGGTGGCGGAAGACGGCGGGCCCGCGCTCGGTCTCGTAGCAGCGGATCCCCTCGAAGACCCCGGTTCCGTAATGAAGGCCGTGGGTGAGGACGTGAACCTTTGCCTCACCCCAGGGCACGAACTCCCCGTTCTGCCAGATCAGCTCAGCCTTCTCCATGGCCCGGAAGTATGCCCGATGGGGCCGGGAGCCTCGAGCTCAGAGCGCCGCCAGCACGGCATCCGTCATCTCCGTGGTCCCCACCTCACGCTCCTGCGCCGGGCGCTCCGACACCGGGGGCGGAAGCAGAGTGCCCCCGAGCAGGTCGGGGGTCCGCAGGCCCTCCTCGAGGACCGAATCCACTGCTCGCTCGATCCGCTCGGCGTCTTCACCCCGTCCCAACCCATGGCGAAGCAGCAGCGCCGCCGAGAGGATCGTGGCGAGCGGGTTGGCGATGCCCTTGCCCGCGATGTCCGGGGCCGAGCCGTGCACGGGCTCGAAGAGTCCCGGCTCTCCGTCGGCGCCGAGGCTTGCCGAGGGCAGCATCCCGAGCGAGCCGGTGAGCATCGCCGACTCGTCGCTGAGGATGTCGCCGAAGAGGTTCTCGGTGACGATCACGTCGAACTCGGCCGGGCGGGAGACCAGCTGCATCGCCGCGTTGTCGACCAGCAGGTGGTCGAGCTCGACCTCGGGGTAGTCGGGTGCGACGCGGCCAACCACCTCGCGCCAGAGCCGCGAGGTCTCCAGCACGTTGGCCTTGTCGACCGAGGTGACGCGCGGCTTGCGGCCCGAGCCCGCAGCGCGGCGCTGCGCGGCCTCGAAGCCCACGCGGGCGATGCGCTCGACCTCGGCCGCTGAGTACTCGCAGGTGTCGTGGGCGGAGTCGCCGTCGCGGCCGGAATCGCCGAAGTAGATGCCGCCGGTCAGCTCGCGGACGACGAGCAGATCGGTGCCGGCGATGCGCTCCTCGCGCAGTGGGCTGGCGCCGACCAGGGCCGGGCTCGGCCGCACCGGGCGCAGGTTGGCGTAGAGGCCCATCCCCTTGCGCAGGCCGAGCAGGCCCTGCTCGGGGCGCGGCGCGCTGGGGTCGGTGGTGTCCCATTTGGGCCCGCCGACGGCGCCGAGCAGGACGGCGTCGGCGCCGCGGCAGGCGGCGAGGACCTCGTCGGTGAGCGCCGTGCCGTGGGCGTCGATCGAGCAGCCGCCCATCGGGTGCTCGTCGAACTCGAACCCGCCCAACGCCTCGAGCAGGCGGCGCGCGGCGCCGACGATCTCGGGGCCGATCCCGTCGCCGGGCAGCAGGACTATGTGCGGCCTCTCGCTCACCGACCGCGCACTCTAGCCTCGATGTTGAGGCGGACGTACTCGAGGGTGAACGGCTTGCCGGACCGCTCGACGATCGCTTCCGCGAAAGGCCGGCGCAGCTCCTCCGGCAGACGGTCGAGGTGGGCGCCAAGCGTCGCCGTCATCGTGAACCTGAGCGGATCCGCGGGCACAACCGGCTTGGGCTCGAGCCAGCAGCGGGCCTCGGCGAAGCCCGCTGCGCGCAGCCGCGCTTCGGTCTCCTCCGGGCCGGCGTAGTTCCAGAGCGCAGGGGCGCCGTCGAGGTAGGGCGCGAACTCGGGCAGCGCGGCGACCTCCGCCGACACCGTCGCGTGCTCGCCGATGTTCCCCCGCCCGCCGCACTGGGCGACGAGGCGCCCGCCGGGGCGCAGTGACTCACGCAGCCGCGCGAAGAGGCGCTCGTGGTCGGGAATCCAGTGGAAGGTCGCCGTCGAGAAGACGAGGTCGACCGGCTCGGCGAGGCGCAGCTCGGCGAGGTCGGCCACCAGGTAGGAGGCCGTCTCGCCGAGCCGCTCGCGGGCCTTCTCGATCATCGCCGCGGAGCCGTCGACGGCGAGGACGCTGCCGGCCGGCACCCGCTTGGCCAGCTCGGCCGTCACCCGGCCGGAGCCGCAGCCGGCGTCGAGCGCATCCTCGTCGCCGGCCAGCTCCAGCCGCCCGAGCACCTCCGTCCCCCAGCTGAACTGCGGGTCGGAGACCTCGTCGTAGGTCTCGGCGTCCCACTCGATCGGCCCGCGAGGGCCCTCGACCGACATGGCCTCAGAGCGCGGTCGTCACCGGGCCGAGCTCGGCGGCGCCGGATCGCTCGAAGGCATCGATCGCCCCCGCGCTCTCGAGCGTGATGCCGATGTCGTCGAGGCCGCCCAGCAGGCGATGCTTGACGTCTGGCTCGATCTGGAACTCGAAGACGCCGGCGGCGCAGTTGACCGTCTCGTCGTCGACGTCGATGCGCGCCTCGCCGGCCTCGGCGACGGCGCGGCAGTGCTCCTCGTCGAGGATCGCCGGCAGCAGCCCGATCTTCGTGCAGTTGGAATAGAAGATGTCGGCGAAGGAGGGCGCGACGATCGCCCGGAAGCCGAAGTCCTCGAGCGCCCAGGGGGCGTGCTCGCGCGAGGAGCCGCAGCCGAAGTTGCGACCGGTGACGAGGATCGGGTTCGGCTCCAGCTCGATCTCGCCGTCGCGGATCCAGTCGTAGAAGAGGAACTCGCCGAAGCCAGTCCGCTCGACCCGCTTGAGGAACTGCTTGGGAATGATCTGGTCGGTGTCCACGTCGGCGCGCTCCAGCACCGACACCTTGCCCTCGATGATGTCGATCGGCCTCATCTCAGCTCCAGTCCCTGATGTCGACGAAATGGCCCTCGACGGCGGCCGCGGCGGCCATCGTCGGGCTGACGAGATGGGTGCGGCCGCCCTTGCCCTGGCGCCCCTC
>DASXAR010000080.1:0-4475 GCA_036406595.1 Solirubrobacterales bacterium | reverse complement strand
ATCGGCCTCGAGGACCGTGTGGCCGCGCGGCCCAAAGTCCGAGACGTAGGAGAAGGGCGGCTCGTAGGAGACGCCGGCGAGGGCGGACCCCGGGAAGTGGCCGAGGATCTCCGCCTCCTCGCCGAGGACGCGCTCGACGAGGTCGCGGGCGAGGACCAGCACCTCGCCGCCGAGCCTCGCCCGTACGTACTCGATCTCGGGGCCGGCGGCGACCGCCGCGTTGGAGATCAGCGTCCACGGCGTGGTCGTCCAGATCAGCAGGTTGTCGCCTGGCTCGACCGGGGACTCGGGGATCTCGTCGTTGGGCGGCACGCCCGTGACCGGGAACTTGACGTAGACGCTCGGGTCCTCGACGTCCTCATAGCCCATCGCGACCTCGTGCGAGGAGAGCGCGGTCCCGCAGCGCGGGCAGTACGGGACGACCTTGTGTCCCTCGTAGAGGAGGTCCGCGTCCCAGAGCCTGCGCAGCGACCACCAGACCGACTCGATGTAGGGGTCGTCGAGGGTGACGTAGGGGTCGTCGAGATCGATCCAGAACCCGATCCGCTCGGTCAGCCGGTTCCACTCCTCGACGTACTCGAAGACCGACTCGCGGCAGCGCTGGTTGAACTCTGCGATCCCGTGCTCCTCGATCTCCTGCTTGCTGGTGATCCCGAGCTCCTTTTCGACCTCGAGCTCGACCGGAAGGCCGTGGCAGTCCCAGCCCGCCTTGCGGGGGACCCGATAGCCGCACATCGAGCGGTAGCGCGGATAGACGTCCTTGAAGACGCGGGCGAGGACGTGGTGGGAGCCGGGCCGCCCGTTCGCGGTCGGCGGGCCCTCGTAGAAGCTCCAGACCTCGGCCCCCTCGCGGGCGGCGAGCGAGCGCCGGAAGACGTCTCGCTCGCGCCAGCGCGAGAGGATCCGGTCCTCGAGCTCGGGGAAGGACTGTTTTGGGTCGACAGGCTTGAATTTCGGCATCACAAACGTTCCCGCTTCGCTCCCTCGCGAAGAATCAAATATGCACGCTCGGTCGCTCCGCGGTCACAGGCAGGTGATTCTAGGAGCGGGTAGGGTGGCAGCCGGATGCCGGCCTTCGACCTGAACGGAAAGGTGGCGCTGGTCACCGGCGCGGCCCGCGGGATCGGGTACGAGACCGCCCGCCAGATGCACCTTCGCGGCGCCTCGGTCGCCGTCCTCGATCTCGACGAGAATCAGGCGTGCGAGGCGGCTGAGAGGATCGGCGAGCGGGCGATCGGGATCGGCGCCGACGTCACCGACCATGGGGCGATGATGCGGGCGGTGGACGCGACCGTCGAGCGCTTCGGCGGCCTCGACGTCGTCGTCGCCAATGCGGGGATCGCGCAGAAGGAGATGGCGACGATCAGAGGCATCGGCACAGAGGAATGGGAGCGCGTCCTCGAGGTCGATTTGCTCGGGGTGTGGCGGACCGTGCGCGCCGCGCTCCCTCAGGTGGTCGAGCGGCGCGGTCACGTCGTCGTCGTCTCCTCGGTCTACGCGTTCGCCAACGGGGTCCTCAACAGCCCCTATGCGGCCGCCAAGTCCGGGGTCGAGTCGCTGGGCCGCTCGCTGCGGGCCGAGCTGACCCCGCTCGGGTCGAGCGCAAGCGTCGCCTACTTCGGCTGGGTGGACACGAAGATGGTCCAGGACGCCGCCGAGCAGCGGCATTTCGGCCGGATCCAGGAGCAGCTGCCGAAGTTCACCCGGGCACGGATCGAGCCGAGCGAGGCGGCAGCCGCGGTCGTCCGCGGCATCGAGGAGCGGGCGCCGCGGATCTTCGCGCCACGCTGGTGGCGGTTCGTCTCCGCGCTGAGGGGCATCCTCAACCCGATGCTCGACCGTCGTCTCGACAGCGACCGGAACATGACCGGAGTCGTGCGCGAGATCGAGACGGAGGCCGACGAGCGGGGATCCGCGACGGCCTCATCCGCTGCGCGCTGAGCGCCGCCCGCCCGACAGCTGCTGCTCGACTTCCTCGACCAGCTCGAGATGCAGGTCGAGCAGCCGGTTGAGGAAGCCGGTCACGAGCAGCAGGTATTTCTCGCGGTGGGGCAGGTCGGCCGCGGTCCGTTCGGCGTCCTCGACCCGCTCGCGCAGGTCGTCTATGTCCTCCCGCAGGGTCGACATGCTCTCGCGCGTGACCTGCTCGCCGACCAGGTCGCAGATCAGAAGGCGCAGAAGCGCGTCGCTCTTCAGCGGGGTGAAGGTGACCGGCTCGGCCGCATGGTCGCGCAGCGCCTCGAGGCCCTTTTCGGTGAGCGAATAGACGGTGCGGGGCCTCGTCTTGCCCGGCTCCGTGCTGGCGGATAGGTAACCGAGCCGGGCAAGCCGCTTCGGCTCGGTGTAGTACTGGCTCTCCCCCGCCCAGGCGAGCATCCGGCCGCGGCGCGCCAGCCGCAGCAGATCGTGGGCGCCGGCACCCCCCTCACCGACGAGGCCCAGGATCTCGTAGGAGAAGAGGCTCAGCTCATCGCTTGACATTGCTCTGTTTCATAGTTTATAACTACGGAACATAGTCTAAGGAGAGGAGCGGACGATGAGCGCAACGCCCCTCACGGGAAGTGCCGAGAGATGGGGGCCGCTTTGGGGAGCGCGGCCCCGCGATTGGGCGGCGAGCGAAGAGCAGCAGACACCGACCTACGAGGCGGCCCTGAGCGAGGTCGGGGTCGAGGCGGGCGCCACCGTTCTCGACATCGGCTGCGGCAGCGGGGTCTTCCTCCGCCTCGCCGCCGACCGCGGGGCGAGAGCATTCGGCGTCGATGCGTCCGCGGCGCTCCTCGAGCTTGCCCGAAAGCGGGTGCCGGAGGCGGATCTGCGGCTCGGCGAGATGGAGGCGCTGCCCTTCGACGATGATCGGTTCGACCTCGTCACCGGATTCAACTCGTTCTTCTTCGCCACCGACATGGTCACGGCGCTGCGCGAGGCCGGACGGGTGGCCAAATCCGGCGCCGCCGTCGTCATCCAGGTCTGGGGCGCGCACGAGCGCTGCGACCTCGAGGCGATGAAGGAGATCGTCCGCCCCTACCTGCCGCCGCGCCCGCCCGATGCGCCGGCTGAGCCCGAGCTGTGGCGACCGGGAGCGCTCGAGGCGGTCGCGGTCGAGGCCGGCCTCGATCCCGCGTCGACCTTCGACCTCCGCTGGGCCTACGAGTTCTCCGACCGGGAGGCGCTGGGACGGGCGATGCTGGCGCCGGCGGGCATCGCCGCTCTGGTCGGGCCCGACCGCGAGGAGGAGGTGCGCCGGAGGATCGTCGAGGGCCTCGAGCCGCAGCGAACCCCGGAGGGTGGGTACCGGCTCCAGAACGAGTTCCATTTCGTCATCGCCCGGGCCTGAGCGATCGAGGATCAGAACAGCGACATTCCCGCAGCGACCGGGACCTCGATCAACTCCGGGCTCGAGGATGAGAGGGCCTGGGAGAGGGCCTCCCGGACCTCGTCGCGGCCTTCGACCCGCCGGGAGGCGACGCCGTAGCCGGCCGCCACGGCGGCGACGTCCATCTGCGGCAGGTCGAGGCCGGGCGCGCCGTCCACCTGCTCGATCTCGGCGAACCACTTGAGGATCGCGTACTCGGAGTTGTTGAGGATGAGGAAGGTGACCGGCACCCCGTAGGCGGCGGCGGTCCAGAGGCCGGTGATCGCGTACTGCGCCGAGCCCTCGCCGAGCACGCAGACCACAGGGCGGTCCGGCTGCGCGAGCTGCACGCCGATAGATGCAGGGAGCCCGAAGCCGAGGCCGCCGCCGGAGCTGAAGTAGTAGCCGCCCGGCCGTGAGAGGCGCAATTGGTTGCGAAGGGCGAGGGTGCTCGCCGGGGACTCCAGCACCACTATGCCGTCCTCGGGGAAGACCTCGGCGAGGGCGCTGTGCACCGTCGAGGAGTTGAGCGGGTCCGACGCAGGGATCTCCTGCGGCCCCGGGTTCGGCTCCGGCGCCTGGCGCGAGGAATCCGGCACCGCCTCCAGCAGCGCCGCCAGGGTGAGGCCGACGTCGGCGACGATCGCCTCGCCCATCGGCGCCCGCACCGCCTCGTCGGGGTCGCTGGTGATCGCGACCAGCTTCGCCCCCTCCGGCAGCAGCGGGCCGGGGATATGGGGGTAGTAGGGAAAGACCGAGGTGCCGGCGACGACGATCAGGTCGTGGCCCTCGAGCGTCTGGCCGACCGGGCCGATCGCCGGCGGCAGGACGCCGCGGAAGTTGGGGTGCCCCTCGGGGAAGCCGAGCCGGATGCCGCCGGTCGCCGGGCTGGCCCAGACCGGCAGGCGCTGCTTCTCGGCCAGGGCGACCGCCGCATCCCAGCCGCCGGACGAGTCGATCTCGGGGCCGGCGACGAACACCGGATGCTGCGCCGCCGAGAGCCGGTCGGCGAGCGCGGTCAGCGCGCCGGCGTCGGGCGCGGTCCGGCCGCTGACCCTGCGCGCGAGCGCGCCGGCGGTGCGGTCGGGATCGGCCTCCTGGCTCCAGTCGTCCATCGGGATCG
>DASXAR010000079.1:0-2148 GCA_036406595.1 Solirubrobacterales bacterium | reverse complement strand
TGCTCGTCCCTTGCCAGGGTGTCGCCAACCCAATCGGTGCACGGATCCGCGCCCAGGAAGAAGAACAGGTAGCTGAACGGGACCCGTTCGCCGTCCTTCAGCGTCACGGCCTCGAGCTGGCCGTCCTCTCCGTGCACCTCGGCGACCTCGCTGTTATCGCGCACCGCGACGCCGTAGCGATCGAGCTCAGCGATCAGGTAGTCGGACATCGTCTCGCGGAGGGCGGCTCGCCGGTGAAGGAGCGTCACGAGCGCGCCGCCGCGAGCCAGCCAGACCGCTGCCTGACCGGCTGAGTTGCCACCGCCGACGACTCCCACTCGGTTGCCGCCGCACGAGCCCGCCTCTGGAGGACCCGCCGCATAGAAGACACTCAGGCCCTCGTACTCCTCGAGGCTCTCGCATGGAATGCGCCGGTAGTCGGCGCCGGTCGCCAGGACGACGGCCCGCGCGACGATTTCGTGCCCGTCGTCGAGTTCGATGCGGTGGGTGCCGTTGCCCGGCTCGAGCGCGACCGCCCGGTAGGGCGTCGCCGTGCGCGCGCCGAATTTGCGCGCCTGGGTGATCGCGCGGCTGGTCAGCTCGGAGCCGCTGATCCCTGCCGGAAAGCCCAGGTAGTTCTCGATCCGGCGCGAGGCGCCGGCCTGTCCCCCGAGCACGGCGCTGTCGACAACCAGGGTGGCCAGTCCCTCGGAAGCCCCATAGACCGCCGCGCCCAGGCCCGCCGGACCGCCGCCGATCACCGCCAGGTCCACTTCTTCGAGGGGCCCGAGCTCGAGTCCGATCCCGAGCGCTCGCGAGAGCTGGCCGTTGCTCGGGTTGCGAAGCTCGGTCCCCCCCGGGAGGCGAACCAGCGGCATTTCCGTCGGCTGGAGCCCGTCCGCCAGGGCGGTTGCCTCGGGATCGTCGCCGCGCTCCGGGTCGCGCCAGATGTGTGGTAGCCGGCCCCGCCGCGCGTACTCGATCAGCCGGCGAGTGGAGTCAGAGGAGCGCGGTCCGATGACCTCGAATCCGATGCCCTCGCGTTGCTGGAGAATCTCGCGGCGCCTGATGAAGTGGCTCAGCAGCATGTCCGCCAGCGCGGCGTCCTCGAAGAGCAGCGGGCGCAGGTCGTGGCGGTCGACGGCGATGTAGCGCATGGGCTCGGTCACCACGCAGTCCACGAAGACGGTCTGCCCGGTGAGCAGGTTCATCTCGCCGAGGAAGCCGCCCGGGCCCTGTCGGGCGATCTCCTTGCCAGCGCCGTCCAGGATCGCTGCCTCGCCCTCGAGGACGATGATCAGCGGATAGCTCGCGTCTCCGATGCGGAACAGGTACTCGCCCTCGGCGGCCGTGAGCTCCTCGCCGCGTTCAGCGAGCGCCTCGACCTGCGCCGGGGAAAGCAAGGGACTGAGCGGCGGGGTTGGCACGCGAGCGAGGGTACCGGCCGGTCGATGGCGGGACTAGCTGGTGACCGCGCCCTCGGAGGCGCTCGAGACCGACGCGGCGTACTTCGCCATCACCCCGCGCTTGTAGCGAGGCTCGGGGGGCTCATACGCCTCCACCCTCTTCGCGATCTCCTCGTCCGGGAGGTCGACGTCGAGCCGGCGGGCGTCGATGTCGATCGTGATCTCGTCGCCGTCCTGGACCGCGGCGATCGGGCCGCCACGGTTCGCCTCGGGGGCGACGTGGCCGGCCATCAGCCCGTGGGTTGCGCCGGAGAAGCGGCCGTCGGTGAGCAATGCGACCTGATCGCCGATGCCCTCGCCCACCAGGGCGGCGGTGACCTGAAGCATCTCCCGCATCCCGGGGCCGCCCGCGGGGCCCTCGTTACGGATCACCACGACGTCGCCGGGCTTGATCCCCTGCTGCTCGACCACGGCGAAGCACTCCTCCTCTGAGCCGAAGACCCGCGCCGGCCCAGTGTGGTTGCGGCGCTCCTCGCCCGCGACCTTGACGACGCAGCCCTCGGGGGCCAGGTTGCCCCGCAGGATCACCAGGCCGCCCGTCGGCTTGAGCGGATCCGAGAGCGGCCGGACGACCTCCTGGCCCTCGGTCTCCGTGGACGCTTCGGCTTCCTCGCCGATCGTCCGCCCGGTGACGGTGATCGCGTCGCGATGCAGCACCCCTGCCTCGTCGAGCCGCTTCGCAAGAACGCCGACGCCACCGGCC
>DASXAR010000078.1:0-14289 GCA_036406595.1 Solirubrobacterales bacterium | reverse complement strand
GGCCCGAGCGTCTCCGCGTAGCGGCCCGCCACCGTCGCGTCGCTGACGCAGAAGCGCCGCCCGGCCAGCGGCCACCAGCGGCCCTCCCCGGCGCCAAGCAGGCCCTTGCCGACGAAGACGGGGTACTCGCCCGAGGCGCTCGCCGCCCAGAGCATCCTGGTCCCGGCGGGCAGCTCGGTCAGCGCGATCAGCGACGGCATCGCGCGCACGAGCAGGCCGCGATCCCCCGGCGGCACGACCGCGTCGGCGAGACCCTCGTACAGCGGCAGGCGCTCCGCCAGCAGATCCTTGACTCCCTCCCGGTTGCCGGCCAGCGGCCGGTCGCTGTGGGAGATCCGCTGCCAGGCCCGCGTCGCGTCGACCTGCAGCCAGGCGACGACGTGGTCGGCAAGCGCCCGCCGCACCGGCTCGGAGAGGACGCTGCCGCCGCCGAGCGCGACCGCGGCGCCGTCGGCGGACTCCAGCGCGGCGCAGACGACTTCCGCCTCCAGCGCCCTGAACGCCTCCTCGCCGTGCTCGTCGAAGAGCTCGGAGATCTTCATCCCCGCCTTCTGCTCGATCAAGCCATCGGTCTCGATGGCCTCCAGGCCCGCGTCGCGGGCGGCAGCCAGCGCCGTCGACTTGCCGGCCCCCATGAATCCGATGAAGACCAGGGACCGCCCCACCGCTCAGCCCCGGAAGTCGATGCGCGTCTTGTACGCGTCGACGGCGGCGAGCACGTCGTCGATGTGGTCGCCGCCGAACTTCTCGCGGTAGGCGCGGGCGAGGGTCAGGCAGACCATCGCCTCGGCGACGACGGCGGCGGCCGGGACGACGGTCGAGTCGGTGCGCTCGCGCAGCGCCTGGGCGGGCTCCTTGGTCTCGGTGTCGACCGAGCGCAGCGGCTTGGTCAGGGTCGAGATCGGCTTGATCGCCGCGCGCACAGAGAGTGGCTGACCGTTCGTCATTCCGCCCTCGAGGCCACCCGCGTGGTTGGTCTCCCGGTGGTAGCCCCGCTCCTCGGACCAGAAGATCTCGTCGTGTGCCTCCGAGCCCGGCCGCCCGGCGACGTCCCACGCTTCGCCGATTGCGACGCCCTTGACCGATTGGATCGAGGTGACGGCGCCCGCCAGGCGCCCATCGAGCCGCTCTTCCCATGAGATGTGAGACCCGAGGCCCGGGACGAGGCCGAACGCCCGCACCTCGAAGCTTCCGCCAAGGCTCTCGTTCTCCTTGCGCAACCGGTCGATCTCCTCCACCATCGCCGCGCTCGCCTCTGGGTCGAGGCAGCGGACGGGATCCTCGTCGACCCGGGCGAAGTCATCGGGGCCGAGCTCGGGGCGCTCTGCGGCGCGCACCGTGGCGATCTGGGTGACGTGGCTGTGGACGCTCACCCCCAGCGCGCTGAGGAAGCCGCGGGCCAGCGAGCCCGACGCCACCCGCGCCGCAGTCTCGCGGGCGCTGGCGCGCTCGAGGACATTGCGAATGTCGCTGTGGCCGTACTTCTGCGCGCCGACCAGGTCCGCGTGGCCGGGCCGGGGAAGGTGGACCTCCTCGACATCGGCGTCCACGGGCCAGGGGCTCATCCGCTCCTCCCAGTTGGCGTAGTCACGGTTCGCCACCAGCACGGCGACCGGGCTGCCGAGCGTGCGGCCGTGCCGCACCCCGGAGCGGATCTCGACCGAGTCGGACTCGATCTTCATGCGGCCGCCGCGCCCGTGGCCGAGCTGCCGCCGGGTCATGTCCCGGTCGAGTGCCTCGCGGTCGAGCTCGAGGCCGGCCGGCATCCCCTCGACGATCGCCACCAGGCCGGGGCCGTGCGACTCGCCGGCCGTGGTGAAGCGAAAGCGCGTGCTCATGGTTGTTGCAGGCTATAGGCGCGGCCAGGCTCAGCCTCGGGCCGCGGCGCGCATCACCTCGAGCGGCGGCTCGAGCCCGGTCCAGATCCGCAGCGAGCGGGCTCCCTGCCGGACCAGGATCTCGATGCCGTCGACCACGGCCGCGCCACCCTCCTGAGCGGCCTCGAGCAGCCGTCCGGGTCCGGAGTAGACCAGGTCGACGACGGTCTGGCCGTCGCGGAAGCCGTCCGGGCGCATCGGCAGCTCGGCGAAGGGATCCTCGTCGCTGAGACCCACCGAGGTCGAATTGACGAGGAGGTCATAGTCCTCCTGCTCGGGCTCCTCGACCGGATGGCCCCCGAGCTCGGCGCAGAGATGCTGCGAGCGCAACTCGGTGCGGTTCCAGACGTCGACGTCGGCTCCCTCGCGAAGCAGCGCCCAGACGACGGCGCGCGCGGCGCCGCCGGCGCCGAGGACGAGGGCACGTCCGCTGCTTGGGGAAGCGGGCAGTGCGTCCAGCAGCCCGTCGCCGTCGGTGTTGTCGGCGACGATCTCCCCGTCGTCAAAGCTGAGCGTGTTTGCCGCGCCGATCTCCCGCGCCGTCTCCGAGAGGATGTCGGCGATGCCCATGGCGGAGCCCTTGTGCGGCACGGTCACGTTGGCCCCGACGAAGCCTTCCCCGATCATCTCCCGCACCCGCTGCTCGAAGCCGCCGGGGTCGACGTCTATCGCCTCGTAGGACCACTCTCCGTCCAGGCCCAGCGCGGCGAGCGCCGCATTCTGCATCGCCGGCGAGCGCGAATGCCCTACCGGATGGGCTATGACGGCGAGCCTTCTCATTCGCCGCAGGTGTCCGGCGACTGCCCGCCCGCCGCTTCGCGCGCCTCTTCGTAGCGGGCCACGTCTTCGTCGAACTGCGCTTCGCTCGCGGTGAACGAGTGTTCGCCGCAGGTGCCGGGCTTGACGACGTAGAACAGGTAGTCGACCTTCGCAGGGCGGGCGGCCGCTTCGATCGAAGCCAGCCCGGGATTGCCGATCGGCCCCGGCGGCAGACCGGAGTTGAGGCGCGTGTTGTAGGGGGAGTCGACCGCGAGTTCGGATTCGCTCAGCGGCTCGGTGTAGTTTCCCGTCGCGAAGCGGATCGTGGCGTCGATGCCGAGCGTCATCCCTTCGTGCAGGCGGTTGTAGATGACGGCGGCGATCAGCGGCCTCTCGCTCTCCAGCTGAGCCTCGCGCTCGACCATCGAGGCGATCGTCAGCACGTCGTAGGTGGTCAGGTTCTTGGAGCGGGCGTAGCTCATATCGACACCGGCGATTCGCCGCTTGAAGTCCCGCAGCTGGAGCTGGACAAGGTCCGACGCGGGCGCGCCCCTTTCGAGCTCGAAGGTGTCGGGGAAGAGGAAGCCCTCGAGGTTCCTGGCACCGGCGCCGCCGTACTTCGCCGGATTGAGGAACGGCGAGTGCACGCTGGCCTTCATGTAGCTGCCGCGCAGCCCGGCTTCGCGGGCCACCGCCGCCGTCTGTTCGCGACTGTAGCCCTCGGGGATGGTCACCGAGATGGTCCTCGCGACGACCGGCGGGGGCGCCTCCTCGTGGAAATGCCGATACGCCTCGCCGGCCGCTACCGCGGCCGCGGCGAGCGCCACGAGGACCGCAGCGACGGTGAGCGCTCGTTTCGGCGGGATCCGGACCGAGCGCCCGCGGCGCCGCTCTTCTCGCTCGTGGCGGCGGCGCTCCCGCTGCGCCGCCGCGGGGTCCTCCTCGGAAAAGGGGTCGTGGCCCAGCCAGTCCTCAGCCATCCGGGTGCTCGCTCTGCTCGTCGCCGTGGGCGGCGAGGTAGGTCTGAAGCAAATGCGCGGCGGCGAGGGAGTCAGCCTCCGCCTCGGCGCCGGCTCGCTTCGTCGCCTCGGCCTGTCTCGTCGTCAAGCGCTCGTCGTAGGTCTCGACCGGGACACCCAGCATCGCCTTCAGTTCCTGACAGAAGGTGCGGGTGATCTCGGCCTGCGAACCCTCCTCCCCGCTGAGCTGCACCGGCAGGCCGACGACCACGAGCTCGACATCCAGCTCTCTCACGAGGTCGGCGACCGAGCGCGGCTCGGACGGTTCGATCACCGGCAATGGCCTGGCAAGCGTTCCGGTCGGGTCCGAGATCGCGCAACCGGTACGGGCGAGCCCGTAGTCAAGTGCGAGGACGCGCATCTAGGCCGCCACGATCGGGTCAGACCAGCTCTCGCTCGATCGCCGCGCGGGCGACCGCAAGGGCCTCATCGAGCTTGCCGGGGTCCCTGCCCCCGGCCTGGGCCATCTGGTCGCGGCCGCCGCCACCGCCGCCGACCACCGGAGCGGCCTCGCGAACCACCGTCGCCGCCGAGAGGCCTCGCTCGACCGCCCCCTTGGAGACGAGGACGACGAGCCCGACCTTTCCGTCGGCGGCCCCACCGAGGGCCACAGCGGAGTCGCCATCGAGCTTCGACTGGATTCGGTTGGCGAGCTCGAGCAACAGCTTCTGGTCGGCGAGCATCGTCCGCGCCGCGACCAGCTTGAGCGGGCCGAGATCGCTGGCCTGCGCGGCCAGCCGGTCGGCCTCCTCACCGAGCTGCTCGCCGGCGGCCCTCCTTGCTCCCTCTCCAGCCTCGCGCAGGCGGTCGGCGGCGCGCCTCGCCCCCGCGACCGGGTCCTGGGGGGAGCCCAGGAGCTCGCCGACCTCGCGCAGGCGGGACTCGCTGTCGCGGAACCAGTCGATCGCCGCCGGTCCCGTCAGGGCCTCGATCCGCCGCACGTTTGCCGCGCTCGAGCCCTCGCCGGCGATCTTGAAGATGCCGATCTCGGCCGTGTTTGCGACGTGGGTCCCACCGCACAGCTCGCGGGAGACGTCGTCGACCTCGACCACCCTCACCCACTCGCCGTATTTCTCGCCGAACAGCGCCATCGCACCGAGTCGCTCCGCCTCCTCGCGATCCATCTCGAGCCACCGGACCGGCCGGCTCGCCTTGATCCAGCCGTTTACCCGGTCCTCGATCGCACCAAGCTCCTCGGCACCCAGGGCGTGTCCGTGGGTGAAGTCGAAGCGCAGCTTGTCGGGGCGCACAGCGGACCCCGCCTGGCGCACATGCTCGCCGAGCCGCTCGCGCAGCGCCGCATGGAGGAGATGGGTGGCGGTGTGATTGCGCATGGTCGCGTGGCGGGCCTCGCGATCGACCACCGCCTCGACCCAGGCCCCCGGATCGGGCCCGGCATCGAGCAGCAGCGCCTGGTCCTCGCCGATCCGGTAGACGTCCCTGACGGCGTACTCGGCGCCTCCGGAACGAAGCACGCCCGAATCCGCGACCTGGCCGCCGCCCTCGGCGTAGAAGGGGCTCTCCTCGAGCTTGGCCAGGATCGAGCCGTCGGCACCCTCCACCGCCGCGACGCCGGTCTCGACCTCGAGCGTCTCGTAACCGACGAAGCGGGTCGCGGGCGCCTCGGCGGCGAAGGCGATCACCTTCTCGTGGCGATCCTCGGCGCCGTGCGCGGTGGCGGCGCCCATCCGGGCGCGCTCGCGCTGCTCCTCCATCAGCTCCTCGAAGCCCCCGTCGTCCACCGAGAGCCCCTCCGCGGCGAGCAGCTCCTTCGTGAGGTCGTAGGGGAAGCCGTAGGTGTCGTGGAGCCTGAAGGCCTCGGCTGCCTCGATCCACGAGGTGCCCGAGGATTTCGCTTCGTCGACCAGCCTTTCGAGCATCTCGGTGCCCCGCTCGAGGGTCCGGCCGAAGCTCTCCTCCTCGTCGCCGACCCAGCGGAGGATCGTCTCCCGCTCGGCGGCCAGCTCAGGATAGGCGGCGCCCATCAGCTCGATCGTCCGCTCCGCGAACCGGCCGAGCCAGGGGGCCTCGAGCCCGAGTGTGCGGCCCTGCTGGATCGCCCGGCGCATGATGCGGCGCAGGATGTAGCCCCGGTCTTCGTTAGAGGGCACGACGCCGTCTGCGATCAGAAACGTCGTTCCCCGGGAGTGGTCGGCGACGATCCGCATCGCTCGCGTCACCGCTCCGCCATCGTCATAGGAGCGGCCGGAGAGCTCCTCCGCCAGATCGACAAGAGGCCGCAGCGTGTCGATCTCGAAGACCGAGGGGACGTCCTGGAGGATCGCCGCCATCCGGTCGAGCCCCATGCCCGTGTCGATGTTTCGCATCGGCAGCTCGGAGACCGTGCCGTCCTCACTCAGGTCGTAGGTCATGAAGACGTGATTCCAGAACTCGAGGAAGCGGTCGGTGTCGTCCCCCGGCCGCTCGCCGGCGGCGCCGAAGTCCTCGCCCCGGTCCAGGTAGAGCTCCGAGCACGGCCCGCAGGGGCCGGTGGGGCCCGCCTGCCAGAAGTTGTCCTCGCGCCCGAGCTGGACGATCCGCTCCTCGGGCATGCCGACCGACTTCCAGATCTCGATCGCCTCGGTGTCGGGGCCGAGGCCCAGCTCCTCGTCGCCGCCGAAGACGGTTGCCCAGATCCGCTCCGGGTCCATGCCGAAGCCCTGGGTCGAGAGCTCCCAGCCCCAGGGAATCGACTCCGCCTTGAAGTAGTCCCCGAAGCTCCAATTGCCGAGCATCTCGAAGAAGGTCAGGTGCCGCGCCGTGTTGCCGACCTCCTCGATGTCGGTGGTTCGGAAGCATTTCTGGACGTCGGCGATGCGAGGCGCGGGCGGCCGCTCGCGGCCCTGGAAATAGGGCTTGAAGGGCTGCATCCCGGCGGTCGTCAGCAGTACCGAGGGATCGTGCACCGAGGGCACCAGGGAGGCCGAGGGCACGACCAAATGGCCCCGCTCCTCGAAGAAGGAGAGAAACACCTCGCGGATCTCCTGCGCCTTCATTGAATGGAGCCTAAGTGACGGGGGCTGACACTCGGCGCCGTGGACCGTTGATAGCGGTGGATGGATCAATCCCTACCCTTCAATGAATGGCCTCAGGGCCCGGAACGGGGCCGAGATGAGCGGCGCGGCCGCGCTGGAGCCCGACGCGGGCGGACCGGCGACGCTGCGCCTGCGCCCGGACGAGCGCCTGGCGCGCAAGGCTGCGGCCGGCGACCGGGGCGCCATCGAGGCGATCTACCAGCGTTACCACCAGGACCTCTATCGCTTCTGCGCGGCGATGGTCGGCAACCCGCAGGACGCGCAGGACGCCCTTCAGAACACGATGGTGAAGGTTCTGCGGGCCCTGCCCGGGGAGGAGCGGCGGATTCAACTGAAGCCGTGGCTCTACCGGATCGCCCGCAACGAGGCGGTGGAAGTCCTGCGGCGGCGGCGGGAGAGCACCGAGCTGGGCGAGGAGCTGCCGGCACCCGGCGGCGAGATCGCCGAGACGGCCGAGGCGCGGGAGCGATTGCGCGACCTGATCGACGACCTCGATCAGCTGCCGCACCGCCAGCGGGCGGTGCTCGTGATGCGCGAGCTCGGCGGGCTCGGCTTCGAGGAGATCGCCGCGGCCTTCGATACCTCGGCGTCAGCGGCGAGGCAGACGCTCTACGAGGCCCGGCTCAGCCTGAGGCAGATGGAAACGGGGCGTGAGATGGACTGCGACGGGGTGATGCGTGAGCTCTCCGACGCCGACGGACGTGTCGCGCGGCGCCGCGAGCTGCGCGCACACCTGCGGGGTTGTCCCGACTGCCGCGAATTCGCTGCGAGTATCGGACGCCGGCGTGACGAGCTGGCCGCGATCGCTCCTCTGCCCGTTGCCGCCTCGGCGGCTCTGCTGCACGGTGCGCTGGCGGGCTCGGCCGGAGGCGCCGCGACGAGTGGCGCCGCGGGGGGCGGCCTCGCCGGAACGATCGGCGTGGGAGCGGGCAAGGCGGCGGCTGGCTCGGCGATCGCGAAGACGATCGCGACTGTCGCGGTGGTCGCCACCGTCGGCGTGACCGCAGCAGATCGAGGAGGCCTGATTCAAGTGCCCCTGACCCCGGGCGGAAGCGACAGGGATGGCCCGTTGAGGACCGCTCCTCCCGATGTGCCGGGGGCCGCCGGGCTGAAGGAGGCACACGCGCCGCAGGCGGAGGACAGCCAGACGCACACGAGCACGCCGGAAAAGCCCCAGGGGGCCGAGGAAGGACGGGGAACGAGTCACCCCGCGGCAGCGCCCCGCGGGTCCGATGCCCCTGGAAACAGCGGGTCGCATTCCCGGGCGGCAGCTCACCGCAATTCTGCGGCGAACCACACCAAGTCGTCCTCGCAGGGGCAGCACGAAGCCGACCGGCACACGAGCGGCCCGTCGTCCTCGGCCGACCGTGGCCAGGAAACGGCAGGGGCGCATAAATCCCCGCACGGAAACCCCGCGCCGGCCACGGGGCCCCGCGAAAGCCCGCCCAAATCGGCATCAAGGGAAAAGCCGGCCTTGCCTCCTGCCAAGCCAGAACACTCCGTCGAGGCGCCCGAAACCGCGGTCGAACCCGAGAGCTCGAGAGGCGAAGGCCACCCCAGCCCACCGGCGGGGGCCACGGAAAAGCAGGTAACGCCGGCGCTCTGATCGAACCTTCGTCCGACTGCTCGCTTTCTCGCGGCAAAAAGGGCCTTACATCTGCGCCGATATCCCGTTTCCTCAGTCAGAACGGCCGCGGCGAGCCGCGGCGGAGCAAGCAAGGAGGCAGCATGAGACTCCAAATGAAGATCGCGCTGGTCACCGGCGCCGTCGTCATGGCTCTTGCCCCGGCCGCGCTGGCCATGGGCAAGCCCGAAGGTAGTCCACCCTACGGACACGGCAACGGCCAGGGCCAGGGCCAGGGGCCCACCTATACGCCGGCGGAACCAACCCCCGGTCCCAAGGCAGGGCTGCCGGAAAAGGCGAAGGCCTACGGCCGCTACTGCAAAGGCGAAAGCAAGAAGCACGAACAGGGTGAAAAGGGAACCGCCTTCTCCCGCTGCGTGACCAACATGGCCCAGGCCGCCAACCATCCCAGCATGGCGCCCGGCCGGGTCTGCAAGGGCGAAAGCAAGAAGCACGAAAAAGGCGAGAAGGGGACCGCCTTCTCCCGCTGCGTGACGGCGCTGGTCAAGCTCCGCCACCAGGAAAGAAAAGAAGAAAAGGAAGAAAAGGCGGCGGAAGAGACCGCGACTTCCTAGGCGGCAGCCACGATCGTGCCGTGACCGACGATCGCCTCCCCGGACAGCAGCACCGCTGCCTGTCCGGGGGCGGCGGCGTCGAACGGCCTCCCCAGCTCCAGCTCGAGCTCGGGATGCCGGCCCCTCGAAGCGCCCCTCACCGCCGCCGGCACCGGGGTTGAGCGGTACCGCAACCTGACGCCGTCGATGCTGACGCCGTCGCGGTGCAGCACCGCGTCGCGGATCCGAACACGGGTCGCGGCAAGGTCCTTCCGCGTGCCGACGGTGACCGTGTTGCGATCGGCGTCGGTCGCAAGCACATAGAGCGGCTCGGGCGCGGAGACCCCGATCCCCCGCCGCTGTCCCACCGTGAAGTTGTGGTGCCCGCGGTGGCGGCCGATCGCCGTCCCGGAGCCGTCGAGGACGGCACCCTCCCGCTCCCGCAGGCCCGCGTGCCTGCGCAGGAATCTCGACTTGCCCTGCCCGGCGAGGAAGCAGAGGTCCTGGCTCTCGGGCTTGCGGGCCACGGAGAGGCGGTGCCGCGCCGCGATCTCGCGCACCTCGGGCTTGGTCAGGCCGGTGAGGGGGAAGGCGACGCGGTCGAGAAGCTCCGGGGGAAGCGCGGCGAGCATGTAGCTCTGGTCCTTCGCGCGGTCCGAAGCCGCGGCGAGCAGCGGGCCCGAGCCGTCGTCGACGATCCGCGCGTAGTGCCCCGTGACGAGGCGCTCGGCCCCCAGTCGCTCCGCCAGGTCGATCATCGCCGCGATCCGCACCTCTCCGTTGCAGACGATGCAGGGGTTGGGCGTCGCACCCTCCGCATAGCCGGAGAGGAAACTCGCGACCACGCGCGCTCGAAACTCCTCCTCCAGATCCAGGGTCAGGTGCGGGATGCCGAGCGAGTGGGCGACCGCCCGGGCGCCGAGCACCGCCTCGGGCGAGCAGCACGCCTTGGCGCCGTCGGTCTCGGGGTCCGCCCATAGCTTCAGCGTGACGGCGAGCACCTCGGCGCCGCGCTCTCGCTCGAGCAGCGCCGCGACGGCGCTGTCGACGCCTCCCGACATTCCGACCAACATCCGACCGGGAGTCGGGGGCGCGAGGCGCCGCGTGGAGGCGGCGGCGCCGGCCAGGGCCCTGTGGAGCGCATCGGCGGCGAGCTGGGCGGCGTGGCGCTTGGCCGGCGTGAGGCCGCCGAGCGCCTCGTCTATCTCGTCGCTGCCGACCCGGGCTGCGCCGAGGATCGGCTCCCCGTCGACCATCTCGGCGACGGCGGCCGTCGCGGCGCGGGTCGCGCCGCAGCCCTCGGCGTCGAAGCTGACCCCGGTGATGAGCCCGTCCTCCAGCACGAGCGAGACCCTTGCCAGGTCGCCGCAGGCAGCCCCGCCCGCCGCGCCCGTGAAGGCGTCATCGGCGGCCGGGCCCAGCCGCGACTCGTCCCGCAGGAAGTGCTCGAACAGCTCCGCGCTCACGCTCAAAGGGTAGAGCCGGATGAACCTGAAAGAGGCTCCAGCCCGCCGGTACCGCCCCTGGCTTTGATCCCTTGCTGAAAAGGGCGGGCGCCTCCTCGCAGCCTCACGAGACCTTGAGAGATCTGCACCCAAGCCGTTTGTGTTGGGTCAAACGTTGGGACGGCTCGCGCACAGGCTCGAGCCTCGAAGCCAACCGTAGCACCGGCGCGATAGCCCGGATGGAGCCTTAACCGTCGAGATTCGAGAGGTGCAGCTCGGCCTCGCTCCAGTCCTCCGGCTGCACGCGCAGGGCGATGTCGCCGCGGCCGAACCGGTCGAGCGGCCAGTCGGCGGTCAGCACGGCTTCGATCCTCGCCTCGTCAAGCGCCTGGTGCCAGGCCCGCGCGGTTCGCAGGTCGCCGAAGTCGCGCACGACCTCCCAGCCGTCGAAGCGCGGGTCGCCGACGTGGACGGGAGTCGCGCCCGGCCCGGGGGTGCGATCCCGAAAGGCCGTTTTGAGGCGCTCGAAGAGGCTCATCGACGACATATTGACCGCTGCCGCGATCCGGGTCGGGCGCTGCCGCAGCTCAGTGGCCGGCGAGCCCGCGGCGGTGCAGGGCGATCCCCAGCTCCTTCAGCTGGAGCTCGTCGACCGGCGCCGGGGCGCCGGTCAGCGGATCCGCGCCAGAGGCGGTCTTCGGGAAGGCGATCACGTCGCGGATCGACTCCGCTCCGGAGAGCCGCTGGACGATCCGGTCGAGGCCGTAGGCGATTCCCCCGTGGGGAGGCGCGCCGTAGCGAAGCGCCTCGAGCAGGAAGCCGAAGCGCTCCTGCGCCTCCTCGGCGTCGATTCCGAGCGCGCCGAAGACCGCCTGCTGGACGTCGGCGCGATGGATGCGGATCGAGCCGCCGCCCATCTCCTGCCCGTTCCAGACCAGGTCATAGGCCAGCGCGCGCGCCGAGCCCGGGTCGTCGGGGTCGAAGTCGCCGGCGGGTGACGTGAACGGATGGTGGAGAGCGTCCCAGCGCTGCTCGTCTGGATTCCACTCCATCAGCGGCCAGTCGACGATCCACAGGAGCCGGTCCCCGTCGCCGATCAGGTCGAACCGCTCGCCCAGCTCAACCCGCAGCTGCCCGAGGACCGCATCGGCGACGGGACGCTGGTCGGCGACGAGAAGCAGCAGATCCCCCTCCTCCGCGCCGAGGCGCTGGTTGAGCTCTGCGAGCTCCTTGGCGCTGAGGAACTTCGCGGTTGGGGAGCGCCAGCCGTCGCCCTCGCGAAATGCCCAGACAAGGCCCTTTGCGCCGAGCTCCTGGGCGCGTGAGATCAGCCCGTCGAGCTCGGAGCGCGGGAGCTCTCGCCGCCCGGCGTTCAGTCCCCGAACAGCGCCGCCGGCCTCGATCGCGCCGCGAAAGACCTTGAACTCGGTGCCGGCGAGCGCCCCGGACAGGTCGACCAGCTCAAGGCCGAAGCGCAGGTCGGGACGGTCGGTCCCGAAGCGGTCCATCGCCTCGTCGTAAGCCAGCCGCTCGATCGGCCCCTCGATCGACGGCCCTCCGGCCCGCTCGAAGAGGTGGGCGAGAAGCCGCTCGTTCAGCGCGAGCACGTCCTCGACGCCGACGAAGGACATCTCGATGTCGAGCTGGGTGAAGTCGGGCTGGCGGTCGGCCCGCAGGTCCTCATCGCGAAAGCAGCGGGCGATCTGGTAGTAGCGCTCAAAGCCGGCGACCATCAGCAGCTGCTTGAACAGCTGCGGCGACTGGGGAAGCGCATAGAAGGAGCCGGGCTGGAGCCGGCTGGGGACGAGGAAGTCGCGCGCGCCCTCCGGGGTGGAGCGGGTCAGCACCGGCGTCTCGATGTCGAAGAAGCCCTCGCCGTCGAGGAACTCCCTGATCGCCGCGGTGACGCGATGCCGCAGCGCCAGTGCGTCGCGCATCGGCTCGCGGCGGAGGTCGAGGTAGCGGTGACGGAGTCGGGCTTCCTCCCCCACCTCACCCGAGAAGCCCTCGACCTGGAACGGCGGCGTCTCGGCGTCTGCCAGGAGCTCCGCCTCGGAGATCCGAAGCTCGAACTCTCCTGTCGCGAGCTCGGGGTTGATCGTGTCCTCGGAGCGGCGCACGACCGTGCCGGAAGCGGTGAGGACGTCCTCGGTTCGCAGCCGATGCCCGAGCTCGAACGCCTCTCCGGATGTGTCGGGATGGAATACGAGCTGGACGATGCCGGTGCGGTCGCGGAGGTCGATGAAGATCAGGCCGCCGTGGTCGCGGCGGCGGTGGACCCAGCCGGCGACCCGCGCATCAGAGTCGACCCGGTCGGCGAGAACCTCGCCGCACCAGGTGTCGCGGAAGCTGTTGGCGTGAAGGACGGGCGCGCGGGTCATGCGGCCCGCCAGTCTTTCATCGCTCACCCGACCAGCTCTTCGAGGGCGCTGCCGGGCTCCACCGGCCGCTGCTCGCCGCTGGACATGTCGCGAAGCTGGGCGGAGCCGTCGCTCTCGAGGATCAACACACGCCGGGCGCCGAGCCGGTCGGCGTGTTTCAGCTGTCCCTTGAGGCCCCGGCCGGCCAGGTCGATCTCCGCGGAGAGGCCCGCCTGGCGCAGCTCGGCGGCCAGAGTCATCGCCCGTCGCCGCTGATCGTCCTCGGCAACCGCGATGAAGACGTCGCGCTCGGTCACGGCGCCCTCCTCGTCGAGCGCCAGCAGGATGCGCTCGATGCCCGCGGCCCACCCGATTGCCGGCGTCGGGGGCCCGCCGAGCTGCTCGATCAGCCCGTCGTAGCGCCCGCCGCCCCCGACCTCGGATTGCGCGCCGAGCCCGGAGCAGACGAAGGAGAAGATCGTCCGCGTGTAGTAGTCGAGGCCCCGCACCAGGGTCGGGTCGATCGCATAGCCGATCCCGGCCGCGTCGAGCAGCGCCCGCACCTCGGCGAAGTGCTCGGCGTCATCGCCCTCGAGGCGCTCGACGATCGTCGGGGCGCTCTCCATCACGCCGCGGGTGCCCTCGTCGTCTGCGTCGAAGGCGCGCAGCGGGTTGAGATCGATCCGCTCCCTCACCTCCTTCGAGAGGTCGCCTTCGTTGGCGCGAAGGTGCTCCCTCAGCTCCTCGAGGTAGGCGCGGCGCGACTCGAGCGAGCCGAGACTCCCCAGCCGCAGCTCCACGCCGGGGACCTTGAGCTCGGCGAGCAGCTCGGCGAGCAGCCCGATCACCTCGGCGTCGGCGAGCGGCGAGTCGGTCCCGATCGCCTCGGCTCCGATCTGGTGGAACTGGCGGTAGCGCCCCGCCTGGGGGCGCTCGTGGCGGAAGAAGGGGCCGACGTAGGAGAGCTTCACCGGCTGCGCCAGCTTCTGCATGCCGTGCTCGAGGTAGGCGCGGCAGATCGCCGCCGTGCCCTCCGGCCGCAGGGTGAGGCTGCGGCCACCCTTGTCCTCGAAGGTGAACATCTCCTTGCGGACGATGTCGGTGGAGCGGCCGACGCCGCGCTCGAACAGCTCGGTGTCCTCGAAGGCCGGCGTCGCGATCGGCTCGTAGCCGGCGCGGGCGAAGATCGCCTCGGCGGCGTGCCCGACGCGTGCCCGCGCGCGAGCCTGCTCGGGAAGAACGTCGAAGGTCCCTCGGGGTGCCTGGTACTTGCTGGCCACGTGGCGCGACCTTACCGACGCGACGGGGCGTCTACCGCGCCAGTTCCAGGAGGAATGGATTGGAGGCGCGCTCGGCGCCCAGCGTCGTGATCCCCATATGGCCGGGATAGACCGTTGTCTCGGGCGAGTGGGACTCGAGCAAGCCGCTGATCGATTTCGCCAGGGTCGGCCAGTCCCCGCCCGGCAGGTCGACCCTGCCGACCGATCCCTGAAAGAGAACGTCGCCGGAGAAGATCGCCTCCTCGCCGCGCACCGAGTAGGTGACATGACCGGGGCTGTGACCGGGGGTGAAGATGACGTCCAGCTCGAGCCCGGCTAGCTCCAGCGTCTCGCCGC
>DASXAR010000077.1:0-17547 GCA_036406595.1 Solirubrobacterales bacterium | reverse complement strand
GCCGCTGGGCCCCTGTTGCTCCTTCTTCCGCGTCGGGCTTTTGTTGCGGCCGCTGCCGTTGCTCTGTCCGCTGGGTTTGCCGCGGGTGCGTCGTTTGGGTCTCGTCCGTGTCGCCATTGCTCAAACCTCACTCCTCACCTGGCCTGGCATTCAGTTCGTAACGCCTGCTTTCCCGCAATATCCAAAGGCAAACGTTTCTTGACCGGCCGGAAACGGCTCGGCGGTCGGCTCGACGAGCGGTTTGGCGAGCGGGCGCCCGAGGTCAGTCGAGGCCGGCGGCTCCGAGGTGGCCACCCTCGGCGATCTCGTCGGCCCGAACCCGCCGGGCCATCCAGCGGGCGCCGATCGTGTCGGTGAGCCCGTGGGCGACGATCGAGCAGATGATCGCGATCGCCGCGACGTCGAAGATCAGTTCGGAATCGCCGACGTCCGACTTAAGCACGAAGAGGGCAAAGAGCATGGAGGCGACGCCCTTCGGCCCGAACCACGCCATGAACGCCTTCTGGGCCCGGGGCAGCCCGGTGCGGATGAACGAGAGCTGCACGGCCACCGGACGCGCGACGAGCAGCGCGAAGGCGACGAATAGGACGAGCGGCGGGATGCTGTGATCGAAGCCGGTGGCGACGATCAGCGCCCCGAACACGAAGAACGTGAGGACCTGGGTTATGGCGCTCGCGTTCTCGGCGAACTCGACGAAGCCGTCGGGGACGTCGTGCTCGGCGGCGCCCATCGCGATTCCGCAGACGAACGCGGCGATCAGGCCGTTGCCGATCGTGACGTCGGCGAGGCCGAAGGCAGCGAGCGCGAAGCCGACCGCGTAGATGCCCTCGTATCGAGGGGTGATGCCACCGCCGGGCAGGTGACGGTGGAGGCGGCCGCCGAGCACGCCGAGGCCGACACCGACCACCGCCCCGAACAGCGCCTCGCCGGCGAGCTTCGCCGCTTCGGCACCGGGATCCCCGCCGGGCGAAGCGAGGACGAGGAAGAAGAGCACGAAGGGAAGGGCGAGGCCATCGTTCAGGCCCGACTCCAGGTTGAGCGTGTGCCGGACCGCGCTCGGCACGAGCGCCGAGGTCACCACGGCCGAGGTGACCACGGGATCGGTCGGCGCCAGAACGGCCCCCAGCAGGAAGGCCTCCGGCCAGCTGAGGCCGCCGAAGAGCAGCTTGGCGGCGAGGGCGAGCAGCACCATCGTGATCGGCATCGCGATCACCAGCGAGCGCGCGACCGGGCTCCAGTGGCGGCGGAGAAGCTCGCGCTCGACGAACATGCCGTCGGAGAAGAGGGTGAGGATCAGCGCCAGCTCGACCAGCTCGACGATCGCCTGGTCTCGTGCGTCCACGTTGACCACGTCCGTGGCGGCGAGGGCGATCCCCAGTGCGACCGAGAGGACCGAGGCGGAGAGCACCGTTCCCCGCATCAGCCCGGACAGCGCGGCTACCACCGCGAGCAGCCCGCCGAAAAGCAGGACAGCTTCGCCGAAGCCGATGTCCACGCGCGCCTACTTGGCCACGGTGCCGACGAGGTTGTGCTCGACCAGCAGCTCGGCGATCTGCACTGCGTTGGTCGCGGCGCCCTTGCGCAGGTTGTCCGAGACGACCCAGAGGTCGAGTGCCCGCTCGTTGCCGGGGTCGCGGCGGATGCGGCCGACGAAGACCTCATCCCGGTCCGCCGCCTTGGTCGCGATCGGATAGGTCGCCGCGCCCGGGTCGTCGAGCACCCTCACGCCGGGGGCGGCGGAGAGGAGCTCGCGCGCTCGCTCGGGAGACAGCGGCTCGCGCGTTTCGACGTTGACCGCCTCCGAGTGGCCGGTGACGACGGGCACGCGGACGCAGGTGGCGCTGACCCGGATCCGCTCGTCGCCGAGGATCTTGCGCGTCTCGTTGATCAGCTTGCGCTCCTCGTCGGTGTGGTCGTCCCCGGGAGCGAAGCTGCCGGCCTGGGGAAGGACGTTGAAGGCGATCGGGTGGGGATAGACCTCGCCCACCGGCTCCTCGCCGGCGAGCACGGCCTCCGACTGGGCCCGCAGCTCGTCGACCGCCCTCTTGCCGGTGCCGGAGACCGCCTGGTAGGTGGCGATCACCAGCCGCTCGATCCCCGCCGCGTCGTAGAGCGGCTTCAGCGCGACGACCATCTGCATCGTCGAGCAGTTCGGGTTGGCGATGATTCCGCGGTGCGAGCCGAGCGCCTCCGGGTTGACCTCGGCGACGACCAGCGGCACGTCGTCGTGCATCCGCCAGTGGCTGGTGTTGTCGACGACGACGGCCCCGGCCTCGACGAAGCGCGGCGCCCACTCGGCGCTGACCGCGCCGCCGGCTGAGGAGAGGACGATGTCGAGGCCCTGGATCGTCTCCTCGTCGAGGGGACGGCACTCGAGCGTCGAGCCGTTCCAGGCGATCTGCCTGCCGACCGAGCGCTCCGAGGCGAAGGGGACGACCTCGGCGGCTGGGAAGCCGCGCTTCTCGAGCAGTTCGAGGATCGCCGAGCCGACCAGTCCGGTCGCTCCGAGGACCCCCACCCGGAGGCCGCTCATGCCACGGTCGGCCGGTGGGCGGCGCCCATCGGCTCCTCGGGGCGGACGGCGTCGGCGCCGAGGTCGAAGGCCTCGTGCAGCGCCCTCACCGCGTCGGGCACCCGCTCGGCGGCGATCACGCACGAGATCTTGATCGGCGAGGTGGAGATCATCTCGATGTTTATCCCCTCGCTCCCGAGCACCTCGAAGACCTTGGCGGCGACGCCCGGGTGGGAGCGCATGCCCGCCCCGACGATCGAGACCTTGCCGATCTGCTCATCGGTGCGGACGCCGGCGCTGACGCCGTCCAGCGCCTCGATCGCCTCGGTCGCCGTCACCAGGTCACCGCGGTCGACCGTGAAGGAGAGGTCCGCCAGCGCGTCGCCGCCGACCGGCTCGTTCTGGATGATCACGTCGACGTTGACGCCCGCCGAGGCAAGCGCGGTGAAGATCCTTCCGGCGACGCCCGGCTCGTCGCGGACGCCGGTGAGCGTCACCCTCGCCTCACCCTCCGAGTGGGTCACCGCTGTCACGAATGGCTGCTCCATGGTCTCCTTCTCGCTGACCACGAGGGTACCGGGGCCTTCCTCGAAGCTGCTGCGGCAGTGGATCCGGACGCCGTGGTTGCGCGCGTACTCGACCGAGCGAAGCTGCAGCACCCGCGCCCCCGAGGCGGACATCTCGAGCATCTCCTCATATGAGGCGACCGGCAGCTTGCGCGCATCGGGAACGATGCGGGGATCGGCGCTGAAGACGCCGGCGACGTCGGTGTAGATCTCGCAGACGCTCGCGCCGAGCGCAGCGGCCAGGGCGACGGCGGTCGTGTCGGAGCCGCCGCGGCCGAGTGTGGTGACGTCGCGGCTGTCGGTGGAGACCCCCTGGAAGCCCGCGACGAGGACGATCGCGTCGCCCTCCAGCGTCTCACGGATCCGATTGGCGCGCACATCGATGATCCGGGCCTTGGTGTGCGAGGAGTCGGTGACGATCCCTGCCTGCGAGCCGGTCAGCGAGATCGCCTTGTGCCCCATATCGTGAATCGCCATCGCGCAGAGGGCGCATGAGATTCGCTCGCCGGTCGAGAGCAGCATGTCCATCTCCCGCGAATCGGGTCGCTCGGAGATCTCGAGCGCCTGCGCGACAAGCTCGTCGGTCGTCTTGCCGCGCGCCGAGAGGACGGCGACGACCCGGCTGCCGGCCTCGCGGGCGGCGACGATGCGGCCTGCGGCGCGCTTGATCTCCTCGGCGCCGGCGACGGAGGTGCCGCCGAACTTCATCACGACTATGTCGGGCTTCGTCTCACTCATGTTCGTTGCTCGCGCTCACCCAAACGCCTGAGGATAGACACCGTGATCGCTCCCCCGGTGGGGCGCGGGGCGGCTACTCCTGGTCGCCCTCGCCTCCGGTCGGGCCCGCCCGCATGCCACTCAGGAACATCGCCTCCGAGGAGCGCAGCAATCCGATCGTCACGTGAGGGCGCATGTCGCTGCTCCTGACCCTCACGTGTGACCCATGGGGGCCGAGGACCTCGACGATCGTGCAGACGTCTCCGATCTGGCAGTCGTCGCCGTAGTCCGATTCGAGGGCTTCCATCTGCTGCGCGACTACCTGGCCCATCTTGCTCTGGTCGAGCCCCATCTCCGTCTCCTCTCAAAGAGCTTGATTCTGTGCGGGGCTCCAATCTATTGTGACTCAGATCACGCAGCCCGATATATCGACTCGATATATTCAACGCGTGGAGCAGCTCAGCCCGACCGCCTACGTGATCCTCGGCATGGTCAGCGGCGAGCCGCGCTCGGGATACGAGATCAAGGCGATCGTCGACAACACGGTGCGCTTCTTCTGGGCGGCCAGCTACGGGCAGATCTACCCCGAGCTGAAACGACTTTCGGAAGCCGGCCTGATCGCCGGCAGCGACGCCCCGCGCGGGGACCGCAAGCGGACCGTCTACGAGATCACCGCCGACGGCGAGGCCGAGCTCAGGGACTGGCTGCGGCGGCCTCCCGAGACGGCGGAGATGCGCGAAGAAGGCCTGCTGAAGCTGTTCTTCTCCGGGTCGCTGGAGCCCGAGGAGGCGGCCGCGACCCTGCGCGCGATGCGCGAGCGCAAGGAGGAGCTGGGCAGGCAGCTGCGCGCGATGGAGCCGGAAAAAGCCGGCCTGGAGGACCCGTTTCCGCTGATCGTGCTGCGCGCCGGGATCGAGTTCAACGAGTGGTTCGCCGAGTGGTGCGAGCGGATGGAGGCGCAGCTGCTCGAGCGGCAGACGGAAGGGAGCTCCTGATGTTCGACGCACTGGCTCGTCTCGCCGACCGACGCCCACGGCGGATCGGCCTGCTCGCGATCGGGTTCTTCCTGCTCGCCGGCGCGCTAGGCGGCTCGGTCGCGGACCGGCTCGACCCCTACGGCGCAGACGACCCGGCGACGGAGGCCGTGAAGGCACGAGAGCAGCTCGAGGACGCCGGCCTGCGGGTCCCGGCGGTGATCGTCGTCGTAAACGACGCGCCGCTGCGCAGCGGCGCGACCCGGGCTCGCGTCTCCTCACTCGAGCGGAGCCTCCGCAGCCGCCCCGAGGTCAGCTCGGTGACCGGCTGGTACGACACCCGCTCGCCGGACTTCGTCTCGAAGGACGGCCGTTCCACCTACCTGGCGGTCGCACTGCGGCCGACCGAGGACAAGCGCTGGCAGGAAGCCGGCGGTGAGATCGCAGACGAACTGGCCGGCCGGCCCGGGATCGTGGTTGGCGGCGCCGCGGTCGCGCAGGAGCAGGTGAACAAGCAGGTTGAGGAAGACCTGCGAACCGCCGAGCTGCTCGCCTTCCCACTGCTCTTCCTGCTCTCGTTCCTCTTCTTCCGCAGCCTCGTCGCGGCGCTGTTGCCGGTGATGATCGGCCTGCTGGCGATCGTCGGCACCTTCCTCGTGCTCCGCATCGCAAGCGAATTCGGCTCGATCTCGATCTTCGCCCTCAACCTCACGACCGGTCTCGGGCTCGGCCTCTCGATCGACTACAGCCTCTTCATCGTCTCCCGCTACCGTGAGGAGATCGCCAAGGACGGAGCCGGCCTGGCCGCGATGCGACGGGTGATGGCGACCGCGGGACGGACGGTCTTCTTCTCCTCGCTGACAGTGTCGGCGGCACTCGCCTCGCTGCTCGTCTTCCCGCAGCGGTTCCTCTACTCGATGGGCCTCGGCGGATCGCTGGTCGTCCTGCTCGCGGCGCTGATCTCGCTCACCGTGCTCCCTGCCGTGCTGACCCTGCTCGGCCCGCGGGTCAACTCCCTCTCGCCGGCCTTCCTGCAGCGGCGCGCCGAGGCCGACACGAGGCCCGACGAGAAGGGCTTCTGGTACAGGCTGTCGCGCTTCGTGATGCGCAGGCCGGTCCCGATCGCGACCTTCAGCGCCCTGCTGCTGATCGTCCTCGGGCTGCCCTTCCTCGGCATCAGGTTCAACACCGTGGACCCGACCGTCCTGCCAGGGGAGGCGAGCGCCCGCCAGGCGTACGATGAGGTGAGCGCCGACTTTCCGCCCTACCGCGACACCCCGATCTGGGTCTCGGTGGAAGGCGGAGGCTCTGCGGCGGCGTCACGGGTCGCGGCACGGATCCGCCGGGTCGAGGGCGTCGCCGCCGTCGCCCCTCCCCAGCCGCTGCGCGCCGGGGTGACGGCGATAGAGGCGATATCCGAGCATCCGTTCAAGTCCGAGGCCAGCCGGACGACGGTGGAACGGGTTCGCGACGTCGCCGCGCCGCCCGGCGCGAAGGTGCTGGTCGGCGGCGCCACGGCCGACTTCATCGACTTCCAGGGCAGCCTGGTCCGGCACCTGCCGATCGCCTTCGCGATCATCGTCATCGCGACCCTGGTGATCCTCTTCCTGATGACCGGATCGGTGGTGCTGCCGATCAAGTCGCTGATCATGAACGTGCTCAACCTGAGCGCCGTCTTCGGCCTGCTCGTGCTGATCTTCCAGGACGGCCGCCTGGAGGGCTTCCTCGACTACTCGAGCCCGGGCGCGATCGAGCAGACGATGCCGATCCTGCTCTTCGCGGTCGCCTTCGGCCTCTCGACCGACTACGCGGTCTTTCTGCTCTCGCGGATCAAGGAGGCGCGCGACAACGGCGCCTCGGACTCCGAGGCCGTCGCGATCGGCCTCGAGCGGACCGGGCGGATCGTCACCGCCGCCGCCCTTCTCTTCGCGGTCGCGATCGGCGCCTTCGCCACCTCGCAGATCATCTTCATCAAGGAGAACGGCGTCGGCACCGCCCTGGCGGTGCTGATCGACGCGACGATCATCCGCGCCCTGCTGGTGCCCTCCCTGATGGAGCTGCTCGGGAAGTGGAACTGGTGGGCGCCGGCGCCCCTTCGCCGCCTCCACGAGCGGTTCGGGATCGACGAGCATCTGCCAAACCTCGGCCTCGAGCGCTAGCGTCCAGGCGATGGCGCCGGATCGCACCCAGTCGCAGCACCCGGGCGCGGACCCGAGCGCCGCCGAGGCGGTCGACGCCACCCGTCGCACGCGCCTGGCGAGCGAGCGGACCGAGCTCGCCTGGTGGCGGACCGGGCTGACCGCGCTCGCCGTCGCGCTCGGCGTCGGGCGCATCGTCCCCGAGCTTGATCAGGGAGCGACGCGCTGGCCGTACGTGGTCGCCGGCATCGGCTTCGCGCTCTGGGGCATCGTCGCGATCGCCTTCGGCTCCTCCCGCCGCAGTGATCTCGAACGCGGCCTGCACAGCGGGCGCTTCGAGGAGGCCCCCTCGTGGGCGCTGTGGGGGCTGACCGCGGGCGGCGTGGCGCTCGGTGTGCTCACCGCGCTGCTGATCCTCTTCGACTGAGCGAGCGGGGCCCGGCTCAGGGCGCGGCGTTGTAGACCGAGCTGTCGAACGGGGTCACCGAAAGTTCGGCCGCGTAGCCGAGCGGGCTGAGCCCGAGGAGTTCCTCGATGCTGCGCAGCAGGGTGAAGTGGTTGTAGTAACCCGCTTCCTCGGTACTGCCGGGTTCGACGAACGGAGAGATCAGAAGCAGGCCGACCCGGCCGCCGCCGCCGCTCGGCTGCACCGGACCGGGAGCCGGAGGCGTCTCCGGAGGCGGCGGCAGGTTGGGGTATGCGGGCGTCGCGCAACAGGCACTGGAATCCGTTTCCGGCCCGGCCTGGGGCGCCTGCGCAGAGGTGATCGCGATCAGCCCGCCCTGCTGGTAGGCGGATGAGGCGATGATCTGCGGAACCACGGATTCCAGGAAGGCCTGGCTTGCCGCGAGGCCTGTCGGTTGGCCGTCGACGCAGGGGCCCCCGTCGCCGGCATGACAGGCGTTGGGGACGAGATAGGAGAGGGTCGGCGTCGTCTTCGCAGAGCTGAGGTCGGGTGCGAGCTGCTCGAGGTCGACGTCGCGTTCGGCGCATTCCGGCCCGTCGGTGAGCGAGTGGAAGTAGACGAAGGGGTTTCGCCAGGTCTGGTAGGGATTGTCGGGAAGCGCGTCGTGCTGCTGGTCGGGTCCACCGGGGGGAGGCCGGCGGCAGCTTTCCGAGCCGGGCGGCGCGCCATCTGCCATCCCCTCGACGTAGGCCTTCCAGGTCCCGCCCGCGGCGGCGATCTGCCCGGGAAGGGTGAGCGCCTCCGCCGGGTAGACGCAACCGGAGCCCTCCACCTGCCCGGCAGGAGCGACTTCCCCGGCGATGAGGTCGGCATATTCGGGGCAGTCGGCCGCGGTCTGCGGGGTCGGCCCCTGCCCGCTGAGCAGGGCGATCTGGTTCGCCAGGGCCCCCTGTGTGACCGCGTAGTAATTGGGCAACAGCTCGCCTTCCCCCCGTAGCTTCTCGGAGAGGTAGGGCGCCGGCGATTCCGGCCCGAAAGCCTCTTCGAAGCCGTGATCGCCGAGCACGATCAGAAACACGTGGGTGATCGGGGGGAGAACTTCTTCGGGCGGAAGTTCGGGGGGAAGCGACGGCGGCGGGGCTGCCGGCGCAGGCCCTTCGAGCGGTGGGCTGGCCGCGATGGAGAGCGGAGCGGGCAGCTGCGCCGGAGGGGGCGGCGGCGTCGCGGCGAAGCCGGCTTCGGGGCCGGCCGCGGGTGGGGTCGCTCCGGTTTCGGCCGGTTCTTCCACCAGCACCGGGGTGATGCCCGCGCTCTGCGCGATCGGCCCAGTGACCGAACCGATGATCACGCCGAAGGCGAGGATCGCCATCACCGCGACGGCAGCCCCCTGAGGACTGGGCATCAGGCGCTCCAGCGGCGAACGCGGCTCGGGGCTGTCCGCCAGCGGCGAACCCTCCGCGGTCGGGCCGGACCGCTCTCCGCGGGGCAGGAGGTCGCCAAGTCGAGCGGCGACGGCCGCGGGCAGCGGAGCGGAACGCGCCCCGCACTCGACGCAATACCGCTGGCCGGGCGAAAGCCCGGCGCGGCACTCCGCGCAGCGTCCGCTCCTCGCCGGGGCCCGCTCGTCGTCGCTGGAGGTCCTCACCTGGCGCCAGTCTTCCGCGGGGCCGGCCGCTCCTTGTGAAGATCTGGAGTCCGGGCAACCGGTTGTTCACATCTGCCCAAGGCCAGGACCGCATACTCGGGCCAGGTGTCCAGGAGGCTTTGAGCGATGGACTGGTCGAAACAAGGGCTGTCAACGGCGACGGCAGCCGAGAGCTGCCCCTCCTGTGGCGCGCCGATGGCGAGCGACCAGCGCTATTGCCTGCAATGCGGCCGGCGCCGCGGCGAGCCACGCCTGCCGTTCATGGACGCCGTCGTCTTCATGAACGCGACCAGGCGGCCCGGCATGGTGGAGCCCAGCCCGCCGCCGCGAAAGCGGCGGCGCCTCTCCCCCAACGCGGCGCTGATCGCCGGCGTCGGGACCCTCCTGCTGGCGATGGGCGTCGGCGTCCTGATCGGGCGCTCCGGCAACGAATCGACGACGGCGACCGCACCGCAGCCGGTCCAGGTCGTGAAGCTGGGCGGCGGAGAAGCCGGGAAGACCGCGAAGGCTTCCTCGAGTGAAAAGACGATCGGTGGCGGCTCCAGCAAGGCCAGCAAGAAGTCGGTGGCCCCCGAGGAAGCGGCCCATCCCGCCGCCGAAGAAGTCCTCAAACCGACCGGCGACGTGAAGCTGCCGCCACCCACGGTGCAGCCCGGCGGCAAGTGCCCACCGGGCAGCGCCGGCTGTGAGAACGGCAAATTCACCGGCGACTTCTTCGGCGAATGATCGAACCCGCGGCAAGACTCGGCCGCCGGCTGCGACGCGCGGCCTCGCGCAACGGCGCATCGCCCGAGAGCTCGTCCCCGCCGGCGCCAGACCAGGCGTCCGAGCTGGTGGTCGACCTCGAACGCCGCCGCGACCAGCTGGTCGCCAAGGTCGCCGAGCTGCAGTGGGACCTCGGCGGGCTCGTCTACGAGATGTCGGTGCGCAACAGGATCCAGATCGAGGTCCTGGTTCGGCGCGCGGTTGCGCTTCAGGATGCCGATGCCGAATTGGGCGAGGTCGAACGCATCCTCCGCATGGAGCAGACGGGGATGGCCGGCTCGTGCGCGACCTGCGGCGCTCCGCACAGCAACGGGGCGACCTTCTGCTGGCAGTGCGGCCAGCCGCTCCTGCAGCAGCTGAGCAGCGACGCGATCCTGCGTCGCTGACTCAGCCGAAGCGGCCCGACACGTAGTCGCGAGTGCGCGGGTCGGCCGGCGCGGTGAAGATCGTCTCGGTGTCGGCGACCTCCACCAGGGTTCCGACCGGCTCGCCCGACCCGCTCGAGTCGAGGCTGAAGAACGCAGTTCGATCGGCGACCCTTGCGGCCTGCTGCATGTTGTGGGTGACGATCACGATCGTGAACTGCCCGCGGAGGCTCTGAATGAGGTCCTCGATCGATGCGGTCGAGATCGGGTCGAGCGCCGATGCGGGCTCGTCGAGCAGAAGGACGTCGGGCTCAATCGCGATCGCCCGCGCGATGCAGAGCCGCTGCTGCTGCCCTCCCGAGAGCCCCAGGGCGCTGTCCCTGAGCCGGTCCTTTACCTCATCCCAGAGCGCCGCCCCACGGAGCGCTCGCTCGACCCGCTCGTCGAGGCCGCGCCTCAGGCCGAGGTTTCGCGGAGCCCATGCGACGTTGTCGTAGACCGACTTCGGGAATGGGTTCGGTTTCTGGAAGACCATCCCGATGCGCCGCCTCACCTCCACCCGATCGACATCGGCGGAGTAGAGGTCGTGGCCGTGGTAGAGGAGTCTGCCGTCGAGGCGGAAGCCCGCGATCGAGTCGTTCATCCGGTTGAGGGCGCGGATGAACGTCGACTTGCCGCAACCGGAAGGGCCGATGAGCGCCGTGACCCGACCGCGCTGAATCCTCAGGTTGACTCCGCTCAGCGCCATTTTGGCCCTGTAGGAGATCGAGACGGCCTGCGCGTCGAAGACGGTCTCGGCGGGGAGCGTCATCGGCCGGCCGCCCTGGGGGCCCGCGTGGGCGAGCGGGCCGTCCTGGATCCGGACTCGGGTGGGCACGGCGGCCGGCGCCGGGTCCAGCCGTGGAGATTCGACGCTGCCGCTCATCGCAGGGGCCTCCGGCGGCCACGGGCGAGCACGGCCCGGGCACCGAGGCTCGCGAGGAGGATGAACGAGATCAAAACCAGTGAGGCCCCCCACGCCCGTGCGAACGATTCCGGGTTCGCTTCTTCGGAGAGCTGGTAGATGGTCACCGGGATGTTCGGCACCGCTTCGGTGACGTTGAGGTCGAACCGGGTCGAGTCGAAGACCGAGCAGGCGAAGATGAGGGGGGCGGTCTCCCCGGCCGCCCGCGCCACGGCGAGCACGGTCGAGGTCACGATCCCGCTCAGCGCGCTCGGCAGGATCACCGTGAGCACGGTTCTCCAGCGGCTGACACCGAGCGCTTCGGCGGCGTCGCGGAGGCTCTCGGGAACGAGGAGCAGAACCTCCTGGCTCCCACGGGCCACCAGCGGCAGCATGATGATCGCCAGGGCGACCGAGGCGGCAAAGGCCGATTGGCTCCTGCCCGCGACGAGCAAACCGAAGACGAAGAGACCGATGATGATCGACGGGAGGCCGTTCATCAGGTCGAGGGTGAGCCGCACGGCGGCGGCCGCCCGCCGGTTCGCGAACTCCGTCAGGTAGAGGCCGACGAGAACACCCAGCGGCATCGCGATAGCGGTCGCGACGCCGACCATCAGCATCGTGCCGACGATCGCCGGCCCGATCCCCTCCGGTTGGCCCTTGAGCAGGAAGTCGAGGCTGAGTGCGGCGGATCCCCGAACGAAGACGGTGTAGACGACGATCACGAGCACCGCGACCGCGAGCAGCGCGGAGCCGGTTGCAATCCATTCTCCGAGGCGGCTGAGGATCTGCCGCCGGCGCAGGTTGCCGCTGGGACGCAGCGGCGCCGTTGGGTCGAATGGCGCCGCGGTGGTGGTGAGGTCGCTCATTCCGCCGCCGCCATCCGCCTGTAGTCGAAGCGCCTGCCGATCCACTGGGCGCTGAGATTCGAGACGAGCCCGATAACGAGCAGGATCGCGCCCAGATAGAAGAGCGAGGCTTTGTGCATCTCCGTGATCGCCCCCGGGAACTGGTTGGCGATCCGGCCGGCGAGCGTGTCGCCCGTTTCGAAGAGCGATGCCTTGATTTCCGAGCCGGCGCCGATCACCTGGGTGACGGCGATTGCCTCGCCGAGGGCCCTGCCGAGGCCGAGCAGCGCTGCCGCCACCACTCCGGACGCCGTGCTCGGGAGGACGATCCCCCTCACGACCTCCCAGCGGGTCGCGCCGAGCGCATTCGCTCCGTCCTGAACATCCTGCGGCACCGCGAGGAAGAGATCGCGAGAGATCGAGGCGATGATCGGCACGATCATGATCGTCAGGATCAGGCTCGCCGTGAAGATGCTTGCGCCGGTCGTCTGGGGCGGTCCGAAGATCGGAATGAAGCCGAGGCGCTCGTGCAGCCACGGCTCAACGTGCCCGTGAACGAATGGGGCGAGAACGAGGATGCCCCAGAAGCCGAGAATGACGCTGGGGATGGCCGCGAGCATCTCGACGAGGGGCGAGATCACGCCACGCACTCCCTGAGGCGCGAGCAGGCTCAGGTAGAGCCCGATCGAGACGGCGATCGGTCCTCCCAACAGGAGCGCGAAGAACGAGCTGACCACCGTGCCGAAGAGCAGCGTGCCGGCGCCGAAGTTTTCAAACGGAGGATTCGGCTGCCAGGAGCTATCCAGGACGAAGCCGAGGCCGAACCTCGAAATCGCGGGTGAGGCACCGTGAACGACTTCGTATCCGATCAGCCCAAGCACGGCGACTGAGCAGAGGGCAGCTGCTGCACACAGAACAAGCAGGAGGCCGTCTCCGACTCGATCCAGCCTCCGCCGCGCGCTCATGCGCGGAGGGTAGACGATGCACACAGTGTGTTCGCGGCGTCACCCAAACTTTCACAGGATTGACACAACTCCCCGCCAGCATTCACGTCTTAGCAATAACACTGTTACTTCTCTGTAACAGAGACGCTTTCACACGATTGACACATCAATAGGGGTTGCCGGCGCGATTCTGCGAACCGCCAGGGGACGACAGCTTGCGAAGCCTGGCACGTGACGAAAGAAACACGAGCCGGAAAGGACTCACTCTTGATTCGCAACAGGTTGCTTGGCCTCATCATCGCGCTGGTCGGAACGGTTGGATGCATGGGGACCGTCTCGACCGCCGCCGCATCCGCCGACCTCAAAGGCGCCGGCTCATCCCTGGTGGCGCCCCTGATGGCCAACTGGATCAGCGGCTTCGAAGCCCACACCAACGGCGCCGTCAAGGTCACCTACGGCTCGGTCGGCTCTGGGGCGGGGATCGCCCAGATAACCGCCCGTACCGTCGACTTCGGCGCCTCCGACGCACCCCTCACGCCCGAACAGGCTGCCGCCTGCAACGGCTGCGTCCAGATCCCCTGGGCGCTGACCGCAACCGGCCTCGGCTTCCACCTCAAGGGGGTGAAGAAGCTGAATCTCTCCGGATCCGTGGTCGCCGGGATCTATCTCGGCAGGATCACCAAGTGGAACGACCGGAAGATCAAAGCGCTCAATCCGGGTGTGCACCTTCCCGGCACGCCGATCACGCCCGTGTTCCGAAGCGACGGCTCCGGTGACACCTACGCGTTCACCAACTATCTCTCCAAGGTGAGCGGCGGCTGGAAGAAGAACATCGGCTTCTCGACCACGGTCGCGTTCCCGGCCGGCGTCGGAGGCAAAGGGAACGTCGGCGTCACCTCGGTCGTGCAGTCGACGAACGGTGCGATCGGATACATCTCGGCGTCCTACATCGTCGCCGCAGGCCTCAAAGCAGCCGCGCTCAAAAACGAGGCCGGGAAGTTCACGTATCCGAACCTGAAGAACATCTCAGCGGCCGCAGAAATGGTGAAGCGGGTGCCGGGCAGCAACGAGCTGCACATCGTGGACCCGCCCAAGAAGTACACGCACGCCTACCCCCTGTCCACCTTCACCTACTGCATCGTGCCGCATGCGGCGCCGAAGAAGGGCGAACTCTCGCAGTTCATCCTCTACAACATGACGACCGGCCAGAAGTACGGCCCGGCGCTCGACTTCGCGCCGATGCCGAAGGTAGTCCTGAAAGCGGCCCGCAGCACGCTCGCGGGCCTCTAACCCCGTCGACCCGACGCCGCGCGGCGCTAGGCGAATGCCTGCGTCGCGCGGCGGCGCAGGTCGGCGTTGAGCAGGCCGGTGACCTCGCTCGGCCGGTCGCCCGCGGAGGGGATCGCGTCCCCGATCAGCCCGTCGGCGCGGAAGGCGAAGAGCGGCGCGTCGAAGCCGGCCTCGCGAATCTGACGGACAAGGGCGACCGCCGCCTTGGTCTCGGCGTTGGGGCCGCAGAGGATGATCGCGGTCGGATCGAGGGCCGAGAGGGCGCGCCCCATGCGCTCCTCGGCGAGGTCGTTGGAGAGCATCAGGACCCGGAAGCCGGCCCGTCGCAGCGCCAGGTCGAGCGCCTCCGTGTGGACGGCCTCGGCGTCGCTGCCGCGGCTGGCGTCGAGCAGCAGGATGCCGGCCGGCCGTGACGCGGTCGAGGCGAGGCGGCGGGCGCCGTGGAGCCAGCTCATCGCCCAGCCGGCCGCGAACTGAAGCTCGGCCTCCTGGTCGGGGTCGGCGCCCAGTTTGTCGACCGCCGGCAGGAGTAGCTCCTCGACCGTCCGCTCGAGCGGGCGCAGCGCCAGGCTTTCCTCGATCGCGCGGTCGGCGGCCTCCTCGTCGAAGGCCTGGAAGGCGGCAAGCAGGCTGTCGTCGCTGGCGGGTGCCGCCTGGCGCTGGCGGGCAAGCTCGATCGCCGAGGAGATGTTGCGGGTCTCGGCGAGCGCGTCGCGCAGCGTCTGCAGCTCGACCAACTCGTAGTTGCGGTGATTGCCCGGGGTCCGGCGCGGGCGTGGGAAGCCGTAGCGGCGCTCCCAGCTGCGCAGAGTATTCGGGCTGACGCCGAGAACTTCGGCTGCGGCATTTGTCCGGATCCCCGGCATGCACGGCATTCTGGCAGCGGATTTCCAGGTTTACGGCGGTTATGGACAGATTTCGTGAATCTGTCAGCGATCTTGCAGATCGCCAAGGGCGCCGACGCCGACCGGCTGGGAGACCGCTCGAGCCCGCCACATCGCCTCGTCCGCCTTGCGCAGCAGCATCTCCGCCTCATCCCCGTGATCTGGGCAGGAGACGACCCCGGCGGTGATGCCGATCCGCAGGCCGCCGGCATTCTCGAGGTCGTCGAGCAGCCGCAGCAGTCGCTCGGCCATCTGCACCCCGCCCACGGTGTCCTGGTTCGGAGCGAGGACGCAGAGGGAATCCTCCTCGAGGCGGAACGTCTCGTCGACCAGCCGGATGCTCTCGCCGAGCGCCGCGCCGACAACGGCCAGCGCCGTCTCGCGGCCTCCCCCGTCTCCGTTTTTCGCTCCGGGGCCATCGACGTCGAAGACCACCAGCGCGAAGGGGTGCTCGTAGCGGCGGTGCTCCTCGATCAGCTGCTCGAGGCGGCGGCGCATCTGCCCCTGCCTGTAGAGGCTCGGGTGCTCGCCGGGGCCCGGGATCGGCGGCGCCTGCTGCCAGAGCGTCGCGACCGCGGTCGCCGTCACCGAGCCGAACTCCTCGGCCAGCTTCTGCGCCGCGGAGACGAAGAGGGCCGGGTCGTCGCCGGAAAGCTGCTCGTGAAGTTTCTCGAGCAGCGACGCCTGCAGGGTCGAAATCTCGCGGGCGAGCTTCTCGGGCGGGGAGCCACGGGCCCCGCTTCCTGAGCCTGACTTTCCGCCCGTCCCCACGCCGAGACATTTGCGCAGCGGGCGGACGGCAGGGTCAGAAAGTTCGCAATTTGCGAATCGACACCCGTCTAGTCGATGTGTCTAACGGAGGCTGCGGCGGCCCGCGAATGCCTTGCCGAGGGTCACCTCGTCCGCGTGCTCGAGGTCGGCGCCGATCGGAAGGCCGCTGGCGAGCCGCGTCACCTCTACCCGGTCCCGCAGCAGCGCCGCGATGTGCAGCGCAGTCGCCTCGCCGGTCGTGGTCGGGTTCGTGGCGAGGACGACCTCCCGGACCTCCCCCCCATCGATCCGCCGCACCAGCTCGGCGATCTTCAGGTCCTCGGCATCGACTCCGTCGATCGGGGAGAGGGCGCCGCCGAGCACGTGGTAGAGGCCGTGGTACTCGTGGGTTCGCTCGATCGGGATCACGTCGGCGGGCTCCTCGACCACGCAGATCGCGGTCTGGTCGCGCCCGGGATCGGAGCAGATCCTGCAGAGCGGCCCCTCCGAGAGGTTGAAGCACCGTTCGCAGAGCCCGATCTTCTCCTTCACCTCGCGGATCGACGCCGCGAGCGCGTCCGCCTCCTCCTCCGGCGCCCGGAGGATATGGAAGGCGAGTCGCTGCGCGGTTCGCTGGCCGATGCCCGGCAGTCGGGAGAGCTCGGCGACGAGGCGCGAGAGCGGTGCCGGCCCCTCGGAGCTCACATTCCCGGAAGGCCTCCGAGGCCTCCCGTGATCCCGCCCATCTTCGATCCCGCAAGGTCCTGCGCGGCGCGCAGCGCCTCGTTGACAGCGGCCTGGATCATGTCGGCGAGGATCTCCGCCTCCTCGGGGTCGATCGCCTCGGGGTCGATCGTGATCTCGCGCAGAGTCATGTCGCCCGCCATCTTCACCTTGACCATGCCGCCCCCGGCGCTCGCCTCGACGACCTCGTCCTTGAGCTGCTCCTGGGCCTCGAGCATCTGCTGCTGCATCTGCTGGGCCTGTTTCATCAACGCGTTCACGTCGAAGCCCCCGGGACCGCCTCCCCTCGCCATCTAACCGACCTCCTCGGCGTCGAACTCACTCTTCAGCTTCGCCACCAGCGCATCATGGTCCAGCTCGCCCTTCGGCTGCTCCTCAGCCTCCTCGTCGGGGCCGTCGAGCACCACGTAGGCGGGCCGCAGAGCCCGGCCCAGCACCCCCTCGACGGCCTTCGCCAGCTGCTCGCGCTTGTCCGGGGCCTCCGCCTTGCGCTTGTTGAAGGTGTGGTCGGCTGGAAACCCGACGGTCAGCGTCCCCTGCTCCGCGTCCACCGCCACCGGCCTCGCTCCCTCGAAGCTCGCCGCCAGCGCCGGCGCTGTCTTCAATAGCTGGTCTACCACTGCCGGCCAGACCCTCTTTACCTCGTCCAGACCCAGCTCGTGTCCAGAGTGCTCGCCCACCGATTCCTCGGCCGCATCGTCCGTCGGGGCAGGCTCCGGCTCGATTGGGGCGGCTGAAGCCTTCTCGTCCTGATTCTCGGTGTCTGTCGCGGGTGGCGCGGCGACAGGACCCGCGGCCCGGGGACCTTTGTCAACGCGAGATTCCAACCGCTCGACCCGGCGAAGAAGGCCCTCGGCGGATGGGTCGAGGTCGGGCCGGGCGGCTTTGAGCAGCGCGATCTCGACCGCCATCCGCGCATCGTCCCCCTCGCGGACCGCGGTCAGCGCCGCGGACAGCTCGTCGATCGTGCGGACCAGGGTCGCCGCTCCGATCGAGCGCGCCTGCGCCACCAGCCGGTCGGCGTCGGCGGCGGTGATCACGAACGTGTTCGGCACC
>DASXAR010000076.1:0-1798 GCA_036406595.1 Solirubrobacterales bacterium | reverse complement strand
GCGCTCGCTCGAGGCACCGATCCGGCAGATCGCCGAGAACTCGGGCTTCGAGGCCTCGGTCGTGGTCGAGAAGGTCCGCGGCCTGAAGCCGGGCGAGGGCCTGAACGCGGCCGATGGCGAGTACGGCGACCTGGTCGCCGCCGGCGTCATCGACCCGACCATGGTCACCAGGTCGGCGCTGCAGAACGCAGCCTCGATCGCCAAGAACATCCTCACCACCGAGGCAATCGTCGCCGAGCCCCCCGAGAAGGAGGGCGCAGGCGCGATGCCGGGTGGCGGCATGCCCGACATGGGCGGGATGATGTAGCGACTACGCTCTGCCCTAACAGGCGAGTGTTCTTTCGAGAGGCCCGGGCATCGCCCGGGCCTCTCTGCGTTCTCGGCTCAGCATCCTCCGCGAAGCAGCCGATATCGAGGTCATGACCACGCGCGGCGCGAACCTGCACCTCGCCGCCCTGTTCCTCCTGATCGGCGCCGCCATCACGCTCGGACTGCACCTCCTCGGCGCCCCGGAGCATCTCTACCGCTGGCTGTATGACCACCTGCTCTCCGGTCTTGACGTGCCCGAGAACCCGCCTCAATGGGGCTCTGACTTGATCGGCTACGTCTCGCTGATCGGGGGCTTGGCGCAGCTCGCAGCCGGCCTCGCGCTGCTCGCCTACGACCGGCTTCGCCCCGCCTAGCCCTGAGCGCCGAGCACCGCGCCCATCGCGCGCGGCTCGACTCCGAGGCCCTCGGCGTCCGCCGTGCCGCGCTCGCTGGTCATCGGCACCTCGAAAAGCTCGGCCTCCTCCCAGGTGGCGAACACCGGCGAACCGACGATCAGCTCGAGGGTCCGCAACCCGGCGTGCACCAGCGGCAGCGGCACGTGGAGGAGCGGCCGCCCGCGGCCCTTCGCCTCCGCCACCACCTCGACGATGTCGTCGTAGGAGAGAAGCTCCGGGCCGGCGAGCTCGAAACGGCCGTTCGGGCCGGGGCTGCCGCCGGCGTCGTCGTCGAGGGAGGCGACCACGCAGCGGGCCACGTCCCGCGCCCAGATCGGCTGGTAGAGCGCGTGGCCGGACCCGGACACCGGCACCGCCGGCAACAGCGCGAAGCGCTGGAGCAGCGTGATCCACGGATCGCCGGGCCGGTAGATGATCGAGGGCGCGAAGACCGTCGTCTTGAGCGGTGACTCCCGCACCGCTCGCTCGGCCAGCGCCTTGGCGCGGAAGAAGCGGGTCCGCTGGAACGACGTGGCGCCCATCGCAGAGAAGAAGACGAAGCGATCGACGCCGGCACGCTCCGCCGACCGCAGCAGGCGCGAGGTGGCGAGCCCGTTGAGCTCCTCGATCGTCCCGCCGGGCTGGTCGCGGATGGTCGCCGCGAGGTGAATGACCGTGTCCACGCTCCGCATCGCGTGCCGCAGCGAGAACGGGTCGCCGATGTCCCCCAGCGAGATCTGCACGTCCACCCGGTGCTCGCCGAGCTTGCGTGGATCGCGAACCAGGGCCCGGATCTCATGGCCGGCACCGAGCAGGGCGGGCAGCAACTCGCTGCCGACGACGCCGGTCGCTCCCGTGAGCAGGATCACCGGCCGGACCATAGCCAGCCGTGGGCTTCGTCCCGTCGTGCCTCGCCGATCCGCGCCGAGTGCCTGACTGACCTAAAATGCGCAGTCCGCGGCGCCCGATGGGCGCCGCAATCGCAACCACGACCCGGGAAAGGAATAGGCGCCTTGGCATACGTCATCGCGGAGCCCTGCATCGGAGAGAAGGACAACTCCTGCGTCGAAGTCTGCCCCGTCGACTGCATCCAT
>DASXAR010000075.1:0-2778 GCA_036406595.1 Solirubrobacterales bacterium | reverse complement strand
CGTTGGAGAAGCTGCGCGCCGCCTTCTCGACCTCGTAGAGGCGGTCGTCGATCACGATCGCCTGAAGGAAGAACAGCCCGTCCGGCTCGAGCAGCTGTGAGCAGCGGCGGAAGAAGACGTCGAAGTACTGCCAGCCGACCGCCTCGATCATCTCCAGCGAGACCAGCTTCGAGTAGCGCCCCCGCAGGTCCCGGTAGTCATCAAGCAGGACGGTCACCTGATCCTCGACGCCCGCGTCCTTGATTCGCCGCAGCGCTCCCTCACGCTGCTCGCTGGAGATCGTGGTCGTCGTCACCCGGCAGCCGTAGTTGCGCGCCGCGTACGTGGCCATCGCTCCCCAGCCGGTGCCGATCTCGAGCAGGTGATCCTCGGGGCCGAGCTCGAGAGCCTGGCAGATGCGCTCCAGGCGATTCTCCTGCGCCTCGGCGAGGGTCGCGTCCGGTTGAGGGAAGACGGCCGCCGAGTACATCATCGACTCGTCGAGGTAGAGCGCGAAGAGGTCGTTGCCGAGGTCATAATGGGCGGAGATGTGCTTCCGGGATGCATCCCTGCTGTTGCGAGGAACCCTCCAGAGCGTGCGCTCCAAGGGGACGAGGAGCGGGTGGAGCCGCCGGCGCCAGCGGTCCAGCGGGGACATGTTGCGGGCCGCGATCCGGACAAGCGCGACCGGGTCGTCGCAGTCCCAGACGCCGTCGCGGTAGGCCTCGCCGAGTCCGACACTGCCCCCCAGCATCGCTCGGTAGAAGCGCGGGGAGTGGATCTCGACGGTTGCCTCCAGCTCGGAGTCTGCCCGGCCGAAATTCAGCCTCCTCCCACCTGGCTCGACCAGATCCAGCCGCCCGTCATGGATGCCCGACAAAACCCGGAGAGCCAACCGCCTGCAGGCGCGCTCGGTCGCGGTCATCACGGTCAGCCTATTGCCCGGCAGGAGCGCTCGCAGGGATGAATTGGCTTGCGCTTACCCTTGTCGCATGACCAAGGTCAAGGTCTGCGGCATGACCAATCTCGCCGACGCCGAGCACGCGGCGAGCCATGGCGCCTGGGCGATCGGGCTGATTCATCACCCCGACAGTCCCCGCTACGTCCGTCCTGAGATCGCCGAGGAGATCGGCGCGGCGCTCAAGCGGCGCTGCGAGGTCGCCGGGGTGTTCGTCAACTCCACGCTCGACGAGGTGATCGACGCCGCCGAGCGGGAGGGCCTCACGCTCCTGCAGTTCCATGGCGAGGAGGGGCCTTCGTTCTGCGTCGAGGCGGGTCGCCGCACCGGGGCCAAGGTGATCAAGGCGATGCGGGTGACGAGCGCCGCCGATGTCCAGGCCGCAGAGACCTTCAGGACCGACTTCCACCTCTTCGACGGCTACTGGCACGGGATCCACGGCGGCACGGGCAAGAGCTTCGACTGGGACCTGGTCGCGAAGCGACGCTCGAAGGTCCCGATGATCCTGGCCGGCGGCCTGACCGCCAAGAACGTCGCGGGGGCGATCGAGCTCGCCCGGCCGTTCGCCGTCGACGTCGTCAGCGGCGTGGAGGCCGAGCCCGGCCGCAAGGACCACGCCAAGGTCGAGGCGCTCCTGGAGGCCGCCGGCGTCCAGGCCGCCACCAGAGCGGCTTCGCGATGAGCCCCGCCGTTGAGGACCGCTTCGGCCCCTACGGCGGTCGGTTCGTCCCCGAGACGCTGATCGCGGCGCTCGACGAGCTCAGCGCCGCCTGGGGCGAGGCGCGCGAGGACGCGGAGTTCCAGGCCGAGCTGGCAACGCTTCTCCGGGATTTCGTCGGCCGGCCGACGCCGCTCTACCTGGCCGAGAGGCTCTCGGAGCGCGTCGGGCGCCGCGTGTACCTGAAGCGGGAGGACCTCGCCCACACCGGCGCGCACAAGATCAACAACGCCGTCGGCCAGTGCCTGCTGGCGCGTCGGATGGGCAAGACGCGGATCATCGCCGAGACCGGCGCCGGCCAGCACGGCGTCGCCACGGCTACGGCCTGCGCGCTGTTCGGCGTCGAGTGCGCCGTGTACATGGGCACCGAGGACATCCGCCGCCAGGCGCCCAACGTCGAGCGCATGAATCTCCTCGGGGCCGAGGTGATCCCGGTGGAGGCGGGTGCGAGGACCCTGAAGGAGGCCGTGAGCGCCGCGATCCGCGACTGGGTCGCGTCAGTCGAGAACACCCACTACGTGATCGGCTCGGTGGTGGGGCCGGCGCCCTACCCGGCCCTCGTCCGTGACCTGCAGCGGGTGATCGGCGACGAGGCCCGATCGCAGGCGCTCGAGGCCGAGGGTGACCTGCCGCAGCGGGTGATCGCCTGCGTCGGCGGCGGCTCGAACGCGATCGGCAGCTTCCACGCCTTCCTCGACGATCCCGTCGAGCTGATCGGCGTCGAGGCCGGGGGAGAGGGGCTCGAGAGCGGGCATCACGGCGCCTCGCTGGTCGCCGGCGGAACCGGCGTCCTCCACGGGGCGTTCTCCGCGGTCCTCGAGGACGAGCAGGGGCAGATCCTCGAGGCGCATTCGGTCTCTGCGGGCCTCGACTACCCCGGCGTGGGCCCGGAGCACGCCCACCTGCGCGACTCGGGCCGGGCGACCTACGTCACCGCCACCGACGCCGACGCCCTCCGGGCATTCCGGGAGCTCGCCCGGCTGGAGGGGATCATCCCCGCGCTCGAGCCTGCGCACGCGATCGCCTGGCTGCTCGAAAACCCGGGCGCCGAGGGCTACGACCTCCTGACCCTGTCCGGCCGCGGCGACAAGGACATGGATGAGGTCACCGACAAGCTCGCCGC
>DASXAR010000074.1:0-110579 GCA_036406595.1 Solirubrobacterales bacterium | reverse complement strand
GAACGGCGTCTGTGGGAGGTTGTCGAGCGAGATAGTCAAACGCCCGGTCGAGGGATCGGCGTATGTGGAGCCCGCCAGCTTCACGTGAGTTGCGAAGCCGTCGCCGGTCAGGATCACGCGGTAGGGATCGCCCGGCTTCGGTTCGCCGAGGTAGGCGTAGCCATCGATCGGAGCGGGAAGGGCGCCGCTTTCGATTACCACCGTGCCGATCTTGGAGAACTCCGGACACTGAGCTTCTTCGTCGCTGCCGAACCGTGCCTCGACATCGGTGCAGGCGACCTTGCCGTCGGCCCCGTTGGAGTTGAGGGAAAACCCTTCGGGCATCATGATGGTGTTCGCCTTTATCTCCGATGGCGACGGAGTGAAGGCATTCGAAAACTGCGGCACTTTCAGATCGACCTCTAGGCCGGACGCGGTGTCAGTCTGAGTCGTCGTCGGATTTGCCGCGAGACTTGGAGAGAAGCTGAGTTGGTCGCACCCGGTAATCGCCGGCCACTGGGCTTCAGCATGTGTGAGTTCGCGGTCGTACGCCAGGTCATCGACAGATGCCGACAGGGGACCCCCGCAGGTCGTTGGATTCTGTGTGTAGGGACGGGGAGCCAGCCGGGTCGAAGCGGAAATCGGCAGCTTTGGGCGGCCGTAATATTCTTCTCCATTTTCGGAGCCGTTGACTTCGGCCGGACACGCATTGCCGAGTGTGTCACCGATGAGATCAGGTTCCACATCGGCAAAGCATCCGATGTAGCTCTGACCCTTTCCGAACCTCAGGAGGTCGTGGCTTTCGGCCGCGGGGACACCCCAGAAGATCGTGTCGAACCCCTGCACCGGCAGGACGTGCGAGATGCCCTGCGTGGTGAAATCCAACCCGTAGTCGCTGCCGGTGCGCGATGTGATCGCAATGTAGGTTGGATTGCCGATCAGGGGAACGACGAATGCGAAGAGAGCCGCTTGACCCCCCTGCTCCACCGTTCGATGGATCGGCATCAGGAGGGGGGGGAAGAAACCGGTTACGAGAGCCACGTCCCCCACCTGTGTGTCGGGTGAGCATTCGTACGTCGCCAGCTGGGCAGCCGAGCAGGCCGGCACCACGTTTTGATTGGCGATCACGCCGCCCGGTGTATGGATGGTGACGTTTTTCGGGTCGTTGCAGTCGCAGGGGACCGTTGGTTCGGTGGTCCGGTTGCCCACGCGAACGGACGTGAACACGTCGGGATGGGCGCCGGCTTCCGTGGTCGACGGGATGACGCTGAAGGCGTTGATTTTCGACATCGCCGATGCCGGATCGGGGCCCTGAGCAGCCCAGAGCAGCACGCCGAGGGCGACCATCGATACCGCCAGAGCCAGGCGGATCGCTGCGGGGGCAGGCGCCGTGCGGCTCCGATTCCTGTCGGCCGTGTGCAGGGTCATCGTCCGCTCCCGCCTGCGTGCCGCCTGTGCTTGTGGTGCCGCTTGTTCTTCTTGTGCTTGTGTTTTCTGTGCTTCTTGTGCTTGTGCTTCTTGTGCTTGGCAGGGAGCACGTTCCCCGTTTCGCCGAGATCCTGGCCGGTGCCGAACTCGAGCGGCGCCGCCGGTTGGCTTTCCGCGCCATGGCACTCGTCGGCCGCTTCGCACGGCGCAGCCGGTTTGTTGAACGGGAATCCACCGTTCGTGCGGGCATCGTAGAACTTGTAGACAGTGCCGCTTTCATCCTGCGCGACCAGCGTGTCGTAGGTCCCAAAGAACACGTCGATGCCGTTCGCAGTCACGCCGACCAGGCCCTCCTGCAGGGTTTCTCCTTCTTCGCTTCCACTTCCGGAGGTGATCAGCTGCGGGCGTGCGCCCACGAACTCGTAGACGTCGTTGATGCCGTTGGCGTCGCGCGGGACGAGCGATTCCTTGGTGGCGAAGAAGGCGCGACCGTCGTCGGTCATGAAGCGTCCGTTTTGCGAGCCTTCGACGTCAAAGGACGGCGGTTGGTCGTCTGGGCGGCACGACGCACACGTAAGGGTGCCGGCATCCCGATCGTAGAGGTACATCTCGGCCTTACCGTCGTTTTCGTAGGTCGTCACCTTGCTGGTTGTGATGAACGCCATGAACTTTCCGTCTTTGGAGACGTTGATCCGTGTGGCACCCCCGTTGGCTTCACTGTCAAGGTTTTCTTTCTCCCCTTCCACACTCCCGGGCCCTTTCAGCTTGGCCACAAACTGAACGGAGCCGTCGTGATAGACGTACAGGTTGCGCGCATCGGGGAAGCCTCGACCTTCCTCGAGCACCTCGGGGGAGTAGAAGTAGATATCGCCGGCCTCGCTGGCAATCGACGAGTCGATCGGCTGCGAATGCGAGCCTTGGGCTGGACAGCAGTCGTTGTAGTGGAAGAGGCACTGCCGGGCCCCACAGTGGAATTCCCTCCACGGCACGACTTCGATTCCGCACTTCGGGATCCATGGGATTCGTTTGTTGTTGAAAGCTTCTTCGGTCCACGGCCGTTCAAGCATTGGTTCCGCACTGCATGTATCGCTGTTGCCGAGTCCGGCGGGAGCCGAGATGAGCTCCACCGAGTTGGTCGCCTCGCTCCACATGTACAGGTCGATGCTCGAGTCGTGGTCTTCTGCGGTCATTTTCACGTCGGTTGAGAAGTAGACCTTGCGCCCGTCGTCCGCAACGCCCTCTTCTGTTACCGCGACGTTTTCTTCGTCTACCGAATCCCATGAGACTTCGTACGTCTTCGATTCACCCGAGTCGTGCATGTAGAGGTGCCTGAGACGCGGGCCGGGTCCGAATCCCGTGGATCCTCCGCAATTGCCATTGAAGTCGCACACCCAATATTCCCTGCCGCCCCTGGTCTGCATCAGGACGCGCGAGCCGTCCTCGGACACGAAGGCGGGGATGATGATTTCTTCGTTGGCGGCCTGGCCTGCGGGATCCGCTTCGATCGGATCCCCGGCTTCGGTTTCCGATATCACCGTCACCGATCCGGTCGAGATGTCGTTGTCGTAGACCGAGCCCGGGGCTTGTTCCAGGCCACCTGGTGCAAACGCGACTTCCCGAGAGGAGAAAATGAAATGGAGGCCGTCTCCCGACAGCCTGCCGGTACCCAGGAAGCCACCTTCGGTCCGGTCACGGGGAGGGCTTTCGATTCCACCCGGAAGTTCTTCCAGATTGGTCGGCAGACGGGCCACGAGATTGCCTTGGTTGTCGTAGAGGAACGGAGCTTCGGAGCCCGCGAGGCCGCTTTCGCAGAGCAGGCAGTCTTGACCTTTGGCATCCCACACCAGGTAGCGGTTCATTTCCGTATCGGTCGGGATTGCCCCCGCATCGGTACCGAGCTGAGGCGCCTCGTCCACCCCGTTTCCGCCGAACGGCTGGCCCGGCGCCCCCCGTATTCCTATGGATTCGTAGCCCGGGATACCCACGTATCTGGAAGTCCAGCCGGATGTGGTGCGGCTGGCGACATAGAAGTCGCCGAGGAAGGAGCCGTTTGCCGGTTCGCCGGATTCCGGGAGCGCGTTGAGGAGCCCTGCGTAGGCGAAGCGTCCCACGCTCGCCGGATACGGAGACGCAGGGCCGACCGGCAATAGCGCCGTACCGCCGAGCTGACGCGGGCTGACCAGCTCATAGCCTCGGCAGTCGGGCAGGTAGGCCGCGCCGGTCTGCTGGCGGACGGCCTGGTTCGGGCAGGTGATCGGTGGGAAGAATTCGAAGGTCTGGTCCGGGCTCACCGTGTTGCCGTATGAGTTCGTGGTCACCAGCCGGAAGTGATAGGTGGCTCCGGCGATCAGGCCGCTGAGTTGGACTTCGACTTCTCCGCTGAGCGGGACTTCACCGCCCGGTTCACAGTCCGGCTGCGAGTGCCCATAGGATTCGGTGGGCCCGTATTCGAAGCAGTAGGTGCTTGGCGTGCCGAGCGGATTGATCCGGGCGTGCACTTTGGCCGACGTTTCCCTCACCTCGGTGGCCCAGACCGCTTCGATCCTCGGCCGATCGCCGAGCGTGGTGAATTCTTCCGCCACTCCGGTGAATTCGTCTGCCGAGTACTGCTTCTTCGCGACGTAACGGCCTTCGTATGCATTTAGCGGTGTCAGTTCCGACAGGCCAGTCGACACCTGGACCGGCGGGCCCGGGGACGGGATCGGCTTGAATCCCCCGAACGGAGTCCACGTTGCGGCCGAGCTGAGCTTGAACTCAAAACGATACGAAGTCGCCGGTGGATGCGGATACGGCGATGTCGGTTCATTCGGGTCGATCGTCCCCTGGACCGTGGCCTGGGTGCTGGTCACGGCCGCAACTTCATCCACCGTGGGCGGCAGCGGATCGACCTGTTCGTTGAGGTAGTACACACGGTGGCCGGTATTGCTCAAACCGGTGATGCTGGTGGTCGCTGCGACATAGAGGGTTCCCGTTGAGGAATCGAGGCCGAGGCCCTGAACCGCGGCGAACCCCGCCGTGGCACCGATCGTGCTGTCGTCGGCCGCCGTCGGGGCGGTCGGTCCGCTCGGTTCGTCGAACTGCTCCACGACGGTAGGACCGCTGGAAGGATCGCGTAACACGTAGAGAGCTCCGGCTTCGGAGACGGCGAGGCCCGAGGTGGAGCCGCTGAGAAGGGCTTCCATGCCAGGCGGTTGGCCGTCGGTTACCGGTTTTGCTTCGCAGCTGCCCGTGCCGCTGATCCGCGTGCATGTCATCAGCGGCACATTGGTTTCGACGAAGTTCCCTCGGTAGTCGACGAATACATCGAACGGAGGTCCGCCGACGTTGACGCTGGGACCACACTTCGCTTCCAGCCCTGTTTTCATCAGTCCGGCTGATCCGTATTCGATCGCTCCGGTCGTTTCTCCGTTCGGACAGGTCAGCGTGTACGTGTCCCCGTTTGCGAAGCCTGTGAAGCTCACCTCCTGCGTCTCATTTTTCCCGGGCCCCGACCCATGGATGGGTTCCAGGAATTCGGCCGCTTCGGTGTCGTAGCGCTCGAGCCGTGAGTTTTCGGAGGAGTTCGAGGCGTAGACGACGCCGCCGGGATCCACGGCGACCTTGGCGGGCTGGTTGAATCCGAACACGGCCGAGGAGCCGAAGGATGAGGGTTCGGTTCCGTCGAGGTTGTAGGTGTTGACGCGGCGGTTTTCGGAGTCCGCGAGATACACCTTGCCGACCGAGGCTTCACCATCCGGCTGGCTCACGGCGATCCCGAGCACTCCGGTGCTGTTCGACTTGCCGATCTGGCCAACCCCTTCGCCGGTGTGCGCGCCCCGCTGGCAGCGGTCGGCGGCTTCGCAGATCTCGTATTCGTCGCCCGGTTCGCTGGCGTTGACCGCCCATCCGAAGGAGCGGATGAAGTTGCCTTCGCCGTCGTACTCGTTGACGCGGCGCCCGTCGCGATCCGAGACGTAGACGTTGCCGGTGTCGTTGTCGACGGCGATCGACTGCGGCTTGCTGAGCGAGCCGTTCTTGAGGTTGTCGCCGGCGTTGGCGGCGGCGGTCTGCGCGCCCCTCAGGCAGCTCGCGGCCCCGGTGCAGATCTGGTATTCGCCGGAGCCCTGCCTTGTGGTCGTGACTTCGATCGATTCAGCGCCGCCGGTGAGTTCCGCGCCGTCGCCTTCGAGCTGTCCGACATTGGTCGCGGAGAAGGACCCCGGAGTGCAGAGCGTTTTCTGAAAGTTCCATTCCCCGCAGAATTCCACCGTCCAGGGACCGCCCGTGGGCCCTTCGACCGTGATCATGCTGTTGCCGATCCCGCCGATGTTGGGGCCGAGCAGTTTGGTGTTGCGAAGCGCCGTTCGCACCTGGCTTGCCGTGGCAGCCGCGCTGACCGCTTCGGTTTCTTCGCCTTCGAACTTGAGTTTGAAGGTCCCTCCGGTGGCGTTCACCGTGACCACCTGCACCTCGTCGACCCCCGGGGTTTCCACATTCGCGCCCCAGGCGCTGATGAAGTTGCCCGCGGAGTCGAAGCGGTCGACCCGCTGGTTTTCTTCGTCGACCACGTAGGTGTCGCCCTCGCTCGCGGGACCTGCTCCGGAGTTGTTCACCGCGATGTCACGGGGGTTGTTGAGTTCGCCGCCCTTGCTGCCAAGGCCGGTTTCGTTGCCGAACCAACCGACCACGCCCTTCGAAGCACTGGCAGCCGGGGTGCCCAAGATCAAGAGCGCAGCCAACGCCGCCAGGGTTGTCATGCATACGCGGCGGAGGTTTGAAGGATTGGAGCGGTCGACCCCATCGGTCACCGCAGCCCCTCGGCTCAAGTCCGCGAACCGCGATACCGCGTTCTTCACTCGCTATCTCCTATCCCTGTTGCCCCGTTGCTTCCGATGCCGTCCGGCTCCGGGCCCTGTGGTGTCTCGCTCCCCGCCCGCCTCCCCGGCGGACGGGGAGATACTGGCACCTCAGTTCCCGAAATGCAAGCAACGTACCGGGATAAACATAGGCGTACTTCGCAATGAGACGATTTGGTGCCCCGGGAGAACCGTGCTGTAGAGCGAGATCTCCGGTTTTCTAGCCGAAGAAATGAAAGCCTAAAACTAAGTAGTGAGGAGATTGCCGCGGGGGGTGCGTGCGTCAGTCCGATGATCCCGATCGAAACTGACCACCGCCGGCGTCGGCACGATGCTCGGCCCCTCAAGTCGTAGGAAACGGGCCGCGGTCAGATTTTCGATCGCCCGTGCGACGGTGGCCCCGTCCAACTCGTCGCCAACCTCTCGCGAGAGATCCTGGACCGACAGGCGTCGGGGGTGCTCGTCAAGCAGATGAGTGAGAACGGCCCCCTCGGCAGAAGCGGTGGTTATGGACATGCTTCGACCCTCCTTGAAACCCTGTATTCCCCATAGCCCGGCCGCGTTGACCGAGCATTCAACTACGGTAAAGTCCTACCATCTATTGAACGTCAGGTCAACGGTGATTGGGTTTTCGCGCGATGGTCCAAAGTCGACGTTCGCGGATGAGGACGGACGAGCGGCGTGAGCAGCTGCTCAACGCCGGCGTCGGCTTGCTCGCCGGACGACCCCATCAGGACATTTCGATCGAGGAGATCGCCGATGCGGCCGGGGTCTCCAAAGGCCTGCTCTACCACTACTTCCCCACCAAGAAGGACTTCATCCTCGCCGCGCTGGACCGCGGGCAAATCGAGCTCGCCGAACGGCTCCAGCCGGACATCTCGCTGCCTCCCGAGCAGCAGCTGATCGGCAGCATCGACGCCTTTCTCGACTACGTCGAGGAGCACACGACCGCCTACGTGACCATCTTCAAAGTCGGCGGCGAAGACCCCGAGATCGCCGAGGCGCTGGAAGCCGGGCGGCGCGAAACACTGGCGACCCTGCTCGCCGGTCTGCGCGGGTGGGACGAGTCCCCGGTCAGCACCGAGCCCTCGGCGGCCCTGGAGACCGCCGCCCAGGGGTGGCTCTTCTTCGTCGAGGGCGCGGTCCTCAGGTGGCTCGAGCATGGGGACCTCGATCGCCGACAGCTGCGGACAATGCTTGTGACAGCATTTGTTGGGGCCCTCTACTCTGCACGGGCCGCAGGCGCGCCCGGGCCCGCCGAAGGCTAAGTGTCGCGGGCGACGACCGCCCGAGCCTCGCCACCCCCCAGGTAGGGGCTCAGGGCGAACTCGATCACCGCCGGCGCGAAGGCCGCGAGCCTCTCGGCTTCCCCGTTCAGCACTCTGCGGCCGAGCAGCGTCATGATTCCGCCGACCAGACCCTCCTCGATCCCGGACTCGACGTCGCGCATACGGCGCCCGGGCTCGAGCAGCTCGACGAAGCGCCGCGCAGTCCTTTCCCGCGCCTCGGTTGCTCCTTCGCCAACGACGGCCGCCTCGACCAGGTAGAGGCGTGCGAAGTTCGGTCGCGACGCGAGGAAGGCGGTGACCGCCCTAAAGGCGGCAGAAACGCGATCGGGCCACTCCTCCCTCTCCTCAGCAGCCTCGTTCATCAGCGTTTCGATATATCCGTCAAGCGCCTCGTAGGCGGCGAGGAAGCACTCCTGCTTGCCGTCGAAGTGCTCATAGAAGGTCCGTCTGGACACCGAGGCGGCGCTGGTTATCTCGCCGACCGTCGTCGCGTTGTAACCGTGCTCGGCGACACAGGAGGCGAGCGCCGCCAGCAGGCGCTCCCGCTGATTGTGGGCCAGGATCTCGGGCGGGATGCTGTGGCGGCCGCCGTGCAGGGGACGGAGACTGCGAGGATCATCCGGTTCCTTTCCTGCCCCTTGACTCACGACGGGGCGAGACGATAGCGCCAGCAAGGTGCCCCGCGGACTTAGCTGCGATTCAGCTCAGCCTGCGCGGCGGACGATCCGCGGTATGGAAGCACGGCGAGATACATGAATCGCGGCACCTGTGCGGGAAGCTCTGATGTCCGGCCGGACTGGACCAGCTGATGGACGCGGTGCCAGATCGCGCCGCTTATCGCATCGGCCACGCCCTGCGGAGCTGGATCGGAGTCGGGACCCTCGCGGCCCATGTCGATCGCGACGCTGAGGCGATCCATGGCGAGGTGCTGGCGAGCGCGCATCCGGTCGTCGACCCTGAGGACCTCGGAGACGTAGAACCTGGCCCGACGCTCATCCGCCGCCAGGATCTCCATTCCTTCCGAGAGCGCCGCTCGCAAACGATCGGTCCACTCGAGCCTGCTGTCGAAGGCGCTCCCCATCCTTTCGCGCAATTCTGCATCGAGCGCGGTCCACGCCGCCGAGAAGCAGTCCTCGAGGCCTTCGAAATGCCGCGCGAACGTCTCCCGGTCGACATTCGCGCGACTGACGACGTCGTCAATGCTCGCCGCCTCATACCCGCGGTCTGCGGCGACGGCGATCATCGCTGCGCAGATCCGCCCGCGCTCGGCCTCTTCCCGCTGGTGGCCGACGCCCCCCACCTAGGGCCCTCCAGAGGAGAGGCAGGCGTTGCGGCCTAGGCCTGAGCCACGACTGCGGCGGCGCGCTTCTCGCCCATGTACGGAACCAGGGCGAATTCCAACATCGTCGGCAGCAATTTGGGGATCTGGTCGATTTCGTTGCTCAGCAGCCGCTGATGCACCATCCAGACAAGGCCGCCGATAACCAGGTCCTCGAGTTCGTCCGGCAGCTCGTCGTTCGCTTCCTCGACCTCGCGACCAAGCCTGAAGAGCGGGACGAAGGTTCGCAGCGCCCGCTCGTAGCGATCCATTGCCACCGGGCCGGCGGTTACGGACTCCACAATGCAGGTTCGCGCCAGGGCGGGGTTCGTCTCCGCATAGTCCAGGAAGGCCGCGAGGGCTGCCCGCACCTGGTCGGGCCAGTCGCCGGCCTCCGCCGCAGCAGCTTCCATCCTCCCCTGAAGCTCGGCCGCCGCCTCGTCGAAGCCCGCCAGCAGACAATCTTCGCGATTGTCGAAGTGCTCGTAAAAGGTTGCGCGGGAGACTCCCGCCCGCTTGACGATATGCTCGATCGTCGAGCCGTGATAGCCACGCTTGGCGACGATCTCGGCCATGGCGATGAGGATTCGCTCGCGCGGATCGCGCGCCAGCATCTCGGCGCGATCGCGGTCGGCTCCGCTGGGAAGGCGCTCCAGATGACCCGGAATGGTCTCCACCGGGCGAGGATAGCGCCCTGAGATGAGCCGTCCAAGCGACGGCACCCGCCACGCATCCCTGTCGAAGAACACTGCCCAATGTGCACGTACCTGCTTGAACGGCCCCGTACCGGTCGGGCACCGTACAGGTTTTCGCGGCTAGATGAGGCTCTGCTTGAACTGCGCCAGGTCCTCGCGGCCTCGCCGGAGCTCCTCCTGGGCCACCTCGGCACCGAGATAAGGGAGGTAAACGAGGTAAAGGAGTTCCGGCACGACATCGACAAGGGCTTCAAGGTCGCCGGCCTTGACGGTCCTGCCTGCCCTCTCCCAGATCGCCCCCACCACAGCCTCGGCCTGCTCTCGGCGGACCCCCCGCCTTGATCCCGTTTCCCTTCGCCCCAGGTGGACCAGCTCGACGTAGCCGTTGAGGACCAGGTCCCGGGTTCCTTGAACCAAGTCGCCGCCGTAGTTGACCTCCACCAGGCAGATGCGCGCTCGCAGGCGGTCTTCAAGCGTTAGGCGGCAGAGCTCCCAGCCGAGGGCCCGCATGCCGTCCCGCCAGGTCGGCTGCGCCCAGAAAGCCGAAAGCAGGGGGTCCCTGAACGTCAGCGTGTACTCCTTCCAGACCTCGGCAAAGCATTCGTCGAGACTGGTGAAGGTTCGCTCGAACGTAGACAGGTCGATCTCAGAGCGATCGAGCAGATCCTCCAGGCTCGTCGCCGCATAGCCCTTCTCCTCGATGAGCGAGACCAGAGCCCGGCAGATTCGCTGCTGATCGAGATCAGCGGTGCCAACGGAGGAAGTCGACTTGCCGAACATTGCCGTACCTGGTAAGATGCGACGTTCTACACGACGCCGCCTCCGTGCCGGCCTGCGTGCAGTGACGCGGTCCGGTCGGGTCGGCTTTGTGCGGAATGCCGCATTCTAGTCCAGCTGGGGACGTTCGCCAAGTGCCGCTGCGGCTTTCTTCGTGTACGACAGGGTGAACGATGCCCGCGGACCTGGCCCTTCTCTTCCTCGCCGGAACGGGGACCGCCCTCGCCACCGGGCTGGGGGCGATCCCGGTCTTCTTCCTGGGCGAGCGGGCGGCGACGCTGCGCCCGGCGCTGCTGGGGATTGCCGCCGGGGTGATGGCGGTCGCGTCGATCGACGGGCTGCTGCGTCCCGGCTTCGAAGAAGGCTCCGACGCCGCGGTCCTGGCCGGGGTCGTGGTCGGGGTCGGCTTCCTTCTCCTGGGGCGGCGCGCTGTCGAGGTTCACGAGGCCCGCAATCACGCCGATCGAAGCGCCGGCCTCCAGATGTCCATCCTCGTCTTCGCGGTCCTCTTCGTCCACAGCTTGCCGGAGGGGTTTGCGATCGGGACCGCCTATGCCTCGGGCACCAGCGGGCTCGGTCTGTTCGTGATCGTCGCGATCGCGATCCAGAACATCCCCGAGGGGACCAGCGTCGCGCTGCCGATGGCCTCGGTGGGGCTGAGCCGGCGGCGGCAGTTCTGGGCAGCGGTCGGGACGAGCGTCCCGCAGCCGGTGGGTGCGGTGGTGGCATACCTGCTGGTGGAACAGGTCTCGGCCCTGCTCCCCTTCTCGTTCGGCTTTGCGGCGGGGGCGATGCTGGCGCTGGTCGCGCTCGAGCTCCTGCCGGAGGGAATTCGCGAGGACGCTGCGGCGGCCTTGATCGGGACCGCGCTGGGCACCCTCGGGATGCTGGGTCTCAGCGCCGCCCTGGGCGTCTAGCCGTTCTGCTCGCTCGGCTCAGGCCCCGGCCTGCTCGGCGGCACGCTCGCGAGCCGTCGCCTTCTCCTCGAGGGTCATCGCCCCCGGATGGCCGTCTCCGGGCCACGGGGTGAGGAGAAGAAGGAGCCGGGCATCAGCGGTCGCAGCGACGGTCCGCCTCTCGGCAGGGGCGAATTCGAACAGGTGACCCGAGCCTGCGGAGACGCTCTCACCGTCGGGGGTGGTCACCTCGACCTGGCCGTCCACGACGACGATCCGCGCGTACTCGTGGACCTCGTGCTCCTGGAGTTCCTCTCCCGCCGGGAGGTCGATGAGGATGGTCCGGGCGTCGTCCGCGGTGGAGAGGATCTGCGGCTCGTGCGGCCCGGCCTCGGTCGTTTTCAGGTCCCAATTCCGCATCGCGCGAGCCTGATTCTAAGGCGTCAGGGTCGTTCCGGCGCTCCCGGAAAGGCCGCCGAGCGGGTTTTCGAGTTTTTCCTTGCCGCTCTTGCGTTCCTGCTTGGCGATTTCCTTGCGCTGCTTTTCCCACTTCTTGCCGCGCTTGCGGTAGGCGGCGAGCTGCTTTTCGATCCCCTTCGCTTCGGACTTCTGGGTGGCCTTGGCGGCCGCTTCCCTCGCCGCCCGGTCGCCGGCGGCGAAGTCGTTGGCGAAGTACTGGTAGATCGCCAGCGTGCTGAGCGATCCCAGGCTCGGCCTAGCCTTCGCGACGATCTCCTGGGTTTCGGCCGCCCTGCGCAGGCTGGTTTCGATGTCGCCGAGATCGCCGCCGCCCGCTTCGGCGAGGCTGATGTAGGTCGCCGCGACCAGCTGGGCGCCGCTCGAGCTCGCTTCGGAACCGGCCACCTTCAAATACCTGGCCCAGGCGTCGAGGCCGGTTTCGAAGTCGGCTTTCGCCTCCGGCGAGACGACCTTCGCCCCGGTCGTCGGGTCGACTTCGACTTCCGCGTTGCCGGCGTTGATCCGGGCCCGCGCCAGCGCCAGCAGCAGCGCTTCGTCCTTCGGGTTTTTCGCCAGCCGGCCTTCGATTCGCTCAGCCTGTTCTTCCAGCACCTGGCCGGCGCTCTTCGACCCGCCCGTCCCGACCAGTTCGCCGACGTTGAAGGGTCCGACCGTGAGGAAGAGGCTCGCCCCCATCAGCAGCGCGAGGATCGCGTAGACGACGCGGATGACGTGTTTCCGCCGCCCGCGCACATCGAAGACCATCCGACGCTCGTCCTTCGCCGCCATCCGTCAGCTACCGCTCCTGGGTTGAGGGGTTGACCATTCCTCCCGCGGCCCCCGGCCTGCCGAAAACCCGGGCCAGCAAGATACTCAACTCGTAGAGGAGCAGAAGCGGGACCATCTCGATCAGCATCGAGATCGGGTCGACTCCGGGCAGGGCCGCGGCGAGGATCGCGATCCCGAGGTATGCGTAGCGTCGATTCGTCTGGAGCTGGCGGACGCTGACGATCCCGAGCCGGGTCACTGCGAGGATCGCCAGCGGCAGCTGGAAGATCAGCCCGCCCGCGACCATCGTCGTCGAGAAGAAGCTGTAGTAGTCGCGCGCGCGCACCTGCACGTTGAACTGGCTGTCGTTGAAGTTGAGCAGGAACTTGACCGCCGCCGGCATCACCACGTAGTAGGCGAAGGCGACGCCGGCGCAGAAGAGCAGCGGCGCGAGCAGCATCATCGGCAGGGCGACGCGGCGCTCCGTCTCGCTGAAGGCCGGCAGGACGTAGGCGTACAGCTGGTAGATCACGATCGGCAGGGAGAGGACGATCGCCCCGTAGGCGGAAACCGTCAGGGTGATCGTGAACGGCTCGGTGACCCCGAAGGTGAGCAGTTCCTTGTGGTTGTCGGGCAGCGGGCCGGCGGCGATTTCGAGCAGCAGGTGGTTCTGCCAGAAGCAGAGGGCGAGCGCCACCACGAAGGCGGCGATGCAGACGATGAGCCTCGTCCGCAGCTCGTCGAGGTGCTCAACGAGGGTGAGCCGGTCCTCGTGAGAGACAGGCCTGACACGGCGGGCCATTGGGAGCCCTCAGGCGCGTTTGTCGGTGACCGGCTGTTTGTCGGTGACCGGCTCTCGGTCGCCCTGCTCGAGCTCCTGCCGAGGGGGCTCCTCATCGTCGCTGTCGTCGCCGCTGAGCGAACCGCGGAACTCGCGGATTCCCTTCCCGAGCGAGCGGCCGAGCTCCGGCAGCCGCTTCGGGCCGAAGACGATCAGGGCGATGATCAGGATGACGACGACCTCCAGGGGTCCGATGTTCGGAAGCATCGACCCATGGTAACGCTCGCTCCGGGTCCCGCCGATGACCTTTACTTTGAGCGGAAGCGGTACCCGGAAATGGGATTTTCCCGGGGATCACCGAAAAAATGCGGATTGAGCTCGGCCGTTCTGTGTTCGAAGGTCAAGCATGGGCAACGCCAGCCACACGGGGACGACACGGGACACAGGACTTCACGTCTGCCCCTCCTGCACGTCGCCGCTCGTCCAGCCGGTCTGCTGGGAGCAGACCGAGGAGCGCGGCCACTGGCACCTCTGGCGCCGCTGCCCCGAGTGCAGCTGGCAGGGAGACGGGGTCCACGACGACCTGCAGATCGATGCCTACGACCTCGAGCTCGACAGCGGCACCGAAACCCTGGCGGTCGACCTTCAGCAGATCGCTCGCGAGAACATGGAGCGCATGGCCGAAACCTTCGTCGCCGCGCTCGACGCCGATCTGATCACCGCAGAAGACTTCGCCTAGCTGTACCGCTGAACGACGCCTTCGGCGACGATCGACAGCAGGTGCCTGGTCTCGTCGTCGAGATCGGCGCCATCGAGCGAGGCCTTCGCCTCGGTGACGATCGAGAACGCCCGCCGTCGGACGCGCTCCAGGGCGCCGGTCTGTGCGATCCGCCGGCAGAGCTCCTCGGCGCCCACCGGGTCGAGGCCGCGCAGGTCGGCGGAGCCGATCTCCGGGTCCTCCGCCGCCGCTTCGATCAGCGGCAGCGTCACCGTGCCGTCGAGCAGGTCGGTGCCGATCGCCTTGCCGGTCCGCTCCGGCGGGCCGGAGATGTCGAGGACGTCGTCGAGGAGCTGGAAGGCGAGGCCGGTCCGTGCGCCGAACGCGGCGAGCCCGGGATCGTCGCGGCCGAGCAGGCAGGCGCACTCGAAGAGGGCGCCGGTCTTGAGCTCGCATCGCCGCAGGTAGCGCTCGACCGAGATCGACGTGTCGAAGGCGTCCCTCTGCTGGGCCAGCTCTCCCCTCGCCAGGGACACCGAGGCCGCCGCGAGCAGCTCGACCGCGCGGCGGTCGCCCGCGTCGGCCAGCAGCGCGAACGCCCGCGAGAAAAGAAGGTCACCGGTCGCCGTGGCGCGCTCCCGTCCGGAAACCGAGACGACGGTGGGCTGCCCGCGCCGCAGCGGGGCGGCATCGAGGACGTCGTCGTGAACGAGGGTCGCCATGTGAACCAGCTCGATCGACGCCGCGGCCCGCACCGCCGCCTCGCCTCCGGCCTGGCCGCCGCAGAGGAGGACGAGCAGCGGCCGCAGCCGCTTCCCTCCCGCCCCGAGGGTCATCCCGGCGTCCTCACCGAGGGGCTCGCCGTAGGCGGCCGCCTGGGCCCCGAGCAGCTTCTCGACCTCGCCCAGCCGGGCGGGCAGCCAGCGGCTGGAGGCATCAAGCACCGCGGTGACGGGTGGCGGTACGGCGGAGGGGCGGGTCACACCCGCACGCCGCTGTGGATCGCGATGATCCCGCCGGCGAGGATGGTCCAGCGGATGTCGCCCAGGCCGGCGGCGTCGAGCAGCTCGGCGAGGCCGCGCGGCTCGGGAAAGCTGCGAACCGATTCGGGCAGGTAGGAGTAGGCCTCCGGGTCGCCCGAGAACCTGCCCAGCAGCGGCACGACCCGGTCGAACCAGAGCGAGTAGAAGCTCGACAGCGGGGGACGGGCCGGCCGGGTTATCTCGAGGATGACGAGCCGTCCGCCCGGCTTCAGCACCCGCGCCATCTCGGTGATCCCGCGGCCGGGGTCGGCGAAGTTCCGGACCCCGAAGCCGACCGTCGCCGCGTCGAAGCGGCCGGCGTCATAGGGAAGCTGCAGCGCGTCGGCCCACTCGAAGCGGACCGTGGCGCCACCCCGCCGCGACGACTTCTCGCGAGCGAGGTCGAGCATCGGCTCGGAGAAGTCGCAACCGACGACCCTCCCACCCGGTGCCACGCGGCCCGCCAGCTCGAGCGTCAGATCGCCGGTCCCGCAACAGACATCGAGGACCGAGTCGCCGGGACCGACCTCAGCCCGGTCGGCGGCGCGCTGGCGCCAGCGGTGGTGAAGACCGGCCGTCATCACCGAGTTGAGCAGGTCGTAGTGACCGGCGACCCGGTCGAACATGCGGTTGACCTGCTCCGCGAACTGGGCGGAGTCCCTGCTCGGTCTGGTCGTCTCCGTCACGCAGTCCGTGATTTCGATTCCCCGCGCACGCCCTCAGTCGAGCGAGGAGAGGAATTCGGCGATCTCGTTCAGCTTCTTCGGCGGAAGTTCGCGGAACGAGGGCATGATGCCCGGGCCGATTTCCACCGAGCGGACGATCGCGGCACGGGGGATCCGTTCGGCGATGTGGGTCAGTTCGGGCCCGGGGCCGTTGTTCCCGTTCTCGCCCAGCTTGTGACACGCGAGGCAGCCGAGACCGGCGACAAGCTCCTTGCCGGCCTCGTAGCGGGGCGCGACCTTCATGTCGATCTCGGTCGGCGAGCCGCCCGTCGCGCCAAGGTAGGTGAGGTACGCCATCGCGACGATCGTCAGGCACCCGGCCGTCGTCGCGATCGGCCGTCTAGCCGGGTTGCGCTCCGGGCCCCGGTCGTAGAACGGGAGCAGCAGGAGGAGCACCATGCAGACGGTCGGGATGCCGATCGTCGCCACCGGCACCAGCTCCGGGGGTTTGATCACCCGCAGGAGCTCGAAGAGGAAGAAGAAATACCACTCAGGGCGTGGGACATACGTCGTCGTGGTCGGGTCCGCCTTTGGGCCCTGCTCGGCGCCGAGGATGATCGACATCGCGATGATCACGCCGACCACGATCAGGGCCATCGCCGAGTCCTTCAGCACCGCGTAGGGGAAGAACGGCTTGCCCTTCTTCTTGAGGAGCTCGTACTCCTCGAGATATGCCTGCTTCTCGGATGGCTTCATCGGCCGGCGGAAGCTCCGTTGCCACCCGTCCCGGCGTCGAGCCTCGCCACCGGCTCGGCGACCTTCGGCTTGCTCGCGTGCATCCAAGGCGGCGCGGTGGTGCCGAGCTTGACGACCAGGTAGAGGTGGGCGCCGATCAGGGCGATGATCGCCCCAGGTATGAGCAGCATGTGGATCGCGTAGAAGCGCGAGAGGGTCGTCGCCCCGAGCTCCGGCCCGGCACGTAGGAAATCGCTCAGGTAGGGGCCGAGGATCGGGCCGGTGCCGTTGATGTTGATGCCGACCACGGAGGCCCAGAAGGAGCGCTGGTCGAAGGGAAGCAGGTAGCCGGTGAAGGCCATCGTCATGGTCAGGATCAGCAGCACCACGCCGATCACCCAGTTGAGCTCCCGCGGGTACTTGTAGGCGCCGAAGAAGAAGGTGCGGCCCATGTGCAGGAAGATCAGGATCACCATCACGCTCGATCCCCACTTGTGCATGCCGTGCACGAACGAGCCGAGGAAGACGTCGTTGTTGATATGGGAGATCGAACCGTAGGCCTGGGTGGTCGACGGCGTGTAGAACATCGCCAGGAAGACCCCGGTGGTCGCCTGCACGATGAAGGCGAAGAGCGTCGCCGAGCCCAGGGTGTAGAACCAGTTGGTCCCCTTCGGCACCTTGCGGTAGAGCATCCCGGTGAGGAACCCGGTCGCCGCCGTCCGCTGATCGACCCATGCGAGGACGTCGGCCGGGGCCTCCTTGGCGCGATCGCCGAGGCGTTGGGCGTCCGAGGGGCGCTCGGGCGGCGCGGTCTTGAGGTCGGCGGGCGCAGCGCCCTTGGCTCCGTTCCCGGTGCCGGGCTTGGCCGGTTTCCGGAGGGGGGCGGGGATCAGGGAGTCGAGTTTCATCTATGCGACCTCAACCGCTCGGGGGTGGGAAGGTCGACGGACGGGGCGGATACAGATATTCCCAGACTCCGCCGGTGAACTCGCCGGGATCGCGGGCCCGGACCGGTTCCAGCTGCGAGGTGACGCTGTAGCGCGGCCCGAGCTCGACCTGGCCGTTGCGGATCCTCGTCTGGAAGTGGTCGAGGGGGCGAACCGGCGGCCCGCCGATCCGCTTGCCCTGGAAGTCGTAGACGCCGCCGTGGCAGGGGCAGATGAAGTTGCCGGCCGCCTCGACGAAACGGACCGGGCAGCCGAGGTGCGCGCAGCGGTTGGAGACGGCGACGATCGACTTCGGGTCCTCGCCGAGCTGCTTGGAGCCCGTGCGCACGTAGGCGGTGGTCTTGCCCGCGTCGCCGATCCCCTCGGTTTCCGTGAACACCACCTGCCGGTAGGTGTCTTCGACGAAGTCGCCGACCGGGCCGACCGCCTCCCAGCGCTCCTTGCCGCGGTGGAAGATCGGCGCCACCGCAAAGCCGACGGCGGGCAGGACGATCGCTGCCCCGGCCACGCCACCGAGGCCCTGGACGGCGATCGTGAAGGCTCGGCGGCGGGTCATCGACTCGCCCTCGAAGTAGCCGGGTGGGTCCGGCCTGGCACGCTCGCTCGCGGCCGCCTCGGCCCCGTTCTGCTTGTCCGCTTCGTCAGCCAAAGTGCTCCAGATGCAAGGAGCGCGGAGTTTATTGCCTACGGCATCCGGACACTGCCGACGTCTCCGGCGACCGCCGCGACCGTGTCGCGCCAGAGTTCGGGGACCTCGGACTCGCGTCCCTCGGCGTGGAGCTGCGCGCAGCGGCTGATCAGCTCGGCAAGCCATCCGACCGCCTCGGAGTCGCCGAGCGCCGCGAGCCGCCGGATCCCCAGCGCGTAGAGATAGTCGCCGGCCAGCAGAGCGAGATCCGGGTCGTGGCCGGCAAGCAGGCGAGGCTCCCCGTAATGGAGAAGGTAGCCCTCGCGGACCGACTCGACCACGAGGGCGTACTCGACCGGGTTGGAGCTCGCGCGGGGGCCGGCCGCGGCGAGGAGCCCCAGCTCCGGCCTCTGTGTCGGCTCGACGACGTGGGCCGAGATCGGCGTCTCCTCCTCGCGCAGCTCGGCCGCCAGAAGCCGCAGGGCCTCGCCCGGCTCAGCCATTGGAGAGCGCCTCCCCCAGCGACTCCTCCGCCGCCGTCAGCGTGCGGTCGATCGCGGCCTCGTCGTGGGCGAGCGAGACGAACCAGGCCTCGAACTGAGACGGGGGCGGGTAGATGCCGCGGTCCAGCATCGCCCGGCAGAAGCGGGCGTGCGCGTCGCGGTCGCAGGAGGCGGCCACGGCGAAGTCGGCGACCGGCTCGGGGCTGAAGAAGAGCGTCACCAGACCGGTCGCGGATGCAACCTGCAGGGGCCGCTCCGCCGCGATCTCCTCGAGCCCGCCCGCGAGTCTGGCGGTCAGCTCGGCGAGGTGCGCGTAGGCAGCGTCGTCGAGATGACGGAGGGTCGCCAGCCCGGCCGCAACCGCGAGCGGATTTCCCGAGAGGGTCCCGGCCTGGTAGACGTCGCCGGCCGGCGCGATCCGCTCCATCGCGTCCCGCGACCCGCCGAAGGCCGCGGCGGGAAGGCCCCCGCCAAGCACCTTGCCCATCACCGTCAGGTCAGGTTGCACCGAATAGAGTTCCTGCGCACCGCCCCGGCCGACCCGGAAGCCGGTGATCACCTCGTCGAAGACGAGCAGCGCGCCCGCCTCGGCGGTGACCTGGCGCAGGAACTCGAGGAAGCCCTCCTGCGGCGGCACGACGCCCATGTTCGCCGCAATCGGCTCGGCCAGGACCGCGGCGACCTCGTGCTCGGCGACCGCGGCCTCGACCGCGGCCTGATCGTTCCAGGGGACGACCACCGTCCCCGCCGCCTGGGCGGCGGGGACCCCCGGGCTGGACGGGATCGCCAGCGTCGCCAGCCCCGAACCGGCCTCCGCGAGGAGCCCGTCGGAGTGGCCGTGATATGCGCCCGCGAACTTGACCACCGTCTCTCGCCCGGTCAGGGCGCGGGCGAGCCGAACCGCGCTCATCGCCGCCTCGGTCCCGGAGCTCGTCATCCGCAGCATCTCGACCGAGGGGATCCTCGCGGCGACCTCCTCGGCGAGCTCGACCTCTCCCGCCGTCGCCGCCCCGTAGCTGGTGCCCCGCGAGGCCGCCTCCCGTACTGCGCCGACGACGGCCGGGTGGGCGTGGCCGAGGATCAGCGGCCCCCAGGACCCGACCCAGTCGACGTAGCGGTGGCCGTCGGCGTCCACCAGCTCCGAGCCCTCGCCGCGATCGATGAAGATCGGCTCCCGGCCGATCTGCCGCATCGCGCGGACCGGCGAGTTGACGCCGCCGGGCAATACGCGCAGTGCGCGCTGGTACAGCTGGCCGGACCGGGTCATATGGCCGAGCCGGGCGGAGGGAGCATCACGATCTGATTCCTCTGCGACCGGAGCCCGGCGCCGACATTTATGTGTATTTGCGTTCCCAACGCAAATACTCGTCGGTGAAATAGTGGAGGCGGATCTTCTTGTACTCGGTGGAGGAGTAGAGGGTGGCGCGGTCCTCGGGGCCGATCCCGCACTCGGCGGCGATCGTGTCGAGGATTGCGTCGCACTCCTCCTTGGAGCGGCCATGGGCCATCGTGAAGACGCTGTATGGCCAGTCCTCATAGGTCGGCCGCTGGTAGCAGTGCGAGATCCCGCGGAAGGCCGCCATCCGCCGCCCGGTCTCCAGCACCTCGCTCTCGGGCACCTTCCAGACCCCCATCCCGTTGGCCGAAAAACCGGCGCGGCGGTGGTAGAGGATCGCCGCGACCCGGCGCAGCAGCTTGCGGTCGACCATCCCCCGCAGGTGCTCGAGGAACTCGCCGGTCGTCATGCCCACCTCGGAGGCGGCCTCGTCGTAGGGGCGATCGACCGGCTCCATCGGGCCCTGAAGGGCGCGGATAACGGCGACGTCGCGATCGTCGTAGGGCTGGCGCTCGAGCTCGCGGGGCGGCGCGGCCTCGACCGCGCTGGCCAGGGCCTCGGTGCCCCGCTCCATCTCCAGGCTCATATTGATCTTGAACAGCGTCAGGGTCGGCAGCTGGCGCATCGAGGACGCACCGGTCTCCCGCATCAGCGCCTCGAGCGTCCCCTCCATGCCGAGCTCGGAATCCGGCGGGACCGCGATCGTGAACCAGAGGTTGAAGTCGTGGGTGCGCAGGTAGTTGTGGGAGACGCCCGGGTGGTCGTTGACGATCGCCGCCGGCCGCTGCGGGTTCTCGTGGTCCACCCTGGCGGCGACCAGCATCGACTCGTAGCCGAGCGCCCTCGTGTCGAAGATCGGCGTGATCTCGCGGATGATCCGGCCCTCGAGCAGCCGCCGGGTCCGTGCCAGCACGTCGTCGACCTCGAGCTCCGCCTCGGCGGCGATCAGGGCGAACGGCTCCGGGTCGAGCGGGAAGCTCGACTGGAGGAGGTTCATCAGGCGCCGGTCGGTCTCGTCGAGCGGGATCGCCGAGCCGCCCCTGCGGCTGCGCGCCTTCGAGCGGGGAACCTTCACGGACATCAGACGCTCACGCTCCCTGAAGCCACCCGGCCGCCTCCTTCGCGTAATAGGTGACGATCGCGTCGGCGCCGGCGCGCCGGATCGAGGTGAGCGTCTCCAGCACCGCGGCGCGCTCGTCGATCCAGTCGTTGGCGGCGGCCGCCTTCAACATCGAGTACTCGCCCGAGACGTGGTACGCGGCCAGCGGCGCGCCGGTCTCCTCCTTGACGCGGCGGACCACGTCGAGGTAGGGGGTCGCCGGCTTCACCATCAGCATGTCGGCCCCCTCCTCGAGATCGAGCCTCGCCTCACGCACCGCCTCCGCGGCGTTCGCCGGGTCGAGCTGATAGCCGCGGCGATCGCCGAACTCCGGGGTCGACTCGGCGGCGTCGCGGAAGGGCCCGTAGAGCGCCGAGGCGTACTTGGCGCTGTAGGCGACGATCGGGACGCGCGAGTGCCCCTCCTCGTCGAGCTGCTGGCGGATCGCGCCGACCCGGCCGTCCATCATGTCGCTGGGGGCGACGACGTCGGCGCCGGCCTCGGCGTGGGAGATCGCGGTCTTGGCGAGCAGCTCGATCGTCACGTCGTTGTCCACCTCGCCGTCGCGGACGAAGCCGCAGTGCCCGTGTGAGGTGTACTCGCAGAGGCAGACGTCGGTGATCACCGTCAGGTCGGGGTGGGCCTCCTTGAGGGCCCGTACCGCCATCTGCACGATGCCCTCCTCGTCGTAGGCGCCCGAGCCGGTCTCGTCCTTTTCGGCGGGGATGCCGAACAGGAGCACCGCGCCGATGCCCGCCGTCGCCAGCTCGGTCCCCTCGGCGACCAACTCGGAGATCGAGAAGCGCTCGATTCCGGGCATCGACGGCACCTCCTCGCGCACCCCCTCCCCGGCGACGACGAAGAGCGGCTGGATCAGCTGGGTCGGCGAGAGGTCGGTCTCGCGGATCAGGCCTCGCAGGCTCTCTGTGCGGCGCAGGCGCCGCATGCGTGTCGCGGGGAACGGCATCGGCCCGATTCTAGGGGGAGGTAGCGTTCCGGCCCATGGCTGGGACCGCGGCGGCCGCGCTCGACGCACGAGGGCTCGTGAAGACCTATGGAAGCCAGGCCGCGCTGCGGGGTGTCGACTTCGCGGCCGGCGCCGGCGACCTGGTCGCCGTGATCGGGCCGAACGGCGCCGGCAAGACGACTCTGCTCTCGATCCTCGCCGGGATCGCCGCCGCCGACGAGGGCTCGATCCACCTCCCGGGCGGCGCGGTGGGCTGGGTGCCGCAACAGGCCGCCCTCTACCGGCGCCTCTCCGTGGAGGAGAACCTCCTCCTCTTCGCCCGGCTGGAGGGTCACGCCGACCCCCGCGCCTCAGTCGAGGAGATGCTCGGGCTGACCGGCCTCCGGGAGCGGCGCAGCGAGCTGGTGGCGCGGCTGTCGGGCGGTAACCAGCAGCGGGTGAACATCGCCGTCGGGCTCCTGGCCCGGCCGGTCGTGCTGCTGCTCGACGAGCCGAGCGTCGGCCTCGACCCGCGCCAGCGCGCACGCCTCTGGGAGTTCGTCTCCCGCCTCGCCGGCGGGGGGACGACGGTGATCTTCTCGACCCACGACATCCAGGAGGCCGAGCGCTACGGGCAGCGGCTGCTCGTCCTTGCCGACGGCGAGGCGCTCTTCGACGGCACGCCCGCCGAGCTGCGCGAAGCGGTGCGGCGCGAGGCCCCCGAGGCCGCCAGCAGCGACTTCGAGACCGCCTTCGTCGCCTACCTCCACCACCGCGGTCACTGACGATGCGCTGGCTCCTGCTCAAGGACCTGCAGATCCTGCGGCGCTCGCCGCTGCAGGCATTCCTCCTCGTCGCCTACCCGGTGCTGATCGCGATCCTGGTCGGCTTCGCGATCTCGCGCGACCCGGGCAAGCCCCGGGTCGCCTTCATCAACGAGGTCCCCACCGGGTCGCGGGTCAGCATCGGCGACTCCGAGCTGCCGGCGGTCGGCGTCGAAGACCGGGTCTGCCGGCGGGTCCAGTGCGTACACGCCGACGACCGCGCCGACGCCGTCGACAGGGTCCGCTCGGGCGACGTGCTCGCGGCCCTCGTCCTGCCCGCCGACCTGGTCGACCGTCTCAACTCGCTCTCCACCCCCTCCCCCGAAACGCCGCGGGTCGAAGTCATCGTCAACCAGGAGGATCCGATCAAGGCGCGCCTCGTCGACGACCGGATCTCGGCGCTGCTCTCCGAAGCGAACCTCGTGATCGCCCGCCGGATGGCCGCCGAAGGCGGCCGGTCGCTCAACCTGCTTGTCAACGGGGGCAGCGTCGAGGTCGTCGGCCAGCGGATAGAGATCCTCGGGCTGCGCGAGAGCGACCGGATCCTGCACCGGGTGAGCGCGGCGCTCCCGCCCGGCCCGCTCGAGGACGCGGTCGGACGGGTGCTCGGCTTCACCGGCCTGGCGCTCGAAAACTTCGACATCGCGAAGCCGCTGCTGCGACGGGTCGCGCAGCCGGTCGAGGTCGACAAGCAGGTGGTCAGCGCCCCGACGACGCCGCTTGACATCTTCGCGATCGCCGTCGCCGCGACCTTCACCCTCACCTTCGTCACCGTCCTCCTGGTCGCCGGCTCGCTGGCTCTCGAGCGCGAGGAGAACGCCTTCTCACGGCTCACCCGAGGGCTGGTCTCGCGCACGGCCCTCCTGGTCGAGAAGGTCGGGCTCGGCGCGGCTGTCGGGCTCGGGGTCACCCTGCTGATGCTCGCCGGGGTGCAGGCCTTCGTCTCGCTCGACTGGAGCCGGTTCGGCCTCTGGGTGCTCGCGGCGCTTCTCGGCGGGACCGCGCTCGCCTCGGCGGGGGCGGCGCTGGGCGCGGCGGCAAGGGAGGTGCGCGCCGTCTCCCTGCTGGCCTTCATGGTCTCCCTCCCGATCGCCCTGCTCTCGCTGGTCCCCTCGGGCGCCGTCGGCCCCGGCCTGTACGACGCGATCCGCTACCTCACCGCGCTCTTCCCGTTCAAGCCCGCGCTGCAGGCGATGACCGCGGCGCTCGACTCCTCGGGGCCCGGCATCGGCGGGCCCCTGCTGCACCTGGTCGCGCTTGCGGTCGCCTACGGCGCGATGGCCCGTCTTGCGATGCGCCGCTTCGCGAGCGTCTGAGCCAGCGCCGCGCCGCGGCATCGCGGTTAGGGTTGTGGTGTTTGACCCGGGTCCTCTTCATCGGAGACGTCGTCGGCGGGCCGGGACGCCGCGGGCTCGCGGCGGCGATGCCGGAGCTACGGGAGAGCCACCGGCCCGACCTTGTCATCGTCAACGGGGAGAACTCGGCGGGCGGCGTCGGGATAACCGAGAAGACCGCGCAATCTCTGTTCGACGCCGGCGCCGACGTGATCACCACCGGCAACCACGTCTACCGCCACCGTGAGGCATATGAGTACCTCGACCGGGCGGCGAACGTGGTCCGCCCCGCCAACTACCCGCACGCCAACCCCGGACGCGGCCATCTCGTGGTCGAGGCCGGCGGCGCCAGGATCGGCGTGATCAACCTCAGCGGCGCGGTCGGCCTGCAGGTGGCCCGTTCCCCGTTCCACGAGGTCGACGGCATTCTCGAGCAGATCGAGGCCGACGCGATCCTGGTCGACTTCCACGCAGAGGTGACGAGCGAGAAGGTGGCGATGGGGTGGCACCTCGACGGGCGCGTCGCTGCGGTGTTCGGGACCCATACGCACGTGCCGACCGCCGACGCCAGGGTGCTGCCGAAGGGGACCGCCTACATCTCGGACGTCGGCATGACCGGCTCGAGGACGAGCGTGCTGGGGGTGAAGCCCGAGCAGGCGCTCGAGGCCCTGATCACCCAGATGCCGGTTCGCTTCGAAACGGCCGAGGAGGACGTCTGGGTGATGGGGGCGGCTGTCGAGATCAACTCCGCAGGGCTGGCGGAGTCGATTCGGCAGGTATTGCTCCCGGCCCCTCCTGGCTAGCCTCCGGGGCCGCCTCGCCGCCGGGCGCGAGCGCGACCAGGAGCAGGGGGTAGAACCAGACGACGTAGAGGTAGAACCAGTGCTGAGCGGTCGCCTGCAGGAGGATCAGCAGCCCGGCGCCGAGGGCCGCGACCTGGGTGGGGGCCTTGCTCCTCGGACGGAGCGCGAGCAGGAGCGAGAGGGCGCCCGTTGCGGCGAGGATCGCGATGCGCAGCGGCTCGAGTGACGGAACCTGGCCCCAAATGCTGAAGGGAGAGTCGCGGCCGGACTGATAGCCGATCGTGCGGTCGTAGAAGGTGTGGAGGCCGGGGTCGATCGCCGGCCAGGCGAGCAGTAGGAGGGTCGCAGCGGCGAAGGCGCCGGCAAACGCGATGGCCGTGCGCCGCCCGGAGGAGCGGTAGGTCGCGAGCATCGGCACCAGGACGAGGGGCGCGAACTTGGTCATCGCGGCGGCGGCGATGGCCGCCCCCCTGGCCGCCGGTCGCGCGAGAAGGAGGAGCGTGGCGACGAGGAGCGCCGCGACGAGCGAGTCGTTCGAGTTCGACTCGAGCGCGTAGGCAGTGTAGGGATAGGCGGCCCAGCCGAAGGCGAGGATCGCCGCGAGCCTCCGCCCGCCGGGGCCGGGACGGATCCGCAGGCCGAGCCAGGCGAGCAGCAGGAAGGTGAGGAGGTCGAAGGCGACCGCGGCGCCGTGCGCCGCCGGCAGGTCGTCCCAGCCTCCGGACCAGGGCCAGATCGCCTCGAAGGGCACATAGGCCAGATAGTTCGCCGGGCCGTAGGTGTCTCCCTCCGAGACGTCGCCGGGGAAGGAGCCGTAGAGGCTTTCGCCGTGCTCGATCCGGTCGGCGCCGACCACGCCGGCGTACCCGACGTCGATCACGCCCGAGTCCGCCAGGTTGAGGCCGACCCGCAGGCCGACCAGGAACAGCGCTGCGACGAAGAGCCAGCTCGCCCGCCAGACCGGGCGCAGCCCAGGCCCGCTCCGGCCGGTCAACCCGATCCAGAGAGCTCGGGCCGCGAGATAGGCGAGCACCGGGTAGACGAGCGGCACCGAGACGCCGATCTCCGCCCGGTTGAAGAAGTAGTGGGAGACGGCGAAGCCGAGCAGGACCAGGAGGTCGAGACTGGCGAGCCGCCAGGGACGGCGCCAGTCCAACAGCCCGATCAGGAAGATCGCGCAGAGCGGCAGGAAGACATACGGAGCGTTCAGCTTGTGGCCGAAGGAGCCCGAGTAGCCGCGCGCCATCTTCCAGCTGACCTGATAGCCGGTCCACGACTCGCGGATGCGGCCGCTGTCGGGGTCGACGACGACCAGCGCAACCTCGTCCCCGCCCGCGAAGTAGGCAACCTCCCAGCTGCCGTCGACCATCGCCGCGGTGTGGGTCAGGGCGCCGTTCTCGCGTCGCTCCTTCGCCACGTTCGCGTCGCCGCCTGCCACGGCCACCGCTTCGGCAGCCGAGATCTCCGCGGCGGACGCCACCGAGACGTGAAAAGCGAGAAGCGACCCCAGCATGAGGCCGGCTACGAGAGGCACCCTCAGAACCTGTCTCAAAGCCCGAAGTGCGCCCTGACCAGCGGCGCGATGTCGCGGAGCGCCCACTGGCCGCGCTCCTGCGGGTTTTCCGGGCCGCAGCCGACGAAGAGCAGTGGCCCCAGCGAGTCCTCGCGATGGAGCGAGCCGTGGCTGCCGCCGCCCGCATGGCTGACCCCGCCCCAATCGACCGCCTCGTAACCCGGCGCGAGGGAGACGACGTAGTCGCCGGCCTGCGGGGCGGTCAGGGCGGCGTGGACCCTGCCGAGCGCGTCGGGGTATTCGGGGGTGAGGATCCGGCCGTCCTCGACCTCGGCGTCAAGGGCGGCCAGGTCCCCCTCGAAGTCCCATCCGCGGCCGCGGAGGTCGGCCACCGCATCTCCCTGGCGGAAGCGGAGCGTCCGGCCCTGGCGCTCGACCACCGCGGTCGCCTCTCGCGGGGCGCGCACGCCCGGGTCGTGCCGAAGCAGCGGCGCCCCGGCTGCGCCCTCGAGGCGACAGACCAGATCGATCCCTTCGGTCTCCGCCAGCATCCCGCCGACCTCCTCCGGATGCGCCCTCTCCCCCTCGCCGTCGAGCAGGTAGACATGCGCTGCGCGCCCGGTCGGGCTGACCGCGAGCTGGGCGAGCTCGGGCCGGTCCTCGGAGGGCTGGAGCACGGTCCACTCTCTGCCCAGCAGCTCTGCGAGGGGCAGGCCGCGTTGCACCGCGGACTGGGCGTGGTCGGCGACGAGGATCACCGCGTTCTCGGCGAGGAACGAGTCGAGTCCACCGGCCGCGTCCACCAGCTCCGCGAAGCAGGAGTCCGCCTTCGCAATCGATTCCAGGCTCGCCTCCGGGCCGTGGCGGTGCGAGTGGCTGTCGTTGTCAGGAAGGGAGAAGAGGAGGAAGTCGTAGCCGTCGTCCTTCGCCAGCTCGGCCGCGCAGCAGGCCGAGTAGCCGTCGCGGTTGCCCGGGATCGAGGTCGAGCGGCAGGGGACCTCGCGGCTCGCGTAGAGGTCACCGTAGAAGAGCTCGGCCGGGCCCCACGTGTGGTGGTGGAACTTGAGGCGGCTGACGTCGACGGCGCGACGCAGCAGGCCCTCCAGCGAGACCTCGTGGCGGTGGCGGCCCCGGTAGATGAGGAAGGGCGTGCAGGCCGTCCGCAGGCCGGCGTCGTCGAGCTGCTCGAAGAGGGTTTCGACCTCGCTGCTGAGGTGCGACAGGTTGAGGTTGTAGACGAGGTCGTAGAGCGCCCGGAAGACGCCGAAGGCCCGCGTCGCGTCAAGCGAGGACCCGTACTCGACGTAGCGTCGCTCCAGCCGGTGGTACCAGTTCATCCCGCTGATCCAGTGCCGGTCGGCGCCGGCGCCGGTGACCATCTCGGCGCAGGCGACCGGCGTCACCGAGGGAAAGCTGGAGACGCAGTCGGGCACGAGCGCACCGCGCTCGAGCAGCGCCGCGAAGGTCGGCGCGCTGCCCTCGGATGCGGCCCGCTCGAGCATGTCCGTCCGCAGCGAGTCGACGTAGGTGAGGACCAGCTTCCTGGCGCTCATCGGATGGCGTTCGCTCCCTTGGGCATCTACCGCCCAATGATGAAGGGAGCGATCTAGCGGAGGACGCGCAGGCCGGCGTGTTTGCGCTGGGCGCGGCGGTGCCGGGTGGCGCCCAGCCAGACGAGCGCGGCGGCGGCGATCAGCGCCACCACCGGCACGAGCAGCGCGATCGCGACGATGATCAGGGCGGCGAGCGAGACCAGGAAGCCGAGCGCCCCGCTCCCTCCACCCTCGCGGCGGCTGGCCCCGCTGACCACGTCGCTGATGACGAGGCAGCCTAGGATCGCTCCGGCGATGCAGAAGAGCGCTCCGATCGGCGTGCTCAGGTCGGCGCTGCCGGCGAGAAGGATGCCGACGGCCAGGCCGATCACGGCAGCGAGAAGGGTCATCCGGCCGCGCGCCGACCCGCGGGTCCCGGTGGTTCCCGCCAGCATCCCGATCGCGAGGCCGATCCCGACCTCCAACCCTGCTCCCTCCAGGAAGCTCACCGCAATCCCTCTCGATGCGCGCTCATTGGGAAAACCTACACTTCAACGATGCACGAGCCGCCGCACCGCCGCCGGGCTCACACGCGGACGCGCGATCTCGAGCGGTACGCGGGCCTCTTCGCGTCGCGGACCCGGGTGATGCGCTCCTCGGCGATGCGCGACCTGATGGCGGTCACGGCGAGGCCCGAGGTGATCTCCCTCGCCGGCGGCCTCCCGGACACCTCGACCTTTCCGGCGGGCACCTTCGCCGCCCAGATGACGCGGATCGCGCAGGAGTCCGCCGCCGAGGCGCTCCAGTACGGCCCGACCGAGGGCTTCGCCGAGACCGTCGACTGCATCCTGCAGGTGATGGGCGCCGAGGGAATGCTGGTCGACCCGGACGACGTGATCGTCACCACGGGAGGGCAGCAGGCGATCGACCTGGTCTGCAAGACGCTGCTCGACCCGGGGGACGTCGTCGTCTGCGAGGCGCCCACCTACCCGGGCGCGGTGCCCGTCTTCTGTAGCTACGAGGCGGACGTGATCCAGGTCGAGTGCGACGAGGACGGGATGCGGATCGAAGAGCTGGAGGCGGTCCTCGCGACCCTCGACCGCGAGGGTCGGAAGCCCAAATTCGTCTATTCGGTGCCCAGCTTCCAGAACCCGGCCGGCGTCACGCTCTCGCTGGAGCGGCGGCGGCGCCTGGTCGAGCTGGCCGGCCGGCGCGAGCTGATCGTCGTCGAGGACAACCCCTACGGCCTGCTTCGCTTCGGGGGCGAGCCGCTGCCGCCGCTCTATCAGCTCGACGGCGGCGACTTCGTCGTCTACATCGGGACGTTCTCGAAGATCCTCTCGCCGGGGATCCGGCTCGGCTGGGCGGTTGCGCCGCCGCCGGTGATGGAGAAGATCGTGCTTGGCAAGCAGGCGGCTGACCTCTGCACCTCCACCCTGACCCAGTACTTCGTCCGCGAGTACTTCATGGAAGGGAACTGGCAGAAGTACGTCTCCAGCCTCGCCGAGATCTACCGCCGCCGCCGCGACACGATGATCTCCGCGCTTCGCGAGCACTTCCCGCCCCAAGCACACTGGACCGAGCCCGAGGGCGGCCTCTTCATCTGGGCGACGCTCCCCGACTACATCGACACAAGCGACCTCCTCGCCAAGGCGCTTCGCGAGGACGTCGCCTTCGTTCCGGGCCAGGCGGCCTACGTCGACGGGCGGGGCCACAGCTCGATGCGCCTCAACTACTCCGGGGTCGGCGAGGCGGAGATCCGCGAGGGGATCCGCCGGATCGGCAGGACCGTCGCCGAGCAGGTCGAGCTCTACGCCACCCTCACGGGTGAACACGATCTGGCCGAGGTCTCGCCCGGCACGCCCGGACGCAACGCGGAGGACGTGCCGGTTGAGCCGGGGGTGGCGGGAGAGGGTGGGGACGTCGTGCCCTTCCGCAAGGCCGGCGAGGAAGCCGGGTGAAGGTCGCCGTCCTGAAGGGCGGGCGATCGCTCGAGCGGGGCGTCTCGCTGCGTTCGGCGGCCCGTGTCGAAGACGCCCTCGAGCGGCTCGGGCATGAGGTCATCGCCCTCGACGCGAGCGCCGACCTGGTCGAGCGACTCACCTCGTCGCAGCCCGACGTCGCCTTCGTCGCGATGCACGGGCCGGGGGGCGAGGACGGAACCGCCCAGGAGCTGCTGGAGATCCTCGGGATTCCCTTCACGGGCCCCGGGGTGGCGGCCTGCGCGCGCTGCATCGACAAGGTGCTCGCCAAGCACGAGCTCCGCGCCGCAGGGGTCCCGACCCCGGATTGGTTCGCGTTCAACGAAACCGCCTTTCGTGAGCTGGGGGCGGCGGACGCGTTGTCCGGCCTCGAGCAGCGCCTCGGCTTTCCGCTGGTCGTCAAGCCCGGGCGCGGCGGCTCCTCACTCGGGGTCAGGTTTGCGGCTGGTCCCGATGAGGTGCCCGAGGCCCTCGTCTCGGCCTTCAGCTACGACAGCAGGGTGCTTCTCGAGCGCTTCGCGGACGGGCGCGAGCTGGCGGTGAGCGTCCTCGGCGGCAGGGCGCTGCCCGTCGTCGAGGCCATCCCGGGCGACGGCGACCGCTACGACTTCGAGGCCCGCTACGAGATCGGCCGCACCCACTTCGCCTGCCCGGCGGAGCTTGACCAGAGGCAGGAGGACGAGGTCGTCGCGATCGCGCTGGCCGCCTATCGGGCGCTCGGCTGCACAGGCTTCTCCCGCGTCGACCTGATCCTTACCGGTCAGGGATCGCAGGTGCTCGAGGTCAACGCGATCCCCGGGCTCACCGACACCAGCCTCCTGCCGCAGGCCGCCGAGGCCGCGGGCATGAGCTTCGAGGACCTGGTCGAGCGGATCCTCGACCTGGCGCTCGACCCTGCACCCGCCTAGGGGAAACGAGGCGACTCCCCGCCCGGCTCCGGGGCGCTAGGAATCCTGCGCGAAGTCGTCGGGGGAGACCTCGTCGAGGAACTCCTTGAAGCGATCGACGACCTCCTCGGTGTCCTCGACTTCGTGCTCGAACTCGATTGCCGACTCCTCGATGACCTCCTCGGCGGCGAAGATCGGCGCCGACACGCGCACCGCGAGGGCCAGCGCGTCGGAGGGGCGGGAGTCGATCTCCATCTCGGAGCCGTCGATCGAGACGGTGATCGAGGCGTAGAAGGTGTTGTCCCGCAGCTCGGTCACCGCGACCCGCTCGCACTTCGCGTCGAGCTGCTCGAGCACGTCGGAGAGCAGGTCGTGGGTCATCGGACGGGGGGTCGAGGCACCCTGCAGCTTCATCAGGATCGCCGCCGCCTCCGGGTGGCCGATCCAGATCGGCAGGAAGCGGTTGCCGTCAACCGTCTTCAGCAACACGATCGGCTGCTTGCCGACCATGTCGAAGCTGACCCCATAGATCTGCATCTGCTGCACAAATTGCTCCGAGCCGTTGGGCAACCGATTATATGAACGCGGCGATGGGCGATCCTGGATTCGAACCAGGGACCTCGTCCTTATCAGAGACGCGCTCTAACCAACTGAGCTAATCGCCCGCGGGTTGGCGATGATAGCGGCAGGGCCGCCGCGCCCTTGCGGGCGATCAGCGCCTGCCAGGGCCCAGCCCGTCGGCCAGCTTGAGGGCGTCGGCGAGCGACTCGAAGCGGATCTCCACCGCGATTTCCTCCTCCCCCCTCGGCCTCACCCTGACCTCCTGTCCGAGGGCCTCCTCAAGTCGGTCGGCAGCCTCGCGGAGCGCCGCCGTCTCTTCGGGCCCGAGACCCCTGCGCGAACTCTTCCCTTTCTTTGGCTGGCTGGCCAGCCGGGCCTGCCTCTCGGTCTCGCGCACCGACCAGCCGCCCTTGGCGGCCGACCGCGCGAGGCGGCGGCGGGCGTCGTTGCCGCTCACCGCGAGCAGCGCGCGGCCGTGCCCCTCGGTCAGGTCGCCCGACTCGAGCAGTGCGAGGGCCTCGTCGGGCAGGTCGAGCAGCCGGATCAGGTTCGAGACCGAGGGCCGGCTGCGGCCGATCCGCTTCGCCAGCTCCTCTTTCGAGAGGCCGAGGTCATCGACGAGAGCTGCGCAGGCGCGCGCCTCGTCGACCGGGTTGAGGTCCTCCCGCACCATGTTCTCGATCAGGGCGACCTGGAGGCGCTCGGCCCGCTCCTGGTCGCGGACGATCGCCGGGATTTTGTCGAGGCCGGCGAGCCGCGCCGCCCGCCAACGGCGCTCTCCGGCGATCAGCTCGTAACCGCCATCGTGGAGAGGCCGGACCAGCAGGGGCTGGATCACACCGCTGCTGGAGATCGAGTCGGCCAGACCGGCGAGGGCCGCCTCGTCGAAGCTCGTCCTGGGCTGCTTCGGATTCGGCTTGATCAGCTCGACCGGGAGCTCCAGCAGATCGCCGAGCTGCTCGGCGTCGCCCTCGGGAAGGATCGCCGCGAGGCCGCGCCCGATACCGCGCTTGGTGGCGCTAGCCACGGGTCGCCAGCTCCCCCGCCAGCGCGCGGTAGGCGTCGGACCCGCGCGAGCCGGGCGCGTGCTCTGTCACGGGCAGCCCGTAGCTCGGAGCCTCGGCGACCCTGACGCTGCGGGGGATGACGGTTTCGAAGACCATTCCTGGGAAGTGCTCGCGCAACTCGTGCTCGACGTCCTGCGCCAGACGGGTGCGCTCGTCATGCATGGTGATCAATAGACCTGACACGTTCAGCGCAGGGTTGAGCTCGCGGCGAATCATGCCGAGCGTATCCAGGAACTGGACCAATCCCTCCAGCGCCAGGTACTCGGCCTGGACCGGGACGATGACCCGGTCGGCGGCGACCAGCGCGTTGACGCTGACCGGCCCCAGGGTCGGCGGGCAGTCGAGCATCGTGAACGCGAACCGGTCCCGCACCGGGCCGAGCCGTTCACGCAGGCGCGTCTCGGATCCCTCCAGACGGGGCAGCTCGACAGCGGCGCCCGCCAGGTCCCGGCTTGCCGGGACCAGCCAGAGGTTGTCGGGCCCGGCCGGGCGCGCCGCTTCGGCCACCGAGACCTCGCCGATCAGGCAGTCGTAGGAGGAGGGGTGCAGGTCGCGATCGGCGCCGAGCGCCACCGTCGCGTTGCACTGGGGGTCGAGGTCGACCAGGAGAGTCTGGGCGCCCTCGACCGCGACGCAGGCTGCCAGGTTGACGGCGGTCGTCGTCTTGCCGACGCCTCCCTTCTGGTTCGCCAGTGCGTAGACCGAGCCCATCGCGTTCGGAGACTAGATGGGTCAGCCTCGGGGTCGCTTCTTGGCCATCCCGGCCCGGCGCGGAAGCTCCGCCGGTGTCGGCCCGGACTTGCGGACGACGTGCAGGTGCCGGTGCCTGCTGCCGGCAATCTCGCCGACCTCCAGCACCGCCTCCGGCCGCATCGCCAGCGCGGCTGCGGCGCGCTCGAGCTGGGCCTCCTCCTCGCCGTCGCGCCTTCCCTTCCAGGCGACGAGGACGCCGTCCTCGCGGAGCAACGGCGAGGCGAGCTCGGCGAGAGTCGAGAGCCGGCCGACCGCACGCGCCGTGACCGCGTCATATTCCTCGCGGCCGGCCCCCGATGCAACCTCCTCCGAGCGAGCGTGGAGGGCCCGCGCGTTGCGGATCTCCGCAGCGGCGATCGCCCGCTCGATGAACGCGCACTTGCGGCCGATCGACTCGATCAGATCGACCCGGGCGGCCGGCAGCGCGACGGCCAGCGGAAGCCCCGGAAAGCCCGCGCCCGCGCCGACGTCCGCGATCCGTTCCGCCTCGGCGAGGGCGGCGACCTCGAGGCCCGTGAGGCTGTCGTCCACGTGGACGCGCCAGGCGCGGTCCGGCGCGGTCACGGAGCTGACCGAGGCCCGCTCCGCTTCGAGCAGCTGCAGGACCACCCCGAGCCTGCGGCGGCCCTCCTCGTCGAGCCGGCCGGAGGAGCCTTCGCTCACTCTGTGACTAGGGGGGCGACGACCACGCAGCGGCGCGGCTCGTCGCCTTCGCTGAACGTCTCGATGCCGGCCCGGTCGCGCAAATGCTCGTGGACGACGCGCCGCTCCTGCGCGCTCATCGGGTCCATTTCCACGGCGCGGTTCACCTCGAGCGCCTGCTCCGCGGCGCGATCCGCCCGGGCGATCAGGACCTCGCGGCGGCGCTCGCGGTAGCCGGCGGCATCGACCAGGACCCGCTTCCGCTCGCGCATGCCGCGGAATGCCGCCTGGTAGCAGAGCAGCTGGAGGGCGTCGATCGTCTGCCCGCGCTTGCCGATCAGCAGGCCGTAATCGTCATCGCCGACGACGGTCGCTTCGATCCGCTCGTCGTCCTCCGTCACCTCGACGTCGCCCTCGAGATCGAGCCCGTCGAGGACCCCCTCGACCAGCTCCCTCACGCGCTCGGCGGGCTTCTCCGGCCAGTCCCTGTTCTCATTCACGGGTGCACCCTATCCGGGTTGACGGGAGGGGCGCCTATCTTCGCCGCTTCTTCTTCCGGGGCGGTTTCGGTGGCGGCTTCGCTGCCCTCGCCTCCTCGGGCGTCGGGGCGGCAGGGGCGGGGATCAGGCGCTGGATCGTGTACTGCTGCCCGATCGTCCAGCAGTTGGTGGTGATCCAGTAGACGACGAGGCCGGCCGGGAAGGTGACGACGAAGGGGACGAAGATGAAGGGCAGCACGAACATCATCGTGCGCTGGCTTTTGTCAGCGGTGACCGCCATCACGAGCCCGGAGACCAGCTGCGTGCCGATGTAGAGGACCAGCAGCGTGATCAGGACCGCGCCTGTCGCCTTCGCGGTCAGGTCCGGGATGAAGAGGAAGGAGGCCTTGTCCCCGCAGTGCCCGGCCTCGCAGCCGATGTCTTCGGGGAGCTCGTGCCTGAGCACGTAGAAGAGGGTGATGAATACGGGCAGCTGCGCCAGCAGCGGGATGCAGGAGGCAAAGGGGTTGACTTTGTTCTCCTGGTAGAAGCGCATCATCTCCTGCTGCATGCGCTGTTTGTCGTTCTTGTACTTCGCCTGGATCTCCTTCAGCTGCGGCTGCAGCGCCTGCAGCGCCCGCATTCCTTTCAGGGATTTGTAGGTGAGCGGAATCAGCAGCGCGCGCGTGGCGATGGTCAGAGCGATGATCGACATCCCCCAGCTGAGGCCGACGTTGTCGTGGAAGAACTGGAGGACGCCGTTGGCGACGTCGATCAGGGGCTGGAGGATGTTGGCCGGGATCACGTCCGCGCCTCGTGGTGGTAATCGGCCGGGTCCACCGGGCCGACTCTGAGCGTGAACCGCCCGGGCACCGGGTCGAAGCCGCCGTGGCTGAAGGGATTGCAGCGCAGAAGGCGCCAGCCGGCGAGCACCGCGCCCCTTGCGGCGCCGTGGCGCCGGATCGCCTCCGCGGCGTACGCGGAGCAGGTCGGCTCGTAGCGGCAGCGGCGTGGCAGTGCCGGCGAGAGCCAGCGCCGATAGGCGGAGACGGCGGCAAGCAGAAGGCGTTTCACGTGGAACGGCCCCCCGGCGAGGCGGCGGCGAGCGCCTCTTCGACGCTGGCCCGCACCCCGGCGACCCCGTCGCGCTCGATCAGGTCGCCAATCTCGGGCCGTGCCACAAGGACGAAATCGTGTCCATCCGGCACCCGCTCAGCCGCCTCCCAGAACGCATCGCGCAGAGTCCGCTTGGCGCGGTTCCGCTCGACCGCCCCTCCCACCTTTCTGCTCACCGAGACGCCCAGTCGGACGGAGCGCTCCTCGTCCTCGCGGCGCGGAAAGCTGTAGAGGACGAGGTATCGGGTGGCATGGGATGAGCCGTCGCGATAGACGCGGTCGAACTCGCCGCTGCGCGAGAGCCGGCGTCGCTTCGGCGGCATCTCTACGGTGTCAGGCGCGAACGCCCTTTGCGGCGGCGCCGTCTCAGAATCGCTCGCCCGCCGCGCGTCCGCATCCTCGCGCGAAACCCATGGGTCTTCGCCCTCTTCCGCCTCTTTGGCTGGTAGGTCCGCTTCATTGGGCGTCGCAGTATACGGAGGGCCGGGGGTTCAAAGTTTCTTCGGGTTTTGCGGTTCGCCCGGACCCGAGCCGGCGGGGCGGCGCTATGGTCGGCGCGGGTGCCCGGAGACGTCGACCGCAAGAACATCGAGGCCGCGTGGAGGGCCACCCGCGACCAGCTGAGGGCGTCCGTCCCGGAGTCGACGTTCCGCCTCTGGCTCGAGCCGCTGACGGTCGTCGATGCCCGCGAGACCACCCTCCTCGTCGCTGCGCCGGAGCGCATCCGCTCCTGGGTCGAGCGGCGCTACGCGGGCCTGATCGAGGATGCGCTGCGCCGCTGCGACCTTCCGTTCGACGCGGTCGAATTCGCCGAACCCGGCCCAGAGACGGGCCCGACCGGCGGCGATTCCTGCGCAGAGCTGGACCTCAACCCGAGCTATAGCTTCGAGCGCTTCGTGATCGGACAGGGAAACCGCCTCGCCCACGCAGCCGCCCTCGCCGTCGCCGAGGCCCCATCGGAGGCCTACAACCCCCTCTTCCTCCACGGCCCCCCGGGCCTGGGCAAGACCCACCTGCTGGCGGCGATAGCCAACTACCTCCGCGTCCACGCCCCCTCGCTCGGCGTCCGCTACACCACCGCCGAGTGCTTCACCAACGAGTTCGTCTCGGCCCTTCGCTCGAGCGGCGCCGAGGGTTTCAAGCGACGCTACCGCGACCTCGACGTCCTGCTCGTCGACGACGTCCAGTTCCTCCAGGGCAAGCACCACACCGAAGAGGAGTTCTTTCACACCTTCAACGCGCTGTATGAGGGGGGCAGCCAGCTCGTCCTCTCGGCCGACCGCATCCCGAGCCAGCTCTCCACGCTCGAGGCGAGGTTGAGGGACCGGTTCGAGTGGGGCCTCACGGTTCCGGTCGAGGAGCCGGACCAACCGACTCGGCTCACGGTCCTCAACCAGCTGGCGCGCGAGGCCGGGGTCGAGCCGGCCGACAAGGACGCCCTCGCCGAGCTCGCCCGGCGCAGCGACGCCAACCTGCGGCGGCTTCGCGGCGCGCTGACCCGCGTACTCGCCCACGCCTCCCTGAACGCGGCGCCGGTGAGCACCGAGCTGATCGCCGAGCTGATCCCGCTGGTCGGCCGGCCGTCCCGTCCGACCACGGTCGAGGAGATCCAGCAGAGGGTGGCGGACTCCTTCGGGATCTCCCGGACAGAGCTGGTCGGGGGGGCGCGCGCCGCGACCCCGCTTCGCGCCCGCCAGGTTGCGATCCTCCTCACCCGCGAGCTGACCGACCTCTCGCTGCCCCAGATCGGCCGCCTCTACGGCAACCGCGATCATTCGACGATCCACAACTCCCTGCGGCGCATCGAGGCGGCTCTCGCCGACGACCCGGACCTGGCCGCTCGGGTCAACGCCCTGCGAAGCTCAATCCACAGCACCCCCGCCGGCCCGGGCTGAACGGCCGACCGCATTGCAAGAATCCACTCTCCCCACAGCCACGTCCACAGGCCCTCATCCGCACCAGATGGCGGATAGGGGGGCGCCATCCCCAAATCCACAGGCCCTAATCCAACTGAAAGCAAGGATTCGTTCTTGAAGCTGACTGTCAAGCGAGACGACCTCGTCGCCAAGCTGTCGATCGTCTCCCGGGCGGTGTCGTCCCGCGAGACGACGCAGGCTCTGTCCGGGATCCTCCTCAACGCGGACTCCGGCCCGGTGACGCTGAGCGCCACCGATGGCAACCTCGGGCTCCGCACCGAGCTCGAGGCCGAGGTGGGCGAGGCCGGGGCCGTCCTGGTTCCCGGCCGGCTGTTTGCCGAGCTGGCCCGCTCGCTCGGCGACGAGAGCGTCTCGGTCGAGACGCGCGAGGCGGAGCGTGACGTCGAGATCCGCAGCGGGGGGTCTCGATTCCATCTCCGGGTCCTCCCGGCGGAGGACTTCCCCAAGGTTCCCGAAGGTGAGGGCGAGAACCTGCGGATTCCGGCGCAGGCGCTTGCCGATACCGTCGACGTTGTCGCACCCGCCGCCTCCCGGGATGACATGCGTCCCGTTCTCACCGGCGTCCTGGTCACCGCGGCCGGCGAGGAGATGACGATGGTCGCCACGGACTCCTACCGCCTCGCCGTGAAGCGCACCCCGTTGGAGGCGCCGCTCGGCGGCGAGCTGGAGGCGAACATCCCCGCCCGGGCGCTGCGCGAGCTGGGCCGGATCGTGTCCAGCGAGGAGGTGGAGGAGGTCGAGGTCAGTCTGCGCCCTACCCAGGCGGTCTTCTCGGCCGGCTCCGTCGTCCTCAACACGACCCTGATCGAGGGGCAGTTCCCGAACTTCCGCCAACTCCTTCCCGAGTCCTACGAGCACGACGTGAGGCTGCCGCGGGAGGAATTCCTCGCCGTCGCCCGCCGGGTCAGCCAGCTGGCGCAGCGCAATGCGCCGCTGCGCCTCTCCTTCTCACCGGGCGAGCTGAAGATCTCCGCCTCGACCCCGGACGTCGGGGACGCGGAGGAGACGATGCCGGCCGCGTTCGAGGGCGAGCCGCTCGAGATCGGGTTCAACCCGGACTTCCTCAAGGACGGCATAGACAGCGTCGAGGGAGACGAGCTGGTCCTGAGACTGATCTCGCCGCTGCGCCCGGGCCTGCTGCAGCCGGTGGACAACGAGGACTTCCGCTATCTGGTGATGCCTATCCGCCTCAACGTGTGAGCGCGGCCGGTGCTGGTCACCGCCGTCGAAGCGCGACCGCTGCGCAGCCTCGCTCACACGCGGGTCGAGCTCGAGGCCGGGATCGTGGTCCTGGTGGGGCCCAACGGGGCCGGCAAGACGAACCTGATCGAGGCGCTCTACTTCGCCCTGACGGGACGTTCCTTCCGAACCTCTGACCGGCGCGAGCTGATCCCATTTGGCGGCACGTTGGCGCGCGCGGCCGCGACCTTGCGCGACGACGACGGAGTCGAGCACGAGCTGGTCGCCGCCGTGAGCCGCAGCGAAGGACGGCGCCACCTGCTTGACGGCAGCCCGGTCGATCCGCTCGCGGCCGCGCGGCACCGGCCGGCGATCTCCGTCTTCTCCCCGGACCGGCTGGCGCTCGTCAAGGGCCCGCCCTCGGAGCGGCGCGCCCACCTCGACGCCTACGTGGCGGCACGCTGGCCGTCCCGCTCCTCGCTGCGCCGGCGCTATGGCCAGGCGCTTGCGCAGCGGAACGCGCTCCTCGGCCGACTTGCGCCGGGCGCCGGGGGCGGCGACCTGGAGGTTTGGGATTCCACCCTCGCCGAGCTGGCCGCCGAGCTGGTCGAGGTGCGCTCCACAGCGGTCTCCGAGCTCGCGGTGCCATTCACCGCCCTCGCCGCCGAGCTCGGCCTCGGGGGCGAGGCCGAGCTGGTCTACGCGCCGCGTGCGAGCGGCAGCGCGGAGGAGATCCGAAACGGCCTCGGGGAGCGGCACGACGCGGACATCAGGCTCGGGCGCACCTCCTGGGGCCCGCATCTGGACGAGTTGCGAATCGAGCTCGGCTCGCGGATGCTGCGCCGCTACGGGTCGCAGGGCCAGCAGCGGGTGGGCCTGCTCGCGCTTCTGTTCGCCGAGCGTCAGGCCCTGCTCTCGGCCCGCGGCGTCCCGCCCCTGCTGTTGCTCGACGACGTGATGAGCGAGCTTGATCCGGAGCGGCGCGAGCTGCTCGTGCGCAGCCTTCGGGGGGGCCAGGCGGTGATCAGCGCGGCCTCAGAGGATTCGCTGCCCGCCGCCGCCCTCGAGCGCGTCGTCCGAATGCCGCCGCCGCACGGCGCGGCGGAGGCCGCTTGACGCACCGCCGTTCACCCAGGCCGGCCCGAGAGGCGCTCCATGCCGCGCTCGCGAAGGCCGCCCCGCAAACCCGGCTGGCGGCGGTGCAGGCGGCCTGGACGGAGGCGGTGGGCGAGCGGGTCGCGACGGCCGCGCGCCCGGTCTCGGAGCGGGCCGGAACCGTCGTCGTCGGCTGCGTCGACGCCGTCTGGGCGGAGGAGCTGGACCTGATGCAGGACCGCCTCATCTCGCGGTTACGGGAGAGAATCGGCGAGGACGCGCCCGAGACGCTGCGCTTCCGTGTCGAAGAGGGTCGCAATTAGCGACGCTTTGTACGTATTTGCAGGGATTTCTTCACTTGCGAGGCGCCGTTCTGAGGAGCGGAACTGGTATTCTTTATGTCAACTCGCATTTCGCCCCGACCCGGCGCGGAGAGCACGTCCGGGGTCGGGGTTTTCTATGAGATCCGGAAGGGACTAATTGCCTCAGAACGAGAAGACGGCCGGCAAACGGAAGAAAGCAGGCGACTCCTACGGCGCCAAGGACATCACGGTCCTCGAGGGTCTGGAAGCAGTTCGCAAGCGACCCGGGATGTACATCGGCTCGACCGGCCCCCGGGGGCTTCACCATCTCGTCTACGAGGTGGTCGACAACTCCGTCGACGAGGCGCTGGCGGGGCATTGCAGCCTCGTCCAGGTGGTCCTCCATCCCGACGACAGCTGCACCGTCACCGATGACGGGCGCGGCATCCCGGTCGAAGAGCTGAAGAAGGAGAAGCGGCCCGCGGCGGAGGTCGTGCTGACGACGCTTCATGCCGGCGGCAAGTTCGGAGACGGGGGCGGCTACAAAGTGTCCGGCGGCCTGCATGGCGTTGGGGTCTCCGTCGTCAACGCGCTCTCGGAGCGGCTCGAGCTGGAGATCCGGCGCGACGGGCACGTCTGGATGCAGACCTATGAGCGCGGCAGGCCGCAGGGCCCGCTTGCCCAGAGCGGGGACGCGAAGCAGACCGGCACCACGCTCACCTTCCAGCCCGACCCCGAGATCTTCGAGGAAGTCGAGTTCGACTTCCAGACCCTGGCCGACAGGCTGCGCGAGACGGCGTTCCTGACCCGCGGCCTGAAGATCGAGCTGATCGACGAGCGCGGCCAGACCAACTCGGTCGTCTTTCAGTACGACGGCGGGATCGAGGACTTCGTTCTCCACCTGAACGAGAACAAGGACACCCTGCACCGCAAGACCATTTACTTCGACGGCGAGGGCGAGGACGGCCAGGTCGAGGTCGCGATGCAGTGGAACACCTCCTATCAGGAGTCGATATTCAGCTTCGCCAACAACATCAACACCCATGAGGGCGGTACACACCTCTCGGGGTTCCGCGCCGCGCTGACCCGCACACTGAATGCCTATGCCCGCAACAAAGGACTGCTCAAGGAGAAGGACGGGAACCTCGCCGGCGAGGACGTGCGCGAGGGCCTCACCGCCGTGATCTCGGTGAAGCTCCACGATCCGCAGTTCGAGGGGCAGACCAAGACCAAACTCGGGAACCCGCCGATCCGGGGCCTGGTCGAGGAGACCGTCAACCGCAAGCTCGCCGAGTTCCTCGAGGAGAACCCGGGTGACGCGCGGCGGATCATCACCAAGGCGATCGACGCCTCTCGGGCGCGTGACGCAGCCCGCAAGGCCAGAGACCTGACCCGGCGCAAGTCGGCGCTCGAGAACTCGACCCTTCCCGGCAAGCTCGCGGATTGCACCGTCAAGGACCCGCGCGACGCGGAGCTGTTCGTTGTCGAGGGCGACTCGGCCGGCGGCTCTGCGAAGCAGGCCCGCGATCGCTCGACCCAGGCGGTGCTTCCCCTGCGGGGAAAGATCATCAACGTCGAGAAGAGCCGCATCGACAAGGTCCTCGCCAACAACGAGATCCAGGCGCTGATCACCGCGATCGGGACCGGCATCCACGACGAGTTCAACCTCGAGGACGCCAGGTACCACAAAATCGTGATGGCGACCGACGCCGACGTCGACGGCGCCCACATCCGCACCCTTGTCCTCACCTTCCTCTACCGGCAGATGCCGGAGCTGATCGCGCAGGGGTACGTCTACATCGCAAAGCCGCCCCTCTACCGGGTCAAACAGGGCAACCAGGAGACCTATCTCGAGCGCGAGTCCGAACTGGAGGAGTTGCTCCTCCGCGACAAACTGGAGAAGATCGAGCTGCGCGACGCGACCGGGAAATCCCGGAAGCTGAGCAAGTCGCGCTGGCAGGCGTACACGCGCCGCGCCAAGGAGTACGAAGGTTGGGGCTCCTCGCTGCAGGCCGAGTTCGGCCACGAGACGGTCCGCTTTCTCGAGGAGTCGAGCCTGCTCGACGAGGAGGTGGCGACTCTCGCCGGCGCTCGCAAGGTGCTGGGCGGGAAGGACGACCCGGCAGAGCCGTTCGAAACGGAGGTCGTCGAGGACTCAGACGAATCGCTGACGGTGAAGGCGATCGAACGGAAGACGGGGCTCGCGCGCAGGCACGTCCTGCCGCGGGAGCTGTTCGAGCACCACGACTACCGCAAATTCGCCGAGGTCCACGCGGCCCTGCTGAAGCAGGTCGGCCGCCCCCCGTTCGAGGTGACGCTGTCCGGCCGCAGCGCCGAGGCCCTCTCGTTCCAGGCGCTTCACGGCGCCGTCCTCGATCTCGCCCGGCACGGGACCCAGCTGACGCGCTTCAAGGGCCTCGGCGAGATGAACGCGGAGCAGCTGCGCGAGACGACGATGGACCCTGCCACACGGACCCTTCAGAAGGTGACGCTCGAGGACGCCTCCGAAGCGGCGGCCGATCACATCTTCTCGATGCTGATGGGCGACCAGGTGGAGCCGCGCCGGAAATTCATCGAGGATCACGCCAAAGAGGTCAAATTCCTTGATGTGTAACGCGGACGCTGCGAACCGGCGCATCTCGCTGTCCTCGGTCGCTCGGGTCGGATCACGCACCGGTCAGTGCGCTCACCTCCCCACGCTCCCTGCGTCCAGCGAACTGCTTGGTTCTCGCGCCCGTTCGGCTGACGGGGTGAGTCGCTGATGGCGCTCGAGGCGCTGACAGGCCGCATCGAAGACCGAGAGCTCGAGAAGGAGATGCGCTCCTCCTACCTCGATTACGCGATGAGCGTGATCGTGGGCCGGGCGCTCCCCGACGTGAGAGATGGGCTGAAGCCCGTGCACCGGCGCGTCCTCTACGCGATGCACGACATCGGGTTGCAGCCGACGCGGCCGTACCGCAAGTGCGCGTTCATCGTCGGCGAGGTGATGGGCAAGTACCACCCGCACGGCGACTCGGCGATCTACGACACGCTGGTGCGGATGGCGCAGGAGTTCTCGCTGCGCTACCCGCTGGTCGACGGGCAGGGCAACTTCGGCTCGATCGACGACGACCCGGCTGCGGCGATGAGGTACACCGAGGCGCGACTCGGCCGGCTTGCCACCGAGCTGCTGCGAGACATCGACGCCGACACGGTCGACTTCGGCCCCAACTACGACGAATCGACCCAGGAGCCGCTGATCCTGCCGGCCCGGTTCCCGAACCTGCTCGTCAACGGAGCGTCGGGGATCGCGGTCGGGATGGCGACGAACATCCCGCCACACAACCTGCGCGAGGTGGCGGGAGCCGTGGCCGCCTATATCGATGATCCGGAAATAGACCTCGCCGGCCTGATGGCGCACGTCAAGGGGCCGGACTTCCCCGGCGGCGGGATCATGAGCGCGGAGGGGATCCGGGATGCGTACGCATCGGGACGCGGCACCGTTCGGGTCCGGGCTCGCGCCCACGTCGAGCCCCTGAAGGGCGGCAAGGACGCGATCGTCGTCTCGGAGCTTCCGTTCATGGTCAAGAAGGGGGGCGACAACGGCCTGATCACGAAGATCGCCGACCTGGTCCGCGAGAAGAAGCTGGAGGGCATCTCCGACCTGCGCGACGAGTCGGACCGCTCGGGGATGCGCCTGGTGATCGAGCTGAAGCGCGGCGGCCAGCCGGCCAAGGTCGTGCTCAACAACCTCTACAAGAAAACGGCGATGCAGACCAGCTTCGGCATCAACATGGTGGCGCTGGTCGATGGGGTGCCGCGGACCCTGAGCCTGCTCGAGCTGGTCCACCACTACGTCCAGCACCAGCGCGAGGTCGTCACCCGGCGAACCCAGCATGAACTGCGCAGGGCAGAGGCTCGCGCCCACATTCTCGAGGGGCTCCTCGTCGCGCTCGACAATCTCGACGCGGTGATCAAATTGATCCGCGGCTCGGCCGACCCCGACACGGCCCGCGACGGTCTGATCGGGAAGTTCGAGTTGAGCCGCGAGCAGGCGCAGGCGATCCTCGACATGCGCCTCCAGCGCCTCACCGCGCTCGAGGCCGACAAGGTGAGGGCCGAGCACGCCGACCTGATCGAGCGGATCGGCGAACTGCGGGCGATCCTCGGCGACGAGGCGAAGGTGCTGGGCCTGGTCAAGGAGGAGCTCGCCGAGATAGTCGAGTCCTATGGCGACGAGCGGCGCACCGAAATCGCCCACTTCGAGGGGGACGTCGGGATCGAGGACATGATCGCCGACCAGCAGATGGTGATTTCGCTGACCGCGTCCGGCTACGTAAAGCGGCTGCCGCTGGCGACCTACCGCCAGCAGCGGCGCGGCGGGGTCGGCGTGATGGGGATGAATCTGAAGGAAGACGACTACATCGCCCACCTGCACATCTGCTCGACCCACGACTACCTGCTGTTCTTCACCAACCGCGGCAAGGTCTACCGGCTCAAGGTGTACGAGCTGCCCGAGGGCTCGCGCACGGCGAAAGGAAGCGCGCTGGTGAACCTGCTGCCGCTGCGCGAGGGGGAGCGGGTGATGGCGGTGATCCCGACCCGCGACTTCAAGGAGAACAGGTACCTGGCGTTCGCCACGGCAAACGGGCTGATCAAGAAGACCGAGTTCCTCGCGTACAACACGCCGATCCGCGCCGACGGGATCATCGCGATCAAGGTGCGAGACGGGGATGAGCTGGTGCAGGTGCGCCTCACCTCGGGAGACGACGACATCCTGATGGTCTCCCACTCCGGGCACGCCTCGAGGTTCTCCGAGAAGCTGGTGAGGCCGATGGGCCGCGACACGAGCGGCGTCAAAGGCATGAATGTCGCCGGCAAGGAAAACCGGGTGCTGGCGATGGACATCGCCCGCGACGACACCGAGCTGTTCGTCGTCACGGAGAACGGCTACGGCAAGCGCACTGCGGTCGCGGAGTACCCGGTGAAGGGACGCGGCACGAAAGGCGTCCTCACCGCGAAGCTGACGGAGAAGAAGGGAGGGCTCGCCGGAGCCCTGATCGTGCGCGAGCACCAGGACCTGCTCTTCATCTCGCAGAACGGGATGGTGCAGCGCACCTCGGTCGCCGGGATCTCACGCATGGGCCGCCCGACCCAGGGGGTTCGGGTGATGAACATCAAGGACGACGACCGGGTCAGCGCCGTCGCCCTGGTGGTCGAATCGGACGAGCCGACCGCGCCACCCGCCCAGGACCAGCTGTCCTCCGACGGCGCGAGCTCCGACGGCGCCGGCGGCTGACCCACTCCACGGGAGCTGCCGGCAAGAGCACGTCGTCCGGCGAGGAGCTTCTCCCGCCGGCCGCTACGCCGCAGCCGGCAGGTACTGCTGCCAGGCCGGCGGGATGCTCGGCGAGGCCACCTGGATGAAGATGCTCGGCCCCGGCGCCTTCGGCAGGCGGCGAGGGTGCATCTGGATCTCTCGCGGGAGCTGGTTGCCCTTTCGCCGGTTGCAGCTGGCGCAGGCGGCGACGATGTTCTCCCAAACGGATTTCCCGCCGCGGCTGCGCGGGATGACGTGATCGACGGTCAGGCCCGACTTCCGCGAGCCGCAGTACTGGCACGTCCAGGCGTCCCGAGCCAGCACGGCGCGGCGGGTGATCTTGCGCCGGTGGGCTTCGCGCGGGACCCGCACGTAGCTGACCAGACGGATCACGTCCGGTCGCTCCATGGTCATGTGCTCGGAGTGGATCGCGCCCTCGCGCCGCTCCAGCAGTTCGGCTTTCTCCTTCAGCAGCAGCACGGCCGCGCGCCTCAACGTGCAGACGTTGATCGGCTCATACGTCGCGTTCAGCACGAGTACACGCGCCATACCGACCGAAGATTCTACGCAGGCGCCCCCGCTAGCCGACCGGATAGCTGCCGAGGATGCGGACCGATTCCGCTTTCGCCCGCAGCGCCTCGATTGCCTCGGACACGGTCGTATCCTCCAGGGCCCCTTCGAGGTCGCAGAAGAACATGTAGCGCCCGAGGCCCCGTCGCAGTGGACGCGACTCGATCCGCGAGAGGTTGATCTCCCGGCTCGAGAAGACCTGGAGCGCTTCGACCAGGGCGCCGGGATGGTCCTCGCCGAGCTCCGAGAAGACGAGCGAGGTCTTGCGCGTGCCGCCCGCCTGGGCCTCCGTCCCGGCCGGGGCGATCCAGACGAAGCGGGTCACGTTGTCGGCCTCGTCCTCGATCCCTTCGCGGAGCACCGTGCAGCCATAGAGATCGGCGGCCGACCGAGCGCCGATCGCGGCCCAGGGCCGGGTCGACTCGCTGACCATCCGCACTGCCTCGGCGGTGCTGCTGACGCTGCGCCGTTCGACGCCGGCGAGGTTCTCGCGCAGGAACCGTGCGCACTGGGCCAGCGGCTGGGGATGGGACAGCACCGCCGCGACCTCGCCGAGCTCCACCGGCTCCCGGGTGATCAGGTGCGCGTGGACGGCGAAGTCGTGCTCGCCGACGATCGTCACTGCCTCGCTCTCGAAGGCGAGCGTGTCGAGGGTGCTCCGCACCGAGCCCTCGATCGAGTTCTCGAACGGCACCAGGGCGCGCTCCGCCTCTCCCCGCTCGACCGCCACGATCGCATCGTGAATGGTCGCGGTCCGAAGCGGCTCGATCACCGCCTCGGGGGCAGCCTCCAGCAGCGCGTCTTCGGTGAACGTGCCGGCCGGCCCGAGGAATGCGACCCTCACGGGAATTCGACGGTGTAGCTGGCCCTGTTGTTGTCGGAGACCTGCTCGCCGGGGACCGGTTCGACTTCGACGTCGAGCGTCACGGTTCCCTTCGGCGCCGGTGTCAGCGGGACCGTCACGGTCGATGATTCGCCCGCGCCGATCGTGCTGAGGTTGCCCTGAAGCGTGTTGCCGCCTTCGATCGTCACCGAGACCGTGATGCCGTTCTCGGTCGATTCACCCTGGTTCTGGACTTCAACTTCGACTTCCGGCGTTTCTTCACCCGAGACAGCGGTGGTCGATTCGGCGGTGAGGGCGGTTCCGTTGATGCTGGTCCCGAGCAGGCCGAGGCCGTGCACGCCGGGAGTTTCCGCTTCAGCGGCGCCACTGACCGAGGCGAGCGCGGAGCTGATGTTGTCTTCGTCGAGCCACTTCGTTTCTTCGGGCACGAAGACGCTTTCCGGCACGTCATCCCCTTCGATTCCGTTTTCTGCCAGGACCCCGTTGATTTCAGGGCGGGCGACCGAGGCATAGACGACGTCTGCGGCTGCCAGCATCCGCATCCGCCTGGTGATCGTCATCGCCGCGTGCTCGGAGCCGACGTGGCCGAGCGCGGTGCTCATCTGATCGGCGATTTCGTTCATCGCGCTGCTGCGCAGCTCGTAGACCAGCTCGAGGTTGCCCTGTGCGCTGTCCATGTCACCGGGCGTGTCGAGGGAGTCGATCCGGGCGGCGTAGTTGTCCATCGCGCTGCGGTCCGCGTTGACCTCTGCCACGAACTCGGTGACCGAGAGCGTGCCCGGGTCGGAGAGCTTTTCGAAGAACGCTTTGCCGGTGCGGTCGGTCTCTTCGACGATCTGCGTGACGTTGCCGGCGTAGTCGCTCAGCGCCCGGTGCTTGCGGGCGTTCAGGCAGCCCCGCACTCCGAGCACGATCAGGATCAGGATGATCAGCCCGCCGCCGAGGGCCAGGCCCCGCCGGAGCATGATCTGCTGGCGTTCAGGACGTCGTGGCCGTCGCGGTCGTTGGCGCGGCCGGGATGCAAGGGAATCCTCCAAGGACTGGCTCTCCAAACCTGGGTTGGCTGGGCGGAAAGTATGAACGCTGGTCAGGTCGGAGCGCAGGAAAGCGCGGGCCCGCGCCGAAGTCGACGAAGCTTTGGTCGGCTCACTCGTCCTCAACAGGTTCCTGATCGAGCGCCGCATCGGCAGCGGCGGGTTCGGGGTCGTCTACGAGGCCTGGGACGGCCGCCTGGAGCGCCCCGTCGCCGTCAAGGCGATCGATTCGCGGGGCGAGGAAAGCCGGCGACGGGTCCTGCGGGAGGCGCAGGCGGCTGCCCGCCTCAACCACTCCGGGATCGTCACCCTGTACGAGATCGGTGAGGAAGGCGGGAATGCCCTGCTGGTCAGCGAGCTCGTCGACGGCCCGACCCTGGCCGACCTCTGCCGCGAGGACGCGCTCAGCGACCGCGAGATCGGCGAGATCGGCGCCGACCTCTGCGAGGCGCTCGATCATGCCCACTCCCGCTCGGTCGTGCACCGGGACATCAAGCCCGAGAACGTCGTGGTCAGCGAGGACGGGGAGCTGCGGGCGAAGCTGATGGACTTCGGGATCGCGCGCCTCACCGACGCGGCGGCGCTGACCGCGCCGGGGGACGTCGTCGGCACCCTCGCCTACATGTCGCCCGAGCAGGCCGAGGGCCGCGGGGCGGGGCCCGAGGCCGACGTCTACTCGCTGGCGCTGACCCTGTACGAGTGCTGGAGCGGCCAGAACCCGAACCGGCGCGCGACGCCTGCCGCGACGGCACGCGCGATCGGCGCCCGCCACCGACCGCTGCGCCGCCTCCGCCCCGACCTGCCCCGCCGCCTCACCGAGGCGATCGACGCCTGCCTGGAGCCGCGCCCCTCGCGACGGCCGCGGCTGGAGGAGTTGGGCGAGGCGATCGAGGCCTCGCTCACCGAGCTCGACGAGGGGCTGCCGGCCCGGCAGGCGACCGGGATGCTGCGCCTCGGCGTGGCTGCCGCCGCAGGGGTGCTCGGCGCCTGGCTCGCGGTGGGCCACGGAGCCCTGATGCCCTGAGAGCTCGGCCGCCCGGTCATCGGAGGCCCGATGGCCTCTAGGATTTCAGCCCGGTTTCCGTGCCCCGCAGGGCCGCCGCTCACATCAAAAGGAGCCAGCCATCAGCGTTCTCCGTAACCTCGAGAGTCGCATCGAAGGCCTTGTCGAGGGCGTCTTCCGCCGCGCCTTCAGCTCGGAGGTGCAGCCGGTCGAGCTGGCGCGCAAGCTCGCCAAGGAGATGGACGCCAACAAGACCGCGGGGGTCGCCCGGGTCTATGTCCCGAACGAGTACACGGTCTACCTCTCATCGCGCGACCGGTCGCGGCTCGAGGGCTACGAACGGTCGCTCGAGCAGGAGCTCGCCGGATACCTGCTGGAGCACGCCCGCCGCCGCTCCTACGACCTGCTCACCCGGCCGGCCGTCACCTTCGAGACCGACGAGCGGCTGCGGCTGGGCGAGTTCGGGATCCAGACCCGCCTCGTCAAGCCACCCGCGCGCGAGGGGGAGAGCCCGAGCCAGGGGGAAGAAGGCCGCACCATGGTCTACTCGGCGGTGCGGCCCCAGGCGGCGCCCGCGCCGCAGCCTCAGGTCGCCGAGGTGGCGACGCGCGCGATCGTCTCGCTCGAGGACCGCCGCTATGTGCTCGAGGGCCCCAGGGCGACGATCGGCCGCTCGAAGGAGGCGGAGTGCGTGCTGCGTGACCCCAACGTCTCGCGCCGCCACGCCGAGCTCCGACGCTCGGCCGGCGGAGACTGGACGATCGCCGACCTCGGCTCGACGAACGGCGTCAAGGTGAACGGGCGGCGCGTCTCCTCGACCCGCCTCAATCCAGGCGACCAGGTCACGGTCGGGACCACCACCTTCGTGTTCGACGTAGAGTCGTGAGCGCGGACCGAGGTTGATGGACTACGACCCGATCTCCGTGGCCCTCAAGTTCGGCTTCCTGGCCGTCCTCTATCTGTTCCTGCTCTGGATCGCTCGCAGCGCCACGAAGGACCTGCGGCGAACCGTCTCTCCGGCCCCCGACGCCACGGGCTTCCATCCGGCGCCCGCATATGGGGGAGCGCAGGCGGGACCCGACGCCTGGCTCGTCGCCGAGCGCGGCGGAGGCCTGCGGGAGGGCGAGCGGTTCGACCTGATCGGAGGCCTCTCGATCGGCCGCTCCGGCGAGGCGGACGTGCGGATCGAGGACCGCTATGCCTCCGGCCTGCACGCCAGGATCTTTCCCCGTGACGGCCGCACCTACATCGAAGACATGAACTCGACCAACGGCACCCTCGTCAACGACGCGACTCTGAGTGGAGAGGTGGAGCTGATCGACGGCGACGTGGTGCAGATCGGCGACACCTCCTTCAGGTTCGAGGCGAGCGGGGCGTAGGGCCGATGCTGCGCGTCGACGAGCAGGCGTTCCGCACCGACACCGGTCGCCAGCGGAGCGCCAACGAGGACTCGCTGTTCGTCCGCTCGCCGATCTTCGTCGTCGCCGACGGCATGGGCGGTGCCCAGGCGGGCGAGGTCGCCTCGAAGGCGGCGGCGGAGGCGTTCGACCGAGACCTGCCCGATGCGCCGCCGGAGCGGGTCCTGCGGGAGACGATCGAGGCGGCCAACCGAGAGATCCATGAGCTGGCCCGGGAGGACCCCTCGCGGGCCGGCATGGGGACGACGATCACCGCCGCGATCGTCGATGCCTCGAGCGAAGAGGTGTGCATCGGCCACGTCGGCGACAGCCGTGCCTACCGGCTGCGGAGCGGGAACCTCGAGCAGCTGACTCGCGACCACTCGCTGGTCGAGGAGATGAGGCGCAAGGGGCAGATAACCGACGCCCAGGCCGAGGACCATCCGCAGCGCTCGATCATCACCCGCGCCCTCGGCCCCGAGCCGGAGGTCGACGTCGACTTGCAGACGGTGCCGGCCGCCCCCGGCGACGTGTTCCTGATCTGCTCGGACGGCCTGACGACGATGGTCGACGAGAAGCGGATCGCCGAGGTTCTCGGCGGCGCCCCCTCGCTGGACGCCGCGGTTCGCTCGCTGATCGACGAGGCGAACCGCGCGGGCGGCCGGGACAACATCACAGCTCTCGCCTTCAGGCTCGAGGACGCAGAGGCCCCGCGCCGTCCGGCGGCCGAGAGCCCGACGCTGATCGGCCCGGCCGCCGAGGAGGCCGGGCTGACCGCGACCGAGGTGCGCAGACGAGCCGCCGCCGCGGCCGCGCGCAAGCGCCGCGAGGAGCTCGCGGCCAGGCCGCAGCGCCGCCGGCTGCGCCGCGCCGCGAAGGCCGCGGCCGTCGTCGTGGTGCTGGCGGCGATCGCCTTCGGCGCCTGGTGGGGGAACCGCCAGGTCTGGTTCCTCGGTACGGATGGGGGCGGGCGCGTCGCCCTGTACCGCGGCCTGCCGTATGACCTCCCGTTCGGGATCGGGCTCTACCAGGAGCGCTACGCGAGCCCGATCCAGACGCAGAGCCTGCCGCCGAAGCGCCGCGAAGCGGTGACCGGCCATGACCTCCGCTCCCGCTCCGACGCGGTGTCCTTGGTCGAGGACATCGAACGGAGCCTGGGAGTGCCGTGACGGCCGCGCGGAACCGGGAGCTCGTCGCCCTGGTTCCCGTCGCGCTCCTGCTGACCGCCGGCTTCGCCGCGGTCTTTGCCCAGGACAACGCGCGGCTGGGGAACGCCAGCCTCGTCTACGGCGCCTACTTCCTCGCCGTCTGCCTCGCCACCCACATCTACCTGCGTGCTCGGCTCCCCCACGCCGATCCCTACCTCTTTCCACTCGTCGCGCTGCTCACCGCCTTCGGCTTCGTGATGGTCTACCGGATCGACGCCGACCTGGCGCGCGACCAGGCGAACTGGTTCGTCCTCGGACTGGTCCTCTTCGCGCTGACGATCCACTTCTTCCGCGACTACGACGTGCTCGAGCGCTATCGCTACACGATCGCCGCGGTCGGGCTGCTGCTGCTGCTCGCTCCGCGCCTTCCGGGCATCGGACAGCAGGTCAACGGCGCCTATCTCGGGGTCAAGATCGGCCCGCTCGCCTTCCAGCCGGCCGAGTTCTCGAAGATCTGCATCGTCGTCTTTCTCGCCAGCTACCTGCGCGAGCACCGCGAGGTGATGATCGTCGGCGCCCGCCGGGTGCTCGGCGTGACACTCCCCCCGCTCAAGCATCTCGGGCCGCTGCTCGTGGTCTGGGGGGCCTCGATGTTCATGCTCGTCTTCATCCGCGACCTCGGTAGCTCGCTGATGTTCTTCGCGGCCTTCCTCGCGCTGCTCTACGTGGCGACCGGGCGCTTCTCGTTCGTCGTTATCGGCATGGTGTTGTTCGTGGTCGGCGCCTGGTTCTTCGCCTCCCACGTGCCCCATGTCCACGACCGGGTCGACGTCTGGCTCGACCCATACCACGACCCCGACACGGGCAAATACGACCCGGGGGGGAGCGGCTACCAGATCCTCCAGTCGATCTTCGCGCAGGCCGACGGCGGTCTCTTCGGCAAGGGATTCGGCCAGGCGCTGATCACGATCCCGGGAGGCGGCGGGCCGCTTCTCCCAGCTGCCCAGACGGACACGATCTACGCGCTGATCGTCAACGAGCTCGGCCTCTTCGGCGCCTGCGGGGTGATCCTGATCTACCTGCTGATCGCGGCCCGCGGGTTCAAGGTCGCGCTGCTCGTCGACGACGGCTTCTCGAAGCTGCTGGCGACCGGCCTCACCGCGGTCTTCGCGATCCAGGCCTTCGTGATCATCGGCGGTGTCACCCGGGTGATCCCGCTGACCGGCGTGACGCTGCCGTTCATCAGCTACGGCGGCAGCTCGATCGTCGCCAACTTCGTTCTGCTCGCCCTCCTCCTGCTGATCTCCGATCGCGCCCGCAGGGAGGCCGCGCTGTGAGCGCGGGGCGCGAACGTGAGGTGGTCGGGTGAATCGCCAGATCGTCAAGCTATTCGGCTTCGTCGTCGTCCTCTTCGGCGTCCTGATCGGCTTCACGTCCTATTGGGCGGTGTTCGACGCCCAGGCCCTGAAGGACAAGAGCGCCAACAAGCGGCCCTTGCTCGAGCAGCAGCAGATCGAACGGGGCCGGATCCTCGCCGCCGACGGCACCGTGCTCGCGAGGTCGGTGCCGAAGGGCCACGGCGCGGGCCGCCGTTATGTGCGCCGCTATCCGCAGGGCAGTCTGTACGGCCACCCGATCGGCTACAGCTTCGTGCGCCAGGGCGACAGCGAGTTCGAGCGCTACCACAACGACGAGCTGATCGGCGAAGAATCGGAATTCGGCTCGATCCTCGACGAGCTCAGCGGCCGCGAACAGCGGGGCAACGACATCGTCACCAACATCGACCCGGTCGCCCAGGAAACTGCGCTCTCCGACCTCTCGGCGGCCGGGTTCGGCGCCGTGGTCGCGATCGAGCCGAGCTCGGGCCGGATCCGGGTGATGGCCTCCAACCCGCCGTACGACCCCAACCGCGTGCCCTTCGAACTCTCGAAGCTGAATCAGAACGAACTGGAATCTCCGCTCCTGAACCGGGCCACCCAGGGCCAGTACCCGCCGGGCTCCACCTTTAAGGTGGTGACCGCCGCCGCCGGCCTGGACAGCGGCACGATCACCTCGGAAACGGCGATCAACGCCCCCGGCACCCTCGACGTCCAGGGTCTGGAACTGCACAACGACTTCGACGAGGACTTCGGGCCGATCACCCTCGACACCGCGCTGACCCACTCGGTCAACACGTGGTTCGCGCAGCTGGGCGAACGGATCGGGGAGGACACGCTGTTCGAATACATGGACCGCTTCGGCTTCAACTCGACGCCGGCCATCGACCTGCCCTCGGACCAGGTCTACGCGAGCGGGGTCTTCGAAGGCCGAAAGCTCCTCGGCCCCGGTGACCCGATCGACGTGGCGCGGGTGGCGATCGGCCAGGAGCGGCTCGCCGTCACCCCGCTCCAGATGGCCGAGGTGGCGGCAGCCGTCGCCAACGGAGGCCGCCTGATGCGGCCGCAGATCTGGAGTCGGGTCGTCGATCCGGACGGGCGGGTTGTGAAGCGCCTCGACCCGACCGAGTACAGCCGGCCGATCGACGAACAGACGGCGAGCGAGCTGGCGACCGCGATGGAAGGCGTCGTCAGCGAAGGGACCGGCACGAACGCCGCGATCCCGGGAGTTTCGGTCGCCGGCAAGACCGGCACGGCCGAAACCCCGTTCAACGAAAGCTGCGGCGGCGGAACCGAAGAGAACCAGGCGTGGTTCATCGGCTTCGTCCCGGCCGACGAACCGCAGATCGCGATCGCGGCGACCGTGGAGTGCACGCCGCTGTTCGGCAACGACGTTGCCGCGCCGATCTTCCGGGACGTGGCGGAAGCGATCCTGAATGGCGACTGAACGGCTGACAGAGGGATCGGTGGTGGACGGCCGCTACCGGCTCGTCCAGCGGATCGGCTCGGGGGGCATGGCCGACGTCTGGCTCGCGGAGGACCCCCACCTGCAGCGCCACGTCGCGCTCAAGATCCTGCATGCGCGCTTTGCGCAGGACCGGGAATTCGTCGATCGGTTCCGCCGCGAGGCCGAGGCGGCGGCGAGCCTGCAGCACCCCAACATCGTCGCGGTCTTCGACCGGGGCGACGTGGAGGGGACCTACTACATCGCGATGCAGATGCTCGAGGGGCATTCCCTGAAGCAGCTGATCGACGCCGGACTCACCCCCGAACAGGCGGTTGGCCTGGTCAGGCAGGTTCTGGAGGCGGCCGGCTTCGCGCACCGCCACGGGATCGTCCACCGCGACCTGAAGCCGCAGAACGTGATCGTCGACCAGGAGGGCAAGGCGGTCGTCACCGACTTCGGCATCGCTCGCGCCGGCGCCTCCGAAATCACCCAGACCGGATCGGTGATGGGCACCCCGCACTACCTCTCACCCGAGCAGGCGCAGGGCCTCGAGGTGACCGCGGTCTCCGACCTCTACTCGGTCGGGGTGATCCTCTACGAGGCGTTGACGGGACGGGTCCCGTTCGAGGCCGACTCTGCCGTCGCGATCGCGATGAAGCAGGTCTCCCAGGCGCCGCAGCTTCCGAGCTCGATCAACCCCGCCGTCTCGCCGGCGCTCGACGCGGTCGTCATGCGGGCGCTCGAGAAGGACCCCGGGCAGCGATTCCAGAGTGCCGCCGCGTTCATCGCCGCCCTCGATGCCGCGCTCCATAGCCCGGGGACGCCGGGAGCGGGAACCGCCGCGTTCGCTCCGCTGCCGCCCGGAGCGGTTGTCGCCGAGGAGGTCGGGCCGACCCCTGAGGAGGAGGAGTCGCGGCGCCGTGGCGCGCTCTGGATCCTCGCTGCGGTCGCCGCGCTGATCGCGGCGCTCCTGGTTCTGGGGCTGTCGCGCGACACCACGACCGACGTCCCCGACGTGACCGGGAACCAGCAGGAAACCGCGGAATCGCGGCTGGAAGCGCGGGGCTTCACGATCGGTGAGAAGTCCTTCGTCAGCCGGGAAGCGTCGGCGGGAACCGTACTCGAGCAGGATCCGCTGCCCGGCGAGGCGTCGGAAGACTGCGGGTTCCTCGGCTTCTTCTGCTCGAAGCCCGCGGTCTCCCTGACGATCAGCTCGGGGCCGGGCCGGGCCAAGGTCCCGAGTACGGCGGGCCTGCCGCAGGACGAAGCCGTGGAAGCGGTGGAGGACGCGGGCTTCGAAGCGCTGGTCAGCCATGCCAGTTCCGAAAGCGTCGAAGCGGGCAAGGTGATCCATTCCGACCCGGGCGGCGGCGAAACCGCGACCCGGGGCTCGACCGTCGTGCTCACCGTCTCAAGCGGGCCGAAGCTGGCCAAGGTCCCAGTCCTCGTCGGCACCCAGCGCTCCGTCGCGGTTCAGCAGATCCGCGGCCGCGGCTTCACCCCCAGCGTCGAAGAAGCGGAAAGCTCGTCTCCGACCGGGCAGGTGATCAGGCAGGCGCCGAGCGCCGGCTCGAAGCTGCCCGCCGGGTCCTCGGTGACGATCGTCGTCTCCAAGGGCGAACGGCAGGCAAAGGTCCCGAACGTGATCGGCAAGGAACGCAGCGCCGCCGTGCAGGCGGTCCGCAGCGCAGGCCTGGTGCCCTCGATCGAAGAACAGGAAACCGAAGTCCCGGCACAGATCGGCCGGGTTACCGACCAGTTCCCGCCGCCGGGCTCTGAGCTCGAACCGGGGGCCACCGTCACCCTGGTGGTCGGCAAGCGCGCCACCGGCTCGGCGGAAGTGGAAGAAGAATGAGGGTCGCGGTCCTCAGCGGCGGCCGCTCCTCCGAGCACGACGTCTCGCTGCGCTCCGGGGAGGCCGTGGCAAAGGGCCTCGCAGCCGCCGGTCACGAGGCCCTCGAGGTGCGGATCGCGCGCGACGGGTCCTGGAGCTTCCACGGCTCGCCTGTCGAGCTCCTTCCGGCCGCCGGCCTGGCTGGCGCCGACGTCGCCTTCCCGGCGCTGCATGGGCCCTTCGGCGAGGACGGCAGCGTGCAGGGGGTGCTCGAGTGGCTCGACGTCCCCTACGTCGGATCCGACGTGCTCGCCTCGGCGGTCTGCATGGACAAGCTCACCCTGAAGCGGCTCCTCGCCCAGCGCGGGGTCCCTCAGGTCGGATTCGTCGCGGCGGACGAGGAGGGATGGCGGCGGCGTTGCGGGGAGATGGGCCTGCCGCTCTGGGTGAAGCCGTCACGGCTCGGCTCGAGCGTCGGGATAAGCAGGGTCGAGAGCCTCGCCGGGCTCGACGCGGCGGTGGAGCTCGCTCGTCGCCACGACCCCCGCGTCATCGTCGAGGAATCCGCGCGCGGCCGGGAGGTCGAGTGCTCGCTACTCGGCAACCACCCGGTTGAGGCCTCGCAGCCGGGGCAGATCGTCGCGCATGGCGATTGGTACGACTACGAGCGCAAGTACAGCGAGGGCGGCATGGAGCTGGTCATCCCGGCCCCGATCTCCGCCGAGCAGGCCACCCGCCTCCGCGAGCTCGCCGCGTCGGTCTTCGAGTTCGCGGGCTGCTCCGGCCTCGCCCGTTGTGACTTCTTCGTCGAGCCCGGCGGCGAGGTCCTGGTCAACGAGATCAACACGATGCCCGGCTTCACCGAGACCAGCGTCTACGCGAAGCTCTGGGAGGCGAGCGGCATCGAGTACCCGGAGCTCTGCGACCGGCTGGTCAGGCTGGCGATCGAGCGGCACGCGGAGTCCCGCTCGCACCAGTACTGAGCGCGGGGCTCAATCGAGAAGTTTGATGTCGCTGACCTCGACCTGGTAGCGCCCCGCCTGGTCGCGGGCTTCGGAGGCCTTGGTGAACCAGAGCAGGAAGTAGGTGGAGGGCTCGCCGGTTCGCAGCGCGATCTCCTCGACCGTGGACGCGTCGGAGGCTTCGCCGATCGGCTCGTCCCAGCCGGTGAGGTCGGAGGGGGGCCCGACCGGCGAGGCGAAGACCTGCGCGCTCCAGCCCGGGGTCGGGCTGCGGACGATCATCTTGGTCGGGGTCGCCGGAGAGTTGGTCGTGACGTAGATGCCGACCCCGGGGTCCGGGCCGGTCTTCGTGCCTTCGAAGACGTCGGAGTCGTAGTGCTCGGTTTCCCAGGCGGTTCCGGTCGGGTCACCGTCAACCGCCAGTTCGACCTTGCTGCCGATCTCTTCGCCGTCGCCCTCTGGGTCGTAGTCGGTCGCCGAGGAGATCGGCACCGGGGCCCCCTTGCCCTCGTTGGCGCCGCCACCGCCGAGCCCGCTCGAGGAGATCAGCAGCACCGCCAGGAGCGCGCCGCCGCCAACCAGCAGCAACAGCCCGATCGCTGCCCACGACCAGCGGGCACGGGCCGAGAGCTTGCGCCTCGGCGCCGGCACCGCGTCGAGCACGCTGGTCGCCTCTCCGGTGGTCGAGCCGGCGCGCGCGGCCTCGACCTCGAGCGCCGTCTCGAGGTCGTCGATCATCGCGCCGACGTCCTGGTAGCGCTCATCCGGGTTCTTTGCGGTCGCCCGCTCGACCACCAGCGCGACCGCGGCCGAGACCTCGGGTCGGCGCCGCTGCACGTCGGGAAGGTCCTCGTTGACGTGTTTCATCGCCACGCCCACCTGGCTGTCGGCGTGGAACGGGACCTGCCCGACGAGCATCTCGTAGAGAACGACCCCGAGCGAGTAGATGTCGGAGCGCTGATCGACTCCCCGCCCCATCGCCTGCTCCGGAGCGACGTAGTCGGTGGTGCCGAGAACGCGCCCGGTCGCGGTCATCCCGTCCTGTTCGAGCTGGCGCGAGATGCCGAAGTCGGTCAGCTTCGCGCGGCCCTCCTCGTCGATCAGGACGTTCTGCGGCTTGATGTCGCGGTGGACCATCTGCCGCGCATGGGCCATCGAGAGCCCGCGGGCTACCTCGATCGCGTAGGCGATCGCCTCCTGGGTGTCGAGGGCCCCGACTCTGGAGATCCGCTGCTTCAGCGTCTCGCCCTTCACGTACTCGAAGACGATGTAGGGGTGGCCGCCGTCCTCGCCCGCGTCGATCACCGCGACGACGTTGGGATGGGTCAGCTTGGCGACGGCGCGCGCCTCCTGTCGGAAGCGTTGCAGCTGGTCCTCCTGCTCGGACATCTCGCGGTGCATCACCTTCACCGCCACAGGGCGGTCGAGGGTCTCGTCGCGGGCCAGGTAGACGGTCGACATGCCGCCGCTCCCCAGCTTGGCCTCGAGGCGGTATCGCCCGGAGAGCACCGTGCCGATCATCTGAGCGCTGGTCGAGCGAGCGTCCATTTCAACTAGCTTGGGCCATTGTCGAGCACGTGTCGATAGAGGTTCTCTATCGCACCGTGGTCTCCCGCTCAGGCGCGGTGGATCTCTTGCGGTCCGGCAACCGCCGAGCCGATCCGCTTCGCCTGCGGGTGGCGGCGGCGCAGCAGCTCCAGCGCCGCCGCCTCGTCCTCTGCGGCCACCACGCAGCAGAAGCCGCACCCCATGTTGAAGACCGAGTGCATCTCCTCCGCGGCGACGCCGCCCCGCTCTTCGATCAGCTCGAACACCGGCTGCGCCGGCAGCGGGTCGTCGATCTCGTAGCCGACCTCCGCTGCGAGCCTCAGCAGGTTTCCGAGGCCTCCCGAGGTGATGTGGGCGAGGCCCCGCACGTCCACGGCGGAGCGGAGCAGCTCGAGGACCGACCTGACGTAGATCTCGGTGGGCTTCAGAAGCTCCTCGCCCAGCGGCCGGCCGAGGCGGCCTTCGGGGTCCTCGTCGAGCGCGAGCCCGTCGAGCGCCGTGCGAGCCAGCGTGAAGCCGTTCGAATGGATCCCCGCGGAGGGCAGTCCGATCACGGAGTCGCCGGCCCGCACCGCCGAGCCGTCGACGATCTCATCCAGCGCAACCGCCCCGAAGCAGGCGCCGGAGAGGTCCACCCCTCGGATCAGCTCGCCGAGCTGCGCCAGCTCGCCGCCGGGGACCTCGACGCCGGCCAGCTCCGCGCCGCGGGCGAGCCCCACCCCGAGCTGCTCGCAGACCGCGGGATCGGCTCGGTCGAGGGCGATGTAGTCGACCATCGCCAGCGGCTCGGCGCCGACGCAGATCACGTCGTTGACGTTCATCGCGACGCAGTCGATGCCGACCGTGTCGTAGCGGTCGAGCTGCTCGGCGACGAGGAGCTTGGTGCCCACACCGTCGGTCGAGAGGGCGATGCCCGTCTGCTCGTCGATGCGGATCACGCTCGCGTAGTGGCCCGGCAGCGGGACCTGGCGGGACGGCCGTCCCAGGTCGATCGCACCCAGGGCGCGCACAAGCCCGGCCACGGCGGAATCGGCCGCGCCCTGGTCAACGCCGGCCTTCGCGTAGGCGTCGCTCATCGCCTCTGAAGCTTGGCAAGAACCACGGCGGCGAGGGCGGCGCGGTATGCGGCGTAGGGCCAGAGGGCGCGGTCGCGCTCGACCAGCCGGATCAGCCGCTGCGAGGCGAGGGTCGAGGCGAGCGAGGCGGCGACCCCGATCGCCATCGAGCGCCGCAGCTCGGGGGAGGCGCCGCGGCGGCGCAGGCGGACGCCCTTCAAGAGGGTCGCGCCGACGATGATCGGCAGCGCGATCGTCCGGGACAGCAGGTTGGCCTGATCGCGCGAGAAGCCCCGCCAGCGCGCGGCCGCCAGCGTGATGCCGTTGCGGGACACCCCGGGCGCAAGCGCCGCCGCCTGCGCCGCGCCGAGGACGATGCCGTCGGCGGCGGTCGCTTCGCCACGGCCGCGCTTCTGGGGCCGGGTGTCTGCGAGGAGCATCGCCGCCGCGCCGGCAAGCAGGCCGGCGGCTGTCGCCCCCGGCCCGCCGAGCCGCCGCTCGATCGGCCGCTCGAGGGTGTAGCCGACAAATGCCGCGGGCAGGAACGAGAGGCCGAGCAGTACGGCACGGCCGGCGTCGAACGTACGCAGCTCCTCGGCGATCGTCGCCCTCTGCCCGATCAGCAGGGCCAGCGCGGCGCCCGCATGCAGCGCCACCTCGAAGCTCTTGCGCACCTCGGGGTCGAGGCGGTCCCAGTCCCAGCCGGCCAGCCAGGGCACCAGGATGATGTGCGCCGAGCTCGAGACCGGGAGCAGCTCTGCGGGACCCTGGACGACCCCCAGCGCGAGCGCCCGCCGGTCGGAGATCCTGCCGTCCGCCGCCCCGCTCAAGCGCCGTTCGAGCGGGCGGCCTCGGTGCGCGCCGCGGGCTCCCGGTTGCCGGGCGTCTCACTCTCCGTTCCTGCCGCTCGGGCCCGCCGGCGGCGGACCAGCAGGTAGGCGACGCCCCCGAGGATCGCCGCGACGACGAGATAGTCGAGGTATCCGAGGTTGTGGCGCCACTGTTCCCAGTTGTCGCCGACGCTGCGCCCGATCAGCGCCAGCATCAGCACCCAGGGGGTGCAGCCGGCGATCGTGAAGGCGGTGAAGCGCCAGAATGGCATTCGCGCCACGCCGGCGGGAAGCGAGATGAAGGTGCGGATGATCGGCAGCATCCGGGTGAAGAAGACCGTCGCGTCGCCATACCGCTTGAACCAGTTATCTGCCCATTGGAGGTGCTTTGGGCTGATGTGGATGAGCCGGTTGCGTTCGAGCAGGTCGATGCGGGCGAAGTAGCCGACCGAGTAAGCGATCCAGGAGCCGACCAGATTGCCGAGGACGCCGGCGGCGACGATCGCGAACAGCGTCATTTCACCTTCGGAGACGCTGAAGCCGGCGAACAGCATGATCGCCTCGCTCGGAACGGGAATGCAGGCGGACTCGAGGACCATCAGCACGAAGACGCCGGCGACGCCCGCCGACCCGATGAAGTCGGTGGCGGCGTTGACGATCGGGTCGACGATCTTGTCGCTGAGACTGGCGAGGAGAAGGAGCATGCGGCCAGCGGAGATTGTAGGCGGCGCGCTTAGTACCAACTAAACTCGACCGACGCTCATGGGGCGCCTGAACCATCCCGTCTACCGCAACAGGGTCCTCCAGGTCGTTGCCGACTCGCTGCTGCTGGCGATCGCCTACTACCTGGCCTTCCGCCTCCGCTTCCTCGATCGCGCCGACCTGCCGCACCGGTACTGGGTGCTCTTCACCCAGTCCGTCGCCCTGGTCGTGGTCGTGAAGATCGCGGTCTTCGCCGCCTTCGGCCTGTACCAGAAGTGGTGGCGCTACGTGAGCGGGCGCGACTTCCTGATGATCGTTCGCGCGGTGGCGGCGGCGAGCGCGATCGTCGTCGTCCTCTTCACCGTGCTGCGGCCGTTCGCGCACAACCTGCCGCGCTCCGTCGCGGTGATGGACTTCATCCTCACCCTCCTCTTCATCGCCGGGGCACGGCTCGCGGTGCGGCTCATAATCGAGCGCCCGAGCCACGGGCACCGGGTCCCGAAACACCAGGTTCTGGTGATCGGAGCCGGGTCGGGCGGGCAGATGGTGGTGCGCGAGCTCCAGCTCAACCCCAACCTGGGCGCCACCGCGATCGGCTTCGTCGACGACGACGCCCGCAAGCGGGGGATGCGGATGCTCGGCCTCAAGGTGCTCGGCTCGACCGAGGAAATCGAGTCGATCCTCGACGAGACCGAGCCCGACGAGGTCGTGATCGCGATCCCCTCGGCGCCCGGGACGCTGCGCGCCCGCGTCGTGGTCGCTTGCCGGGAGCGCGAGATCCGAGTGCGCACGCTGCCCACCGTCTTCGAGCTGCTGCGGGGCGGGGTGCAGCTCAACAAACAGCTCCGCGACGTCCAGGTCGAGGACGTCCTCGGGCGCGACCCGATCGTCGTCGAGCTCGACACGGTCGGGGCATACCTGCGCGATCGGATCGTCCTCGTAACCGGCGCCGGCGGCTCGATCGGCTCCGAGCTGTGCCGGCAGATCGCCCGGGTCGGCCCGCGCCTGCTCGTGATGCTCGACCACGCCGAGGACAACCTCTTCGAGATCGACCGCGAGATGGTCGAGGAACGCCATTTCAGCAACGTCGAGTCGGTCCTCGCCGATTGCAAGGAGCCGCACCGGATGCTGGAGACGATGCAGCGCTTCAAGCCGAGCGTCGTCTTCCACGCGGCCGCCTACAAGCACGTCCCGCTGATGGAGGCCAATCCGCTCGAGGCGGTCCGCAACAACGCGATCGCGACCCGGATCACCGCCGAGACCGCAGCCGCCTCCGACGTCGAGCGCTTCGTCCTGGTCTCGACCGACAAGGCGGTGAACCCGCAGACCGTGATGGGCGCCTCGAAGGCGATGGCCGAGTGGATCGTCGAGGCGGCTGCGCACCGGCATACCGGAACCCGCTTCGCGAGCGTGCGCTTTGGCAACGTCCTCGCCTCCTCGGGCAGCGTCGTCCCGATCTTCCGCAGCCAGATCGAGCGGGGCGGGCCCGTCACGGTGACCCACCCGGAGATGACCCGCTACTTCATGACGATCCCCGAGGCGGTGCAGTTGGTGATCCGGGCGGGCGACATAGGCGCCGGCCGCGGCGAAGTCTTCGTCCTCGACATGGGGGAGCCGGTGAGGATCGTCGACCTCGCCCACAACATGATCCGCCTCGCGGGGTATGAGCCCGAAGCGGAGATCGCGGTCGAGTTCACCCAGCCCCGTCCCGGGGAGAAGCTGCACGAGGAGCTCTTCGGTGAGGGCGAGGAGCAGCGGCCGACCGCGTCCAAGCGGATCGGCCGCGCGGTTCGCGAGACTCCCCTCGACCCCGACTGGGTCGAGGCGACGCTCAATTCGCTCGAGCACCTCGTGATGGCCGGCGACGAGGCCAACCTGGCCGAGCGGGTGGTCGAGCTGATCACCGCTCCCGGTGGTGAGGAGGCCGCGATCGGCCGAGAGGCCTGATGCGTCGCGCATCGAGCCTCTTTGACGGATAGCCTCTCGCAGCCTTCCTTTGGAGCTGATCAAGGACATCGGGTCGTACGCGGGCCTCGTCGCGTTCGTCGGTCTGGCCCTCCTGGCGCTGCTTTCGTTCACGCAGGGCCGCGACATCCGCAGGCTGCGGGAGTGGGCCGGCTCGGCTCCGGAGCGGGACACCGAGCGCAAGGAGTCGACCTCGGCTGCGGCCGCGGAGCGCGCCGAGGAGATGCGCCGGCTCGAAGAGGCGCGCGAATCGGAGCGGAAGGCCGCGGAGCTTCGCGAGCAGCGCCGCCGGCGGCGCGAGGAGGGCCTGCCCGAGCTGACCCGCAGCGAGCGGGTCAGGGAACGCCTCGGCGGAGCCGGGGATCGGCTCGGAGAGCCGATCTACCTGGTCGCGCTCTTCCTCGTCGTCCTCGTCGTGGCCGGCGGGATCTTCTACCTGGTGACGCGGGGCGACGGCAACGACGGGGGCGACAGAGGCAGGAACACCTCGGCGAAGGTGAAGCCCGCCGACATCGAAGTGAGCGTCCTCAACGGGACGGCCGTCTCGGGCCTGGCGGGACAATTCGGCGACCTGGTCGAGCGGAAGGGCTTCAGCCTCGGCGTCGTCACCAACAGCGCCTCGAGCTTCAACGAAAGCGTGGTGATGTTCGCGCGGGGGAGCGCGCCGGAGGCGCGCCGCGTCGGCAAGGCGCTGGGGATCTCGGAGGTGCGCCTGATGACGCCGGAAATCGCCGAAGTCTCCGGGGGGACCCCGGTCTCGGTGGTGGTGGGCGAGGACAATGCCTCGTCGACGCCCTAGGGTCCGTCCGAGCGCCGCCGCAGTCGTCTTCGCGCTTCTGCTCGTGGCCACGGTCGCCGCCTTCGCGTGGTCGCAGCGGCTGAAGCGCGACCCGCTGGTCCTCGACAAGGTCACCTTCATCGGCATCCCGCGCCTCCATCCAGAGGCGCCCCCCGTCCACAGCTTCACGCCCAACGGGGATTGCCGCTACGACAGGATTCGAATCCGCTTTCGGATGACCCAGTCCGATCGTGCCGACGTCCAGGTGGTGAGGCCCGGCGGCAGGCTGATCCTGACGCTGGCGCGCGACCGGTACCTGAAGCGCTACCGCTTCTTCACCTTCCACTGGGACGGGCGCATGCGCAACGACGGCCGCGCGGCGCCGGGTCGCTACAAGCTGCGGGTCAAACTCCTGGGACAGGACCGCACGCTCGTACCGGGCGGGGTTATGAGGCTGCACGAGGCGCCTCGCCGGCCGAGGGCCGGCTGCGACCACGCCGGGAGAGGTTCTTGAGCGACTTCCTCGCCGGTGCGGGGGTCCTGCTCGCCGCCGCCGCGTCCGCCGCCGCGATCCTCCTTCCCGCGGGCCGGCTCCGCTCGGCGGCGATGCTGCTCGCCCTCGCCCTCTTCCCGGCACTGATCCTCGGCGACCAGTGGCACTCGCGCCAGATCGCCGACCTGCGCGACGATCCGGAGCAGCTTGCGGCCCTGGCACTGGCCGCGCTCGCCGCCTCCGCCGCGCTCGCCGCCGCCTTCCGGCGCTGGCCCATCCTCCTTCCCCTCGCGATCGTCTTCGCCCTTCCCTTCCGGATCCCCCTGCACGCCGGCGGCGACACGGCCAACCTCCTCGTCCCCCTCTACCTGGTGATCAGCGGCGGAGTCCTCGCTTCGGCTTGGCGAGCCTTTCGCCCCAGCGGAACGATCTTCCCCGAGGGTGGTGCGGTGGCTGAGCCGGTTGATGCAGGACCCGCGCGATTCTTGCCGTGGGCCCTCGCCGGCTTCGTCCTCCTCTACGCCCTCCAGACCCTCTACTCCCCCGACTTCTCGAAGAGTCTCCAGAACGTCTGCTTCTTCTTCGTCCCCTTCTCGCTGGCCTACACGCTGCTGCGTGACGTCGACTGGTCTGGCCGCCTGCTGGGCCTCGTGCTCTGGGTGGTGGGGCTGGAGGCGGTCGCCTTCGTCGTCGTCGGCTCCGTCGAGTGGCTCTCCCGCGACCTCTTCTGGAATGACCAGGTGATCCGCTCGAACGAGTTCCACACCTACTTCCGGGTCAACTCGATCTTCTGGGACCCGAACATCTACGGCCGCTACCTCGCACTGGCGACCGTGCTCGCGATGTCGGCGCTGCTCTGGGCGAGGGAGCGGCGGGCCTTCGCACTGCTGACGGCGCTGGTCGCGGTTCTCTGGATCGGCCTGGTGCCCACGTTCTCGCAGTCGAGCTTCGCCGCCCTCCTCGCCGGGCTCGCCGTCCTCGCCGCCCTGCGCTGGAGCTGGCGCTGGACCCTGGGCGCGGTCGCGCTGCTGGCGGTCGGCGGGGTCGTCGTCGTCCTCTTTGCCGGTGGCGTCTCGAAGCTCAGCCCGGACCGTCTCAACGTCGATACTGGCGGGCGGGCGAACCTCGTCTCCGGGGGCGCCAAGCTGTTCGCGCGCCGCCCGGTCTGGGGCTACGGAGCCGGCTCGTTCCCGCGTGCCTACGAAGAACACGTCGCTACGAGGAAGGCGCCGGTGTCGGTGTCGCACACCGAGCCGGTCACGGTCGCGGCCGAGCAGGGCGTGATCGGCCTTGCTGCATATCTAGCCCTGATTGTGGTCGCTCTGGGGACCATGTCGTCGGGCCTCTTCACGACGCGAGCAGGTTCGGTCGCCAGGGTCGCGGTGCTCGCGACCTTCGTTGCTCTCCTCGTCCACACGATGGCCTACGCGGGTTTTTTCGAGGACCCGATCACCTGGGTCCTGCTGGCCGCCGCGGCCGCCCTCGCGGGGCCGGCGGTCCGGGACGAGACGTAGGGTCGAATCCGTGTCCGGATACCTGCGCCGGCTGGTCACGACGGGCGCCGCGTACACGGCGGCGAGCATCCTCTCGAAGCTGATCGCGGTCGCGCTGCTGCCGCTTTACACGCGTTACCTGACGCCGGCCGACTACGGCGCCGCCGAGGTCCTGTTCGCCGCCGTGGTCTCGGCCAGCATCGTGGTCCGCTTCGGCATGATCGAGGCGCTACTCCGCTTCTACTACAAGGAGGACGAGGAGCCCGACCGCGTCGTCTCCACCTCCTTCGCGACGCTCTTCTGGCTGTCGAGCGCGGCGGCATTGATCGCGCTGCCGTTCGCCGGGCCGATCTCCGAAGCGCTGCTCGACCGGCCCGCCCCAGGCCTGGCCCGGATCGCGATCGGCGGGCTCTGGGTGCTGACCCTCTACGAGTTCCTGCTCACCCTCTTCCGGCTCGAGGAGCGCGCCAGGGCCTACTTCACCGTGACCCTCGCCAACGTGCTGCTGACCATCGCGCTGACTGTCGTTCTGGTGGTCGGCGAGGACGAGGGGGCGCGCGGCCTGCTGCTGGGCAGCTACGTGGGGGGCGCCGCGTTCGTCCTCGGCCTGATCGTCGTACATCGGCGTCGCCTCTCGCTGTGGATCGACCGGCCGCTGCTCCGACGCCTGATGCGCTTCGGCCTGCCGACGATGCCCGCTGAGCTCTCCCTCTACCTGCTCAATTTCGTCGACCGGATCATCATCGTCCGCGCCGCCGGGCTGACGGAGGCCGGTCTCTATTCGCTCGCCGTCAAGTTCGCCCAGGCCGTCAACGTTCTGGTGCGCGGCTTCCAGCTGGCCTGGCCGCCGCTCGCCTACTCGATCCGCGAGGACGGCGAGGCGAGGCGGGCCTACGCGGCGATCGTCACCTGGTTCGTCGCCTGCTGCGCGTTCGTCGTGGTCGGAATGTGGCTCTTTTCCCGATGGATCGTCCGGGCCCTGGCCGCGCCCGAATTCTTCGACTCCTACCAGGCGGTCGGCCTGATCTCCACGGCGGTGACCCTCTACGCGCTCTACATGGTCCTCGTCGTGATCCTCGGCCGCACCGGCCGCACCGAGTTCAACTTCCCGGCGACGATCGCGGCGCTTCTCGTCAACGTCGGGCTGAACCTGGCGCTCGTCCCGCCCTTCGGGATCGCGGGCGCCGGGGCGGCTCTGGTCGTCTCCTATCTGGTCGTCGTGGCGCTCATGTACGGGTTCACCCAGCGGCTCTTCCCCGTTCCCTACGAGTGGGGTCGTCTGGGACGGGTCGTGCTCGCCGCGACGGGCCTCGTCCTCGCCGGTGAACTGCTCCTGCCCACCGAGGGGTTCGCGGGTCTGCTGGGGAGGATCGTCGTCTGGCTGGCCTACCCGCTGATCCTGCTCGCCGGGGGCTTCTTCAGCGCCGAGGAGAGGCGCTGGCTTGCCCGCCTGCGACATCCCGCCGCCGTGGTGCGCGACCTGCGCGCGACGGCGGGCGAGCCGCCTGGTGCGGACGGGCAGATCGCGGAGATCTACGAGGTGGAGCAGATCGACGAGGACGCCCGCCGCTGATGCGTCAGCGGGATTCCGCGCGGTCGCGGAGGGACTCGCCCCGCCCCGGGCTCAGGGCCTGGCGGGCGTGGGCCCAGTAGATCCGGGCCGGTCGGTTCGGAAGGACGGTCGCGGCGACGGCGCGCAGCGCGTAGGACCATGCGGTGAGGCCGCGCACCGCGACGGCCGCGGCGCGGCCATGGTGCTTGCGCACGTAGAGGTCTCGGTTGCGGTGAAATTCGACGATCCTCGGCAGCCCCGCGGAGAGGTCGGTCGAGAGCTGGTCGCGGTGGATCGCCCGCGCCGCCGGCACGTACAGGGTTCGCCATCCCGCCTCGGCGAGACGGCGGCAGAAGTCGCACTCGTCGTAGTAGACGAAGAAGTCGGGGTCTAGGTAGCCGACCTGCTCCGCAGCATCGCGCCGTACCAGCAGCGCGCTCGACTGCGCCCAGTCGACGGGGCGGATCTCCGACCCGCGGCTCTGCACGGTGAGCAGGCGATGCAGGAAGAGTGCCCCCGCGAGCGCGGTGCCGACCCCGGGGAAGCGCCATGCGCATGGGACGGGCTCCCCCTCCGCGTCGAGCAGCTGGGCGCTCGCAGCGGCGGCCCCCGGATCGGCCTCGAGCGCCGCCACCAAGGCCGCGGCGGCTCCCTCGCGCAGCTCGGAGTCCTCGTTCAGCAGCAGGCAGTAGCGGCCCCCGGCGGCCCGCAGCAGGGTGGAGTCGTTCTCGCCCTTGCCGCGCCGGCCATGCAGCGTGACCAGCTCGATCTCGCCGCCGCGCGCCCGCACCGCCTCCGCCGAGCCATCGGTGGAGGCGTTGTCGAGGACCAGCACCTCCCGCTCGACCTCTGGAGGATGGGTGCGCTCGATCGCCTCCAGGCACCTCATCAGGTCCTCGCGGCCGTTGGTGTTCACGACGCAGTAGGAGAGCGTGGGCGCCACATTCGCCACGATAATCGTCGGCGTCATGCGCCGGATGACGGTTCAGCTGGTCGATCCCTCGGCCTTCACCCCACCCTACGATCGCGCCCTGGCCGCCGCCCTGGCACGCCGCGGCGCCGAGGTGGAGCTGCTGACGAGCCACTTCCTCTACGGGTCGGTGCCGGCAGCCGACGGCTTCGAGGTCGATGAGCTCTTCTACCGCCGCGCCGCCCGCCGCGGCCTCGATGCTCCCGCCCGCCGCGCCTTCAAGCTTGCCGAGCATCTGCCTGACATGGCACGGCTGCGCCGTAGGACGCGGGCCGCCGACGTCGTCCACTACCAATGGCTGGCCCTGCCCGCCCTCGACTCGCTGCTGCTCCCACCGCGCCGGCCGAGGCTGCTGACCGCCCACTACGTGTTGCCGCCGAGTCCCGGTGCCCTCAGGGTCGCGGCCGCCCGGCGCCTGGCGAGGCGGATGGACGCGGTGGTCGCGCACTCTGAGCATGGGGCGACGCGCCTCCGCGAGGAGGTCGGGCTCGACCCCGAGCGGGTGCGGGTGATCCACCACGGTGCCTTCGACTACCTCACGCGGCTGCCGGACGAGGCGCCGCTCCCGGAAGAGCTCGCCGGCGCCGATGGCCCGGTGATCCTCTTCTTCGGCCTGCTGCGCCCGTACAAGGGGATCGAGGTCCTGCTCGAGGCGTTCCGGCGGCTCGACGGCGGCGAGCTGTGGGTGGTCGGTGGGCCGAGGATGGACGTCGAGCCCCTGCGGAGGGCGGCCGAGGGCGCCGCCGGCCGGGTGCGGATCGTCCCCAGGTTCGTCGAGGAGGCGGAGATCCCGCAGATCTTCAGACGGGCGGACGTGGTCGTTCTTCCCTATCTCGACGCCGAGCACTCCGGCGTCCTCTACACCGGGCTCGCCTTCGCGAAGCCGCTGGTCCTGAGTGCCGTCGGCGGCTTTCCGGAGGTCGCCGGCCAGGGAGCCGCGAGGCTGGTCCCGCCGGGCGACCCGGCCGTGCTGGCGTCGGCGCTCGGCGAGCTGATCGCGGACGAGGAGGCGCGGGCAGCCCTCTCCGAGGCCGCCGGCCGGGCAGCGACGGGCCCCTACTCCTGGGACGAGGCGGCCCGCCGCACCATGGACCTCTACGAGGAGCTGCTGGAGGCGAGCCGGTGATCGTCGTCGCGATCGTCTTCTGGCTCTGCGCCGCCCTGATCGCCTACACGCATCTGGGGTACCCGGCCGTGCTGTTCGTACTGACCAGCATGGGTTCAAGGAGACGGCGCCCGCGGCGGACGCGGGAGCAGAGCACGCGGGCGGAATTTGGTTCTATGCCGGCCGTCCCCCTTGTCTCTCTCATAGTTGCCGCTTATGACGAGGAGGAGGTGATCGGGGCGAAGATCGCGGAGGCGCTCGCGCTCGACTATCCGCGAGAGCGCCTGCAGGTGATCGTCGCCTCCGACGGCTCCGGCGATGCGACGGTCGAGAGGGCGCGCGCCGCCGGCGCCGACCTGGTCCTCGACCTGCCGCGGGCGGGCAAGGTCAGCGCCCAGAACGCTGCCGCCGAGCGGGCCTCGGGCGAGCTCCTCGCCTTCTCCGACGCGAACAGCGCCTGGTCCCCGGACGCGCTGCGGCGACTGGTCGAGCCGTTCGCCGACCCGGCGGTCGGCTACGTCTGCGGCCAGGTCCGTTTCCTCGATCCCGAGGGCGACAATCTCGAGGGCTCCTACTGGCGCTTCGAGATGCGGGTGCGGGCGATGGAGTCGAGCCTGGCCGGAGTGACCGCGGGCAACGGGGCGATCTACGCGGTCCGGCGCAGCTCCTACCTGCCGCTTCCGCCCTCGGGCAGCCACGACCTCTCGCTGCCCTTCCTGCTCTCCAAGCGCGACCAGATGGCGCTGTACGAGCCGGCGGCGAGGGCGACCGAGAAGATGGTTCCGACGCTCGAGGGGGAGTTCGCCCGCAAGCGCCGGATGATGGTCGGCATCTGGGACATCGTCGTCGGCGAAGGGATGCTCCGCCCCCGCGGCTACCGGCCTCTCTACGCGTTCGAGATCGCCTCACACCGCCTGCTCCGCTACCTCAGCCCCCTCCTGCACGTGGTCGCGCTGATCGCCAACCTCCTGCTGCTGGGCGAGGGTTGGGTCTACGTCGTAACGCTCGTAGTCCAGCTCGCCGTCCTCGCGGCCGCGCTGCTCGCCCGTCGGCTGCCGCTGCTTCCGCTTCGTCTCGCGCGCTACTACGTGATGACGACCGCATCGATCGGCGCCGGCCTCTGGGACCGGCTGCGTCACGGCGCCCCCGGCGCCTGGGAGAAGGCGGAGGGGACCAGGTAGCGATGCCGCGCGCCTTCGACGTCCTCGCCGCGTCCGTGGGGCTTGCCCTGCTCTCCCCGGTCCTCCTCGTCGCCGCGATCGCGATCAGGCTCGGCAGCCCCGGGCCCGTCCTCTACCGCCAGCGCCGGGTCGGTCTCGACGGCGCCGAATTCGAGCTGCTGAAGCTGCGGACGATGGTGCAGGGCTCGGACCCGGTCGGGATCGGGAAGGCCGTCCTCCGCGACGACCCCCGCGTCACCGGCGCAGGGCGGTGGCTGCGGCGCACCTCGCTCGACGAGATCCCGAACCTGGTCAACGTCCTTCGTGGCGAGATGGCGATCGTCGGGCCGCGACCGACCATCCCCGCCCAGGTCGACGGTTACACCGACCGGCAGCGCCGCCGCCACGAGGTCCGTCCGGGCCTGACCGGTTGGGCACAGGTGCAGGGCCGCGCCGGCATACCGTGGGAGGAGCGGATCGATCTCGACATCGAGTACGTCGAACGGCGCGGCGCCGCCCTCGACATCCGGATCCTCGCCAAGACGGCCTGGCTACTCGTCACCGGCCATGGCCTCGCCCCGGACTAGGTTGCCGGGCTGGAGTGCATAGGGTTGCGGCGATGGGCCACGATCAGCCCCGCGTCTCCCTTCGAGCGTTCGAGCCCGGCGACGCCGCGGCCGTGCATCGCTGGTTCAACAACCCGGAGGCGACCCGGACGCTGATGGAGCAGCGCGACGCGTTCTCCCGCGAGGACGCGGAGGCCTGGACGCGGCGGGCGATGGACGATTCTGGAGAGGACCGCAAGTACGCGATCGTCGTCGAGGGCCATCGGGAGCCGGTCGGCTTCACGGCCCTCTATGGCCTCTTCCGCCAGACGGCTCCGGAGCTCGGCGCGCTGATCGGAGACGAGGTGCGCGGCAGGGGCGTCGGCCGCCGGGCCGAGGCGCTGACGATCCGCAGGGCCTTCGAGGAGTTCGGCGCGCACCGGGTCTACGGTCGGATCCCGGCCCACAACGAGGCCGCGAAGCGGGTCGTCACCAGCCTCGGCTGGCGCCACGAGGGGACGATGCGCGGTCACCTGCGACGCGATGGCGAGAACGCCGACTGCGAGGTCTGGGGCGTTTTGCCGGATGAGTTCAACGCTGCGGCCGAAGGTCTATTCGAGCGCTGAGGGAGCGAGTGTCGAATCCTGACCCTTCACGAGACGAGCGAAGCGCGAGTGTTGTTCTCTTGGAGGATGGGGGCGAGGCGGCGGCAGGGGAGGAGTTCTTCCGCTCGCCGCCCTTCCTGGCGGCGGAGGGCGTCACTCACACCCTGCGGATCGAGTCGGGCGAGGGGGAGCTGCTGATCCCGCTCCTCGTGCGGCCGATCGACGGCTCGGACCTCCGCGACGCGACCTCCCCCTACGGCTACCCCGGCGCGGCGGGCTCGCTCACCGCGCCCCTCGACCCGGCGGGGCTCGACCTCTCCTCCAGCGGCCTCGTTTCGGCCTTCGTCCGTCACGCCCTCGGCCCGCCGTCCCTCGCAGGCGCGAGCGAGCGCAACGTCGTCCAGATCGCCGACCCCGAGCTGCAGCGCAAGAGCCGCCCCAGCGATCGCAACCAGGCCAATCGCAACCGCCGCGCCGGATACGGGGTCGATGTCGTGCCCGGCCCGCAATCCTCCGCCGAGGACCGGGCCGACTTTCACGCGGCCTATCTGGAGACGATGCGACGAACCGGCGCCGCCGAGCGCTACCTGTTCGACGCCTCCTACTTCGACCGCATCCTCACCTCGGAGCGGTCATGGCTCGTCTCGGTTCGCGCTTCCGGCGGCGACGTCGCCGCCGCTTCGATCCTCGTCCAGAGCGACGGCTACCTCCACTATTACCTGAGCGGCACGACCGACCGCCGCCTTTCGGACTCGCCGATGAAGAACCTGGTCGAGGCATTGGTCGACCTCTCGATTGAGCGGGGCATGCCGCTGAACCTCGGCGGCGGCATAGCCGCGGGCGATCCCCTCGAGGAGTTCAAGCGTGGCTTCGCCAACCGCAGCGAGGCCTGGCATACCTCGGAGATCGTCTGCGACGCCGCCGCCTACGCCCGCCTCTCCGCCGGCCGCGAGGGCTGGGGGTTCTTCCCCGCCTACCGGGCCCTCGACTGAGCGGTCAGCTCTTCGGTTCGAGCGGCGTCGGGCCCTTCAAACCGAAGCCGTTGACCGGCTCGCCGCCGTAGCGGCCCCAGGTCGCCTTGCCGAAGTCGCGGATCGCGTCAAGCGTGATGGCGCCCCTGTACTTGTTGCAGCCGAGCAAATTGGTCCAGGTGGTCGCTGCGACGGCGTAGTCCATGTTCGTGTTGGGGAAGAGCAGCGTGCCGCCGAACATCGTGTCGTAGAGCCCCTTCAGTTCGAGCTGGTCCTTTTCCGGCAGGTCCGGGGCATACTCGATCTCCATCCGCCCGTGCTCGAGCGAGTGGACGAAGTCGATTTCTTCGGGCATTTCGTCGTAGGCGCCGTCCGCCTGCTGGAAGGGCGGTTCGACGTGATTTCCCGAGGTCGGGGGGTCGGTTTCGTAGTTCGGCGGCGAGGTGCCCGGGGCAATGTGGGTGTGCCCCTCGTCCTTGAGGTGCAGGCGGAGGTCGCATCCGGCCTTCTTCGCGGCCTGTTTCAGATCCGAAATCTTGACCGGCTGCGGCGCGGTCCCTTCGCGATCGTCGGGCTGGATGCCGTTGGTCGAGCCGCTGGCCTGGTTGATGTGGGAGGCCTCGCTGCTGCCGCCGCCTCCAGACGAGGCGATCACGGCGACCACGCCGGCAATGACGGCGAGGCCGATCGCCCCGGCGACGGCATAGCCGGCGATCAGCCGCTTGCGGTTCGCGGTGGCTCGCTTCGACTCGCGCTCTTCGCGCGCCTGTCGCAGCCGCTCCCGCTCTTCCTGCCTGCGATTAGCCACCTCGACCTAGCCTCCCATGGCGACCCTGGGGCCGCCTCTTTCGTCGGGGACGCCGGCGCCGTTGCCGGCACCTTCCCACACCTCGTCGACGAAGCGGGCCAGCTCGGCGGTCAGCCGCTTCGGTTTGAGCCGCCACTCCAAGAGCGAGCCGGCTTCGACCAGCTGCGCTCCGGTCAGCTCCTCGGCGAGCATGCCCGAGTCGCTGAAGGGATGAAGCGGGTCGCGCTGGTGGCCGACGATCAGGGCGGGCTTGCTGATCCCGATTCGCTCCTCCCGGTGCGGCGCGGTCGGGCCCAGCAGCAGGCCCTCGAGCACCGCGACCGACGGGCCCGGGCGGCGCCGGGCGACGTCGATGCCGAGATCGATCAGGTTGTGGGTGCGGGGAATCAGCCGCGCCACCCGCGAGCCGAGCTCAAAGGCCGGGCGCCCGGCGCGAAGCCCGAGCAGGATCGGCGAGAAGAAGGCGGCGACGGCCGCAAGCGCGTTGTCGAGGACCGGCATCTCCATGAACAACCCCTCGACCCGGTCGGGGTCGCGGACCGCCAGATCGAGGGCGACGTTGGCGCCGAGCGAGGTGCCCCCGACCACGGCGGTGTCCAGCTCGAGGTGGTTTAGGACGGCGGTCACCTGCCTACCGAAGAGCGGCATCGAGTAGAGCCGCAGGTCGTCGGGCTGATCGGAGTCCCCGTGGCCGAGCAGGTCGATGCAGACGACCCGGTTGCCGCGCTCGGCCAGCGCCGGCGCGATCCGGTCGAACATGTGGCGGTTGAGCAGCAGCCCGTGGACGAGGACGAGCGCGCGGCTCCCCTCTCCGTAATCGTCGTAGCGGATCGTGTAGCCCTGATAGCGCAGGCTTCCCACGGCGGGGCAGTGTAGATGAACCGACTAGTCGGTCTTTGCCACGGCGCCGAAGGTCGGCGGCGTTGCCGACCGCGCCCCGCCCCGCTCCCAGGGGCGGGCGGCGCGCAGGGCCCCGAGCACGGCCCTCGTCGCCGGCGCCCGGTTGAGGGCATAGAAGTGGATTCCCGGAGCGCCCGCGATCAGCAGCTCGGAGCACTGCTGCGCCGCGTAGGCGACGCCCAGCTCGAACTGTGCTCGCTCATCACCGGCCGCCAGGAAGGCCTGCTCGAGCGACGGCGGGATCGAGGCGTCGCAGAGGTCGCAGATGCGCTTCGTCTGCGCGAAGCTGGCGACCGGGATCACTCCCGCCAGGATCGGGACGTCGATGCCCTTCGCGCGGGCCGCCTCGACGAAGTCGAAGTAGACCTGGTTGTCGAAGAAGAGCTGGGTGATCAGGAAGGAGGCGCCGGCCTCGACCTTGGTCTTCAGGTAGTCGAGGTCCGTCTTCAGGTCCGGGGCCTCCGGGTGCACCTCCGGGAAGCAGGCGCCGCCGATCGCGAGGTCACGCTCGGCGGAGATGAAGGCGGCGAGCTCGGCGGCGCTGCCCAGCCCGCCCGGCGGCTGCACGAAGTCCGCCTGCCCGCGCGGCGGGTCGCCGCGCAGCGCGAACACGTTCTCGATCCCGGCGGCCTCGATCCGGTCGAGGGTCGCCGAGAGGCCCTCGGCGGTCTCGCCGACGCAGCTCAGGTGCGCCATCGTCTCGAAGCCGTGCTCCTCCCCGAGCGCCCTGGTGATCTCGACCGTCCCCTCGCGGGTGGACCCTCCGGCGCCATAGGTGACAGAGACGAAGTCGGGCTCGAGCTCGCGCAGCGAGCGGGCCGTCGAGAAGAGCTGCTCGGTCGCCTCCTCCGTCTTGGGAGGGAAGAACTCGACCGAGAAGACCGGCCTCCGGCTGGCGAGGATGGCGTCGATCCGCATCCGCGCAGCGTAGCTGTGCAGCATTTCGCCGGAGTTTGCGGGATACCGGTGCCAGAGCACTGGCAATTTCATTCCGGGCGCGCTAGGTTCGCTTTGCGACTGGGAGAGAGAGGCCCCGCAGAAGCCAGCGGGACACCATCTCGAAGGTGGCGCAAGGAGCTTCTACGCGCGAAGGCTACGTGCGAGGCAGGCTGCGAGCGCCTCCCCCGGTCGCTTTTTCGTGGTCGCGGCGGATGGGTCGTCCGACACCCGCTCTAGCTTTCAGCGCGGCCATAGAGTGCCTGCCGCTTTGGCCGCTGCGCGCCGGGGCGCACCCGGGAGCAGGGTGTCGACGGCGAGCCCCGGAAGACGCCGCGACTAGCCCGCCCGCTCCCGCTCTCGCTATACGATGCGCCGGTGCCCGGCGAGCTTCGCTACGAGCGGGTCGGGGCCGCCTCGGTCCTGACCATCGACAGGGCCGAGAGGCGAAACGCGGTCGACCGGGCGACGGCGGAGCTCTTTCGCGAAGGCCTGCGCGAGTTCGAGGCCGACGAGGAGGCCCGGGTACTGGTCCTCACCGGCGCCGGGGGAGAGGCCTTCTGCGCCGGGGCCGACCTCAAGGCCCTCGACCTCGAAGTCGATCACCCGGACGGGCCGATGGGGCCGACGCGCCTCACTCCCGCCAAGCCGGCGATCGCGGCGGTCGATGGCTGGTGCCTGGCCGGCGGAGTGGAGCTGGCGCTCTGGTGCGACATCCGGATCGCGACCCCGCAATCGACTTTCGGCCTCTTCGAGCGCCGCTGGGGGGTGCCCCTGGTCGATGGGGGAACCCAGCGACTGCCCCGCGTGATCGGCCTCGGTCGAGCCCTCGAGCTGATCCTCACCGGGCGGCCTGTCCCCGCAGAGGAGGCCCTCCGGATCGGCCTTGTCAACGAGGTCATCGAGCCCGGCGGCCATCTCGACCGGGCCCTCGAGCTGGCCGAGGCGATCGCCTCCTTCCCCCAGGAGACGATGCTCGCCGATCGCCGAGCCGCGATCGAGGGCCTCGGGCTGCCGCTCTCCGAGGGGATCGCCCTGGAGCACCGTCTGGGCAGGGAGGTGCTCGACGTCGCCGTCCGCGGCGCCGCCCGATTCGCCGCCGGCGAGGGCCGTCACGGCGAGTTCTGAATATAAGGCGGCGCCTCCTCCGCTCCCGCGCGGACGCGCTCGTCACCACCGGAGATCTCGCGCCCGCGCGCCCGCGTCCGGGGCGCCTGATTCACCCCTGCTCGCGGACCCGGCGCATCTCCTCCTCGGCCTGTTCGGGGCCGAGGTAGGGCATGAGGACGGCGAAGACCAGGTCGGGGAGGATGCGCCGCAGCTCCGGGCCGCGACCCGCCCTGACCTCGTCGAAGATCATCGAGGTCGCGCCGCCGATCGCGAAGCGCGCCGTGTCCGCCGGCAGCTTGTCGCCCTGCCCCGAGTAGACGCGACCCTCCTCTAGGAGGGGCGTGAAGCGGGCGAGCGCGGCCCGGTACCGCTCTCTCGCGTCCTCGCCGGCGACGGTGATCTCGACCATCGCCATCCGCGCTATGTCCGACTCGACAGAGAGCAGCTCGACCAGCGCGTCGAGGGCGGCGATGATCCGGTCGGGCCAGCGCTCGCCGGCGGTCGCTTCGTAGGCGCTGGAGACGTGGGCCACCAGCACGTCGATGACGGCGTCGTAGGCCTCCAGGAAGCAGGCGGCCTTGTCGGGGAACGTTTCGTGGAAGGTCGTCCGCGAGACCCCGGCGACCTCGATCACGTCGGTCACCGTCGTCGCCTCGTACCCCTTCGCCGCCGCGACCCTGACCATCGCCTCGCGCAGCCGCTCCCGCTGGGATCGAGCTGCGTATGCCTGTGGAAGACCGTGGCGGCCGGCCGGCGCAGACCTCGGGTCCGATGCGGATGGCGAATCCACTTCTCCAATTTAGGGCAGTACCCGAGACCTGTCCAACCAGCCTCCCGCTTAGACTGCCCGGCATGAGAATCGGGATCGTCGGCCTCGGTTACGTCGGGTTGCCGCTCGCGGTCGCCTTTGCCGAGGCCGGGAACGACGTCGTCGGGCTCGACACCGACGCGCACAAGCTGAAGGCGCTCGAGGAGGGCCGAAGCTACGTCGAGGACATCGCCGACGACACCCTGGCGCCGCTTCGGGAGAGGCTGCAGACGACCGCGAGCTATGCCGACCTCGAGCCCTGCGACGCGATCATCATCTGCGTCCCGACCCCGCTGACGAGCTCGCGCGAACCGGACCTCACCTACCTGCTCGACGCCACCAACGGCCTCGCCGGAGTGCTCCGCCGTGGGCAGCTGGTCGTGCTCGAGTCGACGACGTACCCGGGGACGACGCGCGAGCGGCTGCTGCCGGTCTTCGAGGAGTCGGGGATGTCGGTCGGCGAGGACTTCCATCTCGCCTTCTCCCCGGAGCGCATCGATCCCGGCCGCACCGACTACACGGTGCGCACCACGCCGAAGCTGGTCGGCGGCGTGACCGAGGGATGCGCCGAGCGGGCGCGGGAGCTGTACTCGCTCGTCTGCGACGAGGTGGTGGTGCTGTCGAGCCCGGAGGCCGCCGAGCTCTCGAAGCTTCTGGAGAACATCTTCCGCTCGGTGAACATCGCGCTGGTCAACGAGCTGGCCCAGCTCTGCGACCGGCTCGGCATCGACGTCTGGGAGGTGATCGACGCGGCGGCGACGAAGCCCTTTGGCTTCATGCGCTTCGACCCGGGGCCGGGCATGGGAGGTCACTGCCTTCCGGTCGATCCCTTCTATCTCGCCTTCAAGGCGCGCGAACACGACTTCTACCCCGAGTTCATCGAGCTCGCCGGCAAGGTCAACCGCGCCCAGCCGGCGTTCTGCGTGGACCGCATCGCGCGCGCCCTCAACGACGCCGGCAAGCCGCTGCGGGGCTCGCGGATCCTGCTCCTCGGGGTCAGCTACAAGCGGGGGGTCGGCGACATCCGCGAGTCGCCCGCGCTGAAGATCATCAGGATCCTCCAGGAGCAGGGCGCGGAGGTCTCCTACCACGATCCCTTCGTCCCGCAGCTCGCCGAGAGCGGGCTTTCCTCGGTCTCGCTGGAGGAGGCGTTGGCGGAGGCCGACCTGGCGGCGATCGTCACCGCCCACGCCGAGGTCGACTACGAGGCGGTCGTCGAGGCGGCGCCGCTGGTGATCGACTTTCGGGGAGTCACCCGGGACATCGACTCGTCGAAGCTCGTCCGTCTCTGAGCGCAAGCCACCTTCCATCGGCGGGGAGCGCTTGACCTCCGCGCGCCTTTGTACGAACATACGTTCGTATGGAGATCGCCTGCGTCCTGCAAAGCGAAACTGCCTCAGGCGAGCCGGGAGCGCCTCCGGAGGACCGCTGGGAGGAGGTGCTGCGAGCGCTGGAAGGGATCGGCGCCGCGGTCGAGTCCGAGCGCCTCGGGGAGGCCTTCTTCGCCGTCGACGGACTTCGTGGAATTCACGGCGGCGACTCCGCCGGGGTGCTGGCCGCGGCCGGCGAGGCGGCAGGCGGCGGGGCATCGCTCGGGACCGGGCCGACCCGTCTGGCGGCCCTGACCGCGGCGGGCGGGCGCTCCGGCTCCCTCGCGTCGCTGCCCGTCGAGGCGCTCTCCGACCGGCTCGGGGTCCCGGAGCGCGCGGCGGGCGATCTCCTGGCGAGCATGGAGAGGCTCGGGATCGGCACCCTGGGCTCGCTCGCCGCCCTCTCTCCCGACCGGGTCGCCGACCGCTTCGGGCCGCCCGGCCTGCGCGCCCACCGCCTCGCCCGCGGCGAGGAAGAGCCGCTGCGCCCGCGTGAGCCGCACGAGGTGCTGGCCGAGGAGATCGCGCTGCCGGAAGGGACGGCCGGCACCCGGCTCGACCGCGCCCTCGAGCTGCTGATCGACCGGCTGCTCGCCGCCCCGCGGCGTCGGGGCAGGACACTGCTCGGCCTGCGGCTGGGGGCGCTGCTCGGCGACGGCGGCAGCTGGAGCGCCTTCCAGGGGCTCGGCAGGCCGACCGCATCTCCCCGGGTGCTGCGCACGGTGCTGGCGCCGCGCCTGGAGGAACTCCCGGCACCCGCCGTCCTGCTGCGGCTGCGCGCGGTCGGCCTCGGGCCGCGGGCTGCCGATCAGCTCGAGCTGGCGACGGGCGGGCGCGAGCCGCGGCACCTGCGGCTGGGCGCCGCCCTGCGCGAGGTGCGCGCGGCGCAGGGGCCGGACGCGCTGCTCAGGGTGCTGCCGGTCGACGAGGGGTCCCGCCTGCCCGAGCGCCGCGCGATTCTCACCTCCATTCCGGTGTAGGACATTGGGCACGGAGGCGATGCATTGACCGCCGGGACCCGCCGCCTCTACGTGCCCCGCCGGGTCGACGTGAGCGCCGGGGAGGACGGCGCTCCGCTCGCGGTCGAGGGGGTCGCGGTGGAGGCGCTCCGCGAGGAGTGGCTGGTCGAGGACCGCTGGTGGACGCCACGGCCGCTGCGCCGCCACTACTACGAGCTGGTGCTGGCCGACGGCCGCGACGTCACCGTCTTTCGCAGCGGCCGCGGTCGCTGGTTCCGGCAGCGAGCATGATGGAGGGCGCCCCCTACATCGAGCTGCACGCCCACTCGGCCTTCTCCTTCCTCGACGGGGCCTCGACGCCGCTGGAGCTCGCGTCCGCCGCCGCCGAGCTCGGCTATCCGGCCCTCGCCCTCACCGACCACGACGGGACCTGGGGGTCGATGGAGTTCGCCCAGGTCTGCCAGGGCCTCGGGCTCAGGGCGATCACCGGAGCCGAGCTGACGGTAGAGACGGCGCCAGGCCGGCGGGCCCACCTGACGCTGCTGGTCGAGAGCGGCGCCGGCTACCGCAACCTCTGCCGGCTGCTCACCCACGCCCACGCGCACACCCGCGACAACACGGCGCGCAGCGCCGAGCAGCCCTGGGTGCCGCTGGAGAGGGTCGAGGAGCACGCCGGCGGCCTCGTCTGTCTCTCGGGCTGCGCCGGCGACGGCGTCCTGGCGGGCGCCTGGGAGGCGGGTGAATGGAGGCGGGGGGCGGACCTGGCGCGGCGGCTGCTCGCCGCCTTCGGGCGGGAGGGCTTCAGGGTCGAGCTGCAGCGGCCCTATTGGCGCCGCGACCGGGCCCGGAACCGCCGCCTCGCCGGGCTGGCGGAGCGGCTCGGGGTTCCCTGCGTGGCGACCGGCAACGTCCACTCGCACGCCCGCTCCCGCGCGCCGCTCCAGGACGCCCTCGTCGCGGTGCGGCTGGGAGCCACGCTGGAGACCTCCGAGCCGCAGCGGCGGGGGAACTCGAGCTCCGTCCTGGCCTCGCCGCGGGCGATGGCGGCACGCTTCGCGGAGCACCCCGATGCGGTGGCCGAGACGCTGCGCCTGGCGGATCGCCTCCGCTTCGATCTGACCGAGGGGCTCGGGTACCGCTATCCGGGCTCGGAGAACCCCGCCGCCGACGCCGAGCTGGCGGCCGTCTGCCGCGCCCGGCTGGCCGAGCGCTACGCCGCCTCGCGACGCCGCCGCGAGGCCGAGGGGAGGCTCGAGCGGGAGCTCGTGACCATCAGCCACCTCGGCCTCTCGGGCTTCTTTCTTCTCCACCGGGACCTGCTCGAGCTCGCCCGCGAGGTGGCGCGCGAGGTGCGCGGGGCCGAGTCCGCCCGCGCCGTCCTTCCGCCCGGCCGGGGCAGGGGGTCGAGCGTCAGCTCGATCGTCTGCTATCTGACCGGCCTCTCCCACGTCGACCCGGTCGAGGCCGAGCTCTTCCCGGGCCGCTTCCTCAACGAGGAGGCGACCTCGATGCCCGACATCGACCTCGACTTTCCGCGCGACATCCGCGAGAAGCTGATCCCCCGGGTCCACGAGCGCTACGGGGCCGACCGCTCCGCGCTGGTCGCCGCCTTCCCGACCTACCGTCCGCGCGGCGCGGTGCGCGACCTCGGCAAGGCGCTGGCGCTGCCGCCGCAGGAGATCGACCGGGTCGCGAAGACGGTCGGCTTCCACGAGGGAGCGAACGAGATCGAGCGCTGCGCGATCGCGGCGATCGGCGCCCGCCGCGCCGCCGCGCCAGGCTGGCGGGCGCTGTTCGGGCTCTGCGGCGAGGCTATGGGGCTTCCCCGCCACGCCTCCCAGCATCCCGGCGGGATGGTCATATCGACGCTGCCCCTGCTCGACGTCTGCCCGGTGGTGCCCGCGGCGATGGAGGGCCGCCAGATCGTCCAGTGGGACAAGGACTCCTGTGCCGACGCCGGCTTCCTCAAGATCGATTTGCTCGGGCTGGGAATGCTGTCGGCGGTCGAGCGCTGCGTCGAGGAGGTCGGCCGGGCGCGCGGCGAGCGCCTCGACCTCTCGCGCATCCCGCTCGACGACGCCGAGACCTACGAGTCGATCCGCGCCGCGGAGACGACCGGCGTCTTCCAGATCGAGAGCCGTGCCCAGATGCAGATGCTGCCGCGCACCCGGCCGCGCAACCTCGACGACCTCACCGTGCAGGTGGCGCTGGTCCGTCCCGGCCCGATCCAGGGCGGCGCGATCCACCCCTACATCGAGCGCCGCAAGCGGCTGCGTGAGGACCCCTCCTTCGAGATTCCCTACGAGCACCCGCTGCTGAAGCCGGTGCTGGAGGAGACGCTGGGGACGATCGTCTTCCAGGAGCAGGTGATCGAGGTGGCGATGGAGCTGGCCGGTTTCAGCTCCTCGGAGGCGGAGGGGCTGCGGCGGGCGATGAGCCGCAAGCGCTCGGAGGCCGAGCTCGAGAAGCACCACGAGCGCTTCCTCGCCGGCGCCCGCTCCCGCGGCGTGCCGCCGCGGGTGGCGAGGCGCGTCTGGGAGCAGATCCAGGGCTTCTCCGGATTTGGCTTCCCCAAGGCGCACTCGGCCGCGTTCGGCCTGCTCGCCTACCAGTCGGCCTGGCTGCGCATCCACTATGCGCCGGAGTTCCTCTGCTCGCTGCTGAACGAGCAGCCGATGGGCTTCTACCCTCCCGACGCGCTGGTCCACGAGGCGCAGCGGCGGGGGGTGCGCCTCGCGCCGCCCGACGTCAACCGCAGCCACGTCCTCTGCCACGTCGAATCTCCCCGCCACCCCCGCCGACGGGACGGAAACCCACGCATATCGTGGGAAATAGGCCCATCGGCGGGGGAAGCGGAGCTGCGCGGCGGGCTGGTGGTGCGGATCGGGCTCGGCTACGTGAAGGGCGTGCGCGAGGAGGAGATGGAGTCGTTGGTGGAAGAGCGCGAGCGCGCCGGCTACCGCGGCATCGCCGACCTCGCCTCGCGCTCTGGGGCCGGCCGCGACGGCCTCGAGCGACTCGCCTGGGCCGGCGCGCTCGACAACCTGGTCGCCACGACCCGCCGACGGGCCGGAAAGTCGCCTATATCTTCACTTTCAGACCCGTCGGCGAAGAGGCGGGAGGCGCTCTGGGAGACGGGGGTCGCGGCGACCGGCGCGCGCCACGCGGAGGGGACGCAGATGGCGCTGCCGCTGGAGACGCCTGGGGCGCCCTCGCTGCAGCCTCTGGGCGAGTGGGGGGAGGCGATCGCCGACTACCGATCGACCGGGATGACGCTCGGCGCGCACCCGATGGCGCTGATGCGGGGGGGTCTCGAGCCCGGGCTGCTCCGCAGCACGGACCTGGAGCGGATCGCCGACGGCGCCTCCGTCGAGGTGGCGGGGATGGTCGTTGCCCGCCAGCGCCCCGACACCGCGAAGGGCATCGTCTTCATGCTGATCGAAGACGAGCGGGGGACCGTCAACCTGATCGTGCCGCCGCCGGTCTACGACCGCTTCCGGGCCGAGGTCCGCGCCGCGCCGCTCGTCCGGGCAAGGGGGCGTCTCGAGCGCCGCGAGGGTACGACCAACGTGCTCGTCGCCGAGCTGGGTGAGCTGGAGGAGCCGGAGCCGGCCCCGCGCACTCCCCCCGACGTCTCGCGCCGCCGGGAACGCCGCGACGGGCACGAGCTGCGCCGCCGCGCGGTCGCCGAGCTGCGCGCGGTCGCGCCGGCCGGCCACAGCTTCGGCCGACGCGGCCGCTGAGGAGAGGTCCGCGGCTTCCCCTAGAACTCCGGCTGCAACCGGAGAGGGAGACACACGATGCTCGAGGAGTTCAGGAAGCTGGTCCTTCGCAACGACGTGATCGCGATCGCCGTCGGCCTGCTGATCGCCCTGGCGACCTTCACGCTCCTCGAAGCGATCGTCGCCAACCTGATCGCACCGCTGATCGCAGCCTTCGTCGGCGAAGCGCCATTTCTGGCCAATAGCTTCTCGATCAACTCGAGCGAATTCGGATACGGCTATGTGATCCAGAGCACGATCCTGTTCGTGTTCGTGGCGGCCGTCGCCTACCTCCTGCTCGCGCTCTCGCGGCGCCGCGGCCCGTGAGCCGGGGCCCAGCTCGGCCCCAGACGGACACGGTGCTAGCTTCGGGTCGTGCGGCGGTTCAACATCTCGGATCCGGACTTCTCCTACGACGAGAAGGATCCGGCCGGCTTCCGGGCGGGAATGGTGCGGTTGGGGAAGCTGGTCGGCGGCAGCCGCGTCGGGGCGAGCGTCTATGAGCTGCCACCGGGGCAGGGGGTCTGTCCCTATCACTACGAGTACGGCGAGGAGGAGTGGCTGCTGGTGCTGGAGGGCCGGCCGACCGTGCGGCATCCCGGCGGCAGCGAGGAGCTGGACCCCTGGGACGTCGTCTGCTTCCCCCGCGGTCCGGAGGGCGCCCACGGCATCCACAACCGCGGTGAGGAGACGGCGCGGGTGCTGATGTTCTCCGAGGTCACCTACCCGACCGCGACCGTCTATCCCGACAGCGACAAGATCGCGGTCTGGACCGGGAACGAGGACGACGACCGCATCGTCAGGCGCGACAGCGGTGTCGACTACTGGGAGGGCGAGCCCGAGGCGGGCTGAGCCGGCGGAGCCCGCCGGCCGCGGTCAGTCGAACTGGCCGACGGCGATCGTGTTGCCCTCGGGGTCCTTGAACCAGGCGATCCGCCCGGCGCCGTCTTCCCCGGCCGGGTGGATGCCACGCTCGTCGCCCTCGAAGCCCTCGTAGCGCTCGAATGTCACGCCATTGGCGGCGAGCTCGTCGACGGTCCGATCGAGGTCCGGCACTTCCCAGGTGGCGACCGTGGCGGTCGCCTTGCCGGCGTGCTCGGGCGAGTGGTAGACGAGCAGCGTGCTGCCCTCTCCGCACTGGTAGAGAACACCGTGTGGGCCCTCCATGCCGCCCGGGGTCAGTCCCAGCTTGCCCTCGTAGAAGCCCCTGGCCTGATCCATGTCGGAGACGGCGATAGTCGCCCCGACCCGGTTATCGCTCAAACCCATCTCGATCGACCTCCTTCCGTTCGCATACTTTCCCTACCCCTTCGCCTGCCAGAAGGCAACCTGGCCTGCGGCCCTCGCCGACACGACGCTGCGCCAGCCCGTCGGGCCCTCGCGGGGCTCGAGCAGGACCGAGGCGCCGAGTTCCCGGGCAAGCTCGGTTTCCGCCGCGACGTCCGTCACCCCCACGTACGGCAGCCAGATCGGCCGCTCGACGCCGCACTCGACCACGCCGCCGCCCACGCCGCCGCCGAGTACGAGCGCGAGGTAGGAGGTCGCGCCGACATCGACCCGTTCCGCCCGCCAGCCGCACAGCCCGGCGTAGAAGTCGCATGCGGTGCCTGGGTCTCCGGTATGGAGCTCCAGGTGGACGACGGTCTTCGGTCGGTTTCCGGGCATCCCCACCCTCTTAGACCGACGCAGGCGCCGAAACTAATCGCCACTCGCCCAGCGGTCTAACCTGGTTTGGGTGAGCGCCACGCCGACAGGGCCGGGCGCGGCCGAGCAGGATCTGCTCGAGGCCGCCCAGAGCGGGGACGAAGCGGCGTTTCAGCGGCTGGTCGAGCGGTATCGCGGCCAGCTCCACGCCCACTGCTACCGGATGCTGGGCTCGATCCACGATGCCGAGGACGCCCTCCAGGAGGCGATGCTGCGCGCCTGGCGAGGCCTCGCGCGGTTCGCCGGGCGCAGCTCGCTGCGGTCCTGGCTCTACACGATCGCCACCAACACCTGCCTCGACCAGATCGGGCGGCGGCCCAAACGGGTCCTCCCGGTGGACTACGGACCAGCATTCGATCCGCACGGCGGGCCGCTCGAGCCGCTGGTCGAGTCCACCTGGATCGGGCCATACCCGGACGAGGCGCTCGGCATCGAGGACGGGTACGCGTCTCCGGAAGCCAGCTACGAGATGCGTGAGAGCGTCGAGCTCGCTTTCATCGCTGCCCTGCAGCTGCTGCCGCCGAACCAGCGCGCGGTCCTGATTCTGCGCGAGGTGCTCGGGTTCTCCGCGAAGGAGACGGCCGGCGCGCTGGACACCAGCGTCGCCTCGGTCAACAGCGCCCTCCAGCGGGCCCGCGCCTCGGTCGAGGAGCGCACCCCCGAGCGGAGCCAGCAGCAGACCCTGCGCGAGCTGGGCGACGAGGGCGTGCGGGAGATCGTCGAGGGCTACGTCGACGCCTGGGAGCGCGGCGACGTCGAGGCCGTGGTCGCGATGCTGACCGAGGACGCCGCCTTCACGATGCCGCCCCTGCAGAGCTGGTTCAGCGGGCGCGACGGGATCGCGGAGTTCCTGGCGGGCTCGCCGCTCTCGGGCCGCTGGCGCTGGCGGCCGATCCGGCTGCGGGCCAACGGGCAGGAGGCGCTCGCCTACTACGCCTGGGATCCGGATCGCCGCGCGTATCTCCGCTTCGCCCTCAACGTCCTCACCCTGAGGGGCTCGGAGATCAGCGAGATAGACGCGTTCATCTGCCGCGCGGCCGAGGACCCAAGCCCCGAGGGGATCGCCAGCTTCCCCGAGCAGCCGTTCGATCCGCTCCGTGTCGACGCCGCGTTCGAGCGCTTCGGGCTGCCCGAGGAGCTCGCTGGCTAGACTCGGCACTCGCACGTCGATCTTCGCTCCGCGGCGCGACGCGCATCCAAACCGACCCCAGCCCACCGATGAGTTTCGGGCGGCCCATGAGTCTCTTTTGTCGAGGAACCACCGGCAGGCGCGGACTTCGACCGAAAGGAGCCCGATTGTGACCGAGCAGCACCCCCAGACGAGCGAGCGCAGGCGCTGGCTGGCGCTCTACGTGCTCTGCGCGGGCGTGCTGATGATCGTCCTCGACGTCACGATCGTCAACGTCGCGCTGCCCTCGATCCAGGACGACCTCGGCTTCTCGCAGAGCAAGCTCGCCTGGGTGGTCAACGCGTACCTGATCCCGTTCGGCGGGCTGCTCCTGCTCGCCGGGCGGATGGGCGACCTGCTCGGCAAACGGCGCATCTTCCTCAGCGGCCTCACCGTGTTCACCTGCGCCTCTCTTCTCTGCGCCGTCTCGCAGACCCAGGAGATGCTGATCGGCGCCCGGTTCATCCAGGGGATCGCCGGAGCGCTGACCTCGGCAGTCGTCCTGGGCATGATCGTGACGATGTTCCCGGAGCCGCGCGAGCAGGCGAAGGCGATCGGCGTCTACGGGTTCGTCGCCTCGGCCGGCGGCTCGATCGGGCTGCTGACCGGCGGCCTCCTGACAGAGGCGATCAGCTGGCACTGGATCTTCTTCATCAACCTGCCGATCGGGATCCTCACGGCGTTCTTCACGCTGCGGCTGATCGAGCCGACCCCCGGCATCGGCCTCGACAAGGGCGCCGACGTGCCGGGGGCACTGCTTCTGATCAGCGGCCTGATGCTCGGCGTCTACACGATCCTCGAGGTCAACGAAGTCGGCTGGGGAGCCGCCAGGACTCTGGTCCTCGGGGCGATCTCCGCCGGCCTGCTGACCGCCTTCGTCGTGCGCCAAGCAAGGATCGAGACGCCGCTGATGCCGCTGCGCCTCTTCCGCTCCCGCAACGTCTCCGGCGCCAACACGATCCAGGCACTGCTCGTCGCCGGGATGTTCGCGATGTTCTTCCTCGGCGCCCTCTACCTGCAGGAGATCCTCGGCTACGACCCGCTCCAGGTGGGCCTCGCCTTCCTTCCCGCGACGCTCGTCATGGGGACGATGTCCCTGCGCTACTCCGAACGCCTGATCATGCGCTTCGGGCCGCGGCAAACGCTGATCGCCGGTCTCTTCCTGATCGGCGCCGGCCTGCTCGTCTTCGCGCGGACGCCGGTCGACGGGACCTTTGCAGCCGACATCCTGCCGCCGATGCTGCTCACCGGACTCGGCATCGGCACCTCGTTCCCCTCGCTGATGACGCTGGCGATGTCCGGCGCTACCCAGGAGGACGCGGGCCTCGCCTCGGGGCTGGTCAACACCAGCGCCCAGGTCGGCGGGGCGGTGGGGCTCGCCGTGCTGGCGACCCTCGCCACCCAACGCACCGACACGCTGCTCGACAGCGGCACGGCGCACGCCGCGGCGCTCAACTCCGGCTTCCACCTCGCCTACCTGGTCGGTGCCGCCCTGGTCGGCATCGCGATCGCGATCGCGATCTTCGTCCTCCGTCCCGCCCCGGTGCCGGCGATGGCTGCCGAGCACGCCGAGGAGACCGAGCGCGCCCAGGCCGAGCCCGCTTACTCCGAGGTGGGTTGAGACAGGATCAGTCGGGGCCGGCGGTCGTCTCGAGGACGCCGAGCAGCTGCGTGACCCGGCAGACGAGGAGGCGCTCCTCGTCGACCTCGACCCAGACACCGGCCGAGGCGGGGAAGACGACGTGATCGCCGGGCTGGACGGGCATCTCGACGCCGACGTGCTCCCACCAGTCGAGGCCGGGACCGACCGCCAGGACGATCCCCTGCTGGGGAGGCGGCTCATGGCTTCCCGGAGGCACGACGAGGCCTGAGCGGCGGACGCGGTCGGAGTCGAGCTCCTTGATCACGATCTGGTCGAAGAGCGGCCGCAGCTGGTGGCGGACGGACTCGGTCGGGTCGGGGCTGTGCCTGGTGCTCATGGGGTAAGTCTGACCGATGCCGCGGAGGTCGGGAGCTCGGCTAGCCGGCGGCTTCGGCGCGTCGCAGCCCCCCTCGAGCCCAGAGCGCGAAGAGCACCGGCAGCGTTGCGGCGATCGCGAAGGCCAGCGCCACGACCGTGGGCTCGCCGGAGATGAATCCCCGGCCGGCCTCGAGCAGCGCGGTGACCGGGTTCACCGAGGCGACCGCGTGGATCCAGCCGCTGAGCAGCCCGAGGGGGACGTAGACCGGAGCGAGGAAGAGGATCAGGAAGGTCGGAAACTGCATCAGGGGCCCGCCCTGAATCGAGCGAACACGCATCGCCACACCGGCCGCCCATAGCGTCGCCGCGAGGTTGACGAGGATCGCAAGGGCGTAGAGCCCGAAGATGTCGACGCCGCTGCCACCGACCTCCATCCCTGCGATCAGCGCCACAGTGGTCAGCACCGCCCAGGTGATCAGGGCCCGCACCAGCGCCGCGATCGCGTAGCCGGCGACGATCCCGCTCCGGTTGGAGGCGGCCAGCAGATAGCGCCTCGCGAAGCCCAGCTCGAAGTCGCGGGCGATTCCGAAGCCGGTGAAGACGCCGCCGAAGGCCGCCGACTGGAGCAGCACGAAGACGAACTGGAAGGCGGTGTAGCCGTTCGGGAAGTCGAAGCCAGGGGCACCGGCGATCGCCGACAGGCCGCCGGCGAAGGCCGTGAAGAAGAAGAGGGGAAAGACGATCGCCGGCGCGAGGAAGGCGGGGTTGGTGAGGAAGTTGTGGATGCTCCGCCAGGCGACGGCGAGCGCGATCTCGCGCCTCATGTCCGCACCAGCCTTGTCTTCAGCGATGCCGACGCGGCGACCATGCCGACCGTGAGGATCGCCAGGGCGATGCCGAATCCCAGCGCCAGCTCGCCGCCGTTCCATCCTTCTATCAGCAGTGAGCGGAACGCCTGCAGGAGGTAGGAGACCGGGTTCGCCGAGGCGACGGCATGGAACCAGTTGACCTGGAGGAGGTCGAGAGGCAGGGACATCGAGGAGAGGAAGAGGAAGACGAAGAAGACCGGGAACAGGCTTTGCACCGCCTCTCCCGAACCGGTGCGCAGGGCGGCGAACAGTCCCAGGGAGCCGAAGGCCACGGTGACCAGAACCGACAGCACCACGATCACGATCGCCCCGAGCGCGCCCGCCGCGAGGTCGGCGCCGGCGGTCAGGCCGACGGTCAGGTAGGCAACGGCCTGGACCAGGCCGAGCACCACGGCTCCGGCGAGGAGACCGCTCAGCAGCGCCGCGCCATGCAGCGGGGTCAGGGCGAGCCGGTTGAGGAAGCCGGTCTCGATGTCCCGGGCCAGGTCGGTGCCGGCGTTCATCACCGAGAAGAGGGCGCCCTGCATGAAGGGAACCGCCAGCGCGAAGGTGAGATAGGAGTCGGTGGGGAAGCCCGGCAGGTTGGTCGCACTTTTGAGGCCGCCCGAGTTGACAGCGAGCAGGAAGAGCGGGAAGACCAGCGCCGGCACGATCTGGGCCGGCTGGCGCAGGGTGCGCAGGACCGATCGCCGGGCGAGCTGGCCGACCTGTGTGCGGACCTCCCGCCTCAAGCCGCGACCGCCTCGGCCTCGGCGGTGTCCTCGGCTCCCTCGAGCGAGCGTCCGGTCTTCGCCAGGAAGACGTCGTCGAGCGAGGGAGCGTGAAGCTGCAGCCGCTCGATCGCGATGCCCTCCGAATCAAGCGCCCGCACGACGTCGGCGAGCTGAGCCTCGCCCCCCTCGAGGCGTGCCGCGACCGCCTTGGGCGCCGAGCGGGTCCGCTCGCCGAAGCGGCCGAGGACCGCTGCGAGGCGCTCGCGGTCGCTCGGGTCGTGGGGGAGGGCTTCGACCGTCGGGCGGCCGATCTCGGCCTTCAGCTCGGCCGGCGTGCCCTCGGCGACGATGCGGCCATGGTCGATGATCCCGACCCGGTCGGCGAGCGCGTCGGCCTCCTCGAGGTACTGGGTGGTGAGGAAGACGGTGACGCCCTCGTTGGCGGCGAGCCCCGCGACCTCGTCCCAGAGCGCCGTGCGGCTCTGGATGTCGAGCCCGGTGGTCGGCTCGTCGAGGAAGAGGATGCGAGGGCGGTGGACCAGGGCGAGCGCCAGGTCGAGGCGCCGTTTCATCCCCCCGGAGTATTCGCCGACCTTGCGGTCGGCTGCCTGAGAGAGGCCGACCCGCGCCAGCAGCTCGGCGCCGCGCGCCACCCGCTCGGTCTTCGGGAGGCCGTGGAGCGCGGTCTGCAGCCGCATGTGCTCGGCGCCGCTGAGCAGCGGGTCGAGCGCGGCCTCCTGCAGCGCAGCGCCGATCGCGCCCCTCACCCGCGACCCTTCGCTGGAGATGTCGTAGCCGGCGACGCGGGCCGTGCCGGCAGTGGGTGGGAGCAGGGTCGTCAGCATCAGAACCGTGGTCGACTTGCCGGCCCCGTTCGGGCCGAGGAAGCCGTAGATCTCCCCCGGGGCGACCCGAAGGTCGATTCCGTCGACCGCACGCGGCCCGTTCTTGAACTCGCGCACGAGGGCTTCGACTTCGATTCCCGCCCGCTCCTGGTTCTCGCTTGCCGTCATCTCAACTCCAGCCCTTTTCGCGTTGTCGGTAAATCCCAATAGTTGAGGTTACCCAAGATTGACACTATGATGCATTCTGATGGATCCGGCACATGAGGCATGGAACCTTCTCACCGGGCTGGTCTACCCGCCGCCGTTCCTGGCGATAGCCCGGAAGGCCGGGCTGCGGCCGGTCACGTTCGGCGCCCTGCGGGCGCTCGACGAGCCGCGCACGATGAGCGAAATCGCATCGCTGCTCCACTGCGACAACTCGAACGTGACCGGGATCGTCGACGGGCTGGAAGAGCGCGGCCTGGCCGTGCGCGAATCCTCGCCGGAGGACCGTCGCGTCAAGCTGATCTCGCTCACAGCGGAGGGGCGGCGGGTCCGCACCCGCCTCGTTCGGGCCTCCGACACGCCCCCTCGGTGGATCGCCTCGCTCTCAGATGCCGACCAGCGCAGGCTTCGAGATCTGTTGCGGCGCGCCTCGGCCGCGTAGTGTGATCACGGGCATGGCTCCCGAGACCCGATACGCGCGCAGCGGAGAGGTCAGCATCGCCTACCAGGAATTCGGCGAGGGGGAGATCGATCTGGTGATCGCCTTCCCCTTCCTCTCCCATCTCGACCTGATGTGGGAGAACCGAGCGCTCGCCCCCTTCATGCGCAGGCTCGGCTCCTTCGCGCGGGTGATCGTCTTCGACCGGCGCGGCGTCGGCCTCTCGGACCCCGTCGAGGCGCCGACCCTCGAGGAGCGCATGGACGACGTGCGGGCGGTGATGGACGCGGCCGGCTCCGAGCGCGCCGCCCTGCTCGGGATGTCGGAGGGGTCGACGATGTGCATGCTCTTCGCCGCTACGTACCCCGAGCGGACCTCGGCCCTGGTGCTGTGGGGCGGGATGGCGCGCTCGACCGCGGACAGCGACTATCCGTGGGCGCCGCAGAGAGAGGCAATCGTTGAAGCCCAGGAGGAGCTCGTCGGGCCGCTCTGGGGTCAGGGCGCGACGATCGAGATCTTCTCCCCGAGCCTGGCAGAAGATTCCCGGGCGCGCGAGTTCCAGGCTCGCTTCGAGCGGCAGGCCGCGAGCCCGAAACGGGTGGAAAAGCTGCTCCAGATGTTCCTGGACACCGACGTGCGAGATGCGCTGCCGCTGATCCAGGCGCCGACCCTGGTGCTCCACCGCCGCGGCGACCAGGCAGTCAACTACCGCGCCGCCCGCTGGCTGGCCGAGCAGATCGAGGGCAGCCGCTACGTCGAGTTCGAGGGCGCAGATCACTTCCCGTGGGTCGGTGACAGCGAGACGCCGCTGGCGGCGATCGAGGAGTTCCTCACCGGCGTGCGGCCTTCCCCGACGTCCGAGCGGGTCCTCGCCACCGTCCTCTTCACCGACATAGTCGACTCGACCGCCGTCGCGACCGAGAAGGGCGACCGCGACTGGCGCGACCTGCTCGAGGAGCATCAGAAGATCGTCCGCGGGCACCTCGAGCGCTTCGGGGGGCGGGAGGTGAAGACGACCGGGGACGGCTTCCTTGCGATCTTCGACGGGCCGACCCGGGCGGTCGAGGCGGCCCGGGCGATCTCCGTCGACATGCCGTCGCTGGGCATCGAGGTGCGGGCCGGGCTGCACAGCGGCGAGGTCGAGCTGATGGACGACGACATCGGGGGGATAGCGGTGCACGTCGCCTCCCGCATCGCGTCACTCGCCGGTGGCGGGCAGGTGCTGGCATCGCGGACCGTCCGCGACCTCTCCGTCGGCTCCGGGATCGGCTTCGAGCCCTCGGGCCGCCATTCGCTGAAGGGCGTCTCGGACGAGTGGGAGGTCTACCGCGTCGCCTCGACCCCGCTGTCCGCAGGTGCCGTCGGCTGAGGGCGACGGTGTCCCGGCACGGGTGCGCGCCGCCTGCGCGCGGGTGGCGGGGATTGCGAGGAGGGTTGCCGTCGTCGATGACGCAATCGAGCCCTACGCCGCCTCCCTGCCGGACCCGCCTCGCGCGTACCTCGAGGTCGAGCACCGCCTCGGCGCCGCCGATCGCGAGACGCGAACCGCCTTCGTCATCTGCCTCGACGCGATCAACTTCGGCTCGGGCTGGTGGCCGACGATCCGCAAGCGAGACGGTCACAGCGGCTACTCGACGATCGAGTCCGCACTGGCCGAGCGCTTCCGCGACGCCGGCCACTGGCCTGTGGAGCAACTTCGGGAGGTCGGCCCGGCCGAGATCGCCGCGGCGCTCGGTCAGGACGCCGGCCACCCCCTGATGGCGAGCTACGCCGAGGCGCTGCGGGACGTCGGCGACCGCGTCGCCGCCGAGCATTCCGGCAGCTTCACCGCGCTTGTCGGCGCCGCCCGCGGATCGGCCGTCGAGCTGGCGGGGATCCTCGCCGGCTGGCGCTCATTCGCCGACGTCTCCCTCTATGAGGGCGAGCAGGTCCCGTTCTACAAGCGCGCTCAGATCGCGGCGGCGGACCTCAACCGGGCGGGCGTTGCGAGCCTCGCCGGCGAGGAGCGGCTGACCGCCTTCGCGGACAACCTGGTTCCGCACGTGCTGCGCCTCGACGGGGTGCTGCACCTCGATCCGCCGCTGGCTGCCGCGATCGACGCCGGCGAGCTGCTCATCCACGGCTCGCCTGAGGAGGTGGAGCTGCGCGCCTGCGCCGTCCACGCGGTGGAGCGGATCTCGGCAGCAGACGCGGGAAGGCTCGCCCCTGCGTCGATCGACGCGATCCTCTGGAGCCGCGGAGGCGGCGCCCGCTACAAGGCGGTGCCGAGGCCACGCTCGCGGAACACCGCGTACTGATCAGACTGTGGGCATGGAGGCCGAGGAGAGCTGGCAGATCCGGACGGCGGCGGCAGTCGACCTGGAAACGGTCCTCGAGCTCTGGCGCGAGGCCGGAGTGCCGGCCGGCGCGACGGATACCAAGCGGGGGCTCGAGCGGCTGCTCGACCGCGACCGCGAGTCACTCCTCCTTGCCACGCCCGCCGAAGGGGCGATCGTCGGCACCCTGATCGTCGCCTGGGACGGCTGGCGGGGCAGCTTCTACCGGCTTGTGGTGGCCCCCGGCTGGCGCCGCAGGGGAGCCGCAACCGCCCTGGTGAGGGCCGGAGAGCGGCGCCTCGCCGAGCTCGGCGCCGTGCGGCTGACGGCGCTCCTGACCAGCGACGGGCCCGCCGCGGCAAGCCTCTGGGAGTCGCTGGGTTACAGGTCGCAGCCTGGAGTGAGCCGCTTCGTGAAGGAATAGGGTTGCCGCCATAGTCCGCGTCACCACAGCTCTCGCCCTTCTGATCCTGCTTCCTGCGACCGCTGCAGAGGCCAGCTTCTCGGGGCGCAACGGGCCGGTCCTGTTCCGCAGCGACGCCGGAAACGTCGCCCACCACGAAAGCCACGCGATCTGGCGGGTGGGGCCGGGGGGAGCGGGGGCGAAGCGGCTGACGCGCGGCGCCTACCCGCCGGGGCTCGAGGTCGACTATTCGCCCGCCGCCCTACCCGACGGGCGCCGCTTCGCCTACATCCGGCAGATCGCCGGCAACGATTTCGCCGTCCAGAACCAGGTCTACGTCAAGGCGCTGAGCGCGTCGCCCGGCTCGCTGGGGACGCCGCTGCTGCCGGAGGCCGTCGATTACAAGCTGGTCGGCGTTGCCGCCTCGCCCGATGGAGAACGGCTCGTCCTCGCGGCGGCGCCCCCGCCGCTCGAGAAGCCGCAGCTCTTCCTGCTCGACCTGCATGGCTCCGGCATGACCCAGCTGACCCGGGGCGCGACGGCGGCGAGCGCTCCGGAGTTCTCCCCGGACGGGGAGGCGATCGTCTTCACCGCGCGCACCGAGGACTCGGGCGGGCTCTACGAGATCTCGGTCGACGGCTCCGGCCTGCGCCGGCTCACGTCCCGGCGCGGGGACGGCGCCGCGTCGTTCGCGCCCGACGGCCGCCACATCGCCTTCAACCGGCATGTCGGCCGCTACAAGCACGTCTTCGTGATGCGCGCCGATGGCAGCCGGACGAGGCAGCTGACCAGCGGGCCCTTCATCGACCGCGGCCCGGCCTTCTCGCCGGACGGCCGCCGCATCGCCTTCAGCCGCTCGGGCGGGGGCCGCAACGACGACCTCTACTCGATCGCCGCCGGCGGGTCCGGCCTGCGGCTGCTCTACGCGAGTCGCGGCGCCCTCTTCAGCGACTTCGCCCCGGACTGGGCCCCGAAGCCGCACTGAGGCTCGCCGGTCAGCGCAGCTCCACCGGGTCCCCGTGGTATCCGGCGCGCGCCAGCAGGCTCGTCTCGCCGCCGGGCCAGGTCGTCAGGGTGACGGTCGCCCGGTCGCCGTCCGGCTCCATCCGCAGCCAGGCAAGCGGCGACTCGTCGGTGGCCCGCTCGCCCGCGTCGCGCAGGCGGTCCTCCACCGCGGCGCGCCCCTCGTCCCCCAGGTACTGCGCGACGATCGACTGGAAGACGACCGTCGCCGAGCCGGGCACCGGCTCGGCCAGCCGGGAGCCGAGCCACGTCGCGGCGCCATCGCGGTCGACCCGCGCCGCGACCTCCGCGGCGACTCGAAGCGCCGCCCGCATCCGCTCGATGCGGCTCCGCTGGTCCGGCCATACGTAGGCGAGCAGGGAGAGCCGGCCCTCCGGAGTCGCCGGGTCGATCGGCGCCGCATCGCACCCGCGGCGCTCCCGCACCTCGATCTCCGCCGGCAGCGGCGCCGGCGAGGCTCCCTCGAGCCGGAACCTGATCTGAACCGGCGAGCTCTCGGGCCCCCAGGCGAAGCCCTCGGCCTCATAGGCGAAGCGGTCCCAGCGCAGGTTGAGGCCGGCGCTGGCGCCGATCTCGAGCAGCCGCAGCGGCAGCCCCGTTCCGGCGGCGACCGAGGCGAAGCCGAAGAGGAGCGCCGCCGAGCGACCGACCTCGTTGGTCTGCACCGGCAGCCTGGCCAGCCTCTGCAGCTCGTCCGTGTTCCGTTGCAGCGTGTCAGCGAAGACCGGCCAGACGGAGCCGCGGTCGGCATCCGGATCGGCATAGAGATCGGCAAGCTCAGGCTCGCGGCCGGCGAGGACCAGCCGGTTGACTGCGCCCATCAGGCGCAGGCCGAGGGCGGTTGGCCACGGATCCTCCTGGTCGGCCCGGAGGACCGACCATGCCGGTCCACCGGCTTCGACGTCTGCCGCCGCCGCTCCCAGCAGGTCGGCGTACAGCCGCGAGCCGAGCTGCGCGCAGGCAGAGGACTGGAAGCGGAGGTGCTCCGCGAGCTCTCGCTGTCTGCTGCGCTTGGCCATCTGCTCTGGAGCGATTAGTTTCGTCGAAGGCGGCGGTCTCAGAGGCATGGATCGAAGCAGCCCCGAAAGGAGCAGACGATGGCCAAGGTGGTCGTATCGCAGTTCGTGACCGTTGACGGCGTGGTCGAGGATCCGGGCGGGTCGGAGAACTTCGAGCGGGGCGGCTGGGCGTTCGAGTTCGACCGCGGTCCCGACGGCGACCGCTTCAAGATGGAGGAGGTGATGGCCAGCGACGCGCTGCTCCTGGGCCGGGTGACCTACGAGGGCTTCGCGGCGGCGTGGCCGTCCCGCACGGGCGAGTTCGCGGACAAGTTCAACAGCATGCCCAAGCACGTGGTCAGCTCGACCCTGAAGGAGCCCGAGTGGAACAACACGACGGTGATCGACGGCGACATCGCGGCCGCGGTCCGTGACCTCAAGCAGCGGGCCGGCGGCGACATCCTCGTCAACGGCAGCGTGCAGCTGGTCGGGACGCTTGCCGAGGAGGGCCTCGTGGACGAGTACCGGCTGATGGTGTTCCCGACGGTGCTCGGAGCGGGCAAGCGCCTCTTCGGCGAGATGAGCAGGGCAGTGCCGCTCAAGCTGGTCCGCTCGACGCCGGCCGGTGAGACCTTGGTGGTGATCTACGAGCCGACCGAGAGCGCTTTTTAGGCGGTTAGCCAAGCCGCAGCAGACGCCCTCCGGGGACGTTCCGAATCGGCTGGGCAAAGCCAACCAGATCGTCGTGTTAAGGGAGTTTGCGCCCTGCCCGTGCGAGAGTAACCTTAGGCCACGGCGAACAACGGGGAGTGTCTCTGATGTTCAGATGCGACAACTGCGGTAGTGGATATTCGGTAATGGCCGCGACCTCCTGGGACAGTTGCCCGCGATGCCTTGCGAGGGACGGGATCAGCGTTCCACTCGTCTTCGAGCTGGGCTGGCGGGGTGACCGCCGCAGGCGGCCTGCGGACGACGCACGCCGGGCCGACGCCGCCAGGTCAGGCAAGCTCGCCGCCGGCGGCACTCGCGGCGCCGCCCGTCGCTGATCTCAGGTCTTTCGCTCCAGATCCGAGACTTCCTCAGCCTTGCGATCGGCTTTCTCCTGGGCCCGGTCGAGCTGCTCCTTCTTCTCGCCCTTCTCCTCCTCGCGCCGGCCCTGGCGGCGAAGCGAATCGTCGCCCGCGAGGTCTCCGGCGGCCTTCTTCGCCCTTCCGGTGAGCTTGTCCAGTAGTCCCATTTCTCCCGTCCTTTCCTAGTCTTGAACGGCCGCTACCCATGGCGGCGGCGGTGGAAACGTCCGCAGATCGGAGGCCAGCCCCGGTGGCCAAACCCCGCAGGTCGGCGAAAACCAAGCTCGGCGAGTACGGGCGCAGGCGCGACTTCGCGGCGACCCCGGAGCCGAAGCCAAGACAGGGCTCCGGGAAGCGCCGCGCCCCTCGTTTCGTCGTGCAGGAACACAGCGCCCGCCGGCTCCACTGGGACCTTCGCCTGGAGCGCGAGGGAGCAGCCGTCTCGTGGGCGCTGCCGAAGGGGATCCCGCGCGACCCCAGCGACAATCATCTTGCAGTCCATACCGAGGACCACCCGCTCGAGTACCTCGAGTTCGAGGGCGAGATCCCCGCCGGCGAGTATGGCGCCGGCACGGTGCGGATCTGGGACCGCGGGACCTACCAGTGCGAGAAGTGGGAGGAGGGAAAAATCATCTTCCGCTTCGAAGGCGAGCGGCTGGACGGGCGCTTCGCGCTCTTTCGCACCGGCGGCGCGCGGGACTGGATGATCCACAGGATGGACCCTCCGGATGCCGGCGCGGACCCATTCCCGGAGTCGATCGTGCCGATGCTGGCCCGCCTTTCGAAGCTGCCCGCGAGCGACGAGGGCTGGGCTGCGGAGGTCAAGTGGGACGGCGTGCGGGCGATCGCCTATTGCCGGCCCGGACAGCTCGAGCTGCGCACCCGCAATCTCAACGACGTCACCCGGCAGTACCCGGAGGTGCGGAGGCTGTCACGGCAGCTCGGAGCGCACGATGCGGTCCTCGACGGCGAGCTCGTGGCCTTCGACCAGGACGGAAGGCCGAGCTTCGAGCGGCTCCAGCAGCGCATCCATCAGACCTCGGAGAGCGTGGTGCGCCGGCGGATGAAGACCCACCCCGTCAGCTATGTGATCTTCGACCTCCTCCACCTCGACGGCACCGACCTGATGGGTGAGCCCTACCACCGCCGCCGTGAGCTGCTCGAGCAGCTCGGGCTCGATGGGCCGAGCTGGCAGACGCCCGCCTACTCGACCGGGCACGCCGGGGATCTGCTCGCCGCCAGCGCCGCCAGGGGTCTCGAGGGCCTGGTCCTGAAGCGGCTCGACAGCACCTATGCCCCGGGCAGGCGTCCCGGCACCTGGCTTAAGGTCAAGAACGTCTCCCGCCAGGAGTTCCTGATCGGAGGCTGGCTCCCGGGCGAGGGGCGCCGTCAGGGCAAGGTCGGGGCGCTGCTCGTCGGCTATCACGAGGGCGAGGAGGGGCCCGTGCGCTACGCCGGAAAAGTGGGGACCGGATTCTCCGAGCGGGCCCTGGAGGAACTGGCCGCACGGCTCGCGCCGCTCGAGCGACAGACGAGTCCCTTCGACAGCGGGAAACTCCCGAAGGGCGCCCGGTTCGTCGAGCCTCGGCTCGTCGGCGAGTTCGAGTACCGCGAGCTCACTGCCGAGGGGATGATCCGCCACGGATCCTTCAAGGGACTGCGCGACGACAAGCCGCCCGGCGAAGTTTGCCTCGAGTCGCCGCAGGGGTAGCCGGCGGCCGGCGGGCCGGGTTGCGAAAAAGCCCCGAAGGGGTAGAAATGGCCCGTCCCTGCCAGTTCGACCAAACGGAGAGGAGCTATGGCAACCAACACGGAGAGATCGTCCGGCGGCGGCCTCACGCTCGGCGGCATCCTGGTCATCATCGGGATCATCCTGATGATCGTCTGGAGCTTCTGGGTGGGCCTGATCGTCCTGCTCATCGGGCTGATCGCATTCGGTGGCTTCGCCCGGGGGAAGTGGTACTGACCCCACAGTTCCGTAGCTGGGGGCCAAACTACGGCTTGTGCCCTCCGATGACTCGCGCGTTTTCCGGCTGACGGACCAGGAGGACCCCGCTGCGGGGATCAGGCGGGTTGCGCGCGGGCGGCTCGAGACCGCGGGGGAGCGGCTGGCGGAGGCGGCTGACGGCGCCAACCTCGCGGACTCGATCCACGCAGCGCGAAAAGACCTGAAGAAAGTGAGAGCGGTGCTCCGCCTCGTGCGCGACGAGCTTGGGACGGGCCGCTATCGGCGCCAGAACCAGCGCTACCGGGATGCCGGTCGGTTGCTCTCGGTGAGCCGCGATGCAGAGGTGAAGGTGACCACTCTCGCCATCCTGGAAGAGCTTCCCGCCGAGGACGGCGTGGCGGGCGCGATACGCGACTGGCGCGTGGAGCTCGAGGGCGAGCGCGACCGGCTGGCGAGCCTCGGCGAAGGGCGACTCGGCGGGGACATCGAGGTGGTTCGCTCGGTTCTCGAGAGGGGCATCTGGGACGTCGAGGAATGGCGCTTCGCACACGACTCGTGGCGTCTGCTGGAGCCGGGCCTGACACGCAGCTATCGGCGGGCGCGACGTCAGATGCAGCGCGCCCAGGAGCAGCCGAGCACCTCGACCGTCCACGAGTGGAGGAAACGGGTCAAGGACCTCTGGTACCAGCTTCGCATCGTCGAGCGCGCATGGCCCCCGGTCCTGGAGCCGACCACCGAGCAGGCCCACCGGCTCGCCGAAGTGCTGGGCGAGGACCACGACCTCGCGCTCCTCGTCGAGGACCTCCACTCGCGCCGGCTCGAGCGGCGCGAGGGGCTCGAAACGCTGCTTGAGGCCCGCAGGAGCGAGCTTCTCCGACGCGGGTTCAACATGGGCCAGCGGCTCCTCGCCGAGAGGCCGAGGGCGTTCGCGGCGCGACTCGAGGCCTATTGGAGTGCCTGGAGGGCCTGAGCGCCAACCCGAAGGAGCGCCTCAGGTAGGGTCGGCCGCAGGTGCCGGGGAACCAATCGTCAAGTGCCGCTCGGGTCGCGTGGATCTGTGCTGCCGCGGCGGTCGTCTTTGTCCTCTGGATCGTCACCGACGTCAGCGCGAACGCCGGCATCGGCTTTTTCTACACGGTTCCGATCGGGATGGCGGCCTGGTGGGGGGGCCGCCGCTGGGCCGCCGTCACCGTCGCCGGCTGTGCCTTCCTGTACCTGCTTGGCGCACTGGTTCAGCCGATCTCCAACGTCGGTGTTGCATTCGCGGTTCGCCTTCTCTCCTTCGGCGCGGTCGGGATTTTGGTCACCGCGCTGCGCGAGCGGCTCCTGGTCCTCGAGCATTCCGCCGAGGAACTCGAGGCGATCCGCGCCGCCCTGACTCCGGCCACCTTGCCCGAGCTCGCCGGAGTCGACGCCGCGGCTACCTTCGTTCCCTCCGAGTACGGGGTCTCCGGCGACTTCTACCTCCTCACGAACGGGCCGGACGGCTCGATCGTCGCCGTGGTCGGGGACGTGGTCGGGCACGGCCCGAAAGCGGCTCGCCTCGCCACCTTCATCAGGGCGCGCTTCGCAGCGCTTGCGGCCAACACCAGCGACCCGGCCGAGCTGCTCAGCCTCGCCAACGACGCGATAGCCGACCGCCGGAGCAGGGGGCGAGAACTGGTCAGCGCCGTCTGCATTCGCTACCAGCCCGATCGCGGCAGGCTCTCCTGGGCGGCCGCCGGGCATCCGGCGCCGCTCCGGCTCCCGGACGTCGCCGAGATGAAGACGGTGGGCACCACGTTCCTGCTCGGCGCCGAGGCGGAGCTCGAGCTCGGAACCGCCGAGACGTCGCTCGAGGAAGGCGACGGCGTCGTCATCTACACGGACGGAGCGACCGACGTCCGTCGGGGTGGCACGCTGCTCGGGCTCGGCGGACTCACGGGGATGCTTCAGCCGATTGCGCACTTCCCCGCCAAGAACATGGTCAGGCGGGTCGAGCAGGGAATCCTCGAGTGGGCGGAGGACCCGGTGCGCGACGACCTCTGCCTGCTGGTCCTCAAGCCGAGCTGAGCGGCAGCGCCACGGGAGCGGTGTCTCTACGATCGACCCGTCCAGGTAACCGGAGAAGGAGGCTAGATGGCTGCTGAGAGCAGGGCGACGACGGTTTGGGAGGGGGACCTGCTGAGCGGGCGCGGGGAGACCACTGTTGACAGCGGCGTCCTTTCGGCGGTGGAGGTCAGCTGGACCGCGCGCACCGAGCGCGCCGAGGGCACGACCAGCCCGGAGGAGCTGCTGGCGGCGGCGCACACGTCGTGCTTCTGCATGGCGCTCTCGAGCCAGCTCGCCAAAGCGGGCAACGTCCCCGAGCGGCTCGAGGCCGGCGCGACCATCACCTTCGTCCCGGGCGAGGGCGTCAGGTCCTCGCGCCTCGCCGTCCGGGGCCGCGTCCCGGGGATCGACCAGACGGCGTTCGAGGACGCGGCCCGCGGCGCGGGGGAGAACTGCCCGATCTCGCAGGCGCTGAGGGGGAACGTCGAAATCGAGGTCGAGGCGACCCTTGAAGCCTGATGCTCCGACCGGCTCTTTAGGACCGGTGCTCGGGGTTCGGGAAGTCGAAGCGAGCGCCGGCGTCCCACTCGGTTCGCTGGTTGCCGTAGGCCGGAATGCCGCCGGCATCCTTCAGCATCCGCGCCAGGTGGAGCATGTTCCAGGCGGCGAAGGTCGTGTTGCGGTTGGTGAAGTCGTTCTCGGGCCCGCCTGAGCCCTCGTCGAGGTAGGAGGGGCCGGGACCGGCCTCCCCGATCCAGCCGGAATCGGCCTGGGGCGGGATCGTGTAGCCGAGGTGTTGCAGCGAGTAGAGGACGTTCATCGCACAGTGCTTGACGCCGTCCTCGTTGCCGGTCACGAGGCAGCCGCCGACTTTCCCGTAGTACGCGTACTGGCCGGCGTCGTTGAGCAGGTGCGAGTTGCCGTAGAGCCGCTCGACGATCTGGGTCGCCACGGAGGACTTCTCGCCGAGCCAGATCGACATGCCGAGGACGAGGATGTCGGAGGCCATCACCCGCTCGAAAATCTGCGGCCACTCGTCGCTCTCCCAGCCATGCTCGGTCATGTCGGGCCAGACTCCGGTCGCGATGTCGTGGTCGACGGCGCGGATGCATTCGACCTGGACCCCGTTTCGGCGCATGATCTCCATCGAGATGTCCATCAGTCCCTGCGTGTTGGATACCTCGGGGTTGCGCTTCAGCGTGCAGTTGATGAACAGCGCGCGAAGGTCCGAGTAGTCGGTCTCGCTTCGCTCGCAGAGCTCCGCTGCCCTCTCGTCCAGCTCGGTCGCCACTCTGTCCTCCTTTGGTCAGGTTGGTGCCGCCGAGCTTCTCATGGCGAGGCGCCGGAGGACCTTTTCGGAGGCCGGCCGGTTAGCCGCCGCCGACCACGAGCGTCGCGTGCATACCCAATTCGTCGTGTTCGGGGAGGTCGCACCAGAGCCGGTAGGTTCCGGCGGGAAGCGTGAAGCGCTTCGTGGTGCGCTGGAGCGAGGCGGTGACGGGGATGCTGAGCGGCGGCCCTTCATCGCCTTCGCGGAGGAGATTGAGGTCGTGCGGGTCCTCTCCCTGATTGTTGAGCTCGACCGCCACTTCACCCGCCTGGACCTCTGGGCGGGAGAGGGTGTATGTCCACTCCTGCGACTTGACGCCGAGGTGTGCGATTTCCGGCTGTGGCTCTCCTCCGGAGGGAGGCGCCGGCGCCGGCGCGGCGGTGGAGGGCTGGGGCGGCGGCGCCACGCACGTCCACCAGTGCCTGGTGCGCCTCACCCGTCGCACCCGTCCGTGCCGTTTGACGCGCCTGACCACCCGCTTCGAGTGGCGCTTCCACGTGCAGGCGCTGGCCGCCCTTGCCGCCGGGGAGCCGGCCAGCCGGCGCGGCTCGTGCGCGAGCGTCATCGTGATCGCGAGCGCCGCGGCCAGGATCGCGGCGCCGGTCCGCCTCACGCCTTCACCAGGGTGGGGCGGGGGAAGCCCGAGGCGCCGGGGATGATCGGTCCGGCGTCCTGCCCCAGCCACTGCTCGAGCAGCGAGCAGTACATCGCCCGGAAGTCGCTCGTCGAGCGCAGGTTGTCGTCCGGGTCGAGCGTGGCGAGGCCGGGGAATTCGCCGACCATCTCGCCCTGCGCTTTCGAGCCGATCACGAAGGCGCAGCCCGCGGCGCCATGGTCGGTGCCCAGCGAGCCGTTCTCCTCCGGACGCCGCCCGAACTCGCTCCACATCTCGATCAGGACGCGGTCGGCGAGGCCGCGGGCCTCGAGGTCGCGCTGGAACGCGAGCAGCCCTTCGCAGGTCTGGCGAAGGTTCCGTTCGAGGTCTTCCGCCTGCCCGGCATGGGTGTCGTAACCGCCCGCTGCGCTGATCGTCACGACGCGCATCGGCAGGCCGGCGTCGATGAAGGCGGCGAGGCCGGCGAGCTTGTGCGAGAACCAGTCGTCTGGGTAGCTGACCGGGCTGCTGAATTCGCCGATCCCGCCGAGGTCCTGCCGCAGCTTGTCGGTCTGGGCGGTCGCCCGCCGCACCTGGGCGAGGCCGGGCGAGTCGGAGGGAAGCGAGCCGAAGCGGGCGAAGCTCTGAAACATCTCGTTGGAGACGGGGTCGCTGACCGGCGACCAGAGGTCGTATCCGTCGACGCTGTCGATCGCCGCCACGGGCCGGTCGGCGGTGGCGATCATCGGCGAGAGAGAGCCGTCCATCGAGAGCCCCTGCAGGGGGTTGTCGTCGCCTCCGACGATGTCGATGTAGCGGCCGAGCCACCCGGTGCGGAAGCCGACCTCGAGCTCTCCGATCTCGTAGTAATGGCGCGAGGTGAAGTGCGACTGGTCGGGATGTTCGTATCCGATCGCCGGAAAGGTGCTCACCTTCCCCTCGCCGTGCAGCGTCGCCAGCGCGGCCGCGGCGGGATGCCACTGAAGCGTTTCGTCCTCGCTGAACGGCGTCCCGGCGCCCGGGACAAGGGCCAGGTTCGGCCGCAGCTGCTGGTATCGGGGATCGCCGACGGGCGCAAGCACGCTGAGGGAGTCGATCCCCCCGTCGAAGAAGACCGAGACAAGGATCTTGTCGCCCTGGGCGGCCTGGGCGATGCCCTCCTCGAAGGCGGCAAGTGGAATCTTCGAGGCGCCGTAGACGGCCAGCGCGAGGCCGGCGCTCCAGGAGAGGAACCGACGCCGCGAGAGGCCGGTCCCGGCGGGCTCGGGCATCCCCGGCTCGATCACCGGCAGCCCCCTGCCCGCCTCCGCCGCCGCGGAGCGCAGCAGCTCGGATCGCGTGTAGTCGCTGCAGCAGTTGTGACCGTGGCCCGTGCTCATTGGAGTATCAGGTCGGGGCTTATGCCGATCAGCTGAAGCAGCGCGTTCTGGCGCATCGCTCGGTAGGGGCCGTTCTGCCAGTCGGCGACGACCAGCGATTCGGCCCGGTGGGCGAAGTCCAGCAGCTCGGCCCGGTGTTCCTCACGCAGCGATGGCGAGCCCCACGAGCCGAGCGCCCTCGCCAGCGCTTCCTCGGCGGTCTCGGTCTCGCTGTAGGAATCGTTCCAGGCATCGACCAGGACCTCGTCGAGGGCGTAGTAGGCGAGGTTCCAGCGAGCCCGCATGGTCGATGTGTCGAGCCAGCGGCGGTCGTCCCACCCGGACACGTTCGGGGGCCAGAAGAGGAGCTGTCCGGCCTGGTCGCAGAGCCAGCTCCAGGCCTCGGTGTCGATGTGGCGGCCGAGCCTCCGCAGCATTCCGGCCAGCTGGACGACCGGCGGCTTCACCATCGGGGGCCCTTCGTAGAGCTCGGGCGCGGTGAGGATCGCCTCGAGGACCGGTCGGATCTGCCAGCCCGAGGATCGGTACGTTTCGATCAGCGCGGTCTCGGTCGCTTCCGAGGGGGGTTCGGCGACGAAGTAGCTCCAGAGCTTGCCGACGAAGAACGAGGGGTGCAGCGGGTTCTCGACGCAGAGCCGGCAGGCGTCTTCCCAGTCCCAGTCGCCGGTCTGGCCGAATACCGTCTTCTGCCCGGTGTCGTGCCGTTTCGGGTCGAAGCGGAAGTCGTAGGCGCCGAGCTCTTCCGACCAGCTGTTGCGCCAGCCGGTCAGCGCCCGTGCCTGTTCGCGAATGTCCTCCTCGGTATAGGCGCCGCGGTCGGCGCCCAGCGAGAACAGCTCCATCATCTCGCGGCCGTAGTTCTCGTTCGGCGCGGACTTGGTGTTTTCGTTTCCGTTCAGCCACTGCAGCATCGCCGGGTCGACCGTCACCTTCCTGAAGAGGTCGAGGAACGAGCCGAAGCAGTTGGCACGGAAGAGGTTCGACTGGTCGATCATCTGCTGCTGCCTCGAGACGGAGGCGTTCGAGGTCGCGAACCAGTCGTGTAGGACAAGCGCCATCCGCTCGACCAGCGGCTGGTTGGTGCGGATCATGCGGTCGAGCCACCAGAGGTGGTCATGTCCCCATGCGTCGGCCGGGGCGATCGGGACGCCGTCGTCGTCGACCGGCGGCGGGCCGCTCAGTATCGCCGGGCCGACCGGGCGGGTGAGCGACTGCACCGCTCCGAGCAGGCCGAGGCCGGCGAGCTGCTCGGCCTGGCCGTGCACCGGGCCGAAGCCGGCGCGGTCGAGGAGGCGGGTTGCCTGTGCCGCTCCGAACGGGCCCTGATACGTGCCGGCCGGTCGCGGGTCGCCCTGGGGCGGCGGAACGGGAGCAGGGGCGCTGACCGGGGCTGAGCCGGATCGGCCCGCCGGCCTCGGGCCCGGCCCGCGGTAGTGGTGCCGGGGCGGTTTGTGCTTGTGCCTGAAGAGGTAGGCTTCGACGACCCAGCCGCCGTTGCCGTCCGGCACCCACCGGTAGTGCTTGTCCCTCCAGACATGCCGACGCCGGCGGCGGGGACGGTGCCGCCTGCGCTTGACCGCGCTGACTGTGGACGGAGGTATGGCCATTTATCGGTCGGGCCCTCCGAGCCCTCCCATCATCTTCGGCAGGAGGGCAGCTTGGCTGAAGCCTCCCGGGTCGGCTGGACGGAAGGTCAGAGGGCTTGCCACCACGCCGCGGTCAGCCCGGCTGGGCGACGGCGTAGAGCCGCCATTCGTCCGGGGCGCCCTTCAGCCGGTGCGTCCCGCGCTCCTCGAACTCGATTCCCGAGCCGACGACGAGCTCTTTCACCGTGCTCGAGACCAGGACTTCCCCGCCCGAGGCGAGAGCGCCCACCCGCGCTCCGATGTTGACGGCCATCCCGCTGACGTCCTCGCCGATCAGTTCGACCTCTCCGGTGTGGATGCCCGCTCGCACCTCGATCCCGATCCCGGCGAGCTCGTTGCGGATCGCCACCGCGCAGCGGATCGCGCGCGCCGGCCCGTCGAAGACGGCGAGGAATCCGTCGCCGATCGTCTTCACCTCGCGGCCCCTGTGCAGGGCGAGCTGGCGGCGCACCGCCGCGTCGTGGCGCTCGAGCAGGTCGCGCCAGCGGCGGTCGCCGAGTCGGGCCGCAGTCTCGGTGGAGCCGACGATGTCGGTGAAGAGGATCGTCGCCAGCGCTCGCTCGGCATCCGTGCCGCGGCGGCTACCGACGAGGAACTCCTCGACCTCGTCGAGGAGGGCGTCCTGGTCGCCGACGATCGGAAGGTGGTCGGGGCCGGGAAGCTCGACGTAGCGGGCGCTCGGGATCCGGTCCGCGATGTAGCGGCCCTGGCGCGCCGGCACGATGCGGTCCTCGGCGCGGTGGAGGACGAGAGTGGGGGCGCTGATCGCATCAAGGGCGGGGCGGACGTCCATTTCCCTGTAGAGGTCCATCAGCTGGATCGCACCCGCGGGGCTGGTCCCCTGGCGCAGCAGCCTTGCCCAGCCCGCTTCGAACTCCGGGTCGTCGACGGCGCTCGGCGCCCACAGGTCGATCCCCACCGCACCGCCCCATTGCTCCCTCACCATCGCTCCCCACCGGTCGAGAGTTCTCTCTGAGATGCCCTCGGGAAAGTCCGGGGCCCTCACCATGCGGGCGTAGGTTCCGTAGAGGACGAGCGAGGAGACCCGATCCGGGTAGGTGGCCGCGAAGAGCGCCGACATCGGGCCGCCCTCGGAGATGCCGAAGACGGCGGCCCGCTCCCATTCCGTCGCGTCCATCACGGCACGCAGGTCGTCCATCGTCTCCTCGAGGGTCGGCGGCCGCCCGAGGCGGTCGGAGAGCCCCTGGCCACGCTTGTCGAAGACGACGAGCCGGGAGAAGGACGCGATCCGGCGGAGAAACCGGGCGAACGCCGGTTGTTCCCAGACGAGCTCGACGTGCGAGACGAAACCCGGCACGAAGACCAGATCCAGCGGACCCTCGCCGTGAACCTGGTAGGCGATGCTGGTGCCGTCCTCGGAGCGCGCGTAGCGAGTCTCCCGTTCCATCCCTCACTGCGACTGTACCGCGGGATGCGCAGGCCGCCGTGGTGCTGCGGACGTGGGAGGTCAGGTCCGGCGACGCTCGGCCCACACCCGCTCGAACTGGCGCATCAGCGCCGGATAGACGATCAGGTAGCGGAACGGCTTGATCAGCGCCATATATCCCTGGCCGAACAGGCCGCGCGGCTTGACATAGACGGCCATCTGCCCCTGATAGAGGCCCTCTCCCTGATCGACCCAGGCGAAGTGCGCGACTCCGTGCACGGTCTGGTTCGAGATCTCGGCGGCCGCCTCGACGTCGGTGCGGTAGAGCGGGGCAAAGGGAAGGGATCCGAAGTCCAGGTCGGCGCCCGTGCCGCGCAGGTCGTCCGGCAGCCGCTCGGTCAGCGAGGTCTCGGTGGTCCCCGGAATCGGGAGCCGGCCCGTCCGGTCGGCCGAGCGGCCGCCGGTCGGAACGGCGATCCTGCCGAGCCCGAACCACCTGCCGAGGCGGTCGCGCAGCTGCCAGAGGAATCGCACGGCGCCGGAGTCGGCACGGGCAGGATCCATGGCGACCGCCATCTCAAGCAGCCGCGGGAAATCCTCGATGTCGCCACGCGCGGGCAGAGCCCAGACGTCCTCGAGGATGAAGTCCGGCACGATCTCGCGGATCCGCCAGTCGCGGCGTTCGTGCTCCGAGTTGGAGATCCGGCCATCTTCTGATCCATACGCCATCGTATGGAGAATGCTAGAAGCCAGGGCCCCGGTTCTTCTCTTCGACGGCGACTGCGGCTTCTGCACGACCTGTGCGCGGCTCGCGCAGAGGAGGATCGACCCCGAAGCCGAGATCGTCGCCTGGCAGCTCGCCGACCTGGAGGGGCTGGGGGTGACCGAGGAGGACGCGAGCGAGGCAGTGCAATGGGTCGAGGAGGACGGAACGGTCCGCTCCGGCCACGAGGCGGTCGCCGCCCTCTTTCGCGACGGCGGACCGATCTGGCGGCCGATCGGCCGGCTGCTGGTCCTGCCGGGAATCTCGCCGCTCGCCGCCTGGGGCTACCGCCTGGTCGCGGCCAATCGCCATCGGCTTCCGGGCGGCCAGCCGGCCTGCAGGCGCTAGGCGATGAACGCCACCGAGCTTCACGATCACTGCCTCTCGTTCAACGGAGCAGAGGAGACGTTTCCCTTCGGCCCCCGGACCTCCGTGTTCAAGGTCGGCGGAAAGATGTTCGCACTCTCCCAGCTCGACGCCGAGTCGCTTCGGGTCAGCCTCAAGTGCGATCCACAGCTCGCCGCGGCGCTGCGCGCGGCGCACGAGGCGGTGATTCCCGGATACCACCTCAACAAGCGTCACTGGAACACCGTGATCATCGACGGCTCACTCGCCGACGACGCGGTCCGCGACTTGATCGAGGACTCCTACGACCTGGTCGTCAGCAGGCTCCCCGCAGCGCAGCGCCACGCTCTCGGCTGGCGCGGCGACACCTCCTAGTGCGGATATTCGTCCTTGCGCCAGGCCCGCGGCTCGGCCGGTCCCGGCCGCGGCGTCCGCTCGAGCAGGAAGTTGTAATAGGGGGCGACGAACGGGTCGGGCGCCGTCACGGTGTAGGTGTGGTAGACGGTGCCGTCCTCGCGGGCGAAGGCGATCCAGCTCGGGGCCTCGCGGAGGCCGTCCTTGAGCTCCGCGCCGACCTGCCCGGACCACTCCTCCAGCCATCCCGGCGGGTCGGCGATCAATTCCTGGATCTCCGGGACCTCTTCCGCCTGCTCGGGAGTCAGGGCGAGCCCGAAGTCGAAGGGGAACTCGCTGCCGTAGGTCGAGATGTACGGGAACTGCCAGCCCATCCGCCGCCTGTAGGCGGCAAGCCGGTCGATCGGCGCCCGCGAGAAGCAGATCAGCGTCACGTCGCGGTGCTGCATGTGGATCAGCGAGCCCTCGAGGCCGTCGGCAAGGTTGGTGCATCCGGGGCAGGCGCCGAGCTCGTAATCGGGCCCGAACATGACGTTGTAGGCGAGGAGCTGCGAGCGCCCTTCGAATAGCTCGGCTAGGGTCTTCGTGCCCTGCTCGGTCTCGAACTCGTATTCCTTCTCCACGGGCACCCAGGGGAGGTCGCGCCGCCTCTGCCTGATCTCTTCGTTCCGCTCGGCCTGCTCCCGCTCGAGCCGCGCGAGACCCTCTCGCGCCTCCTCCCATTCCTCGCGCGTACCAATCCTGTGCTCGGCCATCGCATCTCCTTCCGGGCCGGGATAAGAGGCCCCGGGCTTTGCCGGGGTTGCTGCGCATGGAGCTAGCCGGACTCGAACCGGCGACCTCCTGGGTGCGATCCAGGCGCTCTTCCAACTGAGCTATAGCCCCGCGGGCAATGGGACTGGGAGGATCGTCCCAAGTCCTTCGCAGACGCAAGGATAACCGCATAGTCTTTAGCTTCCCCGGGGATCAGCATGGGCATTCTCGACGAGGCAATCCGCGAGCATCTTGAGCTGAAGCGCCAGCACGGTGCGGACGACTCCGAGCTGAAGCAGCTCGAGGACGAGGCATTCGGCTCTCCAGAGCGGCCGGGCGGCGAGCCGTCGGGCGGCGAGGCTGAGACGGAGGCGCCCACGCAGTTCATGGCCCAGCCGGAGGGAGAGGCTGAGATCGCCGATGCCACGCAGGAGCCCGCCGGGGCTTTGGCGGACGTCGAGCCGGCCACGCGGCGCGAGCCTGACGCTCGCATCGCCGATCTGCAGGAGGCGCCCGAGCCGGTCGAGGAGGAGCAGCCGGCGGGCGAACATGAGGCGGTGCAGCCCGAGGTGGAGGCCGGCCCCTCGACCGAGGAGCGGCAGGCGATCGCCGCGCAGCCGACCGAGATGTACGACGTCGAGGAGGAGTTCTCCGGAGGCGAGGAGGCCGCCGCCGAGGTGCTCTCCGAGGAGGACGAGGACGAGGACGAGGATTTCTGGAGCGAGCAGCGCCTCTCCGACGAGCTCGACCAGGCGCTGGAGGCTCCGCTCGAGGAGGAGGCCGAGCCCGAGGAGGAATACGAGGAGCCCGAGGGCGCGGAGAGTCTCGAGGACGAGGAGGAGGACGAAATGTCTTCCGCGGCGCAGGCCGAGGGCGCCGAACCGACCTCGTCCGGCCACGGGGAGGAGGACGTGCTCGACGACACGCCGGACTTCCTAGAGGAGTCGCCCGAGGACGACGAGCTCTGGTTCGAGCAGAAGCCTCCCAAGGACTTCGATTTCGACGACTGACCGGGGTTACGTCGCCTAGCAGAGGCGTTCGCGAGCGATCCAGTCGGCGCCACCTGGCGGGCGCCGAACGCGGGGCGCCGGGCCGATGCACTCCAGCGGTCGCCGCGCGGCACGGGGAGCCGGCGACCCGCTCGCGACCGCGTTCAGCAGCAGCGGGAC
>DASXAR010000073.1:0-23420 GCA_036406595.1 Solirubrobacterales bacterium | reverse complement strand
GACCCCTCACTCCCGCGTCCGGGGGCGGCGCCCTCGCCGTATGACCCCTCTGTGCCGCGTCCCGGGGCGGCGCCCTCCACCTCGGCGCGGGCCTCGGCGAAGCCCGCAAGGTCGCGGAGCTCGCGCTCGATCCGCTGCAGTTTGGCGGCCATGATCGCGACGTAGACGACGATCAGGACGACGAAGACGATGTAGGCGCCGGCGACGTACTTTCCGGCCTCGTCGAGTGGCAGGGCAGGAGCGTCGGCAAGCAGGGTGAGCATCAACCGACCTCCGGGGCGACGCGGGAGCGGCCGCCCGGCGCCGGAGCGTCGAGGGCGCGGCGCAGGCGCTTCAACTGGCCTGAGGCGCTCTTGGCGGTCAGCTCGAACTTGACCAGGGTCACCCAGAGGAGGGCGATCGCCGCCAGGCTGACGAGAAAGGTCAGCATCATCGAGCCCGGCAGCCCTCCGTTCGCGGTCGCGAAGACGCGCGGATGGACGAGGCTCTGGGCGAGCCGCACCGCGAGGAAGTTGAGCGGGACGAAGGCCCCAGCGGTGATCGCGAACACCGATGCGTAGCGAGCCTGGCGGTCGCGGTCCTCGATCGCGTAGCGGAACGGGTAGTAGGTCGCGTACATCAGGAAGACGATCAGGAAGCTGACCAGGGTCGGCTCGTCCCAGACCCACCAGTGCCCCCACGAGGCCTTGGCCCAGATCGACCCGGTCAGGAGGACGGCGACGCCGAAGATCACGGACATGTGGATCGAGACGTAGGAGTAGGCGTCCCAGCGCCCGTCACCGCTGCGAAGGTGGAGGATCGCGAAGACGCCGCCGGCCACGAAGCCGAGCAGGGCGGTGATCGCCAGCGGCACGTGCAGGTAGAAGATCTTCTGGATGAATCCCTGGTCCGCGTCGAGGGGCGCGTAGAAGAAGACCAGCGAGAGCGCCACGGCGAGGGCCGCGGTGGTCGCGATCGAAAGAGTTCTCAGGCCTGTGCCGTACATGCGGTCAGCGTCCAAAGACGAGGGGCGCTCAGTCCTCCAGCAGGAAGTCGAACACTGCATATCCGACGAGGAGGAAGATCAAATCGTATAGCGCGAGGACCGCAAGCCAGCTTCCGAAGCGGTGATAGCCGGGCCCGCCCACGGCAAGCAGCGGCTCGCTTGCGCCGCTCGCGGCGATCATCAGGGGCACGATCAGTGGAAGCAGCACGAGCGGCGTGAGCAAATCGCGGGCCCGCGAGTGGACCGCCATCGAGGAGATGAGCGTGCCGGTCGCAGCCAGGCCGAGGTCAGCGAGGACGAGCACTGCGATGAGCGGACCCAGGGCGGTCGCGGAGTCGAGGAAGAAGAGGGCGAACACCGGCACCACGATCGCCTCGAGGATCAGCAGGTAGGCGAGCAGGGCGACGGCCTTGGCGGCGAAGAGTGCCGTGCGGTCGATCGGCGCCAGGCGGATCGCGTCGAAGCCGCCCTCCTCCCGCTCGGCGACGAAGAGGCGATTGATGCCGAGGATCGCGGCGAAGAGGAGGGTCGCCCAGAGGACGCCCGACGCGAGGCTGCCCGAGAGGCTGGTTCGGTCGAGCCCGAAGCGGAAGATGACGAAGGTCGTCACCGCGAAGAGCGCCATCGCGGGCAGCGATTGGAGTGTCCGCAGCTCGACCCGGAGGTCCTTGCCGAGGATCGCCGCGAAAGCGGCACGCGAGCGTGTCACGCCGCCACCATTCCGCCCGCCCCCAGGTGGATGACCTGGTCGGCTTCGGGCAGCGCCCGCTCAGGGTCATGGGTGACCAGGACCCGCGTCCCGCTGCCGGCGCCGATCAGCTCCGCCGCGAGCTCGCGGCCCTCGGCGTCGAGGTGGGAGTCGGGCTCGTCGAGCAGCAACAGCTCGGGCTCGTGCAGGACGCAGCGGCAGATCGCGAGCCGCTGGCGCATCCCGGCGGAGAGCTCCGCCACCCGCTCGTCGGCGCGGTGCTCCATACCGATTGCGGCGAGCAGGCTCGAGATCCGCGCCTCGGTCGGTCCCTGCCCGAGTCCGTGGAGACGGGCGTGGAAGCGCAGGTTCTCCCGCCCGGTCAGGTCGCGGTAGAGCAGCGGCTCGTGTCCGAGGAAGCCGATCCGGCCCCGCGCCCTCCAGGCATCTCCGGGCAGGCGGCAGCCAAGTACCTCCACCTCGCCGGCGGTGGGTCTGAGCAGGGTGGCCAGCACTCGAAGCAGGGTCGTCTTGCCGGCCCCATTGGGCCCGAGCACTACCAGCGATTCTCCCCCGGAGAGCGAGACGTCGATCCCGGCGAGGGCGGCGCGCTCGCCGAAGTCACGGCGCAGCCCCCTGGCTGCAACGACGGGTTCGCTCAACGGCGCTTGCGCAGCGTGCGGGCTCCGACCCGCAGCAGCGGCCCCGCGCCCTCCCGCAGCGCTCTGGTCCGCGCGGCCCCCCTGCCATAGAGGAGCCGTGCCGAGGCGCGCACGGCCTCGCCGAGAGTGCGGTCATAGGGGTGCCACCAGAAATCGCGGGCAAGTCCCGGCTCCCAGGCGTTCATCTTGATGTTGACGCACTCGTAGAAGCCGAATTTGGAGTGCGAGCGGCCGACGCCCGAGTCCTTGACGCCACCCCAGGCGCACTGGCATGCGCCGTGGCTGAACGAGTGGTCGTTGACCCAGACCATTCCCGACTCGATCCGGCGGGCGATCCGCTCGCCGCGCTGGCGGTCCTTTGTCCAGACGGACGCCCCGAGGCCGAATTCGGAGTCGTTGGCGAGGTCGATCGCCTCCTGCTCGGAGTCGACGACGACGATCGGCAGCACCGGCCCGAAGATCTCCTCCCGCATGATCCGCATCTGATGGCTGACGCCGGTCAGCACGGTCGGCGCGACGAATCTGCCGGCCAGGCCGGCGACCTCGGTCGGTCCGCCGCTGAGCTGCTCGGCGCCGGAGGCGACCGCGTCCTCGATCAGCTCGACGACGATGTCGTACTGCTCCGCCGACGTCATCGGCCCGATCTCCGTCTCCCACTCCAGCGGGTCGCCGAGGCGAAGCCTGCGGGCCTCCTCGGCGACGCCGGCGACGAACCGATCGGCGACCTCGCGCGCGACGTAGACGCGCTCGATTCCGGAGCAGGTTTGGCCGGCGTTGGCGAAGCCGCCCCAGACGGCGCCCGGGATCGCGTTGTCGAGGTCGGCGTCGGCGCAGACGATCATCGGGTCCTTGCCGCCCAGCTCGAGCACCGAGCCCTTCAGCTGCTGGGCGCACGCTTCGCCCACCTTGCGGCCGACCTCGACCGAGCCGGTGAAGAAGACCTTGCCGACGCTCGATCGGGCCAGCGCATCGCCGACCGCGCCGCCCCCGTGCACGACGCGGACCAGGCCCTCGGGGAGCCCGCCCTTCTCGAAGACCCGAGCGATCGCCTCGCCGAGCAGCGGCGTCAGGCTGGCCGGCTTGAGGACCACTCCGTTGCCGGCCATCAGGGCGATCGCGACCTCGCCGAAGGGAATCGACCAGGGGTAGTTCCAGGGGGCGATCACCCCGACCACTCCGATCGGCTCGAAGGAGAAGCGGCCTTTCTTGCTCATCAGGAAGGCCTGGGACATCCGCACCTTCTCGTCGGCCAGGATCTTCGGGCCGGCCTTCGCGCACCAGTGCAGGGCGTCGATCGTCGGCAGCAGCTCCATCGTGTATGCCTCGGCGCGGGGCTTTCCCTGCTCGTTGACGAGCAGCTCGGCGATCTCGTCGATGTCGTCGAGCAGCGCGTCGGCGGCGCGACGCATGTAGCGGGCACGGTCCTCCAGCGAGAGCTCCGCCCAGGCGGGCTGGATCCTCGCCACGTCATCGACGACAGCCTGCACTTCGTCTGGAGTGATCGTCGCAACGGATCCGACCAGCTCACCGGTCGCGGGGTTGAAACTCTCGAGGGTGGATTGGGCGGCTGGGCGCGCTTCTGTTGTGGCCATGCGCACGATTCTAGGCGGGTTTGGGGACTCGGGTGCCCCTCTCCGGCGTTGCTTCTTTGGACACGCCGTCGAGAGGCACCCGAGCCCTCATACTCAAGCCGTGGCCGACAGCTTGTTCGACGAAGAGCCCGAGGCTCGCCCGCGCGATGTCAAAGCTGCTGTTGATCAGGGGGCGCCGCTAGCCGTGCGGATGAGGCCCAGGAGCCTCGAGGAGCTGGTCGGCCAGGAGCACGTGCTGGGAGAGGGGTCGGCGCTGCGCACGGCGATCGAGAGCGGCCACCTCCACAGCGCGATCCTCTACGGGCCGCCGGGCTCGGGCAAGACGACGCTCGCCCGCATCGCCGCCGACGGCGCGGACGGGGCCTTCGAGGAGGAGTCGGCGGTGAACGCCGGCCGCGCCGAGATTCGCGCCGTGATCGCGCGGGCCCGGGAGCGGCGGCAGAGCAGCGGCCGCCGCACGATCCTCTTCCTCGACGAGATTCACCGCTTCAACAAGGCCCAGCAGGACGCTCTTCTGCCGGCGGTCGAGGAGGGCCTGCTGACCCTGATCGGAGCGACGACCGAGAATCCCTACTTCGAGGTCAACTCGGCGCTCCTCTCGCGCTGCCAGATCTACGAGCTGCAGCCGCTCGACCCAGATCAGATCGAGGCTCTCCTGAAGCGCGCCCTGAGCGATGCGGAGCGCGGCCTTCCGGGGGCGCCGCCGGTCGAGCAGGCGGCGCTCGAGATGCTGTCTCGCCGCTCCGGCGGAGACGCCCGCGTCGCCCTGGCGGCGCTCGAGCGGGCGGTCGAGCGGTCCGGCGGCGAGGAGATCGGAATCGCGGCTGTCGAGGACGCGTTGCAGCGCCGCGCCCTCGACTACGACCGCCAGGGGGACCGGCACTACGACTTCGTCTCGGCCTGGATCAAGGCGACGCGGGGCTCCGACGTCGATGCCTCGCTCTACTACCTCGCCGTGATGCTCGAGGGTGGGGAGGACCCGCGCTTCATCGCGCGGCGGATGGTGATCCTCGCCTCCGAGGACGTCGGCAACGCCGATCCGATGGCCCTTCTGGTCGCCGATGCCGCGGCGAGCGCCGTCGACCGGGTCGGCCTCCCCGAGTGCGCCCTCAACCTCGCCCAGGCGGCTGTTTACCTGGCGCTGGCGCCGAAGTCGAACGCCTCCTACAAGGGCCTGTCGGCCGCCCGGGCCGAGGTCCGCGAGAACGGCGCCCAAACGCCGCCGGACCATCTGCGCGACGCGCATTACCCCGGGGCGGCGAAGCTGGGGCGGGGGACCGGCTACCGCTATCCGCACGATCAGCCCGAGGGCGTCTCCGATCAGCCGCTGATGCCGCCGGGACTGGAGGATTTGCGCTTCTACAACCCAACCGATCGTGGTTTCGAGGCAGATCTGTCGCGTCGTTTGCAGGCGTTTCGGAAGAGATTCGAAAGCGCCTAGTCGCAAGCGCAACTTCTTCTTTAAGCCCGTGTTTTGACGGGTGGCTTTCCAAGCTAGAGCCAGGGAGAGCCGACACCGGCCGGAGGCCTGGACTGGGGGCCTCCGGCCGGCACAAAACAGGGGGGACAGGGACTCGACGACCGCGCACAGCGCGGTTGTCGAGCTGCAACGGCGGGGCCGCGGCCGAGACCTCGTATCGTGGGGCCATGAGCACCGAAAGGCATCCCGAGAAGATTCGCCTGGGGGGGATGGCACTGCGAAACGGCCTGCTCATCCACGGGCCGACGCATTGGGCGGCCGCCGTGCGCGCCCCGGATGGAGAGATCGAAGTCATCTCGGAGCGAAAGCCGGAACTGGCCCGAGGGCTGGCCGCACGGCTCCCCGGCGTCCGGGGCCCGCTCAAACTTGCCGAGGCGATGGCGGTCCTGCCGCTGGTGCGGAGGCGGCTGCCGTCGGCCCGCCTGCCCTTCGAGGACTGGCGCGTCGCCGGTTCCATCGCGGCGACCCTCGCTCTGACCCCGATCGTGCGGAGGCGCCTGCAGGCATCGGCCCTCCGCGAGGCCCTCGTGCAGGCGGTGGGTGTGATCCCCGCGCTGATCGCGCTGACCGACCGCGACCTCGCCGCATACCACGGGGTCGAGCACAAGGCGATCGCCGCATACGAGCGCGGGGTCGACGACCCGGCGACGGTTCCCAAGGAGCACGACCGCTGTGGCTCCAACCTGGTCGGCCCGATGATGCTGCTCTCCGCCGGCGGGACGGTGCTGCTGGAGAGACTGGTCGAGCGGCCCGGGCCGCTGGCCCGAGCCGGAGTCGGCCTCGGCGGCGCTTCGCTCGCCGTCGAGATGTTCGCCTGGAGCGACCGGCACCATGGCTCGCCGCTGGCCGAGGTCTTCCACACTCCCGGCCGCGAGATCCAGAGGCGGATCGCCACCAGGGAGCCGAGCGAGGCCCAGCTTCAGGTCGGCATCGCCGCCTTGGCCGAGATCCTTCGCGCCGAGGACGCATACACTCGCCCCGATGTTTAGGCGGATAGATCATGTCGGTGTCGCCGTCGAGGACCTCGACGCGGCGCTTCGGCTGTACGGCGAGAGCTTCCGGATGGAGCTCGCGCACCGCGAGACGGTCGAGTCTCAGGGCGTCGAGGCGGTGCTGCTCGACGTCGGCGAGGGCCACATCGAGCTGCTCCGCCCCCTGGCGCCCGATACGGCGGTCGGGAAGTTCCTCGCCCGCAGCGGCCCCGGCCTCCATCACGTCGCCTACGCGGTCGACGACATCGAGGCCGCCCTCGCCGGCCTGTCCGGCGCCGGCCTCGAGCTGATCGACAGCGAGCCCCGGCAGGGGATCCGCGGCAGCCGGGTGGCCTTCCTGCACCCGCGCTCCAGCGGCGGGGTGCTGACCGAGATCGTCGAACCCAGCGGGGAGGAGCACTGATGGCGCAGGCACAGCGGGTGGACATCGGCTTCGAGGGCGGACAGGTCGTCTCGGTTCGCCTCACCGACGAGGACCTGAAGGACCTGCGCAAGCGGGTCGAACAGGGCGGCTGGCACGACATCACCACCGAGGAGGGGATCCTCGCCGTCTATCTCGGCAAGGTGACCTTCCTGCGGATCGATTCCGGCGAGCACCGGGTCGGGTTCTCGCTCAGCGAGTGAGGCTCGGACGGGCATTCGCGGCCGGCGCCGCCCTGGCAACCCTCGGGGCCGCTCTGTGGTGGCGCCGCAACCCCTCCGCCTGTCCCTACGGCCAGCGCTTCTGGGTCGAAGCGCCCCATCCGGTCATCACCAGGGAGCGCCTCCGGGCCGTCCTCCGGCCGGCGCTCGGGGAGCGGCTGCTCGAGGTCGGGCCAGGTGTGGGCTACTACAGCTTCGACCTCGCCGAATGGGTTGGTGGAGATGGCAGCGTCGAGGTCTTCGACCTCCAGCAGGAGTTCCTCGACCACGTGATGCGCGGGGCAGCCGCCCGCGGCGCGACAAACCTCGTTCCCACCCAGGGGGATGCGACCGAGCTCCCATTCGACGACGACTCGATGGACGCCGTGATCCTGACCGCGGTCCTCGGCGAGATCCCCGACCGGGCGGCCGCGCTGCGCGAGATCGCCCGGGTGCTGAAGCCCGACGGACGCCTCGTCGTCGGCGAGCTCTTCGGCGACCCGCACTTCACGACGCTGACGAGCCTGAGGCGCCAGGGAGAGGCCGCCGGCCTCTCCTTCGAGGAGCGCTCGGGCAACTGGTTCGGCTACTTCGCCCGGCTCGCGGCGCCGCACTAGCGGCTCACGACTGGCACCGGGGGCACCAGTAGGTGCGACGGTTCGAGTCGCCCTGGCCCCGGGCCGAGACCGCGGTGCCGCAGGCCGGACAGGGACGCCCGGCGCGGCGGTACACCGCAGCGCGGGCCCTGCCTCCCTCGACCGAGGCCCCCATCAGCCCGCGCGCCGCCTCGACCACGGCCCGCAGCTCGGAGTCGCCGATGCTCCCCACGGGCCGCCAGGGGCTGACGCCGGCGGCGAAGCAGGCCTCGCTCTTGAAGATGTTGCCGATGCCCGCGACGAGCCTCTGGTCGAGCAGCGCGTCGCCGAGATCCCGCGCCGGATTCGAGCGGAGCGACGCCACGACGGCATCGAGGTCGAGGTCCGGCGCCAGGACGTCCGGGCCGAGGCGGCTCAGCACGGGGTCGGTGCGGAGTCGCGCCGGGGTCAGCGCCCGCAGGGTCGGCCCACCGAACTGGATCGCCTCGCTCCGCTCGCCCCTCAGCACCAGCCAGGCGGAGGAGGCCGGCTTGCGCCAGGGCGCTCCCCGCCGGCCGACCTGCCACGAGCCGCTCATGCCGAGATGGCTGTGCAGCACCAGCTCCTCGAAGTGGAGGAGAAGGTGCTTGCCGCGCGCCTCGACCCGCTCGAGGCGCCCCTCACGCAGCCCACCGAGATCGACAGCGCGGCCGCGGCCGCGCGGCTCGACCTCGACCCCCCTGCCCTCGAGCGCCGTTCCGATCCGCCGGGCGGTGCGAAGGATGGTGTCTCCCTCCGCCATCCCTCAGAGGATGGCGGAGGAGACCCGCGGGGCTACTTCTTGCCCTTGCCCTTCTTCTTCTTGTGGTGCTTCTTGCAGGCCTTGATGCTCAGCTTCATCTTCTTCTTCTTGAGCTTGCGCCCGTTCTGCCCGGTCAGCTGCAGCTTCGCGAATTGCTTCTTGCCGCAGAGGGACTTCGTGTTGACCAGGAGCCCCTTGTTGCCGCTCTTCATCGTCAGCACGAACTTGGTCACCGGAGCGTCCGGAGCCGCCGGGAACACCGACTTGAGGCGGCCGTGCACCGAGCTGATCACGCCGCGCAGGCGGACCGGGATCTGCCCGCGCAGGTCGACCAGCAGGTCAGGCAGCTGGTGGTTCGAGGAGGTCAAGTAGACCGGTCCCTTCAGCTTGCCGTCGATCAGTGGCGAGGTCGCTTCGGCGTGACCGTAGACCGAGTTCTTGGGACAGCTGCCGGCGGAAAGCTGAACCCGCGTGCAGATGGTCCCGATATGGCCCTGGTCGAGGATCGTCGACTTCGGCAGGATGAACGCCGCCCGCTTCAGGTTCGCGTCACCCCTGCGCGCCTGGAGGATCGCCCTGAGCTTCGGGTGGGCGCGCCGCCGGGTCTGCTTCTTGCCGCCGAGGATCTTGGCTGTGAACTTCGGCTTGAACTTCAGCGCCTTGCAGTCCGTCGTCGCGAACGGCACGCCGGCGTTGAACTGGGTCCACGCCGCCGGGTTGCCCGGGTCGGCGCCGCCGCCGAACAGTTCGCCGCCGAAGGTCTGTTCGAGGCAGCTGGTCGGGTTGACGATGTAGTTCTGCCGATCGAGCGCGACGTCGATCGCGCGGATGTCGAGCCGGACCCCGCCGAAGACGTCGGGAATGGCGTCGGACACGGCGTGGACCTGGGTCGTTTCCGGGTTGACGTTCGCGGCCGTGCGGATCACCACCGTGCCGAGGTCAAATGGCCCGGCAACGGCGGGAGTGACGATCACGATGCTGATCGGAGCGCCCTTGTACGGCCCGGCGAGGTAGGCACGGCCGTTGTCTGTGCGGAACGGCGCGGAACCGGTCCCGGCGCTGGTGCTGACCGTGCCGATCAAACTGCTCGCCGGGCAGCTCGGGTTGGCGAGCTGGTCGGCGCCCGAGCTTCCGGCCGCCGCAGCGATCCTGTCCTCCGGGCAGTATTCGACCCCGCGCAGGCTCGCCAGCAGTCCGACCGGCAGGTTCACATCGACCCGCTTCAGCTCCTGGTTGCCGTCGTTGCGGGAGATGTGAACGTCAAGCGCGCTGTATGCGCCGGCCTGGTGGTTCCGCGTCCCGCCCGAGAAGCCCGGTGCGAACGGGCGCTCCGCGAGCGTGTTCGGGCAGGGCCCGCCGCCCGGCGCGTTCGTGAGGGTGACATCGGACGTGTCGACCACGTCTTCGGTCGGGCGCGACCATGAGTTGGATGTCGCGGTGGTCGTGTGGGGTCCGCACGTGAATGGGGAGCTGAGGTTGCCCCGTGGCCCGCCGGGGATGGTCACCTTGAACGAGTTGAAGGGCGCCTGCGGGTTGTCCGGGATAAGGACGGTCAGCTGACCCGTCTGGAGGTTCGGGAAGACGTTGCCGACCAGCCGCACGTTCACCCCGTAGCGCTCCGATTCGACGCTGAGGAAGACCCGGAACTGGTTGCCGGAGGACGGGTCGTTGTTGAGCGGTTGCGCGACGTAGAGGTGCCCGTGCAACGAATCGGGGGGCAGGGCCGCGGTTTCGACGTCGGTGGTCCCGATGATCGAGGCCGCGGGACAGTCGATCGGTTCGTCGGTCCCTTTCTTGAACTGGGCGTCGGTGCAGGCGACCAGTCCGTTGGCCGTGGACGGGTTGATCGAGGTGCCGTTCGGAAGCTGCACCTTCGACGTCAGCAGGTGGGACTGCGCCCGGACCCCCGGTTCGAGTTGCGGGATTTTGACGTCAACGGTCGTCGTCTCGGGGGAGTCGGTTGTACCACCGGAGCTCGTCTCGACCGACGGTTCGAAGGGCGCCGAATCGCATTCGTCGGCGCCGACTTCGGTGGTGAATGATGCTTCGTCGGATTCTTCTTCGCCGCTCGGGAACGGGTTCGGGTAGGAGTCGCCGAAGATCGTCGTCGTCTGCCCGCCGGCGCAGTTGCTCGGCATGGTCAGATAGGTGCCGTTGCCCGCCTGGCCGTTGAAGACGAGGCGGGAGCCGATGATCGGCGGGTGTTCGGTGGTGCCGTCAGGTGCGTGGATGTCCGAGATGCTGAATCGGACGTGCTGGTCGGAGGGGTCGAGGTCTCCGACGATGAACGTGGGGTTTCCCGGGTCGCTGGTCGGGAAGCCGACCATCGAGGGCACTCCCTGGAAGGGGACCAGGTTGTAGACCGGCAATTTGACCCGCGCGTTCAGGCAGACGTTCGGCACCGGCGCTTCGCAGGGGGGGCCCTGGGCGGCCACCGTCAGGTAGTTGAAGCCGACGATCGAGGCCGGGCTGCAGGTCGGGGTCGGTTCGGCTTCGAGTTCTTCCGGGGTGCACTTGACCGGCGTCGCCTCGGGGTTGACGCCGAGGCCTTCCGGCGTGTCGACGACGAGGTCTTTGACGAAGCCGTCCGGGAAGCCTTTGAATTTGTCCGCCTGAAGCGTGTTGAGGGTGAAGTCGGTGATGCCGAAGTTCGGATGGCCGGTCGCCTGGGTGAACCACTTCGTCGGGGTTTCTTTGTTGCACTGTTCTTCTGCCGGGTCGTCGTCCAGCGGGAACGCGCCGACCAGCCCGGGTGGCCCGATCGCGGCGGGGACGTCGACGTTTTCTTTGCACGTCACGGCTTCCCATTCGGCGAAGCCGAATGCGGCGCGGGCAGGCGATGAACCCAGCGCAAAAACGAAAAGGGCAACGACGGACGTGAGCAGCCCGAGGCGACGTGCTTTGGTCATTCGACTCTCCTCAAAAAGACGGCCTTTCCATTGCGGGGGTACCCGCCTTCTGTACCTGGAAACCGTAACCCCCTCCGAGGTTGCGCCCTGGGTTTGGGTCAAATCTCGGCCAGCGAGGTCCAGAGGCGTCGCTCGGCCTCGAAGACCGCCCCGGACGCTTGGTCGATTCGCCGCCACACTCCCGGCTCGGGATCGTCTCTCTCGCTCGCCGCGCGGAAGGCCGCGGCAAGGTCCGTCCAGCGAGCAGCCGCCTCTGCGGCAATCGTTGCCTCGGGCCGCCCCGCCTCCGCCAGGAAGCGCGAGTACATGAGGCGGAAGGCGCCCCCTCCGGTCCCGCGCCGCTCGATCACCTGGTAGCCGAACCGTGCGCACCACTGCCAGTCCTCGGCGACCTCTGGCCATGAGCCCGCCTCCGCGGCGAGGCGCTCGACCGCATCGAGGCCGGAGAACTGCCTGAACTCGGGCTCGACCATCGCCCTCGCCGCCCGCTCGATCGCGGCCGGGATCGCCTCGCGGATCTGCCGCTCCTGCGGGGAGCCGGAGACCGTGAACATGTGGCCCGAGAGGGGGTAGGCGGGGTGGCTGCTGTGTCGGGCCCGGTCGAGGTTCTCGAGGGCCGTCGTCTGCAGCTCCTCGAAGCCGGTGTCCGAGAGAAACGCCCGGTCCTCGTCGTAGCCCGCCAGCACCACGGCGTGCCCCGGGAAGTGGGCGGACTTCCCGTAGTGGTCCAGGTGGTAGAGGTCGGTGAGGAGGAGGACCGGCCGGCCGGCATCGACCTCCGATCGAGCCGCATCCCAGGCGTCGCCGTCGCCCGGCTCGAAAATCCGCAGGTGGAGCGCCCCACCGACCAGCTCGTCGAAGTTCTCCTCGAGGCGCGCGGTGCGGCCGTTGAACCAGCGCGTCGGCGAGGCGTCCTCGATCGTCACGTAGTAGAAGCAGGCGCCCGCCCCGAGGCCGAAGGCCATCTCCTCGCTGATCTCGATTCCGTGGAAGGAGAGCAGGTTGCGCAGAGCGGTCGAGCCGCAGTGATGTCCAGGGACGTGGCGGTAGCCGGGGACGAAGGTCATCGTTCTCCATATTCTCCCGGGCCGATGCCGAAGGAGACTCTCGACCTGAGAATGATGCGCGCGATGCGCACCCGCGGGCACGCTCCCGCGATCGAGAACGCGGCCCGGGCCCTGGGAAGGCTCGGCAACCACGGGGCGATCTGGGCGGCGCTCGGCCTCCTGCTGGCCCTTGTCGACCCCTCGAATCGAGAGGCTTGGCTGATCTGCGCCGCGCTGGGCCCGCTCGCGATCGGGCTCAACTACGCGGTGAAGCTCCTCGTGCGGCGGCCGCGTCCGGTGCTTGAGGGCCTGCCGCCGCTCGGCGGCGCCCCCAGCTCGCTCAGCTTTCCCTCGGCGCACGCCACCTCCTCCTTCGCGGTGGCGACGGCGATGACCCGTGTCGAGCCGCTCGGCGCCCTCGCCTTCCTACTGGCCCTCGCCCTCGCCCTCGGCCGCCCCTACCTCGGCATGCACTATCCCTCCGACGTCCTCGCCGGCGCCGTCATCGGCGTCATCCTCGGGCTCCTCGTCCCCCTGTCGCTGTGAAAGTCGGGATAGTCGGACTGCCCAATGCGGGCAAGTCGACGCTCTTCAACGCGTTGACCAAGGGAGGCGCGCAGACCGGCGACTACCCCTTCACGACGATCGAGCCGAACGTCGCGATCGCCCAGGTCCCCGACGAGCGTCTCGAGCAGGTCGGGAGGACGGTCGGCAGCTCGGAGCTGGTGGCGGCGACGATCTCCTTCCATGACATCGCCGGTCTGGTCAAGGGTGCCTCGGAGGGGGAGGGGCTCGGCAACCGGTTCCTCGCCTCGATCCGCGAGACTGACGTGATCTGCCACGTCGTCCGCTGTCACGCCGACTCCGGTGTGCCGCATCCCGACGGCAGGGTCGACCCGATCGCCGACATCGAGACGATCGAGACCGAGCTCACCCTGGCCGACTACGAGCAGGTGGAGCGGCGGCTTGGCCGAGTCTCGAAGCAGGCGAAGTCGGGGGACCCCGAGGCGATCGCCGAGCAGGGCTGGCTCGAGGCCGTCCGCGACGAGCTCGCCGCCGGGCGGCCGGCGCGCTCGGTCGCCGTGCCGGAGGCGGCTCCGGAGGCGGCGCGCAACCTGCAGGCCCTGACGACGAAGCCGATCCTCTATGTCGCCAACGTCGACGAGGGCGACGCCGAGGCACCGGCCGCGGTCGCGGACCACGCCAGGTCGATCGGCGCGGGGCTGGTCGCCGTCAGCGCGAGGATCGAGGGCGAGCTGGCGGAGCTCGATCCGGCCGAGGCGGCGGAGATGCGCGAGTCCTACGGGGTCGAGGGATCGGGCCTCGACCGGCTCGTCCGCGGCGCCTACGAGCTGCTCGAGCTGATCACCTTCTTCACCGCGGGGGAGGGAAAGGAAGCGGTCGCCCGGCCGCTGCGGCGCGGGGCGACCGCCTGGGAGGCGGCGGCGACGATCCACACCGAGATCCAGGAGGCGTTCGTGAAAGCGGAGGTGATCGGATGGCGGCAGTTGGTCGACTGCGGGGGCTACTCGGCGGGACGCGACGCGGGCCTGCTCCGCATCGAGGGTCGCGATTACGTCGTCGAGGATGGTGACGTGATCACCATCAAGGTCTAGGTTCTGCGGATGGAGGAAAGGGCTCGCTACCCGGACGTCGCACGAAAGCGCGGCCACTACGAGAGCTTCTACGTCAAGGCCTGCCGTCCCGGAGGCGGCCGCGGCATCTGGATCCGCCACACCGTCCACAAGCGGCCGGGGGCCGACCCGACCGGCTCGATCTGGTTCGTCCTCTTCGATCGCGACTCCGAGGCACCGCGGGCGACCAAGCTGACCCTGCCGGCGAGCGAGGTCTCCGCGCCCGCCGGCTCATGGCTGCGCGTCGGAACTGCCGAGATCGGCCCCGGACGCGCCGAGGGAGGGATCGAGACCGATTCCCTCCAGGCCTCCTGGACGATCGAGTTCGGCGGTGACGCGGCGCCCTGCAGGTACCTCCCCGCCGAGTGGCTCTACGAGGCGCCGGTCCCGCGCACCAAGTTCGTCGCTCCCTACCCGAGCGCCCGTTTCCACGGCCGGCTCCTGGTCGACGGCGAGGAGATCGAGCTCGGGGCCTGGCCGGGGATGATCGGCCACAACTGGGGCAGCGAGCACGCGGAGCGCTGGGTCTGGCTCGAGGGCACCGGCTTCGAAGACGAGCCCGATGCCTACTTCGACGCCGGTGCCGCGAGGATCGTCCTCGGGCCATGGACGACGCCCTGGATACCGTCGGGGATGCTCGCGATCGACGGGGAGGAACATCGCCTCGGCGGCTTCGGCGAGATCCGATCGGCCTCGGTCGAGGATGCTCCGACCGCGTGCTCCTTCGTCCTCGCCGGTAAGGACCTGGTCGTCCGAGGGAGGGTCGCCGCTCCGAAAAAGGACTTCGTCGGCTGGGTCTACGCCGATCCGAAGGGGCCCGAGCACAACACGGTCAATTGCTCGGTGGCCGATCTCGAGCTGACCGTTGAACGGCCCGCCCAACCCGCCCGGACCCTCAGCCTGCCCGGAGGCGCCGCCTACGAGCTGGGCATGCGCGAGACCGACCACGGCATCCCGATCCAGCCCTACCCCGACGGCTGACATGGCGCGTTCTGGGGCGGGGCGCTATTGGGCCATCTGGCTGCCGGTGGGCGCGGTCGCGGCCTGGGCGCTGGTCAGGGTGCTCGGCGTGGAGGGGGGGCATTCGCTCAGCGCCGCGCTTGCCTTCACCCCCTATGTGGCACTTGCCAGCGTCTTCGTGGTCGGGGTTGCCGTCGCCTTCGCAAACTGGCCCGCCGCGCTTGTGGCGCTGACCGCCTCAGTCTGCCTCGTCGCGGCCGTCCTGCCGAGGGCGCTGGGAGGCGCGCATGCGGCGGCGCCGGGCGAGCCCGTCCTGCGGGTGCTCTCGACCAACATCCACCGCGGCAAGGCTGACCCCGAGTCGGTCGTGGCCCTGGTAGACCGCCTTCATCCCCAGCTGCTCAGCGTGCAGGAGCTGACCCCGGAGTTCGCCGAGGCGCTTCGCAGGGAAGGGCTGTCGCGGAGGCTCCCCCATGCGGTCCTCTCGGTGCGCGAGCAGGCAAGCGGCGCCGGCCTCTACTCGAGCCTGCCCCTTCGCAAGATCAGCGGCGCTGACAAGCCGTCGTTTCGCTTTCGCATGCCGCGCGCGCTGCTGCGCCTCGGGGACGGCGATCCGATCCGGGTGATCTGCGTCCACCCCGTGCCGCCGACGGTGGACGCCGCCCAGTGGCGCCATGGGCTCGAAAGCCTTCCCTCCGCCGGCGCCGGAGCGCCGTGGCTGCTTGCCGGCGATTTCAACGCGACCCTCGATCACGCCGAGCTGCGCTCGGTGCTCGATCGCGGCTACACCGACGCGGGCGACTCGACGGGAATGGGCCTCGAGCCGACCTGGCCGGCGGGGCGGACGGTGCCGCCCGTGATCACGATCGACCACGTCCTGGTCGACAGCCGTCTCGAAGTTCTCGACTATCAGCTCGAGGACGTCGCGGATACCGACCACCGGGCGATCTTCACCGAGGTCGGCATTCCCTAGGGACCTCGAGTCGGGCCAGGCGACGACCGCGCTGGTCTAGTCTGGAAGCACCGAAACGAAGGAGGTCGGCGATGGCGACGCAGACAGTCGAGGCGGTCGATCACAAGCTCCTGGCGGCCGGCGAGTGGGTGGAGACGGGAGAGTGGGACGACGTCCTCAGCCCGTATGACGGCTCGGTGACCGGACGCGTCGCCCGGGGCGACGCCGCGCTGGTCGATCGCGGCGCGACCGCCGCCCGACGGGCTTTCGATACCGCCGACTTCCCGCAGCACGAGCGCGCCGCGGTGCTGGACCGCGCCGCTGAGATCGTCGCCGGTCGCCAGGAGGACCTGGCGCTGACTATCGCGGCGGAGGCCGGCAAGCCGCTGAAGACCGCAAAGGTCGAGGCGGCTCGTTGCGTCGACACGCTCGCCTTCTCGGCCGTCGAGGCCCGCAAGCTGACCGGAGGCACGATCCCGATGGAGGCCTCGCCGGCCGGGGTCGGAAAGCTCGGAATCGTGGTGCGGGTCCCGTTCGGGGTGGTCGGCGCGATCAGTCCCTTCAACTTCCCCCTCAACCTCGTCGCCCACAAGCTCGGGCCGGCGATCGCCGCCGGCAACGCGGTGGTCCTGAAGCCCGCCGGACAGACGCCCGTCTCGGCCCTGAAGCTCGCCGACGCGCTGGTCGAGGCCGGCCTCCCCGACGGGTGGCTGAACGTGATCCCGGGGCCCGGCTCCGACGTCGGTGGCGCGATAGTCGAGCACGAGCTGACCCGCGCCCTCACCTTCACGGGATCCGCGAAGGTCGGCTGGGGCATCCGCAGTCAGGTCCCCCACAAGAAGGTGAACCTCGAGCTCGGCTCCAACGCGCCGCTGATCGTCCACGCCGACGGCGACTGGGAGACTGCCGCCGACAAAGCGAAGCTGCATGCCTTCTCGCACGCCGGCCAGAGCTGCATCTCGATCCAGCGCATCCTCGTCCACGAGGAGGTCGCCGACGGCTTCGTCGAGCGGCTGGTCGCCAACGCTGAGGCGCTCCGGGTCGGCGATCCTCTCGATCCGGACACCGACGTAGGGCCGCTGATCTCCCCGGACGACCGCGACCGCGTCAAGGCCTGGGTCGATGAGGCGGTCGACGGCGGCGCCGAGCTGCTGACGGGCGGAGAGCTGGTCGACGAGGGCCGCTGCCTGGCCCCGACCCTGCTCGCCTCCCCGCCCAAAGAGGCCAAGGTCTGGTGCGATGAGATCTTCGGGCCGGTGGCGACGATCGATCGCTACACCGATCTCGACGAGGCGCTGAGGATGGCGAACGACTCTCGATTCGGCCTTCAGGCCGGGGTCTTCACCCGCGACGTCGGCCGCGCCCTGCGAGCGGCCGAGACGCTCGAGTTCGGCGGGGTGCTGATCAACGAGGTGCCGACCTTCCGCGCCGACCAGATGCCCTACGGCGGGGTCAAGGACTCCGGCAACACCCGCGAGGGGCCCGCCTACAGCGTCATCGAGCTGACCGAGGAGCGCCTGGTCACGCTGCAGGGTTGATTGAGCGAGGGTTGATTGAGCGGCCCCGGGGCCCGGACCCCTTCCCGAACTGCATCAAGTTCCCCGTCCAGCGGACGGGGAACTTGATGCAGTTCGATGATCTAACCGATCGGTGGGGCCTCGAGCTCGCGTCGCGCCGCCGGCGCGTGGCGCCTAGTCGTGGGGGCGCGCCATGCGCCGGTGGTCCAGTGCCTCCTCGAGTACCGATGGCTCGACACCCTGCTCGAGCGCGACCTCGCGAAGCGAGCGACCCGACTCCGCCGCCGCCTTGACGATGTCGGCGGCCCGGTCGTAGCCGATGTGAGGGTTGAGCGCGGTCGCCGTCGCCAGCGTCGCCTCGGCATGGCGCTCGGTCATCTCCTCGTTGGCCTCGAGCCCGGCGACGCATTTCTCGTTGAGCAGGCGTGAGGCCGAGGCGAGCAACCTGATCGAGTCGAGCAGGTTCCGCGCGATCAACGGCACGCGAACGTTCAGCTCGAACTGGCCCTGGCTGCCGGCGACGGTTATCGCGGCGTCGTTGCCGATCACCTGCGCCGCGACCTGGATCACGACCTCCGGGATCACCGGATTGACCTTGCCCGGCATGATCGAGGAGCCCTTCTGCAGCTCAGGGAGGCGCAGCTCTGCCAGGCCGGCACGGGGCCCCGAGCCCATCAGCGCCAGGTCGTTGGCGATCTTGTTGAGCGAGACCGCGTAGGTCTTGAGCATCCCCGACAGCTCGACCAGCGCATCGCGATTCGCCTGCGCCTCGAAGGGGTCGAGCGGCTCGGAGATCGTCAGGCCGGTCTCGGCGGCGAGCTTCTCGCGCACTTTCGCCGCGAACTCCGGGTGCGTGTTGAGGCCGGTTCCGGTGGCGGTGCCGCCGAGCGGTATCTGGCCGACGCGCCTCAGGGTCGCCTCGATCCGCTGGCTCCCGAGCCGCGCCTGCGCCGCGTAGCCGCCGAACTCCTGGCCGAGGGTCACCGGAACCGCGTCCATCAGGTGCGTGCGGCCGGCCTTGACGACGTCGGCGAGTTTGCGCGCTTTGTCTTCAAGCGCCGCCGCCAGCCCGTCGATCGCCGGCAGCAGGTCGTGGGTGACCTCGGCGAGCGCCGCCAGGTGGACGGCGGAGGGGAAGACGTCGTTGGACGACTGGCCCCTGTTCACATGGTCGTTCGGATGCGCCGCATCCCCCGCGAGGTTGGCGATCACCTCGTTCGCGTTCATGTTCGAGGACGTCCCAGAGCCGGTCTGGAAGACGTCGATCGGGAACTGGTCGTCGTGCTCGCCGGCGCCGATCGCTTCTGCGGCCTCGGCGATCCGCTCCGCCAGGTCCGGCTCGAGCTCCCCCAGCTCGCCGTTGACCAGCGCGGCAGCGGCCTTGAGGCGCCCCAGCCAATGGATTACCGGCGCCGGAACGCGCTCGCCCGAAACCGGGAAGTTGTCGACGGCCTTGCTCGTCTCGCCGCCCCAAAGCTGCTCAGTCAAAGTCCGTGCCTCCATCAGAGTCGTGTCTCCGAAGCGTATTCGCCGCGGCGCCCGGGCGCCCATCCGGGCCGGTGAAAGCCGGGCGCTGTCTCCCGCGTTACTTGAAAGACCATGAAGGGCGGGCAGAGAGCAGGCGCCTTGATCCGGTGGGCGGCGATCACCGCCGCGCTGCTCTTCGCTGCACCGGCTGTCGCAAGCGGCGAAACGCTCTACAACCAGATCTGCTGCGGAAACGAAGGCACGATCTCGCAGAGCTTCCCCGCGGAATCCTCTGACGCGAAATACACCATCCAGCTGGCGGATGACTTTTCGGTCCCGCCCGGGGAGACCTGGTCGATCGACGAAGCCATCTCGGTCTGGGTCACGAACAACGCCGACCTCGGAAACCTTCCTCCCAAGATCGGCATCTTCATCTACGCGGACAACGGCATCGACCTGCCGGGGTCCCAGCTCTTCGGGGTCGAAAGCACGGTGGCGCCCCGGGTCCTCAACGAAGAAACAGAAGGTGACATCTTCGAGTACGAAATACCCCTGTCCGACGTCCCCACCCTTGGCACCGGAACCTACTGGCTCTCGCTTCAGGTCCACGGAGCCAAAGCGACCAACGGGGAATGGTTCTGGGGGGACAACACCTCCCAGTTCGGCGCACCGGCTGCGCTGCGCAACCCTGGTGACGGCTACGGGACCGGCTGCACCAATTGGGACGCGCGGATCACCTGCGATCCGTCGGGCGCCGCGGAACCGGACCAGAGCTTCATCCTGCGCGGCACTCGCACCGTGACACCCCCGCCGCCGCCTCCATCGCAGCCTCAGCCGCAGACCGAACAGCCGCCGGCGGGCTCGATCGACCTGGTCGGCCAGCCAAAGCCGGGCAAGAACGGCGGACCGGCGACGATCGAAGTCAAGCTGCCGGGTCCGGGCACCGTGGTCGCAACGGGCAAGGGCATCAAACGGGTGAAGGTCCACGTGACGAAGGCCGGCAAGGTGAAGGTCAAGGTCAAGCTGAGCCCCTCCGGCAAGAGAAAGCTGAAGCATTCGAAATCTCACAAGGTGAAGGTCAGGGTGAAGATCACCTTCACGCCTACCGGCGGTGATCCGTCGACGGTCACCAAGACCGTCACCTTCAAGAGCAAACGCCGCTGAACGCGCCCGCCGGTCCCGGCGGTGCTCCGGATCGCCTGCCCCGGGCACCGCGTCCGCTTCAGCCGTCGCTGCTCCCTGCCCGGAGCCCCTCCTCGTACTCCTTACGAAACGCCGCGGTCAGCGGCCTCCCCCCGGGGCTGTAACCGGCGGCGGCTTCGAGCCGTCGAATCAGATCTGTGTGGATCCCGCTGGTGTCCTCGGCGCCACGGCGGGCGGCGCCGATCAGGTAGCCGAGGCGCAGGGCGGCCGCTCCGTTGCCCGAGCGGGCTTCGGTGTTCAGCCTGGTTGCCGTCCGCAACATCGCGGCGCCGGCCGTCGCGAGGTCGCCGCCGGTCTGGTTCTCCGCGAGGCAGTCGCTGATCGGGACGCTCCCCTCGAGCCTCACCTCGGCCGGGGCGACGGCGAGTGCCCTCGTGTAGGCGCCTGCGCCTTCGAGGCACGCGACCGGCGTCTCGTCCCCGGGGCTCCCGCAGGCGGAGAGTGCCAGGGCGGATGCCAGTGCGAGGGCTGCGAGCAGGCGGCGCATCGGCCGCTCATCCTATTTCCGACGAAAAGGCTCCCTCGTCTTAGCATGACCTCGAGCGACCGGAGGACGTCGGAGTATGGATGAGAAGGCGGTTCGGAAAATGCTCGAGCAGCACTTCGAGTACGCCGGAAGCGATCCCGCTCGTGCGCACGAGATGTACCACGAGGACGCCGTGCTGGAGTTTCCCCAGTCAGGCGAGCGCTTCGTCGGAGTGGAGCACCCGATTGGCGCGCGAAATGTAGAGCCGCCCCCTAGGGCCTCGGGGAGAGCCGCCCCCTAGGCCTCGGCTGACGTCCGCGGGCTGTCCCCTGGCTAGTCGTGGCGAGTGGAGAGTCCGCCGGGATGGACGACCGAGACGCCGCCCTGCGGCCCCTTCGGCGGCGCCGCGCCCGGTGGGGCCGGGGTCGGCCGCGGTGCGGGCGCGATGGACTGGCTCCGAACCGGGAAGACTTCGACCCATTCCGCCAGCTGGAACATCGCGGCCGCCGCGTGTTCCCAGGACAGGTGCAGATGATTGCCGCAGCCATGGCCCGCATCGCCGTCGTAGCCGACCCACCGGAAAGGCGGCACCGGTTGGTTCTGCCGCGGCTCGGCCCAATGCGCGAGCCGGGTGATGCCGCGCCAGTTGCGGTCGCATCTGTCGCTCGCGTGGAGCGGGACGATGTCGACCGCAAGGCCGTTGTAGTGGTCGGAATGTTCGACGTGGCAGCGGTGGCAGCCCGCGTGCTCCCCGTCGGGGAGCGGGCCCGAATAGCCGTCGGTCACGTAGATCGGGAAATGGCGAGCGATCCAGCGAAGGTCGGGAATGATGCGGCGGTCGATCATGTCGCCGGTTTCGTGCGGAATCGAGGCCGGGATCGGGACGATGGTGCCGGTTGCGTAGGCGATCCGGGTCGACGAAGGCCCGGCGCTCGCCGGCAGGGCCGTAAGCCAGCAGGCGAGGACGATCGTCCCGGCCAGCGCAAGCAGCCTCCTCATCCGTTCCATTCCCTGTCTATCGACCGGGTCCCGGCCGTCGCTTGAGAAGCGAAACGGAGCTTGGTCGCTTAGGGTGGCCGCGATGCGGACCGTCCGCGAGGCGAGCTTCGAGCTCCTCCGAGCAAGGGGGATGACGACGATCTTCGGCAACCCGGGCTCGACCGAGCTGCCGATGCTCGCCGGCTTCCCGGAGGACTTCCGCTATGTCCTCGGTTTGCAGGAGGCGGTCGTCGTCGGCATGGCCGACGGCTTCGCGCAGGCGTCCGGCACCCCGACCGTCGCCAACCTTCACACCGCGCCCGGCGTCGGCAACGCGATGGGCGCGATTTTCAACGCGCAGGCGAACCACTCCCCCGTCCTGGTCACCGCCGGCCAGCAGGTTCGGGCACAGATGACCCTGCAGGCGAACCTGACCAACAGGGACGCGAGCCGCCTCCCGCATCCCTTCGTCAAGTGGTCTTATGAGGCTCCGCGCGCCGCCGACGTGCCGCTCGCCCTCGCGCGCGGCACGCACCTCGCGGCGCTGCCCCCCCGTGGCCCGGTCTTCGTCTCGATCCCGATGGACGACTGGGGAGAGGAGGTCGACGAGGGGGACGCGCGCTCCGTGGTCGCGCGCGAGGTCGACGCTCGGGCGGTCGCGGACGGAGAGGCCGTCCGGCGGCTGGCCGAACGACTCGCTGAGGCGAGCAACCCGGTCCTCGTCGCCGGCCCGGACATCGACGCAAGCGGCGGCTGGGACGCCGCCGTCGGACTCGCGGAGCGCCAGCGCCTGCCGGTCTGGGCGACCCCGGCGACGGGCGGAGGCCGGCTCGGCTTTCCCGAGAATCACCCGAACTTCCGCGGCGTCCTGCCTCCTGCGATCGGTCCCCTCGCGCAGACCCTCGAGGGCCACGACCTGATTCTCGTCGCCGGCAGCTCGGTCTTCCCGTACTACCCGCACATCGCCGGCCCACTGCTGCCGAAGGGCGCGAGCCTGGTGGCGATCACCAGCGATCCCGACGAGGCCGCCCGCGCGCCGATGGGCGACGCGATCGTCGCCGACGTCGGCCTCACCCTCGCCGCGCTGCTCGAGCAGGTGCCGGAGTCATCGCGCCCCGCCCCCGAGCCCAACCCCGGCCCGCAGGAAATCCCCGCCACCGACCCGCTCAACTCCTCCACCGTCCACACGGCCCTCGCCGAGGTCCTGCCCGAGGACGCGATCGTCGTCCTCGAGTCGCCCGCCAGCACCCTCGCCCTGCGCAACCAGCTGCGCCTCTCGCGGCCGGGCAGCTACTACTTCAGCGCCGGCGGCGGCCTCGGCTTCGGCCTCGCGGCCTCGGTCGGCGTCCAGCTGGCCCAGCCCGACCGGCCCGTCGTCTGCGTGCTCGGCGAGGGCTCCGCCCAGTACGCGATCGCCGCCTTCTGGAGCGCCGTCGCCTACGAGGTCCCGGTCACCTACCTCGTCCTCAAGAACAGCGAGTACGCGATCCTCAAGTGGTTCGCCGAGGTCGAGCAGGTCGCCGGCGCACCGGGCCTCGACCTGCCGGCGCTCGACGTCGCCGCCGTCGCCGCCGGCTACGGCGTCAAGGCCCACCGGGCGAAGGAGCGCGACGAGGTCCGCGATGCTCTGGCGAAGGCGCTCGCCTCCTCCCAGCCGGAGCTGGTCGAAGTCCCGGTCTCTCCCGGGATGGCGCTGTTTTAGGGGGAGCGATGGCGCTTCTGCAGCGGAGGCCGGAGTCGCTCGCCCCGCCGGCGAGCGAGCCGGCTCCCGACCGCGCCCCCGACGAGATCGCCGGCGGTGTCGCCCAGCCGCTGCGTGGCGAGCTGGAGGAGCTGCTCGGTGCCGGCCGCGTCCTCGGCCGCGCCGGGGACATCGTCCGCTACGCCTCCG
>DASXAR010000072.1:0-1529 GCA_036406595.1 Solirubrobacterales bacterium | reverse complement strand
CTCGGGCTGACGCCAGAGCGCCACGGCGAGCGGAGTCGAGCGCGAGCCGGGCGAGAGCGCGGCCCGGCGGACGCCGCTGCGGGCCAGCTCCTCGGTCAGCGCCGAGGCCAGGGCAGTGTTGCGGTTGGTCGTGTCCACTGCCGCAACCGTAGATCAGTCGAGACGGCGCGCCGCAAGCGCCTCTTCGTCGATCTCGACGCCGAGGCCGGCTGACTCGTCGAGGTGAAGTTCGTCGCGATCCACCCTCGCGCCGCGTCCCACGGTCGCGGAGAAGAGGCGCTCGGTGGCGAGCCCATGCGCGACGGCGGCATCTCCGCCCCGGTACCTGAGCGCCTGCACCGCATGCGCCGCGGCCGTGATGCCCACGGGGCCTTCGAGCGAGCTCGACAGGTACGAGGGCATCGTCTCGGCGATCTCCAGAGCGGCGCCGAGACCGCCCACCTTGGCGACCTTGACCGCGGCGACATCACAGGCGCCCAGCTCCTTCGCACGGCGAGCGTCGAAGGGCGAGACGAGGCTCTCGTCGGCGGCGACACGGACATCGACCCGGCCGCGCAGCTCGACCATCTGCTCGAAGGTGCCGACGGGTTGCTCCGCGAGCTCGATCCGGTGCTGGGCCAGCGCCTCGAGCCGGGCGGCAGCTTCGTCGACGCTCCAGGCTCCGTTGGCGTCGATTCGGATCTCCGTCGCATCGCCGAGCGTCTGCCTCACGGTCGCCACCTGGGTTACATCTCCCGGCACCCCGACCTTGAGCTTGAAGGTCCGGAAGCCCTCATCGGCCCACTCCTGGGCGAGCCTGCGCGTCTCCGAAGGGTTGGCCGCCGGGAGTGTTGCGTTGCACCTCACCGGAGATGCCTCGGCCGCCCCCAGCAGGCGCCACACCGGCTCGCCCGTCGCCCGCCCGACCAGGTCGTGGAGGGCGACGTCGACAGCCGCCACGGCCTGCGGCGAGGCTCCGCGGTTGCGGCACCGCGCAATCGAGGACCAGATCCGCCGCGGATCGACCTCGCCCTCCAACAGCCCGGGCCAGCAGCGGTCGCGGATGTCGGCGGCGATCTGCTCGATGCCGACGCCGCCGCGCAACGACAGCGCGGCGGTCTCGCCCCAGGCTTCGAGGCCCTCCCCGCGGAGCCTGACCAGGATCAGCTTGCGCTCGTGGAGCTCACCCCGCGCGGTTATGTAGGGCTCGCGAAACGGCAGCGAGTACGGGATGACCTCGATCTCCTCCAGCCGCACAGGAGCGATGGTATTTCCCGGCGGGCGATGTCTAGGCGGCGATCAGCGCAACGGCGAGGACCAGGCTGAAGGCGCCCAGGAGGGCTCCGGTCTGCGCCAGGGCCACGTTGAGCGAGGGCCCGTCGGTCCGGGTGCCGACCGCCTGCACGGGGGGCCGCATCAGCAGCGCCCAGACCACGGCGAGCAGCAGGCCTCCCCACCAGGGCGCTTCGCTCGCGAGCAGCGCGCCCACCCCGACGAACAGGGCGACCAGCAGCAGACCGATGTAGACGAATCGGGTCGGCTTGCGCCCG
>DASXAR010000071.1:0-13328 GCA_036406595.1 Solirubrobacterales bacterium | reverse complement strand
CCCGCCATGTCCCGCATGTCCTCCAAGCCGGCGAGCGTCGGCTTGATGAACCCATCGAGGTCGGAGCCGATCGCGGTGTGCCGATGCGAACCGGTCTCCTCGCGGATCCGATCGATATGACGACAGAGGACCTCGAACGATCGCTCGGATCGCCGGCGCTTTCCGACCCGGGATCCCAGACCGCGAGCCTCCAGGCCCGGGACTCCGTCGTTCAGCTGGTGCTGGGCAAAGATCAATCCGACCACCCCGTTCCGCTCGGCGATCGTTCGAAGCGTCTCGGCCTTGAGCATGTATTCCTGAGATCCGAAGCGGTATCCCGCGTGGGTGGCCAGCACCGGCGCCGACCTCTCGGGGTCGAGCCGGTCGAGCAGGGCAAAGGTGTCCTCGAGCGAACGCTCGCTCATGTGCGAAAGGTCGATCAGGACGCGCTCCCTCAACATCGCCTCGACCGCCGCACGCCCGAGATTCGAAAGCCCTTCCTCCGGCTGTGGCAGCCAGCGGCGGTACTCCGCGTCGGTCAGGAAGGGCAGCGCCGGGGCGTCGGTCGCCACTCCCCGCCAGACCAGATGCGCGAGGGTGATGTACGCCACGCCCAGCCCGGCGAGCCGGTGCACCGCGGCCTCGACCTCGCTCGGCTCCGATCCCAGATGGAAGCCGCCCTCGACGCAGTGGACGAGTGCGAGCTTGCCGGCACCCAGGATCTCGTCCAGCTCGCCGGGATTGTGCGCGATCGCGGCGTCATCGCCATGCCGAGCCGCGACGTGGCTCTCGACCATCTCGAGCTGACCCTCGACCGATTCGAGGTAGCCCGGGCGGGGCTGCGCCCCGTCAACCAGATCGACCTCGTCGAAGAACGAGTAGAGGACGGATAGCGCTACGCCCACGCCCCCGGTGCGCATATAGCTCATCCGCACGCGGGGGCCCGAAAAGAGTGAGCGGTAGTTGGCGAAGAGACTCGCGAGCCCGACGAGGATCGCCCGCAGCCAATCTCGCAGGCGCCGGCGCTCCCTGCGCGACCGGAGAAGCCGTAGCAGCCTCACTCGCGCGCCGGGAACTAGATGCATCGGGTAGTGCGCGTGCAGGTCGACGATCATCGGTGGGCGCCGAATCCACACCCGGCGATCGTGGCCTCCAGCCCGAGCCCCTCCCCCCTACTCCACCCTTCGGATCGTCCAGAAGTCCTGCGAGAGGCTGGGTTGGAGCAGGTATGGGTAGGGCAGCGTGAAGTAGCCGCCCATGCCCCAGCCCTTGCCCCAGGAGTTGCGAACGATGAACCACTGTTTCGCCTCGTCGTAGCCGACCGCGGTGACCGCGTGCCCGCCCAGCAGGGCCTCGTTCGCTTTCGGGATCGGCGCATGGCCCGTTTTCGCCACCCGGGAGCTCTCGAAGCTCTCGTAGACGGCGAAGCCGAAGACGAACGGGTACCCCGAGGCCAGGCAGCCCTTGAGCTGGCCCAGGGCCTGGTTGAGCCGCAGGTATCTGATCGCCTGGTGCCGTTTGCCCTCGGCGTAGGCGGGTTTCGGTGGTTTGGCGTCGAATTTTCCGATTTTGTAGGGCCAGGTCGGGTTCTCTCGGCAAGCGCCGTGCTTGGCGACCGTCTTGATGCCGTCGCGAATCTGGGCGCCGCTGTCCGAGTGGACCGTGCCCTCCATCGCCCGCTCGTTGTAGTAGATGAACAACCTCGAAGGCGTGAACGCCTTCTCTTTCTGCTTCATCTGGTCGAACTCCAGGGCGGCGCCGATCGCGTTTGCGGTGCAGCTGCCAAGCTGGCCCTGGTCGTAGACAGGGGGGAACTTTTTGCGCATGTCCACCCGTTTGGGAAGTTTCGCGACGGCCTCGACCGGGGCTCCGTACAGCAGATCCCGCCCGTCAGGGAGATCTGGGAGCCATCCATAGCCCTTGATCTTGCGTGGCATCTGACCACCTCCTGGGGTCTGTCCTATCGGGAGTGCCTTCGGCGACCGGCAACCGGCACCCCTTCCTAAGCGAGGCTTCCACCAGCAGTGCGTCGCTGTCAAGCCGCGATAGGCGTCTGTATGAGTCAGCGGCCGGCCGGCCGCGCGCTCATTTCAGGGCGCGGACGGCCTCCGCGGCCTCCTGCGCCAGCGGAACGGCTTTGAGGGCTTCCTCCTTCGCCATGTGCGCGGCGTAGACCTGTCCTTTGGCCGCCTCTTCCCTTTGACCCTGGATGGCATTTCTTGTCTGGTCGGTGCCGATCTTGACGCCCAGGTATGCGCCGACGATCGAGCCCACGACGGCGGTCGCCGAACCGGCCACGGTCGCAGCAGTTTGACTGCCTGCGATGAACGCCCCTGCGGCAATTCCGGCGATCGCCAGCAGGCCGGCGACCACCGCGAGCAGGCCGCCGATTTCCTTGACGTGTTGGGACCAGTCCCGCTTGGTCTCCTCCGCTTTCCTCAGTTCCTGCGTCTCTCCGGCGTTCTCTGGCATCTTGCCTCCTCATTCCTCACCGGACCTCTGGGACGACGTGAATCGCTACCGTCGCAACAATTGTCCTGGAGCGTCAGGGGCCTCAACGAAAGATGGAGTCGATTGACGGGCTTCTCCGGGTCGGCTAGCTTGATCGAACGGGTCGTCTCACCCCCATTCAGGAGGGACACGATGTTGATCACGGCCCCCGGCTTCGCCTCCGTCGCTGAGATCTGGTGCTCACGCTCTCGTGGCCACCGTCAGTAGCTCAAGCGGCGGCCTGACCTTCGCGGCCCATCGCGGGGAGGGGGCTGCGCTTCTGGCATTCGACGTCGAGCAGTCGCTTCACGAGAGCCTTGCCGGCTTCGCCGTGCGCTACCGATCCCCCGAGGGAAGGGAGTTCACGATCAACAACCGCCTGACCTTCGCCGATCCGGTCACCGCCGACACCAGCCCGGCCGAGCGCCGGGCGATCGTCACACCGACCGATGAGGCCCCGATTCAAAAGTTCCATTGGGTCCACTTTCCTCGCCGCGTCCCCGCCGGGAAGTTCCTCTATACAGCCACGGCGATGCTGTTCGCCGGCGGCTCCGAGGACCAGCTCGAAGCGGGTCCGGAGACCAGCCTCGAAATCGACCTCAGGGAGGACGCCCACGCGAACTTCGAGCTCGGCTTCACCCGGGGCGAGCTCTCCTCCCAGGCCTATGCGGAGCTGTTCGACAACGCACCCCTCTACCCGGACCCCCAGACCTTCGACTTCCCCAGTGAGAAATTCGTCGACCAGTGGCGCTGGCTCGGCTTTCAGGCGCGCGAGCTCGTCTACCGCATGCTCCAGGAGGCCGTCGACGACGGCGGCTCAAAACTCGACGTGCTCGCCTTCGACCTCGACGAGCCCGACCTGATCCGACAGCTCGAGCGCCTCGGCCCGAGACTTCGGACCTTCCTCGACGACTCCGGGAGCCACGTTCACCATGCGGGCAGCGACGACCCGCCGGAGGTCGGAGCCAAGGAGGCGCTTCTTCACTCCGCCGGCGCCGACAACGTCAGGACCGGCCATTTCGGCTCCCTCGCCCACGACAAGATCTTCATCCTCACCCGCGGGGACGGGACCCACAAGGTGCTGTCGGGGTCTGCCAACTTCTCGGTCCGCGGCCTGTACGCGCAGTCGAACTCGGTCTTCGTCTTCGAAGGCGATGGCCCCGCCGAGCGCTTCTCCTCCGTGTTCGAGGCGGCCTGGGAAGACCCCTCGCACTTCCGCTCCAGCGATCTCGCCAAGGAGTGGTTCGATCTCTCCGGCCAGGGCCTCCCCGAGGCCGCGGTGAGCTTCGCGCCCCACGGCGATCCCGGGCTCTCACTGGACCGGGTCGCGGACGCGATCGACGGAGCCGAGAACTCGCTGCTGTTCGCGATCATGGACATCGGAGGAGCGTCGGGCCCTGTCATGGACCGGATCGAGAAGCTCCGTGACCGCAAGGACCTCTACGCCTTCGGGACCACCCAGAGGCTGACCGGAGAGCTCAAGGCGACGACACCGACTGACCCCGACTCCCCGTTCATCCCCTTCGACTACCTGCGCTCCAAGGCGCCCGAACCCTTCCGGGCCGAGTACAGCGGCGGCAGCGGGATCTCGATCCATCACAAGTTCATCGTCTGCGACTTCAATGGAACACACCCGCTGGCCTACGCCGGCTCCTCGAATCTCGCCGAAGGCGGGGAGTCGGACAACGGCGACAACCTGGTCGAGTTCTCCGACCCGATGGTGGTCTCGAGCTACGCGGTGGAGGCAATCAAGCTGATCGACCACTACCGCTTTCGCGCCGTCCAGCACCGCGCGTCCGAGTCCAAGCCGCTCCGCCTCAAGCGGCGCCCGGAAAGATGGGCGGCGGACTACTTCGACCCCGACTCGCCGCGGTGCCTGGAGCGCGAGCTGTTCGTCCGTTGAGCGTCAGGCCCCCGCAGACGATCGGCACCTCGCGGCGCAACCTGGTCGAGCCCTGCGGCGATCGCCCGGAAAGGGCTCATCCGCAACGTCCCGCTGAGGATCGCTTTGCCCTTTCATTCTCCGGTGGGGGCTGGCGCGCTGCCCTCACCGCGGCCGGTGCCCTGCGCTTCATGGCCGACGCCGGTCTACTCGACCGCGTCGGCTGGATTTCCTCGGTCTCCGGCGGCTCGATCACCAACGGGCTCTTTGCCACCTCCTATGAGGAGATCCAGGCGGCCGGCTTCGCCCCCGAGGTGGTCGATCGCCATGTTCTCGGCAAGATTCTCTGGGGAGCCCGCGATCGCTCTTTGACCAGGACGCTCCTGCTTGACAGCTGGCGGGCTCTTGGCCCGATGACCCGAACGGACGTCCTGGCTCGCACCCTCGATCGCTGGTTCTTCGACGAGCGCGAGCTGAGGGATCTGTCGGACGGGTGTCTCTTCACCTTCAATGCCGCGAACGAGACCAGCGGCGTGCGCTTCGGCTTTGATCGCGAGTGGATCGGCGACTACGTGATCGGACACATCCCGACCGGCGAAACAACACTCAGGGTCGCGACCGCGGTCGCCGCCTCGGCATCGGTCCCCGGTCCGTTCGCCGCAACCCGTTTTCCCGGCCTGACCTTTCCCTGCGGATCTGGCGCCGACGTTCGGCTGTTGGACGGGGGCGTCTATGACAACCTCGGTCTCGAGGCGATCGACGACCTCCGCGGCCCGTGTCTGGTTGTCGTATCCGCCGGCGGCGTCCTTCGCACGGGAATGACCGGGCTGGTCAGCCATGCCCCGATCGTTCGTGATCTGCGCCGCTCGAGTGAGTTGCTGTACCGCCAGGCCACGGCGCTGCGGGTCCGAACGATGATCGAGCGATTTCAGGCGTGGGAGAAGGCGAAGAGCAACCGGCAGGTGCCACCCGACTTCGCGCGCCAGGGAGTTCTTTTCGGACTTGCGAGCACAATCGACAAACCCGACCGGGACTGGGTCGATCTGAACCCGGTCCCGGCATTCGACGGTGAGCGACTGGCCGAAGTCAAGACGACGTTCTCGAGGCTCTCGGCTCAGATCTGCGAGCACCTCGTCCATCGCGGCTGGTGGCTGACCGGCGCGAGCCTGGCGACCTTCCATCGCGACCTCTTGGGCGATCTGCCGGTTTGGAGGCCGATGCCCTCCGGCACAACCGCGGCGGCGGGGGAGAGCGCCCGTCCAAATCGAACAAACGATTAGAGCACTTGTCCAATCCGGTGCCGAAGTCTACGGTCGGTTCAATGCCGGAGGGCTTGTGTGTCCCCCGACCCCGAACCACGTAGCGCGCGGTCCCCGCGCCAAGGGTTCCCCGGCAAGGGATCGCCGCTCCCGAGAGGAGGAGCGATGACCAGTTCCGAGGCGGAGCGATCCCGAGCCGAGATCCGTCCGACCAAGCGGCGGGTCGAGGACGACCTGCTGGCGCGCCCTGACGTCACCGGGGTCGACATCAACTACAAGACGACGAAGGGCGAGAAGACCGACCGCATGGCGATCGTCGTCTCGGTGAAGAAAAAGAAGTCAAGAAGCTCACTGAAGGCCGACGAACTCATCCCCAAGGAGATCGACGGCATCCCGACCGACGTGATCGAGGAGGAGATCGTCCTCCATCTCCCGGCGCTGGAAGAGGTCGAAACCCAGATCGACAAATCGACCTACTCGACGCTGGAGGGCGGGATCAGCATGGGCCCCTGCCGGTCCGTCTACCTCGAACCGCCCGACGTTCCCTCCGCCGGCTATTACATCTTCGTCGGCACCCTCGGGGTCTTCGTGCGGGATCGAACGAGCCACGACCCGATGGCGTTGACGAATTTCCACGTCGCCTGCATCGACACCGGGTGGAAAGTCGGGGACACGATGACCCAGCCAGGGCGCGTGGACGGGGGCAGCTGTCCTGCCGGGAAGTTTGGAACGCTGCAGCGAGCGGTCCTCAGCGAACATGTGGACGGAGCGGTGGTCGGGCTCGACGCCGGCAAATCATGGAAATGCGCGATCGCCGAAATCGGCAGCGTGCAGGGCAAGATGACGGCGTCGGTCGGGATGGCCGTGCGCAAGCGGGGGCGAACGACCGAACTGACCTACGGCAAAGTCACCTCTGTGGACTACTCGACGTCGATCGACTACGGCGACGGCCTCGGCACCCACATCCTCAAAGAACAGATCCGGGTCGATGTCGATACGTCGAAAAGCACCCAGTTCGGCGACCACGGCGACTCCGGATCGGCGGTCGTGGAGGCGGGCAACAATGTCGTCGGTCTCCACTTCGCCGGCAACAAAACCGGAACCATGGGCGTTGCGAACCCGATCCAGTCGGTCCTCGACGAGCTGAACGTCGACCTCTGCTCGGGTTTCTCGATCGTCACGAAGCCGATCGTCTGCCGCCCGCTCGTGACGAGGCCGGTGTTCTGCAACGTGCTCACGCGGCCCCAGGTCTGTTCCGTGGTGAGCCAGCCGTGGGTCTGCGGTTTCGAACCGCTGCAGACGCGAGCCTGCGGAGATCCACCGTTCGAACACTTCCGACCAGGAGAAGTCGGGCCGATCAACCCGGGTGAGATCGGGCCCTTCAACCCGCGTGAGCTGTATGGGACCCCCGGAGCCGGTCAGGCCGACGACCTGTACTGGCAGGGCTACGCGGCGGCCCTGGAGGCGGTGAAGGAGGCGGAGGAAGAGGCGAAGGGGGAGTGACCGCGCCGAGCGCCCCGGCATCGCCGGGGCGCGTGCTCGCGGGGCTCGTGCGCGCGGGCCTGGTCGATGCCTCCGCGGCGTGCGACGGAGAGGTTGGATTGCACGAGCAGTCGCGATCCAACCCGGTCCACATCGTCGAGGTGTCGGAGGTCCCGAGGCTCGCTGTGAAGCAGCCGGGGCCGGGGCCGGACGCCCCCGCCCTGGTGGAGGCGGAGATTGCCGCATACAGATGGCTGGCCGCAACACCGCAGATCCGCTCCCTCGCGCCGCGCCCGACCACCGTCCCGGAGCACGAGGGCTGGCTCGTGCTGGAGGCGCCCCAGGGCGCTCGCACGGTTCACGAGCTGTGGGGGACGCTCGACGGGACACTCGATGTGGTTGCGGCCGAGCTGGGCAGGACGCTCGCCTCGCTCCACCTCGCCGCCGCGGGGGGCGAACGGCCCGCGGCGCTCCCGCTCGCTCAGAGACCTTGGGTCTTCGATCTGCCCGGGGGAGGATCCCCCGACTTCGCGGCGGCGCATGAGGGACCGCGCCGAGTGGTGAGCGAGCTGAGCGAACGGGCCGACCTGATGGCGCTCGTGGAGGAGGCCGGCAACGCCTGGTCGGCGCGGGCGCCGATCCACGGCGACGTCAAGTGGGACAACGTCCTCGCCCGCCGCGAGCCGAGCGGCGCCTGGCGGCTCTGGCTGATCGACTGGGAGCTGGCCGGGTGGGGCGACCCGGGCTGGGACGTCGCCGGGCTCGCCGAGACGATCGTGACGACCCAGTTGCTCGCCGGAGGGGCAATCGACCCGGCCTCGGTCGGGCCGGTCTGCCGCGCCGCCCTTGCCGCCCACGCCGACGCGATCGGGCCGGCCCTGGAGACGAGCCCGGACCAGCTCGCCTGCTTCGCCGTGGCGCGATTCGCGCAGGCCGTCGTGCAGCTGGCGGCGATGGCGACGCATCGTGAGGTCCCCCCGGTCACCGGGGCGCTCCTCGACCTGGCCGGCGCGATAGCCGTCGACCGTACGGCGTGGGCGCGCACCTTCCTCCCCGCCGGGCGGTGATCCGGTGGGTGGAGGCGCCGACGGTCCCGCCGACGCTCTCCGGGGCGCGATCGGGGCTGCGGAAGCGGCTCTCGCAGCCGGCAGCACGGCGGATCGGCTCGGCGAGCACCTCTACGAGGCGTGGTATGCGGCCCCGGTCGAGGACTGTCCCGTCCCCGTTGACCTCCCTGCCGACCTCGCGGCGGTGCTGCGGGCCGCCCATGCCGGAAGCGAGGTGTGGGAGCGGGGCTGGGTCGCCGAGGAGGTCGGCCCGGCCGCCCAGGTCGTTGCGCGTCATGGCGAGGAGCTACGCACGCTGGAGCGTTGCGAGCACGTGGCGCTCGCCCGCCCCGGCCTCTCCCCCTCGCCCGGCGACGACCTCCTCGCCCCGGCGCGAAGGGATTCCCTCGACAGCCATGGCTGGTGGTGCACGCACTCTCCGGACTGGAGGCTCGAGGCTCCCGCAGAGGCGCTGGTGCGCTTCTACTGGAACATCGGCCCCGGCGACGTGGCGGCTCTGGTCCGCGCCGTCTCGGCCCGGCTGATCGGCGCCGCGACGCCCTGGATGCTCAAGTGCGCCGTCGATCGCAGGTCCTACGTTCGCGCCGACGCCGTCGTCCTCTACCTCCCCCCGGAGGCGGTCGACGAGCTGCGCGACGGCCTGGATCGGATCGCCGCCGCCCTGCACGATCGCCTCCGCGCTGGCGCACCGCCCCTCACCCTGCCCGCCCGCCGGGGGCTCGCCGTATGCGACGACCCGGGCACGGGCGAGAGCTTCGGCCAGCACCGCTCCCGGCTGATCGCCGAAGGAGTGCTGAGGGCGCGATCGCGCGGCGCCGCGAATGACGCCGACACCGCTCTGGAGGCGGTCGCCGAGCGCCTCCGCGAGGAGGGCGTGCCGGTCGAGCGCCCCTACCTCGCCGGCCCCTCCCGGAGGCTGCCGTGGGAGTGACGGAGGCCACGCCTGTCGGCACCCTGCTGGACCTCGCCGACGAGATCGCCGACGCGCTGGCCGAGACCGCGATCGTCGCCGAAGATCGATGCACATGGATGCACGGCGACGTGGAGGAGTCCGAGGAGGGCCGGCGCCTCGTTCACCGAACCGGCGACCCGACGGTCTACCAGGGGGACGCGGGCATCGCCTGGGCACTGGCGCATGCGGGAGAGGCCCTCGGTCGCGCCGATCTCCGCGAGCTCGCGCAGTCCGGCGCCTCGGGAGCGCTGCGGCGGGCGGGCGTTCGGGTTGGCCGAGGACTTCACGACGGCCTGAGCGGCGTTGCGATCGCCGCGATGCAGGCCGGCACGGCATTGGCGGACCCCGCCCTGGTCGAGGGTGGGCTCGGGCTGCTGGACGAGGCGACCGCTGCTCCGTTGGCATCCCAGGACGTGATCGGGGGAAACGCCGGCGCCCTCGTCGCGCTGATGGCGGCCTATGACGAGACAGAGGACGAGTGGTTGCTGGAGCGGGGGACGATGCTCGGGCAGGCGATCCTGGAGGAGGCCGATGGGCACCCCTGGGGATCGTCATGGGCGAGCGGGCGTCCCGGCGAGCCCGGCCTCTGCGGTCTGGCCCACGGAGCGGGAGGCATTGCCTGGGCGCTGGGCGAGCTCGAGGCCCGGGCCGGTGGGGCGGCGCTCGGGGAGGCCGTCCGCGAGGCTCTGCGCTACGAGCGCAGCTGGTTCGACCGCCGGCGCAGCAATTGGCCCGACCTGCGCGCAGGAACGGGTAATGCAAGCGGTCGGCCCGCGCATGCAGGCGGTCGGCCCGCGTTTCCGACCTGGTGGTGTCACGGCGCCGTGGGTGCCGGCCTGGTGCGCCTGCGCCTTCACGGGCTGGGGCGGGAGGAACCGATCCTGCTCGCGGAGGCGGCCGCCGCCCTCCAGTCCAGCGTTGCCGCCGCCACGGGATCGATCGAAGCCGGCCGTCCCCCCGACCACGGACTGACCATCTGCCACGGGCTCGGCGGCACGATCGAACTGCTGCTCACCGCGCATTCGGTGCTGGGCGAAGAGGAGCATCTGACCGCCGCTCGCTGGTTGCTCGATCGGGTCGTGGCAATTCTCGGCGACGACGTGGAGCGCTGGCCGGACGGGCTGGGCGGCCCGGGAGGGGATCCCAGCCTGATGACCGGGTTGTCCGGCACCCTGATCCTGCTCCTGAGGGCCGCCGGCGAAGCGCCGATGCCGAGTGTGGGCCTGTTCCCCTGCCGATCGGGCCCTGGCCGGCTCGGACCGCATTGGGAGACTTCGGGGTGATGGCGCCCGAGACTCCGCCTCTCGCCAAGCCCGACGCCGTTCGCAAGGTCGGTGTCGGGTTGCGCGAACGGCTGGGCGAAAGCCTCGATACGGCCGGCAAGGCGCTGGTGGCCCTTGCCGGCGCCGGGATCTTCTTCTTCGGCGCCGGTTACTTCGTCGAGTGGCAGAAGTTCAAGCGCGGGGGCCTGCCACCTGACGAGATCCTGCCGCTCATCCCAAAGGCACAGGTCGCCGCCGCCGGGGTCCGTGAGCTGGTGATCTCCATCTTCTTCGGCGCGCTGGTGATTGCCGTGCTCGGATGGGGAGGTGTGCGTATCGCCCGCTGGGCCACGCGCGGACCGGACAGCTCCTCCTGGCTCCGGCGCCTGGCGGCCAACGTGCTTTCTCAGGAGGCGGTTGCTCCCTCCCTGGCGTTTGGAGCGCTGATCTTCCTCTTCGTCCCCCTGGACTGGGCCGGAGTGATCGTCACGGTTGTCCTGACGCTCCTTCTCTATTACTCACTCCGGCTTATCGCGGCGTATCTGAGGGAGCTGGCCCAAGACGAAAGCACCTCCTTCCCGCTCTGGAGATTGCTGACCGCCGCCAGCATCGCGGCGGTCGTGCTGAGCGGGGCTCGGCAGCGTGAGTTCCCGGAAGTGCGACCTCACGTCCTGGTCGTCCTGACGGACCAGCGCAGGATCGAGGGCAGCTACGTCTCCAGCGATTCGAACTCGGTCTTGATCCGGTTCCGCAAACCACACAAGCAGCCACAGCTGCTGGTCCTCAAGCGCGAGAACGTCGAGGAACTGCTGCTGGAAAAGGGAACCTACATCTTTCCCGCGGCGAAATCCCTCTTCGGCTCGATCTTTCAGACCGACTTCGCCTGCATCGCGCCCGAGTGTCGCGCCGGTGATTCGCGGGTCGGGATCTCATCGCTGTTTTGAGCGACCCGCCGAACGGCTGGCGGCGCAGTAGTACTGGACAGGCTGTTTGAGCCGTCGCACCGGCAGGGTGTTTGACCGCCGTCGCGGTCGGCTCCTAACATCCACCCATGCCATCAGGGGGGAATGGAGTGGCACGGGGTCGGGCCTTGCGCCATCTGCTGGGCATGACCGCGGGCCTCTTGGCCTGCCTCGCACTCAGTGGTGAGGTGGCCTCCGCCGCCGTCTTCGCGCTCCCCTGCCAGGGCACGGTCGGCGACACGGCCGCGCTGCGCAACGCGATCGGCCTCGCCAACGCCAACGGCGTCTCACCCGACACGGTGAGCCTCGGCGCCGGCTGCATCTTTGCGTTCGGCGACGTCGACAACTACTGGTACGGGCCCAATGCGCTGCCGGCGATCGCCGGGCCGCTGACGATCGAGGGCAACGGCGCGACGATCAGCCGCCAGACGAGCCCCGGCACGCCGGCCTTCCGCCTCTTCTTCGTCGGGGCCGACCCGACCAGCGTCGCCCACCACACCGAGGGCTACGTGACCCCCGGCCCCGGCGTCCTCACCCTGCGCAACCTGACCCTCTCCGGCGGCCTGGCCGCCGGCGGCAACTCGAACGGCGGTGGCGGCGGCGCCGGGATGGGCGGCGCGATCTTCAACCAGGGCACCGTCGACCTCCAGGGCGTCACGCTGACCGGCAACACTGCCCGGGGCGGCTCGGCGATCGACACGTCGGCCGGCTGGGGAGGCGGCGGCATCGGCACCAGCTCGCCCAGCGCGAGCAAAGACGGCGGCGGCTTCGGGCCCGGCAGCTTCGGCGGCGGCAGCGGCGGCGTCCCCGAAAACGGGGGCGGCGGCGGCGGTGCCGGTTTCCGCCAGGGCCAGAACGGGATTGGCGACGGTGCAGCGGAGTACGGCGGGGCCGGCGGAGGTCCGCCGACTGGCCTCGGCGGGAGTGGAGGCGCCTACTTCGAAAACCTCGGGGGGAGCGGCGGCGACGGTGCGGGCGGCGGTGGCGGTGGCGGCTTCCCCAGCTCCGGCGGAGTGGGCGGCGCCTTTGGTGCCGGCGGCAAGCAGAGCTCCAGCGAGGGCGCCGGGGGCGGCGGCGTCGGCGGTGGGGGTGGCGGAGGCGGAGGCTTCGGCGGCTCTTCCAGCAGCGGCGGGGGCGGCTTCGGCGGAGGCGGAGGGGGCGGCCCTTACCCCACCGAGAATGGCGGCTTCGGCGGCTTCGGCGGGGGCGGCGGCAGCGGCGAACACGCCCAAGGCGCCCCGGGATTCGGCGGCGGCAGCCCGACGACCACGGCCGGGGGCGGCGGTGCCGGGATGGGCGGGGCGATCTTCAACATGCAGGGCGAGCTGACGCTCGAGAACTCGACCCTGACCGGCAACCAGGCGCTCGGCGGCGAGGACAACGTCGAAGACGGCGGCAAGGGAATGGGCGGCGCGATCTTCAACCTCAGCGGCTCGGTGACGGCGACCGGGTCGACGCTGGCCGACAACACCGCCGACTCCGACGGCGCCGAGATCTACGACCTGGTCTACGACGGCCAGACGGTCCGCAGCGCCGCGGTCACGCTGCGCGACACGATCGCCTGGGGCGCGCCGCCGACCTCGCCGGCCGGCCCCTTCCAGCTGACCGCGGTCAAGTCCTCCTACCTCGTCCCCCAGCCCGCCGCCAGCTCGGCGAGCATCGACGCGGGCCAGGCCGACCTGGTCGGCAGCGTCCACGCGGACGCGGCGCAGATCAGCGGCGCGCCGCTCCTCTCCGATCCCAAGCTGCTGCCGCTCGCCGCCAACGGGGGGCCGACGCCGACGATGGCCCCGGCCGCCGACAGCCCGGTGCTCGACGCCGGCTCGAGCTTCGGCCTCGGCAGCGACCAGCGCGGGCTGCCGCGGCCCTCGGACCTGGCCTCGCGGCCGAACGCGGCCGACGGCGCCGACATCGGCGCGGTCGAGATCCAGGAAGCCGATCGCACGCCGCCCAAATTCACCGGCGCCGCCAAGGCCCGCCCCTCCAAATTCGC
>DASXAR010000070.1:0-25218 GCA_036406595.1 Solirubrobacterales bacterium | reverse complement strand
TAGAGGATGTAGAGCGGGTGCTCCGCCTCCATCGGCGCGGCCGGGCACTCCTTGGCGGCGGCCTCCATCGCCTCGTCGACCCAGACGTCGCGCCCGTCCTTCATCTCGCAGTCGGCGCCGGTATGCCGGACGACGAAGATCGTCTCGATCGAGCCCACCTCGCCGATCACCTCGTCGACGCGCGCCTTGACCGGCGCCGTCTCGCCCTTGCGGCGGGCGCCGTCGACCGTGATCAGCGCCTTGGCCTCGGAGAACTCCATTCGCTCCCGGACCGCCTCTGCGGAGAAGCCGCCGAAGACGACGTTGTGCGGCGCGCCGATCCTCGCGCAGGCGAGCATCGCGACGACGACCTCGGGGATCATCGGCAGGTAGATGCCGACCACGTCCCCCTTGGAGATGCCACGGTCGCGCATCGCGTTCGCGAAGCGCTGCACGTCGGCCAGCAGCTGGGCGTAGGTGATCCGACGCTCCTCCCCCTGCTCGCCGCGCCAGTGATAGGCAACCCGGTCGCCGAGGCCGGCGTCGACATGGCGGTCGAGGCAGTTCGCCGACGCGTTAAGCCGTCCGTCGGCGAACCATTTGTAGAAGGGCGGGTCGGACTCGTCCAGCGATTCGCTGGGCTCCTCCGTCCAGTCGAGCAGCTCACGGGCGTGTCGCAGCCACCATGCCTGAGGGTCGGCCGCCGCTTCCTCGTAGACGGCCGGGTCCTTCCACAATGCGGCTTCCCGGAACTCGGCAGGGGGCTCGAAGCGCTCGATATCGAGCAGCGCCTCGAGCTCACCCTCCAGCTCCGACGAGCGATCTCTCGTTGCCATCTCTCCCTCCTCCTGGTCAGCGACCAAGCGGGCGAACTGGAAGGACAGTCCGTCCGAAGGTCGAGTTGGTCACCGCCGCAAACGATGCATACCAGGCGGCGACCGCGGTCGCCAGTCCGAACCAGCCACCGATTTCGACGATTCCTTCGTGACCGCCGGCGTTGCCGATGCCGAGCAGGAAGAAGGTGATCGCCAGCAGGAAGAAGACGACGGCGATGGCCGCGGTCGTCCGTAGCGAGGCGACGAACATGTAGGTCGTGAAAATGCCCCACGCGATCAGGTAGAGGCCGACCGAATCGCCCACGTGCGCAGCCGGGATGTCCCCGGCGAAGAACGTCACGAACGCCCAGAAGGAGAGCCAGAAGGCCCCGAAGGACGTGAACGCCACCGCGCCGAAGGTGTTTCCGGTGCGGAACTCCCACATGCCCGCCAGGATCTGGGCGAGCCCGCCGTATCCGAGTGCGAGGCCGAGCACCACCGGCTCGCCGGCGCTGCTGACCAGGTTCGCGTTGAACATGCTGAGGACGAAGGTCGTCAGCGCAAATGCGGCGAGGCCAAGCGGCCCCGGATCGGCCGGGGTCCAGCCCTCGCGGATCTCGGCAGCCCGAATCGCCTCCCGCCCCCGCTCTCCGACGGTCGGCTCGGTTGCGCGAATCGTCGTCGACTCCATGACATCCCCCTTTCCGTCCGCCTGCCGAAGCCCTGCCCGGAAGCGGGCGATGCGTCTTGAGATATGTGTTTCTCTGCAAATACCCCGCGTGGGCAATGTCACACGTGCGGCATGGGGCGCTGCCGCATGTAGCCTGGGTGGGGCGCGAGATGCTCTTCAGGCAAGTCATCCACGAGGACCTCGGGTGCGCCTCCTACCTGGTCGGCGACTCCGGCAGCGGGATTGCGGTGGTGATCGATCCGCAGTGGGACATCGATCCCTACCTCCAGCTGAGCCGCCTGCATGGGGTCGAGATCGAGCACGTGCTGGAGACCCACAACCACGCCGACCACGTATCGGGCCACGGCCGCCTCGCCCGCGCCACCGGTGCCACGATCCACGTCAACAGGCTGGCGGGCGCCGAGTATGAGCACGACCCGATCGACGACGGCTGGGTCCTGGAGCTCGGCGAGGGAACGGCGATCGAGGCCATGCACACCCCCGGCCACCGGCCCGAGCACACCTCCTTCCTGCTCCGCGACCCCGGCCGCGGCGGCGACCCCGTCGCCGTCCTGACTGGCGATTCGCTCTTCGTCGGGGACGTCGCCCGCCCGGACCTTGCGATCGAGCCCCGCGAGGGCGCGGCCGCGATCTTCCACTCCCTGCACGACCGCCTGCTGGCGCTTCCCGACGAGGTCGAGGTCTGGCCCGGCCACCTCGGCGGCTCGCTCTGCGGCAGCTCCGGCATAGACCTGAAGACCTCCTCGACGATCGGCTTCGAGCGGCGCCACAACCGGGCGCTCGGCTTCGAGGACGAGGACGCCTTCGTCGAGGATGCCGTCTCGTCGCTGGGCGATCGCCCTCCGAACGTCGACCGCATCGTGGCGCTGAATCGAGGCCCGCTCGTCGAGGCGATCGGCTCGCCGGCGCGACTGACGCCCCGGCGGTTCGAGATCGCGATTGCGGAGGGCGCCTTCGCGGTCGACTCCCGCACCAACGATCAGTTCGACGAGGCCCACATCCCGGGCGCGATCAGCGCCTCCGCCTACGACACGGGTTTCGCGACGAAGGTCGCGCAGGTGATCCCGGCCGATGCGGAGGTCGTGGTCGTCGCCGCCTCGGACGGGAACGAGCTCGACGCGGCGGAGCTGCTCGCCGCAGTCGGCCTTCGTGTCCGGGGCTTCCTCGGCGGGGGGATGAGCGCCTGGCGAGCCGAGGAGAGACCCGTGCACCGGATCGAGCTGATCGGTCCAGGGGACCTCGCCGAGCTGCTCGATTCGGAAGAGCCCCCCCTGGTTCTCGACGTCCGCCGCGCGGAGGAGTTCGCCGAGGTGCACATACCCGGATCGCTGCACATCCCCTTCGGAGAGCTGCCGGCCCGCCTCGATGAGCTGCCAAGGGACCGCGCCGTGGCGGCGATCTGCAAGGGGGGCAAACGGAGCGGGCTCGCCGCCTCCGTGCTCCAGCGCGAGGGATTCGAGCCGGTGCTCCACGTCGCGCACGGCGGGGTCGGGAGCTGGGCGAAGCTCGGGCACCCGGTCGACTCCGCGGGGGCGCCCGCCTCCTAGTCGAGAGGTGCCGAACGCGAACTGGTGGATCTTCGACCGGGCGCGACCGTCCTGACTCGAACCATGCTTCCGGCCGGAAGAACGGCGCCCGGCCCCGGCTTCTGCGACGTCACCCTGGACAAGGCCCGCTTGGGCCCCTTGACCCTGCCCAGCCTGCAGTGGAATCTGTGCAGCCTGCGCTTTGCCACCCGCAGCCGCTTGCCCCTCAGCTTGGGCACCACGCACCGGCGGGACGCGCGATCGGCATAGGTGAACTCATCGTCGTGCGCCGGCAGGCTCGTCCCAGCCGGCGTCGTCACTCGGACATCCACGGTTCCACGGGACCCCGGCGGAGCGACGGCGGTGAGTGTGCTTTCCGAGCCGACCGAGAAGCTCTGGGCGCGAGCCTGGCCGAACTGCACGGCGGTGACGTCGATGAAGTCGCGACCCGCGACCGTAACCACGGTCCCGCCGCCGGTCCGGCCGGAGGCTGGATTGATCGAGGCGACGGTCGGCGGGGGCTGCACATCGGCGTTGAACTGGAGCTCGCTGTTGGACTGGCTGAACGTCGCCGACCCAACGGCGCCATCTGGCAGCGGCGGCTCGATGCTGATGAAGCGCGCCCCGATCACGCCCGCGACGCCCAACGTGTCGGAGGAGCTCGAGTTGTCCACGCCGATCGTCTGTCCTGTGCGGATCGGCAGGTTGGCTGCGATGGTTCGGATCTCCGCGGAGCCCGACGTCACGGGGCCGCTCGTCGCCACCCCACCGAAGACGTCGGAGCCGAAGGGTGTCAGCACGCGCAGGCGATAGGGGCCGCCTATCGCGCCACCGATTCTCCATCGAACGATCGTCCCGGTGATCGGCGAGGTGACGGTGGCGCCCGCCTCCGGCAGATCGGTGTTGGCCGCGGTCGCCAGCACGGTGTATTCGACCGGCGCGAAGGAGGACCCCAGCGGGCTGCCGATCGTCACCGTCGCGGCGGCGGTGTTTGCAGGGGCGGCAGCCGGCGAGAGGCTGAGGATTGCGCTGATCAGGGCGAGGTGGCCGGCGCGATGCCTCCTTGTCACGGAGCCGGCGGCACGGCAGGTTTGAGCGAGCCGGTTCAACGCTGCCTCGACCGTCGGCGCTTGATCAGCTTTAGCGCCTTTGTCTGGGTGCCGGGAAGGCCACCGGTCGGAACGTAGGTCAGTCGCGCTCTCAAGCTCACCTGGCCGGTTTTGCTCAGCTTGCGGGCCTTCTTGCCCTTCGCCCTGATCAAGAGGGCGATGGCACCCGCCGACCCAACCCTCCTTGTCACGGAACTTTCGGCACGGCGCTTCGCACGTGGTGCCGCGATTCCCCTCCCGGCCAGCGTGATTGTGCCCGCCCCCGGCAGCTGGACGATCAGCTTCGCCGTCCCTCTCCTCTTGTTGCGTCGCACAGCTCCAAGCCGGAAGATCGCATGGAGGGCGCTGACCTGCGAGCTGCTGCCGGCCGCGTCCGATGCGATCACCCGGCAGCGGTAGATGCCAACCGCGCCCGGGCTGAAGGACGACTGGTCGGCGCCGGCTATCACGGCGCCGTTGCGCGTCCACTCATATCCGATGTCCTCCGGAGCGCGGTAGAGGAAGGAGGCGATCAGGTCGGGCGCCCACGTACCCTGAGAACAGGACAGGGTCGAGCGCGGCGCCGCACTCCCCACGAGCTCGGGGGCGCCGGCCGCGCGCGGAGCCTCCATCAAAGAGGGGGAGTTTGGAGCGGCAGGGTTCGCGCCAGCGGTGACGATGTCTTCGCCCCCCGATCCGTCGAGTCTGGCGAAGGAGATCCTGTCGGCGTTGTAGTTCGCCCAGTAGATCCGCCCTTCCTCGGGATCGATGGCAACCCCGACGGGGAAGACGACCGTCGCGCCGCTCGTGTCGAGATCTCGGCCGCCGCTACCGTCCAGCCTGGCGAAGGAGATCTTGTTCGCTTCCGCGTTTGCCCAATAGATGGTCGCCGCGCTCGCATCGATGGCCACTCCAAATGGACGGGACAGGGTCGCGCCGGCGGTGTTGAGGTCGTCGCCGCCGCCTCCGCCCAGGTTGGCGAAGGAGATCGCTGGCGTGCCGAAGTTCGCCCAGTAGATCCTGCTGGCCCCGGGATCGATGGCGACGCCCTGCGGCCCGTCCACCGTCGCCCCTGTTGTGTCGAGGTCGCCCCCGCCGCTACCGTCGAGATTGGCGAAGGAGATCTTGTCGGCGCCGTAGTTGGACCAATAGACGCGGCCTGCCGCCGGATCGATCGCGACGCCCTCAGAGTCTCCGCTCGTCGTCGCCCCCGCAGTGTTCAGCGCGCCGCCGCCGGATCCGTTGAGGAGGGCCAGGGAGATCGGCAGAAATTCGTTTCCCCAGTAGATGCGGCCCGCGGCCGAATCGATTGCCGTACCGAAGGGGCAGCATTCGGCCGGTGCGCCGAGCGTGTTGAGAGGCGCGCCCCCGCTTCCATCCAGCTGCGCGAACGAGATCTCCGGGGCCGGAGCGCCGCCGGCGTTTGCCCAGTAGATGCGCTCGGCGCCCTGCGCCGTCGCCGCCAGAGGAAGCGCCGCGGCAAGCAGGCAGGAAACGGCGAAGACGATGTTGAGTGGACGGACAGAAATACGGTGCAAGTGCTGCCATTTACTCACCTCACCGGAGAGTGTGCAAGCGATGCCTCCTGGTCGGCCAGCAGGAGCCGCGTGCTCAGTGCAATCAGTAGCCCGGCGGGTGGCGGGCGATGAACCCTTCGGTCGAGCTGACCGGCGAGGGGTGCCAGCGCGGTCCGGGGCCGCCAACCGTGTCGAAGGCGAGCCCGGCGATGATCATCCAGGCGTGGCCGGAGTTGGCGTAGACGGTGATCCAGGTGCCGGCGCCCGGCGCTCCCCAGGTCTCAAGCCCGGTCGAGTCGAGCGGGCTCGAGAGGAAGCCGCCACCGTTCAGCGCGAAGCTGACCGCGCCCGAGCAGTCGTAGCCGGATGAGGAGAAGGAGCCGTGGCCGCCGCCCCAGACGTAGGGCGTGGTGGCGATCGAGTTCGCGGCTTCGATCGCCGCGCCGACCGCGGGTGGCGCCCCGCTCGGGACGCTCGCCTGGCTTTCGGAGATGTAGTTGGCCGTCTCCCCTGGCGTCAGCGGCGCCGGCGTTCCCGAGGGCGCTGGACCGCCGGCGCCGACGATCTGTTCGGAGATCGTCGAGAGGTTGTCGCCGAGGGCCTGGGCCTGCGACTCGAGCTCGCCGAGCGCCTGCCGGCGGGCCGACTGCGCTTCCTTCAGCTCGGCAAAGCGCTGCTCCGCGGCGGCACGGGCGTCGGCGACCTGACGCTCCTTGACGGCGATCGCGTCACGCGCCGTCTTGATCCGCAGCCGCTCCGCCGCCATCCGCTGCACCGCGGCGCGGGCCTGGTCGCGCAGGCCCTTGACGCGGTCGGCGACCGAGTTGTCGTATTCCTGGACCTGGCTCAGGTAGTCGGCCCGCGCGCTCACCTCGGACCAGTTCTGCGACTGGAGGACGACGTTGAGCATGTCCGGGGTGCCGGCCTCATAGATCGCCACGAGGCGCCTGCGAAGGACGCCGAGCGCCCGGTGCAGACGGGCGCGGATCCGCGCCAGCCGGCGCTTGTCGGCGAGCAGCTCTTCTGTTGCCTGGTCCAGTTCGGCCTGCTTTGCCGCCAGCTCCGCCTCGACGGCCGCCTGGCGCTGGCGCAGCTGGGAGACTTCGCCGATCATCGAGTCGATCGCGCGGTTCTGTTCGGCGATCGTTTCGGTGAGCGAGCTCTCGCTCGCCCGCACTTCGTCCAGCTTGCTGCGGGTGTCCTGAAGCTTTTCGCCGAGCGTCTTCGCCGGCGCGCTCGCCGTCAGGCAGAGAACCGCAAGGAGAAGGGCCGCGGGCAGCAGCAGCCACCGCGAGTTGCCGGTAGGGGGGACACCCATGCGGCGCCGCACGCTAGCGAAGTCGACGCTTGAGTGTGAGCGGTTGCTAATAACCTGCAACATCGGTTGCAGGTCCTGCCCTTTGCAGGGAAATCGCCGTGCGTGCCGACGGAACGCGCTAGGCCAGCAGTTTGGCCTTGGCGCGGTCGAACTCCTCGTCCGACAGCGCGCCCTTTTCTTTCAGCTCCTGGAGCTTGTGCAGCTCGTCGGCGGGCGAGGCGTTCGCCGTTTCACGGATGTAGGAGTCCATCTGCTTTTGGGCGTCCGCCTGGGCTCTGATCGCGCGTTCGCGCATCCCCTCTCCCCGGGCGATCAGGTAGATGAGCGCCGTGATGAAGGGAACGATGACCAGGAAGAGCACCCACGCCGCCTTGCCCCAGCCCGACATTTCGTGATCGCGGAAAAGGTCGGTGAGGATCGTGATCAGGATCCAGATCCAGACCACGAAGAAGAAGATCTCGAGGGCAAGGAGGATGGCTTCGCCGAAATCGATGTCTGCTAGTGACATGGCGCCAGCCTATCCGCGAAAAGGACGATTGCAACAGCGGTGGCCAGGTTGAGGCTCGACACTCCCTCGCGCATCGGGATCCCGACTCGGAGGTCGGCCTGCTCGAGGAGCATGGCGCTGAGGCCCTGCCGCTCGGTGCCGAACGCAAGCACCGCGCGGGCAGGCAGCGCTTCGGCGCCCAGCGGTTCGCCCTCCGGGTCGATCGCGACGAGCGGGCGATCGGTGCTCGGCACCTCCTCCACCGCGGCGACCGGCAGCGCCCAGTGCAGCCCGGCGGCACCGCGGATCGCGTCCGGGTGCCAGGGGTCGTTCGGGCCTGTGGTGAGCACCCCCGCGGCGTCCGCGGCGGCGGCGACCCGGATGCAGGCGCCGAGGTTGCCCATCGTGCGGGGGTCCTCCAGCAGGACCATCGGGCGCGGCCCGACCTCGGCGAGGGCGCCTGCGAAATTGGCCTCCGGCCGGCGCGCGACCGCCACCACCCCGGTGCGAGGCGCCTGCGGGACCAGCTCGGCGATCAGGTCCGGCTCAACAGGCTGGACGATGCAGAGGAGTGCTTCGGAGACGTCCGGCGCCAGCTCCGCTGCGAGGGCCTCGAGCTCGCCCCGGTCTGCGCAGACCGCCTCGACGACCTCGGCCCCGAACCGCAAAGCGTGCTTGAGGGCGTGAAAGCCCTCGACGACGGCGAGCTCACGGTCCCGCCGCGCGGTGCGGAACCGCCGCACCAGTTCGCCTCCATCGCTCACCCCATCCATCATGCCGTCCAGCGAGCGACGACCGCAGAGAGGCCATCGGAGTCCAGCGCGCGGTCGCGCGGAACCGACTCGACCGCCCCCTCCCCCGCCAGCGCCGCCATCGTCGCCACCACCGAGTCGGCCAGGGCAGGGGGTGCGTAGCCGCCCTCGAGCACGGCGCCGACCGGGGCTCCGAGCACCCGTCCCAGCTCGCGAACCCGGCTTGCCATCCGTCCGAAGGACTCAGCCTCGAGCCGGCAGCCGGCCAGCGGATCGGCGCGATGCGCATCGAAGCCGGCCGAGATGAGGATCAGCTGTGGGGCGAACCTGGTCCCGGCCGGCACGATCAGATGCTCGAGCAGCGAGAGCCAGAGCGACTCATCCGATCCCGCGGGCACGGGCAGGTTGATCGTGTAGCCCTCGCCCGGACCGGTGCCGATGTCCCTCGCCGAGCCCGTCCCGGGATAGATCCCCTGCTGGTGGATGCCCGCGACGAGCACGTCCGGGCGCCGACGGAAGGCCTCGACGGTGCCGTTGCCGTGATGGACGTCCCAGTCGATGACCATGACCCTCTCGACTCCTAGCTCGCGGACCCCAAGCTCGGCGCCGATCGCGACGTTGTCGAAGAGGCAGAATCCCATCGCCCGATCCGGCTCTGCGTGATGCCCGGCGGGACGCGTCGCGCAGAGCCCAGTCCGCGCCTCCCCGGCCAGCAGCGCCCGGGTCATCTCGCAGGCCGCCCCGGCGCCGCGCAGCGCCGCGTCCAGCGACGACGACCCGACGTACGTGTCGGGATCGATCGCACCACCGCCCCGGCGGCTCAGGTCTCGGATCGCGGCGACGTGCGCATGAGTGTGAACCGCCTCGATCTCGGCGTCGCTCGCGGCCGGCGCTTCAAGCCGCGCCCACCCGAGCCAGTCGCGCTCGGCAAGGCGATCTTCGATCGCGCGCAGGCGCGCGGGCGAATCCGGGTGGCCCGGAAGCTGGGCGCCGGGGTCGTGCTCGAGACAGGCGGGGTGGCTGATGAGGAGCCCGGCGGGCGCCTCGGTCATGGCGGGCTGGCGACGCCGCCGCCGACCGAGGGCGCTGGGGCGGGCGCCGGTTCGGGGGCCGGCGCCGGGGCCGGTTCGGGCGCGGGCTGAGGGGCCCCTTCGGGAGCGGGGGCTTCCGCTGCGACTTCGTCTCCCCCGCCCGTCTTCTTCTTGCCGGGCTTTTCAGCTTCTTCGGGCGCGAGTTCGTATTCGCTTTCGTAACCGCCCGAGGATGCCGAGCCCGAGGTGTGCCCGCTGTCCAGCCCGGAGAGGTCCGGCAGGCTGTCCGGGACGGGGAATTCCGGACAGTCCCCCGCAACCGCAGATTCCATGTAGGAGCGCCAGATCGGTCCCGCGGTCGGGCCGCCGAAGCCGGTCTCTTCGCGCGACTGCGGGTGGCCGACCCAGACGGCGGTCGAGTAGAGAGGGGTGTATCCGGCGAACCAGGCGTCCGAGAGGTCCTCCGAGGTGCCGGTCTTGCCGGCGGCCGCCGAGCACCCCATCGAGGTGTAGCCCGCGCCGGTGCCCTGCGTGATCACGCCCTCGAGCAGCCTGGTGACGTCGTACGCCTCACCCTCCGTCAGGACCCGATCGCCGGAGTCGGGGTCGGGTTCGTCGACCTTGCCGCTCGGGAATTCCACCCGGCCGATCGCGGTCGGGTCGTGATGGATTCCGCCGTTGGCGAGCGTCGCGTACGCGTCCGCCATTTCGAGCGGCGTGACGCCGACGGCCAGGCCACCGATCGCCTCGGCCGGCACCGATTCCAGCGGCGCTTCGATCCCCATCTCGTGCGCCGTGTGGGTGACGTTCTCGGGCCCGACATCCAGGTCGAGCTGGGCGAACACGGCGTTGACCGAGGCCCAGGTTGCTGCCGCGAGCGACATCGTCCCTCCTCCCGGCTCGGCGTTGTGAACGGTCCAGGTGCCGCCCCCGGGTATCTCGAGAGTCTTGGGCGAGGTCCCGTTGTAGTAGGTGGTGTCGGGGTCGATCCCCTGCTTGATCGCCGTGGTCAGGACGAAGGTCTTGAAAGAGGAGCCGGGCTGGCGGTGGGCCTGCCAGGCGTAGTTGAACTGGCTTTCGCTCGCGTAGCCTTCGGTCGAGGCGAGGGCGACGATTTCCCCGGTCGAGGGGTCGACGGAGGCGAGGCCTGCGGCCGGTCCCCCTTCCGGGTAGCAGACGCTGCACGAATCGACCGCTTCCTGCGCCCGTTCCTGCAGCTCGGGGTCAATCGTCGTGTAGGCCTTGAGGCCGCCGTAGCGGACCGTGTTGAGGCCGTATTTGTCGATCAGCTCCTGCTCGACCAGGTCGAAGAGGAAGGGGTCACGGATCACGGTGTACTTGTGCCCCGGGTTGAGGCCGAGCCCGCGGTGCCGGGCCTTGCGGTATTCGTGCGGGCTGATGTAGCCCTGCTCCTCCATCGCCTCGAGAACATCGTTGCGCCGCGCCAACGCCGCCTTCGGGTCGAGGAACGGGTTGTATTCGGAGGGCGCCTGGGGCAGCCCGGCGATCATCGCCGACTCGGTCAGGTTCAGTTCCTTCGCCGGCTTCCCGTAGTAGGTCTGAGCGGCGGCCTCGACACCAACCGCGGTCTCGCCTTCCACCGTCCCGTAGGGAGCCGTGTTGAGGTAAGAGGTGAGGATCCAGTTCTTCGAGTGCGCCGCCTCCATGTCGTAGGCGAGGTGGGCTTCTCGCAGCTTGCGCCGGATCGTCTCTTCGGGGTCGCGGATGTAGAGGTTGCGGACCAGCTGCTGGGTGATCGTCGAGGCGCCCTGCACCGGCTTGAAGCCGGCAAGCACGTCCTTCACGGCCGCGCGGGCGATGCCCTCCGGGTCGATCGCCCCGTGCTCGAAGAAGTTCTTGTCCTCGATCGCGACCGTTGCGTATTTGAGGCTCTGGGGGATCGCCCGACCGCTGACGGGCTGGCGCACTGTGCTCGCCCGGATGAAGCCGATCAGCGTGCCGTCGGCCGCGTAGATCGCGGAGGAGCGGCCCTGCTTCACCGGCTTGAGGCTGGCTAGGGGAGGCGCGGAGTCGTAGACGTCGATCGCCCAGGTCGCCGCCGCACCCGCGGCGATCGCGAGTGCGCAGGCCAGGAAGCCGGCGGGAATCGCCAGCTTCTTCAGCTTCGACCTATTCGGTCTGCGCCTTCGCCGGCGCGTCCGTCGTGCCATCGGATCGGAAACTGTAGTGAGCGGTGGGAGCGGGGAAATTCACGTGCTGGGGCCGCAATTTGGCGTGCGGGCCACCCCCCAAGGTAGCCTCAACCGGGCAAATCGTGGCCACATTCCTCCACACCTGCTACCGGATCGGCGACATCGACCGCTCGGTCGCCTTCTACGAGAAGCTCGGCTTCGAGGAGGTGCGCCGGATGCCGATCGGCGACGAGGCGATCAACGTCTTCATGGCCCTCCCCGGCGAGGACCCCCGCCTCGAGCTGACCTACAACCACGGCGTCGACTCCTATGACCTCGGCACCGGCTACAACCACATCGCGCTGCTCGTCGAGGACCTCGACGACACCCTCGAGCAGCTCTCCTCCGTCGGCATCGAGCCTGAAAAGCCGCCCTACCGGCCGGGCGGCCGCACCGAGGGACACCGGATCTGCTTCGTCCGCGACCCGGACGGCTACCGGATCGAGATAATCGGGCAATAGGTGCCGTCGCCCGGGCTTCCTAGAGGAGACTCCCGAGAAAGCTGTCGTTCCATCCATGAACTGCGGCGTCGTTGAGGATGGCCCATCCGGCCCAAACGATGACGCCCACGGTCAAGGCCGCGACAGCCTGACGATTGCGTTCCTTGAACACGAAGTAGGCCGTCATCAAAGCCGGGAAAATGCCAACCCAGCCCAGGATGAATTGAGCGGTTGTCTCCGTCGATACCGTGCCGTCGTAGTTGCCGTCGGCGCTTTTCGCGATCGCGTAGACAACCCAGCCGAAGAAGGCTCCAAATACAGCGGCGCACACCGCGAGCAATGACATGGCCAGCGCAAGGGCCCTTCTGGCGCTCATGTGCCAAGTATCGGCCTCGGACTCATACCTACCCGAATCCTGACCGGAGACCGGCCAGAAGCCTTCGCGCCCGTTTTCGATCCACGCGTACCTGGCTGGTGAAGGGCACCGGACGATCCCCGAGAACCACCGCTGCCAACTTCTCGGCCTGATCGGAGGACGCGGTGCCCCCGGCCCCCGCCCGTACCGCATCGAGCAGGGGCGTCACCTCGGCCGGGTCGACCCGGACCCATCCCGTGAGAGGGATGGCCGGGGCCTCGACGAGAATCCCGTCCAGCGCATCGATCGCGTCGCGCATGCGGGAAGCCGATGCTCTCGGGAGCATCTCTGACCGCACTCTGCGCTCCCCTTCCTGGCGAAGAAGGCTGACCAGATAGACGCCGGCCACGGCCACAATCAGCGCAACGGCGAGAATCGGGCTCCAGGACGCGATCCCGAGCGCGATGCCGACGAGAAGGAATGCGCCCAGCGCGAGGTCGACCGCTCGGTGTGGCCGAGGCCGAGATAGGGCAGACCAGAGCGACGCGAGCCTTGCCGGTTTGTTCGAGCCTTCCACCTCAGGGGAATCGGCGAAGAGGCCGTGGCGACTTGAATGCATCGACTCCCGCAAACGGGGTAGCCGGAGTCCTTCCTCGACCGAAATTCGATCGAGGATCTTTACCGGGCCTTCACCTGCCCGATAGGGACGGGAGGGACCCTTGGTTCGAAACACGACCGAGGAGGAAGAGCCATGCCGCAGATTCTCGTCATGACCGACGTCCCCGAGAAGCCTGAGAGCGAGGTCGTGTATCGGGAGCGGGTTGCCCTGAGCGACCTCCAGTCCGATCACTTCTCGGCCCAACTGGTGGAGCGGATGGGATGGGCGATGCTCGACGCCGACGAACGCGAGCACAGGCCCCAAGCCGGACCGGCGCATCAGCCGTACGAGCCGGCGCATCAGCCGTAAGATCGGAGGAGTGGGCGGGGAGCCGCATAGAGCCGAAGGCCTGGCGGCCCCCGCCGATCGCCCCGCCCCGGACGGCATCGGGGAACGGCTCGCCGGCAAGAAGATCCTCCTGACCGGCGCGACCGGCTTCCTCGGGAAGGCGGTTCTGGCGACGCTGCTTCGCAGCGCCGGCGACCTGGGGCAGCTGGTGCTGCCGATGCGGGAAACGGGCAGCGAGCCGGTTCGGCGGCGGCTTCAGGACGTGCTCGACGGGGAGGCATTCGCGTCTCTGCCGGGCACAAGGGTCGCCGAGCTTCTCGAGGAGCAGAGAATCCGCGCCGTGCCCTGCGATCTGATCGGCGAGAGCCTCGGCGATCGCCGCGACGAAGCCTGGGCCGACGTCGACATCGCGATCCATTGCGCGGCGACGGTCTCCTTCGAGGAGCCGCTCGACGACGTTCTGGTCCTGAACGCCTTCGGGCCGCGACGGCTGCTGGAGCAGCTGCGCGCCGCCGGCTCTGAGCCACACTTCGTCCACGTCTCGACCGCATACGTCGCGGACCGCAGCTCCGGCGTCGTCCTGGAGGAAGGCGCTGCGCACGAATCGCTCGCAGGCCTCGACCCGGAGGTGCTGCTCGCCGAGGGGCGGCGCCATCGCGAGGAGGTCGAGCGCGAGTCCCGCAGCGAGTCGCTGCGGGCGAGATTCGCACGGGCAGCGGCGCGCGACGCCTCACGACGAGCCGGCATGGAGGCGGGGGAGCGCGCCGAGGAGCTGCGCCGCCGCTGGGTTCAAACGACGCTTTCTCGGGACGGCCGCCGCCGCGCACTGGGCCTCGGCTGGCCCGATACCTATGCGATGTCGAAGGCGCTGGGAGAACGGCTCCTGAGCGAGGTCTCGACCTGCACCACCGTGGTCAGGCCGACGATCATCGAGTCGGCACTGCGACAGCCGGCTCCGGGCTGGCTGGAAGGGATCAAGGTCGCCGACCCGCTGATCCTCGCCTATGCATCGCGGGGGCTGACGCATCTTCCCGGGCACGCCTCGAACGTGATTGACCTGGTTCCCGTGGATCTCGTCGCAAACGCCTGCGTGGTTGCCTCCGCGCACCCCCCGGATAGCGAGCTGCGGGCCATCGCGATCGGCAGCAGCGCCCGCAACCCGCTGGCGATCGGCCGGCTCGCCACGGAGATTCGCGAGTTCTTCCTACGCGAACCACTGCTGGCTCGCAACGGCTCTCCGATCGAGATCGGAACCCTGAAGTTCGTCGAGCGCAGGAAGGCGCTGCGCCGAACGGTGAGGCGCGAGCGGCTCGCGGCGGCGGCGGCGCGAGCGGCGATGTCCTCCCCGGTCCACTTCCCCCAGGAGCGGATGCTGCGGGGAAACAGGGCGCTTGCCGAGCGGGTGACGCGGATGGTGAAGATCTACGGCGCCTACACGGAGCTCGACTGCGTCTTCGACGACGCCAACGCCTGTGCCCTCGCAGACTCCCTGGCGGACGCCGACCGGGCCGAGCTCTCCTTCGACACCGCGGCGATCGACTGGGACGAGTACCTCCAGCGGATCCACCTCCCCCAGGTCCGCCGGCTTGCCTCGTCCTGACCCTGTATTAGGCTCGCGGCCCTCGTCTGGGAACGAAGGGAGGACGCGTGAAACTCGTGATCGGAATCGTTCGGCCCGAGAAGGCGAACGACGTTCTGGAAGCCCTCTATAGAGCCGAGGTGCGCGGCGTCTCGATGAGCCGCGTGCAGGGCCACGGCGGTGAGCTCGACCGGGTCGAGACCTACCGCGGGACCACCGTGAAGATGGGCCTTGCGGACAAGATGCGCTTCGAGATCGCCGTCTCCGACGATTTCGTGCAGCAGACGATCGATGCGCTCTGCAACGGGGGCAGAACGGGCGAGGTCGGCGACGGGAAGATCTTCGTGGTCCCGCTCGAGCGCGCGGTGCGGATCCGCACCGGCGAGTCCGACCAGGCGGCGGTGACGCCGGTGGGGTCATGAGCGCGCTGCCGATCGCCGCGGTCGCCGAAGTCGACACCGGTGACACCGCCTGGATGCTGGCGGCGACCGCGCTGGTGCTGATGATGACCCCAGCCCTGGGCCTTTTCTACGCGGGCCTGGTGCGCTCGAAGAACACCCTCAACACCTTCATGATGTGCATCGGGGCGATCGCCGTCGCCGGGGTGGTCTGGGCTCTGATCGGCTACTCGCTCGCCTTCGACGGCACCGCGTCCATCCTCGGCGGGCTCAACTACGTCGGGCTGCACGACGTGACCTTCGTGCCCCGCGAAGGGACGACGATCCCTCACCTGCTCTTCATGGCCTTCCAGGCGACCTTCTGCATCATCACCGCGGCGCTCGTCTCCGGTGCAGTGGTGGAGCGGATGCGCTTCGGCCCCTTCCTCATCTTCGTCGCCCTCTGGTCGATCCTCGTCTACTCGGTCCTCGCCCACTGGTCCTTCGGGGGCGGCTGGCTCGCCTCGAACGGAACGCTCGACTTCGCCGGCGGCGTCCCTGTAGAGATGGGGTCCGGGTTCTCGGCACTTGCGGCCGCGCTGGTCGTCGGCGCGCGCAAAGACTACGGTCGTCAGGCGCTCCTCCCCCACAACGCGGTCTACGTCCTGCTCGGCGCCGGCCTGCTCTGGTTCGGCTGGTTCGGCTTCAACGGCGGCAGCGGCTTCTCGACCGGCAACTCGAGCGTCCTCGCCTTCACCAACACGCTGCTCACCCCGGCCTGCTCGCTGGTCATGTGGTTCGTCCTCGACCTGATCCGCGGCCGCCGCGTCACCGCGATCGGCGCAGCGACGGCGATCATCGTCGGCTGCGTGCTGATCACCCCGGCGGGCGCCTTCATCAGCCCCGGCTGGGCGATGGTGCTCGGCGCCGCCGGCGCGCTCCCCTGCTACGCGGTGATCGTCCTCCGTCCCCGTACCCGCGTGGACGAGACCCTCGACGTGCTGGCGGCTCACGGGATCGCGGGCTTCACCGGGATCCTCTTCATCGGGTTCTTCGCCTCGGTGGCCTGGAACGAAGTCTCCGACGGGCTGATCTTCGGCAACGCCTCCCAGCTCGGCGACCAGGCTCTGGCCGCCCTGGTGACGCCGATCTACGCGTTCGGGATGACCTATGCGCTGCTGCGGGTGATGGGGCTCTTCATCCCGCTCAGGGCGAGCGAGCACGAGGAGGCGGTGGGTATGGACTTCATCCAGCACGGCGAGGACGCCTACGCGACCGGCGAGGGCGCGATCCTGGTCGCGCCCGAGCCCGACGGGGAAGTCCTGGTCGCCGATCCGGGGTAGCGCCGGGCGGAGGAGGCGATGGCCAACTACATCCAGGTCGCGACCACCGTCGGCTCGATGGAGGAGGCGCGGCGGCTGGCCGAGGCGCTCGTCGATCGCCGGCTCGCCGCCTGCGTTCAGGTGCTCGGCCCGATCGTGAGCCGCTACCGCTGGCGGGGCGAGGTCGAGGAGGCGGAGGAGTGGCAGTGCCTTGCGAAGACCGAGGCGGCGCTCTACCCGGAGGTGGAGGCAGCGATCCGGGCCGCCCACTCCTATGACGAGCCCGAGATCCTCGCTACGCCGGTCGTCGCCGGCAGCGAGGGCTATCTGGGCTGGGTTAGCGAGAACGTCGAGGGCGGCTAGCGCCCGGGACTCGGAAGTCGCGCTTCGCGGGGGTCGGGTCTTCGTTTCCGGCGGGGTCCTTCGCCCAGACCTTGAACACGTGGCGGCCCGCCTTCAGCCTGCGGTAGGCCTTCGGCGATTTGCAGGCCGTCTTCCTGCGCCGGTCGAGCTTGCATTTGAAGGTCGAGCCGGCCTCGTTCGAGCTGAAGCGGAACCTGGCGATTCCCTTGCCCAGCTTCTTGCCGGGGCCCTTGGAGATCTTCGTGCGTGGCGCCGTTGAGTCCGCCGTCGTCCCGGATCTCGAAGGCGGCGCGCGATCGTCGACGGCGACACCGCAGATTTCGTTCCCACCGGTTTGCACGAAGCTCTGGTTGACGTCCGTCCCGTCGGTGTTGGCGCGGCCGATCGTGTTGGTCACCGTGTTAGCCCAGTAGAGATGGGACGAGTCGTCGAGGGTCACACCGCAGGGCCCGCTGGCGCCGGCGATGAAGCTCTTGTCGACGCCTTTGCCGTCGACCGTGTTGGCCCGGCCCAGTGTCGTTCCACTCGGAACGAACACACCGGGTTCGGCCCAGAAGATGCTGGCCGGGTTGACGGCCACGCCGCACGGAAATGACATGCCGGGAAGTTTCACGAACTGGAGTTCGTTGAAGTTCCCATCGAGGCTTCCCCGGCCGATGAATCCGGGTTCGCCGGTCGCCGGGTCGGCCCAGTAGACGTGGCCACTGTCGAGCGCCACACCGCAGGAGTCGACGGGCCCTTCGATGAATGTCGGGTCCTTGCTCGCGCCGCTGATGTCGGCGCGGCCGACCGGCCCCGAGAAGCTCGACCAGAAGATCGAGGAGGCGTTCACCGCGACCCCACTCGGTTTTTCGATCCCCGTTATGAAATTGGTCTCGACTCCGCTGCCGTCGATGTTGGCGCGCCCGATCGCGTTCCCGTTCAGATTCGCCCAGTAGATGTGTGACGCATCGACGGTTACCGCGAACGGCCCGGGGACGGAATCGATGAAGTTGGGGTCGACACCGGTGCCATCGTTGCCGGCGCGCCCGATCCGGTTGTTCTGCGAGTCGCCCCAGTAGATGAAGGCGCTCGCGCCGGGCGCGGCGATGGCCGCCGACAGCAGCATCGCGAGCGCCACGCTCCAAGCCGTTCTCCCTGGCATTTCAATGGAGGATAGGGCCGATTCGCCCCGTCCGCATCAGGATTCCTGACTATGCGCGAAGACGGTAGCCGCGCGCGAAAAGCCGCAGGTTGAGCGCGAAGAGCGCGGCGGTGGCTGCGGTCAGCGCCAGCAGCGAGAGGGCAATGCTGACTTCGGTGAAGCCGACGAAGCCGTAGCGCACCAGATTGATCATGTAGAAGATCGGGTTGAAGTGGGTCAGGGTCTGGAACGGCTCCGGCAGCAGCGAGGCCGAGTAGAAGACCCCTCCGAGGAAGATCAGAGGCTGCAGGACGAAGGTCTGCGCAAACGCGACGTCGTCGAACTGTTCGGCCCGCACCCCGATCAGCACCCCCAGCTGAGCGAAGAAGAAGCCGACCAGGAAGAGGCCGGGGATCAGCACCAGGATGTGGTCGATCGGCAGGTCGACCAGCAGCGAGGCGACGATGAATGTGAGCCCGGCGACCATCAGCCCGCGCATGAAGCCCCCGAGCGAGAAGGCGAGCAGCAGCTCGAGGGGCGAGGCGGGAGAGGAAAGCTGGTCCTGGATCGCCCCCTGGAATTTCTGCTGCAGGATCGAGGACGAGTTGTTTGCGAAGGAGTTGATCGAGAACGACATCATGATCAGGCCGGGGATCACGAAGACGACGTAGTCGATCCCGTGCAGCTTGTCGATCCTCGAGCCGAGCGCCGCGCCAAAGACGGAGATGTAGAGGAAGGTTTCCAGCAGCGGCGCGCCTATCGTCTGCTTCTTGATCTTCATGAAGCGGTTGACCTCGCGCCGCCAGAGCGTCGCGAAGCGGATCTGCGCGGCGCTCACGAGACAGCCTCGACCTCGATGTGGGAGCGGGAGAGCTCCTTGCGGCCGACCAGGGCCAGGTAGGCGTCCTCGAGGTTGGAGACGCCGTAGCGGGAGGAGAGCTCGCCGCTCGTCCCCTCGCCGACGATCTTCCCCTCGTTGATGAAGGCGATGCGGTCGCAGAGCTGCTCGGCCTCCTCGAGGTAATGGGTGGTGAGGAGGATCGTCGTCCCCTCCTGGTTGATCCGCTGCACGTAGTGCCAGAGCTCCAGGCGCAGCTCGACGTCGACCCCGGCGGTCGGCTCGTCGAGGATCAGCAGGCGGGGGCGGTGCATCATCGCCCGGGCCAGGATCAGCCGTCTTTTCATCCCGCCGGAGAGGGTCCGGGTGCGTTCGTCGCGCTTCTCGGTGAGCGAGAAGGTCTCGAGCAGCTCGCGGGTCCGCTCCCGGCGCTCGCGCTTCGGCATCCCGAAGTAGCCGGCGTGGTAGTCGAGCGTCTCCTCGACCGTGAGGAACCAGTCGAGGTTGGGCTCCTGCGGGGCGAGGCCGACCGCCTGCCGGGCGCCGCCGTAGTCGGAGATCGCGTCGTGCCCGAAGACCTCGATCGCGCCCGAGGTCGGCTGTGCCAGCCCGGTCGTGCAGTGGATCAGCGTCGACTTGCCGGCGCCGTTTGGGCCGAGCAGGCCGAAGAGCTCACCGGGTGCGATTTGCAGGGAGACGCCGCGGAGCGCCTCGACCCCGGTCGCGTAGCGCTTCACGAGCTCCTCGATGTATAGGGCGTCGCTCACCCCCGGCAATCTATTGAGCGGGGGGCGTCGGCCCTCGAGCGGGGCGCCGTGATAGGCCTTGCCGATCAACGTCTGGATCCCCGAAGAGCCGGCGAGCGCCGAGCTCGGCGAGCTGCCCGAGTCCGTCGGGCTGAACGTCGTGCCGCGCCACGGATCCCTCCCCCCGGGCATCGAGTCGGCGGAGTTCCTCGTGCCGCCCTTCGGGTCCCGGCGGGTCCTCGAGGCGATGCCGCGGATGAACGCCCTCCGCGTCGTTCAGGTCAAATCGGCGGGGGTCGACTGGATCCTTCCCCACGTGCCCGCCGGCGTCACCCTCTGCAACGCCCGCGGCGTTCGCGACGCACCGGTGGCCGAGTGGGTGATGGCCGCGATCCTCGACGTCTACAAGCTGATGCCCCGCTTCCAGCGACAGCAATCCGAGGGCCGCTGGGAGTACGCCACGCCCGACGAGCTCGCCGGCTCGCGGGCGCTGATCGTCGGCTACGGCTCAATCGGGCGGGCGGTCGAGAGGCGGCTCGAGGCGTTCGAAGTGGAGGTCGATCGGCTGGCACGGCGGCCGCGCCCCGGCGTCGCCGGCGCCGAGCGGCTCGCCGAGCTCCTGCCGCATGCCGACATCGTCGTCCTGCTGACGCCGGCGACGGCGTCGACGAGGGGCCTGTGCGACGCCACGACACTCGCGCGGATGAAGCCGGGCGCGCTGCTCGTCAACGCCGCACGAGGAAGCGTGGTCGACACGGACGCCCTGGTCGAGGCGGTCAGCGCCGAAAGGATCCGCGTCGCGCTGGACGTGACCGACCCCGAGCCGCTGCCGGCGGGCCACCCCCTCTGGAGCCTTCCCGGCGTCCTCCTCACGCCGCACGTCGCCGGTGACAGCGACCTGGCCGAGCGCCGCGTCTACCGTTTCGTCGCCGAGCAGATCCGCCGGCACCTGCGAGGGGAGCCGCTGCTCAACGTGGTCGAGCCCGGATGAGCCGCGCAGCCGGCCTGCCCTGGCGCGGCCCCGGTCCCGACCAACCCCGGCTGCCGCTTCCACCGGCGCGAATGCCCCTGCGCATGAACGGCTTGCTTCGAAAGCGCTGGCGCTACGTCGGCGTCTTCGGCGAGGCGCTGATGCTCTGCGCGGCGCGGGCCGAGGTCGGCCCGTTCGGCCAGTGCTTCTGGGTCGCCTGGGACCGTCGCGAGGGTGCGCGCTACGCCGGCCGGAGCTTCCGGCCCGGATCGAGCGAAGTGCGGCTGGCGGGACCGAGGGTCGAGATCCGCTCGCCCCGCCTGCGCGCCAGCCTGCGCCTATCCGAGGGCCGGCCGATCGAGGCGATCTGCCCCAGCGGCTCCGGTTGGGGCTGGACTCGAAAGCGCGCCGGGATCGCGGTCGAGGGGGCGGTCGAGGCCGAGGGGCGTCGCTGGGAGCTGGCGGCGCGTGGCATCGACGACGAATCGGCGGGCTACCACGAGCGCCACACGAGCTGGCGCTGGTCGGCCGGGGTCGGCCGGGCGGGCGACGGCCGCGAGCTCGCCTGGAACCTGGTCGAAGGGATCAACGACCCGCCGCGACTCAGCGAGCGGGCGATCTGGCTCGAAGGCCAGCCCTTCGAGCCCGAGCCGGTGGCCTTCGACGGCATGCGCGGGATCGGGCTCTCCGACCGGGACAGGATCGCCTTCGTCCCCGAGTGCGAGCACGCGCACGACCAGAACCTCCTGCTGGTCCGCTCCCGTTATCGGCTTCGCTTCGGCGCGTTCTCGGGCTCGCTCGGAGGCGGGGTCGCGCTCGCCCACGGGCTCGGCGTGATGGAGGAGCACGACGCGGTCTGGTGAGGCGCGGCTAGCGCTTGCGGACGATGCGGAAGGTTCGCTTCGCCGGACTGGGATCGGCGAGCCCGTTCGCGACGGCACGGACCTGGAACCGGTACCTGCCCGGCCCGAGGCGGTACACCTTCGGCGACCTGCATGGTTTGAAGCGCGGTTTCGGGCCCTTCCCCTTCTTCTTCAGCTTGGTCATCGCGCATTCGAAGGTCGCCCCCGCCTGGTCGGAGAAGAAGCGGAACTTGACCCGCGCCCGGCTGCGCTTCGTCTTCACCTTTTTCTTCGGCGACTTGCCGATGCGGGTGCCCGGAGGGGTGGGCGTCCCCGCCGTCTTCGCGACTTCGACGCCGCTGATCCTGACGACCTTGTCCGGAAGTTCTTCGCCGCCTTCTTCTTTCGTCTCCACCGTCACCCAGAGCGTGTTACCGGGGCCCGCGGTTATCTGCCGCGGCCCTTCCTTCGGCAGCCCGCCCAAATCGGTCATCTGGTTGTCGGTGGTGAGCCTGGTGACGCTCCCGGTCGCGAAACGGGCGAACCAGAAGGCGCCGTCGGGGCCGAACGTCACCCCGAACGGGTCGCCGGTCAGTTCGGTCTCCTGCGGCTGGCTTGGCGGCGTGAACAGCCCGATCTTCTCCGGCGAGGAGAGCGGGTCGGAGAAGGCGATCTGGCCGCTCGGGCTGCCCGCGACGCCCTGCGAGGCCAATCCGGAGATCGCATATTCGGTGATGTCAGGGGGGTCTGTGGGACTGGCGGTGACGATGTCCCCCTGCGAGGCGATCGCCAGCAGCGACCCCGCGACGTCGATGTCTTTCGGCGCCAGACCGATGACCGGGAAGGCTTTCGTGGCTTTGCTCCCCGGTTCGATCCGGATGAGATTGCCGTCGGTGGCGACCCAGAGGTTGCCGTCCGGCCCCGCGACGATCGCATGGCTCCCGATGATCAAATTTTCTTCGATGAATTCCTTCGAGCCTTCCGGGTCGCTCGGCGAGAACCTCGTGACGCCGCCGTTCTGGGTGATCCAGACCTTTCCTTCGGGCCCGCTCGTGACCCCCAGGGGATTCGTCGCTTCCAGGTCGTATTCGGTGACCTGGCCGGAGGGCGTCACGCGCGCCACGTCCTTTCCGCCCCCGTTGAAGGCCAGCGTCAGCCAGACGTTGCCGTCGGGGCCGGCGGCGATCTTGGTGTTCGAGTCGACGCTCGAGACGTCGAACTGGCCGTCGACCGTGGGCGCTGCAGACGCCGGCGCGGCGACCAGCAGCGCGCCTGTGGCAAGGGCGAGCACGAGGAGGCGGCAATGGCGGGTGGGCACTGCCGCCAGTCTAGGCCCGCCTCAGAGCGACCGCAACACCGCCTCGGCCGCGTTGTGGCCGCAAATCCCATGGGCGCCGGCGCCCGGCGGCGTCGCCGCCGAGCAGATGAAGACCCCCGGGATGCCCGTCGCGTAGGGATCGAGCGCCAGTCGCGGTCGGAAGGCGATCTGCCTCGGCGTGTTCGCGCCGGCGACGATGTCGCCGCCGGCGTAGCTGGGGTTGTAGGCCTCGAGATCGGCGGGCGAGCGCACGTGCCTGGCGACGATCCGCTCGCGCAGCCCGGGGGCAAAGCGCTCGATCTGGTCGAGCAGCGCCTCGGTGACGTCGCCATCGTGACCCTGCGGGACGTGCGCGTAGGCCCAAACCGGGTGGACGTCGCCGCGCGACCTGGAGGGGTCGGCCAGATACTGCTGACCGACGAGGACGAAGGGCCGCTCTGGCATCCGGCCCCGGTTCACGAGGCGCTCCGCCTCGACGATCTCCTCGAAGCCGCCGATCGCGTGGACCGTCCCGGCCCGGCGCGCCGGCTCGAATGCCCAGGGCACCCCACCCTCCACCGCGAGATCGACCTTGAACGAGCCCGGGCCGCTGCGGTACCGGCGGTAGGCGCGCGCGACGCGCGCGGGAAGTCGGTCGCCCGCGATCTCGAGGATGGCAGCCGGGGTGAGGTCGAGGACGACGGCGTCGGAGGGCGGCAGCTCGGCCAGCGAGGCGACCGGGCGGCCGGTCTCGATCCTGCCGCCCCTCTCGAGCACGACGGCAGCCAGCGCGTCGGCGATCGCCTGCGAGCCACCGCGGGCGACGGGCCAGCCATTCCAGTGGCCGGCGCAGATCAGCGATACGCCGATCGCCGAGGTGAGGGGCTGCGAGAGGGGCGCGAAGGAGTGCGCCGCGACGCCGCCGAACAGCGCCCGGGAACGCTCGTCGCCGAAGGCGCGGGCCAGCACCGTGGCGGGCAGCAAGGCCGGGATTCCGAACCGGGCCAGCGCCACGGGGTGTCGCGGAAGAGCCAGAAGCGGCCGCATGATGGCGTCCGAGATCGTGCCGAAGCGGCGCGATGGGGCTCCGAAGAGACGGAGCCAGGCCCCTCCGGCGTCGCCCAGCCCGGCGGCGGTCTCGCCGATCGAGCGCAGCATCGCCGCCCCCCTGCCGCCGTCGAGCGGATGGGCGAGATCGACCTCCGGCCAGGCCCATTCGAGGCCATGTCGCCCGAGTTCCAGCGCGGCAAGCGCGGGCGAGTCGCCGGACAGCGGGTGCACGGCGGAGCAGTCGTCATGGATCAGGCCGGGCAGGGTCAGCTCGCTGCTTCGTGTCCCGCCTCCGATCCTCTCGGCCGCCTCGATCACGGTCACCTCCACCCCGCGGACCGCGAGCGTCGCAGCGCATGAGAGGCCGTTCGGGCCGGCCCCCACCACGACGGCGGTGCTCATGGCGCCGTTCTGGTCAGCGGCCGCCCCGCCTCCGCCTCGGAGCGGTGGACGGGGAAGGGCCGCTCGTCGAGCCAGGGCTGGCGCTCGACCATGTCGGCCACCTCGACGAACCCCTCCTCGAGGAGTCCCTCCGCCGCGTCGAAGATGCGATATCGCTGCCGCCCCGCGCCCGCCGGCTCCGACTCGAGCGTGACGACGCGGAGCTCGCCGGGGCCGAAGCCGCAACGCTCCTGCACCGCGGCGAGCAGCCTCTGATCGTGGAAATGGCCGTCGCCGAAGTTGTAGCCGAGCGCCACGCCGGCGATCAGCTCCCCCTCGCGCACGACGTAGTCCTCGATGTCCTCCACGGCTCGTTCGGAGAGCCCGTTGAGCGCCCGGCCGTGGGAGTGCATCGAGCGAAAGGCAAGGCCTTTGTAGAGCAGCAGCTCGGCGGTCTCGCGGTCATAGAACCTGGTCAGCTGCTCGACCACGACCGGCGCCGCCTTGACCAGGCCCCTGTCGAGCTCGGCCTCGGTGTCGCCGTTTCGCCGGAAGAGCCACTGGCTCGTCGCCCAGTTGCCGGCGTAGTACCGCATCGACGGGAGGAAGGAGACGAGGTCGGGGCGGACGTTGCCGAGCACGGGGATCCCGACGCAGACGAGCGCCAGGATCGTGATCAGCAGCGGGTCGTCGAGAGTCGAGAGCGGCGTGGCGCCGTAGTGGCCGAAGAGGAAGAGGAGGCCGAAGATCATGAACAGGTTCCACTCCAGGGGCACCGCGAGCGGGAAGCTGAAGAGGATGTGGACGTGGAAGAGGATCATCCCGGCGACGGCGATCGTGCCGATCGCGCCGCCCTTGGAGACGAGCAGCAGGAACGGCACGGTGAACTCGAAGGCGGTCCCGAAATGGGCCATGAGCTCGCCGTCCCGGGACGGGCGCAGGTCCTCGGGATGGTCGCGGTAGAGGCGCCGCTTAATCCCCTTCCAGCGGTTCCAGGGCGCGTTGCTGTTCATCACGGTGACCACGAACGGGAAGTGGCGGTTGAGCTTCGAGGAGGCGGCCCCCCACCAGATGCAGACGAAGATCAGCTGGCAGGCGACGATCATGTTGCCGAGCGGAAAGAGGAAGACGATCATCAGCGTGCCGTAGACCTCGGCCCGGGCGGCGAGGAAGGGCACCTTGTCGCGCAGGCC
>DASXAR010000069.1:0-12707 GCA_036406595.1 Solirubrobacterales bacterium | reverse complement strand
AAGAAGAAGAAGAAGAAGCGGAAGTGACGCCGGCCACCAGGCCGCGACCTCATTTCCCCTTCCAGACGGGCTTGCGCTTCTCCGCGAAGGCGGCGACGCCCTCGCGGAAGTCCTCCGAGCGGAAGCAGGACTCCCGCAGCTCGATCAGCTCACGCTCCTGCTCGGGCGTGAGCCGGGCATGGGAATTGAGGGTGTCGATCGCGTGCTTGTTGCCGCGCATCGAGAGCGGCGCGTTGGCCGCGATGCCCGCCGCCAGCTCGACCGCGGCCGACTCGAGCTCATCGTCGCCCGCCAGCTGGTTGACCAGGCCGATCTGGGCCGCCCGCTCCGCCGTCACGTTGTCGCCGGTCAGGAAGAGCTCCTTGGTGCGGGGCACGCCGATCGCGTCGATGAAGCGCTGCAGGCCGGTGTGGCCGTAGATCAGCCCCAGCTTCGCGGGCGGCATGCCGAGCACCGCCCCACGAGAACATAGGCGCAGGTCGCAGCAGAGCGTGAGCTCCAGCGCGCCCCCGAGCGCGTGGCCGTTGATCGCGCAGAGCACCGGCCAGGGGTGCGCGGCGACGGCGTCCAGGCCCCGGGCGAACGGGTGCGCGACGAGGGACTCGGCCTCCGCCTCGAACTCGTCCGCCGAGAAGCCGCCGATGTCGTAGCCGGCGGAGAAGATGCCGCCGGCGCCCGTCAGGATCACGCAGCGCAGCTCGATCCCGCGGTCCAGGGTGGGCATCACCTCGGCGATCGCGTTGAGCGTCTCGTGGTCGAGCGCGTTACGCGAATCGGGCCGGTTGAGCGTCAAGCGGGCGACCGCCTCCGCGGGTTCGTCGAGCAGGAGCTTTCCTCCCGCTAATTCCTCCGCCATGGGGCTGAGGCTATTCGAGGACGACGAGGACGTCGCCCTCGGAGACCGACTGGCCCTCCTCGACGCGGATCTCGGAGACCTTCCCGGGATCCTCCGCCTCGACCGGCATCTCCATCTTCATCGACTCAAGGATGACGACCGTGTCGCCCTCGTCGACCTGGTCGCCGACGCCGACCTCGATCTTCCAGACGGTCCCGGTGATATGAGCCTCTACGTCCGCCACGCGGCGGGGACAATATCCGGCGGTGATGAGGGAAAGCGCGGCGGGTCGGATCGTGATCGTGGCGGCGAGGGACGAGGCCGAGCGGATCGGCGCGACGCTCGACGCCCTCTCCGAGGCCCTGCCAGGCGCGCGCCTGCTGGTCGCCGACGACGGCTCGGCCGACGGGACCGGACAGATCGCCATGGCCCGCGGGGCCTGGGTCGTGAGGCGAGGGCGCCCTCACGGCAAGGGCGCCAACGTGACCGCCACGGCGCAGGCGGCGATCGGCGAGTTCGGGGACGACGCCATCGCGCTGCTCTGCGACGGCGACCTCGGCGCGAGCGCCGGGCGGCTGGCCGAGCTGGTTGAGCAGGTCGAGCGCGGCGACTGCGATCTGGCGGTGGCGACCTTCGCCCAACCGCGGGGCGGCGGCTTCGGGATGGCGCTGGGCTATGCGCGGAGGGCGGTCGAGAGGCACTGCGGCGCCCGCCTGACGGCTCCGCTCTCAGGCCAGCGCGCCATGCGGCTCTCGACGCTTCGTGATCTGCTCCCCTTCGCGGACGGCTGGGGGATGGAGACCGGCATGACGATCGACGCGGCCCGGGCCGGATTTCGAATCGAGGAGATCGAGCTTCCCCTCGAGCACCGGGCCACCGGTCGTACCCCGGCGGGCTTCCTCCATCGCGCCCGGCAGCTGCGGGACATCCGCCGCGCCGTGCGCGCTCGCGGCAGATAGCGTCCGCCCGATGATCCTGGCGATCGACCAGGGGACCACCGGGACGACCTGCATCGTCTTCGACGAAGAGGGACGCGCCCGGGGGCGTGCCTACAGCGAGTTCGAGCAGCACTTCCCCCGGCCGGGCTGGGTCGAGCACGACGCCGCCGAGATCTGGGAGGTGACCAGGAAGGTCGCGGTCGGCGCGCTCGCCGACGCCGCGCTCCAGGGGTCCGATCTGCGGGGAATCGGGATCACCAACCAGCGCGAGACCATCGTCGCCTGGGACCCGAGGAGCGGCGAGCCGGTCCACCACGCGCTCGTCTGGCAGGACCGGCGCACCGCCGGGCGCTGCGACGAGCTCCGCGAGCAGGGCCACGAGGAACTGGTCCGCCGGAGGACGGGCCTGGTGATCGACCCGTACTTCTCCGGGACGAAGATCGAGTGGCTGATCCGGAACGCGGATCTGCCGGAGGGGACCGTCTTCGGGACGATCGACTCCTGGCTCGTCTTCAAGCTGACAGGGCGCCACCTGAGCGACTACTCGAACGCCTCCCGCACGATGCTGTTCGACATCCGGGAGCTCGCCTGGGACGAGGAGCTCTGCGACCTGCTCGGCGTCAATCCCCGATCACTGCCGGAGCCGGTGCCCTCCTCGCAGGCGTACGGCACGACCTCCGTGTTCGGCGGCGAGGTGCCGGTGGCCGGCATCGCGGGCGACCAGCAGGCGGCCCTCTTCGGTCAGGCCTGTCAGCGGCCGGGCGAGACCAAGAACACCTATGGCACCGGGAGCTTCGTCCTGCTCAACGCCGGCACCGACGCCCCGGAGCCGGGGGAGGGGCTTCTCACCACGGTGGCCTGGGGGCTTGCCGATCAGGTCGACTACGCGCTCGAGGCCGCCGTCTTCGTCACCGGAGCGGCGGTGCAGTGGCTTCGTGACGGTCTCGGGATCGTCGGCGAGGCGTCCGAGACGGAGGCGCTGGCCGCCTCGCTCGACGGGAACGACGACGTCTACTTCGTCCCCGCCCTGACCGGGCTCGGCTCGCCGCACTGGGATCCCTACGCCCGAGGCACGATCGTCGGGCTCACGCGTGGCACCGGCCGCGCGCACCTCGCGCGAGCCGCCCTCGAGTCCATCGCCTACCAGACCGTCGACGCCGTCCGCGCGCAGGAGGCCGCCGCCGGTGAGAGCGTGCCGTCGCTGAAAGCGGACGGCGGCGCGGTGGCGAATGCCTGGCTCATGCAGTTCCAGGCGGACGTGCTCGGAGTCCCGGTGATCGTCCCGGAGGTGGCCGAGACCACCGCGCTCGGCGCCGCGTATCTGGCGGGGATCGCCACGGATCTCTGGACCGTGGAGCAGGTCCGCGAGATGTGGCGCGAGGCGGCGCGCTACGAGCCTGCCATGGACGAATCCCAGCGCGAGCAGCTGCTCGGCCGCTGGGGCGAGGCCCTCGCCCGCTCGCGTGGCTGGAGCCGGGGGGAGCAGGCGTAACCTGGCCGTGCAGAACGGGTAGGAATCAGCACGTACCGCCGTCGTCGACGGCGTTTTTTGTGAGAGATATGGCGAAGGTGAACCCCAATGACATGAAGGCGCAGGTCTACAAGGACCCGCGACCCGCCGAGATGTTCATGCAGTACCACCGGAGCGCCCGGAAGGGAGTCGGCTGGACGTACGACGTGGCGCGGATGATCCTCACAATCCCGACCATCGTCACCTACCGGGCGCGGGCAATCGGCGTGGAGAACGTGCCGCTCGACGGCCCGGTGATCCTGGCTCCGAACCACTTCAGCCAGTGGGACCACTTCTTCGCCGCCGTCTACCTGCAGCGCAAGGTCCAGTTCATGGCGAAGTCACAGCTGTTCACCAACCCCGCTATCAAGTTCATCTTCAAGCACGGCGGCGCCTTCCCGGTCCGCCGCGGGCATCACGACGAGGAGGCGTTCGTCACCGCCGACACCATCCTGGAGCGTGGCGGGACGCTGCTCATGTACGCGGAGGGCGGCCGCTCGCGCACGGGTGACCTCGGGCAGCCGAAGCGGGGCATCGGCAAGATCGCCCTCGAGAGCGGCGTACCCGTCATCCCCGTCGCCATCCACGGCTCGGCGAACGTGCGCAGCTGGAGGCGCTTCCGCTTCCCCAAGGTGACGATCCAGTACGGCGAGCCGATGACCTTCCCGGTCAACGCCGAGCCGGATCGGGAGGAGCAGCAACAGGTCGCCGACCAGATCTTCGATCGCGTTCGCGCGATGTACGTCGACCTCGAGGAGAACGGCCGGCGCGACGTGCTGCGGCGGCTTCGCGAGGGCCTGCCGGCGGCGTCCCCGGAGCCCAAGACCGCGCGTCGCTACTCCTCGTAGCGCGGCTCGAGCTTCTCCCAGAACTCGGGGTCGTGGCCGGGGACCATCAGCGCGTATGGATAGGTGCGCCGGTAGGCCTGGAGCTCCCGCAGCGACCGGCGCCAGTTGTGCTCGTCGGCCATCATCGTCGGCTCCGCCCGGCCCTCGAACTGCTTCCAGTCGTACGCTGCGTCGCCGATGACGACGAAGTCGCGCCGCGGCAGCCGCAGGATCACCGAGACGTGTCCGGCGCTGTGTCCGGGTGTGTAGGCGAGACGCACCGAGCCGTCGCCGAAGAGGTCGAAGCTGCGCCCGAACGGCCCGTACGACTCGATGAAGCCGGCGTCGAAGTCCACGGTGTAGTACTCGAACGCGAAGTCGTAGTGGGAGGGGTGATACCCCCGCAGCAGGGGGAAGCGGCCGCTGGTCGCCTCCTCCCATTCGGTCGCGCTGAGCACGAATTGAGCTTCCGGGAACGCCTCGATCGCGGAGGCGTGGTCCTCGTGGAGATGGGTTAGGACGACGAAGGCGATGTCGGAGTGGGCGAGGCCTCGATCGCGTAGCTGGGAGACGATGTCCCGGCCCTCCTCGACCTTGTAGTGGCGGCCCGAGAAGCGCCCGAGGTTGTCCCGGGGATTCCTGGCGACCGAGGGATGGAGGCCGGTGTCGATCAGCATGTTGCCCAGCTTGGGATGCCGGACCAGATAGGCCGGCACCGGGCGCGTCTCCCAGGTGTCCGGCGAGGAGCCGACCCCCAGTGCCCGCAGGCGCGAGAGCAGGCCGGTTCCCTTGCGATCGAAGAAGGACGCGGGCCAGAACGTCTCGCCCGTGTCGAGCGGCTCGATGACCACCGTCGCACCCTCGGTTCCGGCCGCGAGCGGCTCCGTCAGCGGAGTCGGCTCCGCATTCACCTTCACGCGAGCCAGCATATGCTCAGCCGCGATGGCTGAAAGCACGAATTCGCGCATCTTCGCGCCCGGCCTGCTCGAGGGGCAGATCTGCGTGGTCTCGGGCGCGGGCACGGGGCTGGGCCGGGCGACGGCCCTCGAGCTGACCGGTCTCGGCGCCACCGTGATCGGCTGCGGGAGACGGACCGAACCGCTGGAGGGGATGGTCGAGGAGGTCACCGCTCGCGGCGGCCGGGCCGAGTTCGAGGCACTCGACATCCGCGACGACGAGGCGGTCGACGGACTCATGGACGGCGTGGTCGAGCGGCACGGGCGGATCGACGTGCTGGTCAACAACGCCGGCGGCCAGTTCCTCAGCCCGGCCGAGGCGATCACGCCGAAGGGCTTCCGGACGGTGATCGAGCTGAACGTGCAGGGGACCTGGCAGATGACCCACGCCGCCGCGACCAAGGGGTTCATCCCGCAGGGCGAGGGCAAGGTCATCAGCATCACCGTCTCGCCTCACATGGGCTTCCCGGGGATGGTCCACACCGGCGCCGCCCGCGCCGCCGTCGAGAACATGACGCGCACGCTCTCGGTGGAGTGGGCCCGTTTCGGCACCCGACTGGTGGCGGTCGCCATCGGTCAGTTCGACACCGAGACGCTCCGCACCAAGTACCCGAAGGCGATCGTCGACAACGTCGCCGACACCGTCCCGCTGGGACGCCTCGGAACGGAGGAGGAGATGGCCTGGCTGATGGCCTACCTCGCCTCGCCCGCCGGGGACTTCTTCTCGGGCTGCGTGATCACCCTGGACGGGGCGCGGGACAACTGGTTCCGCAGCTGGCCCCCCGGTGACGCCGACCGCGGCGACGGCGAGCCGCTCGCCGAGGAGCGGCGCGAGAAGGACTAAGCCCGCTCGCCGGCCGCGATGACGTAGAGGTGCTCGATCACGAGGCGACCGTCGTCCAGCCGCGCCCGGAGCCCGGTGGCGGCGCCTCCACCCGCCTCTCCCCCGAGGGCCTCCAGAACCTCTGCCGCCGCGGGCTCGGGCGGCTGGCCCTGCTCGACCCAGGGCGCGGCCTCGAGGGTCCGGTGGCGCTCCGCGACGATCTTCGCCGAGATGCCGGCTTCGGTCAGCATGGCGGCGAGCTCCTTCGCCGCGAGTGCCCGCGTATGACTCGGATCGCGCAGGCGCTCGAGCTCGTCCCGTCTCGCCGCGTCGGCCGGGTCCTCGGCCGCCATGTCGATCACCGCGACGGTCCCGCCCGGCCGGCAGACACGGGCCATCTCGTGCGCTGCACGCGCCGGATCGTCGAAGTGGTGGAAGGCGAAGCGGCTGACGACCGCGTCGAACTGCGAGTCCGGAAACGGGAGGTTGGTCGCATCGCCCTCGGCGAAGAGGACGTTGCGGGTCCCGGCTTCGGCCGCCGCAGCGGCGCCGGTCTCCAGCATCTCCCGGGTCAGGTCCGCCACCACGACGAAGGCCGCGCGCTCGGCGAGGTAGCGGCCGAGCTGGCCGCTGCCTCCGGCGAGGTCGAGGACGAGATCTTCGGCGCCGACGGGGACGTGCTCCCCGATCCAGTCGAGCAGGCCGCGGTCGCGGAAGATCGACCCCTGCGCCTCGAAGGAGGGCGCCTGCTTCGCAAACTCCCGCCTCGTGGTCTCGCGGTGTGTTTCGTCCGCCTGCGCCATCCGCTCCCTCAGGAGTACATGCCGGTGAACTGTCCTCCGGTGACGTTGATCACCTGGCCCTGGATGAAGTTGGCGTAGTTCGAGCACAGGAAGGCGACCGGACCGGCCGCGTCGGAGGGCTCCGCCGGGCGACCGAGCGGGATGGTCAGCCGCGCCATCTGCCGCATCTGCTCCGGGATCCCGAGCGAGACCTCCTCGGTGCTCTCGCCCGCGGCCTGCATCGTCTCGCCCTTCTCCTTCGCCTGGGTCAGCCGCGTCTCGACGAAGCCGAAGGCGACGGCGTTGCAATTGATCTTGAACTGCCCCCATTCCTTCGCGATCGTCTTGGTCAGTCCGGTGACGCCGGCCTTGGCGGAGGAGTAGTTCGCCTGACCCGCGTTCCCCATCGTGCCCGAGATCGAGGTGATGTTGACGATCTTGCGGAAGACCTCATCGCCGGCCTCGGCCTCCTTCTTCGCGGCCTCGCGCCAGGTGGGCGCCAGGGCGCGGATCACGCGGAAGGGGACGATCGTGTGGATGTCGAGCATGGCCTGGAACTGCTCGTCGCTCATCTTGTGGACGACCCCGTCCCAGGTGTAGCCGGCGTTGTTGACCACGGCGTCGACCTGGCCGAAGGCGTCGATGGCGGCCTTGACCATGTCGTCCGGGGTGCCCGGCTTGGTGAGGTCCCCGGCGAAGACGGCGGTCTCGCCGTCGATCTCCTTGGCGGCCTCCTCCGCGACGTCGCCGTCGAGGTCGTTGATCAGGACCTTGGCCCCTTCATTCACGAACAGCTCGGCCGTGGCGCGGCCGATGCCTCTCGCCGAGCCGGTGATGATCGCGCTCTTTCCGTCAAGCAAACCCAAGGTCGTCGCCTCCTAGTCGTCGGGGAAGAGGCGGGATTCTGACGAAAATTGGCCAGCGAGCCAGTCAGCCAAAGCGGTACGTCGCGATTCCATGGGCGATCACGGTCTCGTCCGGGTCGGTCACGCGCACCTCGCAGAAGCTGAGGCGGCCGCCGCGCTTCGCGACCCGCGCCTCGGCGCGCAGGTCGACGCCGTCGGCCGCGGCGGCGAAGTTCACCGACATCGAGACCGTCGAGCCGGCGACGCTCTCCGGCACCTCATCGGTGGCCCAGGCCGCCGCCATTGCGGCCGTGTCGATGAGGGCGCCGATCGCGCCGCCGTGCACCACCTCGCCGATCGTGGCCAGCTCCCGCTTGAAGGGGAGTTCGAGCACGGCCTCGTCGGTGCCGAGCGAGACGATCCCGATGCCGAGCTGCGCGGCGTGCGGCGAGTTCGGGATGAACTGCTCGATGATCTCCCGGCGGGTCGGCACGCTCAGAATCCAAGCAGGGCGGGGCCGAGGGAGAGCGCCGACCGGGGGTTGACGCCGTGCTCCTCCTCGTACTTGTGCTGCAGGCGGTCGTCGAAGAGGGCCAGGAGGAGCTCCTCGCGGCTCGAGCCGAACTTGCATGCCGCGCGATCCACTGCCTCCAGCGAGATGTTCTGGAGCGCGCCGCTGATCCCGCCCACGTCCGGCAGGTCGCGGTCCTGGCAGGGGTCGGCGATCTTGACGGTCTCGCGCGTGGACCTCGCGTAGGCGACGCCGTACACCCCGGCCGCGAGCAGGGCGGCGATTGCGGCGATCGCCACCGCGGGCCGGATCAGCGCCCCGGCGGCCCCGAGGGCGCCGGTGAGCAGGATGAGCGCCGCGAGCAGTGCGAGGGCCGAGGTGACGATGAACGTCGGCCGGAAGGCCGATCGGACGGCGCCCGTGACCACGTCGTCCAACCGGTCGCCCAGGTGCCCCATCTCGACGGCCTCGTCGCCGTCCAGCCCTGATTTGGCCTTGTCGATCTCCTTCTGGAGCTCACCGCGGGGGTCGTCGGTGTTGAGGCCGCCGAAGAGATCCGGCGCGATCTCGATCTTCTTCTCCGGCGGCAGCTTGGCGTCGAGCACGGCTGCGGTCCCTTGCTCGCGTGCGGTGTCGATGGTCGAGGTCAGGCTCGAGGAGATCAGTGGAGCGAGGGAGGCGAGCGCCACCGCGATCCCGGCATGGCGGATCGAGAGGAGCCTCGCCGTGTCCTTTCTCGTCCGCTCAGGGAGCAGCTCCCCGGAGAGGGCCGGCAGCGCCGTCCCCATCCCGGCGCCGGCCAGCACCTGCGGCACCACCGTCAACCAGGCCGAGGCTCCCGGCAGCAGCGCCAGGCAGCCGACCCCGCCCGCCACCAGGAGGCAGCCGGCGACGGCCCTCGTCTCGGGGTCGCCCGGAAGCCGCGAGGAGGCGATCGCGGCGACCGGCAGCACGCTCACCGCCAGGGCCGCCGCCAGCGGCTCGATGCTCCAGCCCGAGACCAGCAGCAGCACGACGAGGAAGACGACGGCCGTGAGCGAGGCCGAGAGCAGCGCCAGCGCGATCGCGGGACGCCAGGGGAACGGCGAGGAGGCGCCGCCCGTATCGCGGAAGCCGGCATCGGCCGATTCGGTGCGGGCAACCTGCAGGGCCGCCAGCAGCCCCGGCAGCACGATCGGGGCCTGAGCGAGGAAGATCGCCCGCCAGGAGAAGGCCTGGGTGAGGGCGCCGCCGAGCGCCGGACCGATCGCGATCCCGAAGACCGAGGCCGCCACCCACAGCCGCCGCCCGTGACCCGGCCTGCCACCGTCGAGCAGCGCGAAGGCGGCGACCAGGCCGCCCGCCGCCCCGAGCGCCTGCACGCCGCGAAGTGCGAGCAGCAGCCCGAGCGAGTTGGAGGCGCCGCAGCCGAGCGAGGCCGCGAGGAAGAGGGCGAAGCCGGCCGCGCCGACCCGGCCATCGCCAAAGCGGCGGCAGAGCCACGTCGCCGGGAGCAGCGCCACCGCCAGGACGGCGGTGTAGACGCCGAGCACCAGGGCGACCCCCTCCACCGTCGCGTCGAGGTCGACCAGGATCGAGGGCAGCCCGAGCGTGACGATCGACGCATCGGCCAGGGCGATCCCCGCCGCCAGCGCTATGGAGACCCGCCTCACGCGGCCAACGTAGCGCGCGGGCCCGGCCGGGTTTGCCGGCCGGGCCCGCGGGTGATCGGGGATCGGCGGAGGGAGAGGTCCGCCGAGCTCAGCCCTTCGCCTCCCCGGTGGCGACCCTCCGGGGCGGGGAGGGATCCACGCGGAGCAGGCGTGCGGGCCAAGTGGGGAGCCACCAGTTCCAGCGGCCCATCAGTGAGATCACCGCCGGGACGATCAGCGCACGGATGATCGTCGCGTCGATCAGGATTCCGGCGGCCAGGCCCGTCGCGAGCATCTTCACGCTCGTGTCCGGGCCGGAGGCCATCGACATGAAGGCCAGGAACAGGATCAGCGCAGCGCTGGTCACCAGCCGGCCGGTTCGCCCGATGCCCTGGACCACGGCCTCGCCGGTGGACCCGGTCCGGTCGTACTCCTCCCGCATCCGGGAGAGGATGAACACCTCGTAGTCCATCGATAGGCCGAACAGGAAGGCGAAGATGATCAGCGGCATCCAGGACTGGATGGAGCCGGTCGCCTGGATTCCCCAGATCGCCTCCGATCCGTGCCCCTGCTGCCAGACTAGGACCACCACGCCCCAGGCGGCCGCCACGCTGAGGATGTTGAGGATGATCGCCTTGAGCGGCAGCAGCAGCGAGCGGAAGGCCCGTGCCAGCAGGATGAACGTGGTGATCGCGATCAGGGCGATCATCAGCGGGAAGCTCCCGTACACCGCGTCGATGAAGTCCTGATTCGCGGCGGGACCGCCGCCGACCTTGACGTCCGCGCCGGCCGAGTGGGCCGTGTCCCGCACGTCGTTCAGCACCTCGTGACCCGGGCCGGTGCCGCTGTCGGGAACCGGGATCGCCTCGACGATGTGGGTCCCGCCGCGGTTCCACTCCGCGCCGCTCGGGGCGACCGCGCCGTGGATCCCGTCGACCTGCTTGAGGTCGTGTGCGACCGTGGCCGGGTCTGTTTGACCGCCGACCAGGATCTCGTGCGGCAGCAACGCGCCCTCGCCGATGCCGGCGCCCTCGAGCGCCTTCAGGCCCTGTTCGGCAGCGCCCTTCTTCGCGATCGTGTCCGCGTCGGCGGCGCCGAGCTGCAGGTCAGTCGCCGCCAGCGCGAGGGCGAGGATCACCGCCATTCCGGCGCCCGCGGCCACCCAGCGCCGCCGCGAGACGACCTGTGCCCAGCGGGTCCAGGCCCGGCTCGCCTTGTCGTCCGTCCGCCGGTGCGGCCAGTCGAGCTTCGCTCCGGCCTCGGCCAGGATCACCGGGAGCAGCGTGATCGCCACCAGCGTCGAGACCAGCGGAATCAGCATCCCGCCGTAGCCCATCGAGCGCAGGAAGGGCAGCGGCAGCGCGATCAGCGCCAGAAGCCCGATCGCGACGGTGATGCCGCTGAACACCACGGCTCGGCCGGCCGTCTCCATCGCCCGCTGCACCGCCTCGTCGCCGCTGCGGCCGTGCGAGCGCTCCTCTCGCCATCGCGAGACGACGAGCAGGGAGTAGTCGATGGCCACCCCAAGCCCGACGAGCGCGACCAGGAACTGCACGATCGGCGAGACGTCGGTGAACTCGGTGAGGCCGAGAAGCAGCAGGAAGGTGGTCATGATCGAGGCGATCGCCATCAGGATCGGGATGAACGCCAGGAACGAGGCGAAGACGAAGGCGAGCACGATCAGCGCTCCGAAGCCGCCGATCACCGCCTCGAGCAGGACTCCAGGGCCATCATCGCCCCCGGTCGACTGCTGCAGGGCGTCGAACCCGGTCACGTGGACCGGGGCGCCGCCCACCGTCGAGCCCGCGACCGCGGCCTTCACGTCCGTGGCCGCCTGAGGGTTGTCGCCGAAGCTCGAATCGGGATCGGGCCTCGGATAGACCATCGCGAAGGTGGTGCGCCCGTCCTCCGACACGAATGCCTTGTCGCCGGTCGATGCATAGGAGGCAACCCGCGATCCCGGCAGCGTCTTGGCCAGGGTGTCGTCGAGCTTCGTCAGGTCGCGGTGGACCTGCGGCGAGTCGACCGACTCACCCGCGGGAAGCGTCACGACGGGCAGGAGCGGGGTGGTGTCCCCGCCGGTGCCGTTGTACTTCGCGGCGATCTCCTGGTTCGTCGTCCACCCCTCCTTGTTGGGGACGGAGAACTTCTGATCGAGGGCGCGGCTCGCCGGTCCGGCGGCGGCGATCCCTGCGATCGTCAGCAGGATCCAGCTGATGACGACGGTCTTCTTGTGGGCCAGGACCCACCGGGTGAGTGATGCCACGAGGCTCCCTCCTGTGAAGTTTGCGATCTGCCTCTACAACGTGTGAGGGATCGCAGGATGGACACCTCGAGGGGCGCCTTCAATCGGGAATGACCCTGAGACTGCCCTCGGGGTTCCCTGACTAACCGACCTCGTTTGGGAGGGTCAGAGCCCGAGCTGCCTGCCCAGGATCTCCTTCATCACCTCGTCGGTGCCACCGCCGATCGGGCCGAGGCGAGCGTCGCGGTAGGCGCGTTCGACTCCGTACTCGCGCATGTAGCCGTAGCCCCCGTGGATCTGGATCGCCTCGTCGGCGACGTCGCACATCGCCCGCTGGGTGAAGAGCTTGGCCTGGGTCACCTCGCGGGTCGCGTCCCCGCCCGCGGCGAACTTGCGCAGGCAGGCGTAGGTGAGCGCGCGGGAGACCTCGATCTTCACCGACATCTCCGCGAACTTGTGGCGGATCGCCTGGAAGCGGCCGATCGGGCGGCCGAAGGCCTCGCGCTCCTTCGCGTACCGCAGGGTCTCCTCGAAGACCCGCTGCATCCCGCCGACCGCACCCAGGGCCATCGTCAGCCGCTCCCACTGGAAGTTGGCCATGATCAGCTTGAAGCCCTCGTCGAGCTCGCCGAGCAGGTTCTCCTCCGGCACCTCGACGTCGGTGAAGGAGAGCTCGCCCGTGTCCGAGGAGTGCCAGCCCATCTTCTCGAGCTTCGAGACGACCTCGTAGCCGGGCATCTCCCGCTCGAGCACCAGGAACGAGATGCCGTGGTGACCGCCCTCCTCGTTGGTCTTGCAGGCGCA
>DASXAR010000068.1:0-2483 GCA_036406595.1 Solirubrobacterales bacterium | reverse complement strand
CCGCTCCCTCCACGAGCGGCTGCTCGCCCTCCCGGATGACGTCGAGGTCTGGCCCGGTCACCTGGGCGGCTCGTCCTGCGGCAGCGCGGGGATCGACCACAAGTCGAGCTCCACGGTCGGGTTCGAGCGCGCCCACAACCGAGCGCTGCGCTTCGGCAGCGAGGAGGAGTTCGTCGAGGACGCGGTCTCCACCCTCGGGGACCCGCCGCCGAACGTGGAGCACATCGTGGCCATCAACCGGGGGCCGCTGATCGAGAGCATGGGGACGCCCATCCCGCTGGCGCCGCGGGCGGTGGAGGCGGGCATCGCCGAGGGCGCCCTGCTCGTCGACGCCCGGACCAACGAGCAGTTCGACGAGGCGCACGTCCCGGGCGCGCTCAGCGCCTCGGCCTACGAGACCGGCTTCGCGACCAAGGTCGCCAAGGTGGTGCCTCCGGACGTCGAGCTGATCGTGATCGCCGCCTCCGACGGCTACGAGCTCGAGGCCGCCGAGCTGCTCGCCTCCGTCGGCCTCCGCGTCCGCGGCTACCTGGAGGGCGGGATGACCGCCTGGCGCTCGGAGGGCCGTCCGGTTCAACGGATCGAGCTGATCGACCCCGACGAGCTCGCCGAGCGGCTGGCCGGCGACGGGCTGCTCGTCCTCGATGTCCGCGACGAGGACGAGTACGCGGAAGCGCACATCCCCGGCTCGGTCAACCTGCCCTACGGCGAGCTGCCCGAGCGGCGGGACGAGCTCCCCCGCGACCGGGCGATCGCGGCCATCTGCAGCGGCGGCAAGCGCAGCGGCCTCGCCGCCTCGATCCTCCAGCGCGAGGGCTTCGAAGAAGTCCTGCACGTCGCCGACGGCGGCGTCGGCACCTGGCGCCGGGCGGGGCGCCAGGTGGAGACCGGCTAGCGCTTCTTTCCGCCCCCCGTCTTCTTTTTCCCGCCCTTCTTCCCGGCGCTGATCTTCTTCAGGAACGGGATCAGCCGCTTCAGGAAGATGTTCTTCGGATAGGCCGAGTTCGGGTCGTTGTGCGCGTAGGTCGTCTGCCGGTTGATCAGCGTGAGGTTCTTCTTCGGGATACGCGCGGTCTGCGCCAGCGACTGCGCGGCGGCGGGCACCCGCTCGCCGCCGAGGGCGGCGCCCATGGCGAGGATCCTGAGCCGCTTCGGCAGCTTCGCCGCGTCCGTCGAGTGCACGTCGAGCACGGCCTGGGCCGGGTTGGCGATCCCGTTGCCGACGGCCCCGGAGTCGATCGTGAGGCGCAGCGGGTGGTACCAGGCCGTGCCGTCCATGTTCTGCAGGCCCCAGCCGGAGAACATCGTCGCCCAGCGCTGGATCGGGGTGATCGCCCCGTCGCGCACCCAGCCGCGCGGGTCGCCGCTCGCGGCCAGGTGGCCCGAGTGGACCTGTGCCGCTCGCAGGTTCGGCGGGGAGGTCGCGGCGTCCGTCGCGAAGCCGAAGCCGCCCTCGTTGGTCGGCATGATGCCGCCCGGAGGCATCAGGTTCGAGGGCAGCGCGGGCCAGCCGGCGAACACCGAGAGGGTGTTCGGGGAGGCCTTCGTCGCCGCGGAGCCGACCGTCCCGAAGAGCCCCGCGAGCGGCGCCGCGATGCCGCCGAAGTTGAGCCAGGGCGATTCGGTCTGCAGGTCGTTGAGCGAGTCCTGGGCCTGCTCCGGAGTGACCGCCGTCGGGCTGCTCGCGCCGTCGATCAGCACCAGGCCGGAGAGATCCCGGCCGCCCGGCTTGCCGTTGAAGTCCCAGGTCGCATACGCGGTCGCGATCGAGCCGCCCAGCGAGTGACCGCCCATCGCCACGTTGCGGCCCTTGCGCGCGGCCGCCTTGACGACGGTGCGCAGGTCGTTGATCTCGGTGTTCATCCCCCACTCCCGGGCGAAGGGAACCGCCGAATCGGGAACGTTGTGGACGTGGTTCGTGATGCTCGGGTTGGTGAGGTAGCCCAGGTAGTAGTTGAAGACGTCCTCCGCGCTCACCTTCCCCTGCTTGAGCAGGTTGAGCTCCGACTGGTCCTCGAGGAAGTTCTCGCGCCGCTCCACGGACCAGACCTGCCAGTCCGGGAGCGTCTTGGCCACCGTCCGGCCGAGCGGCTGGAAGTAACCGCCTCCGGCGGAGGTGCCCGGGTTGAGGACGAGGACGTTCTTCGCCTTCGGGTTGCCGATCTTCAGGACCCCGACGACGTTCAGGTTCGCGGGCGTGCCCGGCGAGCTGTAGCCCCGCATCACCTTGAACTTGACCGGGATCTTGGCCCCCGCCGCCGGCGCGATCCATGCGCACAGCGCGGCCGCCGCGATCGCCGCCAGCACGATCCGGATCCGCCTACTCCGCCCTCCGAGCATCCTCTCCTCCTTGTCGTCCCGCGCGCGCTTCCGATACACGCTGCCCGAAATGTATCGGAGGCGGAATCGCGGGCGGGATTCCGGGTCGCGCAACTTCCGGCGGCCAGATCTGTTCTGATGCCACGCTCATGCGTCGCGCCGCC
>DASXAR010000067.1:0-11118 GCA_036406595.1 Solirubrobacterales bacterium | reverse complement strand
ACCCTGCCGGCGGCGCGCGACATGGCCGGGCGAGGGGTGCGGGTGGTCACGATCGCGCCGGGCCTCTTCAATACCCCGCTGCTCGCCGCGCTTCCCGACGGGGCGCGCGAGGCGCTCGGCACCGGCATCCCGTTCCCCTCGCGGCTGGGCCGGCCGGAGGAGTACGCCCGCCTGGTGGGAGAGATCGTCGCCAACCCGATGCTGAACGGCGAGACGATCCGGCTGGACGGCGCGCTGCGGATGCCGCCGAAATGATGCGTGGCGCCGAGGTCATCTCGGCCTTCCTCGAGCACTCGCCGTACGTCGGGCACCTCGGGATGAAACTCGACGACGATCGCGCCACCCTCGCCCTCCCGTTCAGCGAGGAGATCGCGACGATCGGCGATGTCGTGCATGGCAGCGCCGTCTCCACCCTCGTCGACGCCAGCGGGCTCGTCACCTACAAGCTCGGGTAGCGGTGGATCACCCGGTTCCTTCCGCCTCCGGGTCGAGCCAGACCTGCTTGCGCCACGGCGGGGAGATCGCGAAGTCGTAGGGCTCGGCGCCCCTCGCGATCGGCTCGAGCGGGACGAGATGGACCCGGCGGCCGGGGGTGACGCGGTCGAAGTTCGGGAAACCGGTCGCATTGCCCGCGTGGCTGCCGCCCGAGACGAGAAGGATGTGGGTCTCCGGGCCCCAGCCGTTGTGGCGCCGGGCGCCGACGCCCTCGGCGGCGCCCTTCAGCGGCCCGATGGCGGCGTCCGAGCCCCAGTTCGCCCGGCTCTGAGCGTAGTTGTAGCCGCCATGCGAGGAGGCGCGCTCGTCCACCGAGCCGTCCGGGAGGAAGCGCAACCCGACCTGCTCCCAATCGTCGTGGTGGTAGCCCCGCCGCCCGACGACCGGCACGCCCCTGAGGGTGGCGGAGTCGGCGTAGTAGGTCCAGTACTGGATGTAGAGGTTGCCGGCCCGTGGGCCGGAGCAGCTGGCGTTTTGCGCTCCCCGAGCGCCTTCAGCGTCGTCACGGCAGTCGACCACGTGCACAAAGACCGTGACCGGAAGGTTCCGATCGGTGCGGTGGACCAGGCCGCGGGCGGAGCCGTCGCCGCAGGTGGTGCTGCGGCAGCGGCGGAAGTCGACCGGCAGCGCGCGTGACCCATCCTCGAAGGCGAGCATCGGCATGTGGCGGCGGACCAGCCTGCCGACCTCGTCCCCATAGGTGGCGATCAGCGCGGGCTCGTCGCCGCAGCCGTCGGCGAGGGCGGCGGCGCAGAGCATTCGTGAGGCGATCCCCCGCGCCAGGCCGGCGCCGGGCACCCGCACCCCGGCGGCCAGCAGCACGAGCATCAGCAGGCTGACGATCGTCACGAGGCCGATCCACTCGACCGTGCCCTGCCCGCTCTGGCTTCGGTGCCTCCACCTTGAGGACGTGCCGGTAGTTATCCACCTATATGGACGGCTAATCACCGGCACGTCCCCGTTTCGAGGCGTTTAGAAGGCGGCGGAGCTGCTTCGCGACCTCGGCCGGTTCACGCACCAGTCGCCGGTGAGTGATTCGAACGACTCGATAACCGTCGGCCACCATCCCCGCGTCGCGTGCTCGATCACGCTCGAAGGCCGCTCGATGCCGGTGAAAGGCGAAGCCGTCCAGCTCGACGACGAGCCGCTCGGTCGGCCAACAGGCGTCGACCTCATGGCCAAGCACCCGAACATTGACCGCAGGATCGAATGCGTATTCCCGGCAGAGTCGCGCGAAGCGATCCTCCAGCGCAGACCGGGTCATCGTCGGTGCACGCGCTTCCTCGATCAGCCTCCGAACCGGGCGAAGCGCATGACGCCCCTCTCCACGCGCGCAGACTTCGTCCAGTGCCCGAAGGGTCAGCAGCCCAAGGCGATCCGCCTCTTCAAACGCCCGCTCCAGCTGCTGCTGGTCGACCACTTCGGACAGGTCGAAGAGCGTCCGGGCCACCGTCGTGACAGGGATCCCGGCTCGCTCGGTACGGTCGGCGCCGCAGATTCCGCCCTCGTGCACGTCGATTCCCTTCCTCCCCCGCCCCCGGGGTGCGGAGACGTCGACCGGCCGGCGGGCGCGTGTCAGCCCCCAGAGCGCGGCTGCGCTGCGGTGGCTGAGCACGGCGTCCTCCCCGCACGCGAGCACGGCGGCCATCCAGTCCCCGTGTCGACTCACCCGCTTTCGGCCGAATGCGTAGACCCCTCTGTGCAAGGCGTGGAGCCTCCCCGCTGCCACTCGCCGTTCGATGGTTCGCGAACCCAGTCCAGCGAGGAGGAGCTGGCGACGCGCAATCACCCCGTGCTGTCGATCTGCCAGCGCCGCTAACTCCCGTTCGCGCTTCGTAAGAGCCTTGCGCCTACCTCTCCCTGGACGTGCCGTGAGTTGTCCACCCATGTGGTGGGCTAAGTCCCGGCACGTCCAGATTCGCCCCCTACGGCCGGTGTTCCCTGCCAGGCGACAGGGCGAAGCCTGCGGCTAGAGCTCCTGGATCTCGGCGGCGATGTCGGAGGCCGCCTGCTTGGCGTCCGAGAAGAGCATCGAGGTGTTCGGTTCGTAGAAGAGGTCGTTGTCGATGCCGGCGAAGCCGGGGCTGAGCGAGCGCTTGATCACGATCACCTGCTGCGCCTCGCTGACCTCGATGATCGGCATCCCGGCGATCGGGCTGTCGGGGTCGTTTTTCGCCGCCGGGTTGGTGACGTCGTTGGCGCCGACCACGACGGCGACGTCGGTGCGGGGCATCTCGGGGTTGATCTCGTCCATCTCCTTGAGCTGCTCGTAGGGCACGTCGGCCTCGGCGAGAAGGACGTTCATGTGGCCCGGCATCCGCCCTGCGACCGGGTGAATGGCGTAGTTGACCGTGACGCCGCGCTTCTCGAGCTCGTCTGCGACCTCCTTGATCGCATGCTGGGCTTGGGCGACGGCGAGCCCATAGCCGGGGACGATCACGACCGAATCGGCGTAGGCGAGCTTGATCGCCGCATCCTGGGCGCCGATCGAGGTGTGCGGGCGCTCCTCCCCCGTGCCGGCGCCGGCGGCGGGCACGCCGCCGAAGCCGGCGAAGAGGATGTTCCCGACCGAGCGGTTCATCGCCGTCGCCATCTCCATCGTGAGGATCGTTCCCGAGGAGCCGACCAGCGTCCCGGCGACGATCAGCGCGACGTTGTCGAGGGCGAAGCCGGCCGCGGCCGCGGAGAGGCCGGTGAAGGCGTTCAGCAGCGAGATCACGACCGGCATGTCGGCGCCGCCGATCGGCAGCACGACGAGGTTGCCGAGCAGGCCGGCCGCGATCAGGATCGCGATGAAGATCGCCTGCGAGGGGTCGTCGTTGTTGATCGCGATGTTGATGCAGGCAATGAGGATGCCGAGCAGCAGGACGGCGTTGATCACCTGCTGGCCTGGAACGGCGAGGGGCCGGGTGGGAATCACTTCCTGGAGCTTGCCGAAGGCGATGTTGGAGCCCCAGAAGGAGACGGACCCGACCACGGCGGCGAAAAGGACCGGGATCAGCGAGTCGAGCGGTATCTCCTCGCCCAGCGAGATCCCATGGCGGATCTCCGACCAGGCGATCAGCGCCACCGCGCCGCCCCCGACTCCGTTGTACAGGGCCACCATCTGGGGCATCTGGGTCATCTGCACGCGGATCGAGGCGATCACGCCGACCGCTGTCCCGATCCCGAGGCCGAGGACGATCAGCCCCCAGTTGCCTATCCCGTCGAGCAGCAGCGTGGTGACGACCGCGACAGCCATCCCGACCGCGGCGATCAGGTTGCCCTGTTTGGCGGTCGTCGGGTGCGTGCCGCGGCGGACGCCGAGGATGAATAGCGAGAAGGCGACGATGTAGAGGGCGGTCGTGGCATCCCCGCCAGGCTCGAGAACGGCGGTCGGAGTCATGAGTCCTCCGACCCTGCCGCCCCCGGACGCGGGCCATCAGCCGCCGCCTCCTCTGCTGCGCGTCCGGGGGCGGCTGAGGAGGCGGCAGGCTTTCTTTTCGAGAACATGCCGAGCATCCGGTCGGTGACCATGAAGCCGCCGACGATGTTGATCGTGCCGAAGGCGATCGCGATCGTGCCGATCACGTACTCGAGGCCGTCGTTGGCGAAGCCGACGACGATCAGCCCGCCGAGCATGACGATGCCGTGGATCGCGTTGGTCTGCGACATCAACGGCGTGTGCAGCGTCGTCGGCACCTTCGAGATCACCTCGAAGCCGACGAAGGCGGCGAGGACGAAGATCGTGATCTCGGTCATCAGGCTCATGGCTTGGGCCCCTCCCGGCGCACTATTGCGCCGCTTTCTCGTTCCTGATCTCGCCGCCGTGGGTGATGCAGGCTGCGGCGATGATGTCGTCCTCGAAGTCGACCTTGAGAGAGCCGTCCTCGCCGATCATCAGGCCGAGCAGGTTCTCGAGGTTCTTGGCGTAGAGCTGGGAGGCGGGCACCGGCATCTCGCTGGCGAGGTTGCGCGGACCGATCACCCGGACGCCGCCCTCGACGACCGTCTCGCCCGCCTGCGTCAGCTCGCAGTTGCCGCCGGTTTCTGCGGCGAGGTCGACGATCACCGAGCCAGGCTGCATGTTGCGCACAGCCTCCGCGGTGATCAGCTTCGGCGCGGGCCGGCCGGGGATCGCCGCGGTGGTGACGATCACGTCCTGTTTCGCCGCGTTCTCGCCGAGCGCGTCGCGCACCTGTTCGTTCTCCTCGTCGGTGAGCGGCCGGGCGTAGCCGCCCTCGCCCTCCGCGTCGGGGATGAAGTCGAGTTCCAGCGGGCGGCCGCCGAGCGAGGCGATCTGCTCCCAGGCGGCGCGGCGGATGTCGAAGCCGGTCACGATCGCGCCGAGGCGCTTCGCGGTCGCCACGGCCTGGAGGCCGGCGACGCCTGCGCCCAGCACCAGGACCTTGGCCGGCGGGACGGTGCCGGCGGCGGTGGTCATCATGCCGAAGAAGCGGCCCGACTCGCGCGCCGCGATCAACGTCGCCGCGTACCCGGCGGCCGACGCCTGCGAGGAGAGCGCGTCCATCGCCTGCGCCCTCGTCGTGCGGGGGATCGCCTCCATCGCGAAGCCGGTCACTCCCGCCGCTGCGAGGGCCTTGTTGGTCTCGGCCGAGGTCCACGGCGCGAGGTGGCCGATCAGGATCTGTCCAGAGCGGAGGCGGCCGATCTCCTCGGCCGTCGGGACCGCGACCCGGAGGACGACGTCTGCTTCCCAGGCGGCATCCGCAGCCCCGACCTCGGCGCCCGCCGCCTCGTACTGGGCGTCGAGATGCCCGGCAGCCTCGCCCGCGCCCGACTCGACGGCGACGTCGAGACCCTCGCTTTTCTTCAGCGAGGCGACGATGTCAGGGACGAGCGCGACGCGACGCTCCCCCTCGGCGGTCTCTTTCGGAACTCCAATCCTCATCGATTCGTCAGGCTCGGCTCACTCCACTCATTTCGGCGGGGGAGCCTAAGGCAAGCGGCTAGGCGGGCGTCCCCACCCCGGCGATCGAGGCGAGACGCTCGATCGTGTGGAGCTGCTGGTCGCGCTCGACGTGCACCGGGGAGACGATGAGGCGATCGACCCCGGCGCCCCGGAAGCGCTCGACCCGCTCGGCGACCTCCTGCTCGGTGCCGACCAGCGAGGTCGCCTCGACGATCTCGTCGGGCATCGCCTCGAAGGCGCCGCCGCGGTCGCCGTCCTGGAAGCGCCGCTGCACCTCGTCGGCTACCTCTCCGAAGCCGAAGCGGTGGGCGAGATCGACGTAGAAGTTGGTCTTGCGGCTGCCCATGCCGCCGAAGTAGAGGACGAGCCCGGCCTTGACGACGCTCTTCGCCGCCTCGAGGTCGCCGTCGATCGCGACCTGCAGGGACGGCGAGACCTCGAGGTCGGAGCGCTGCCGTCCGCCCTTTTCGAAGCCCGCCTCGAGGTGCTCGCCCCAGGTCTGCTCGAAGGAGTCGACGCTGAAGAAGATCGGGATCCAGCCGTCGGCGATCTCGGCGGCCAGCTCGACCGACTTGCGCCCGATCGCGCCGAGGAACACGGGAATGCTGCTTCGCTCCGGGTGGAAGTTGAGCTTCAGCGCCTTACCCTCCCCACCGGGTAGCGGAAGGGTGTAGTGGTCACCCTGATGCTCAAGCGGGCCCTCGCGGGCGATGATCTGGCGCACGACCTCGACGTACTCGCGGGTCCTCCCCCACGGCTTCGGATAGGCAACGCCGTACCAGCCCTCCGACACCTGCGGGCCCGAGGGCCCGAATCCGAACAGGAAGCGGCCGCCGGAGAGCTTGTCGATCGTCGCGCCGGCCATCGCCGCGGCAGCGGGGGGGCGTGCCGGCACCTGCATGATCGCGGCGCCGAGGTTGATCGTCTCGGTCTGCGCGGCAAGCCAGGCGAGAACGCTCACCACGTCGGAGCCGTAGGACTCGGCGGCCCAGACCGACTCGAAGCCTCCGCGCTCCGCGGCCTGGACCACCTCGACGGCGTCCTGGCCGGCCGGACCGATCCCCCAGTAGCCGAGGTTGAGTCCAAGTTTCAGAGCCATCCGCCTCGAACCCTATTGAATGTCGGCTGATGACCGCCGGCGCCGCAGACACCGCCGAAGCCGGGCTCGCCCAGGGGCTGACCAGCGGCGAGGCCAAGGCGCGCCTGCGAAAGCTCGGGCCGCCCTCTGAGACCTCCTCGCGATCGGTCTCGAGCATCGTCGCCGGCAACGTCTTCACGCTCTTCAACGCGATCATCGGCATCTTCTTCGTGCTGATCCTCTCGCTGGGCCTGGTCGCCGACGCGGTCTTCGGAGTGATCGCGATCATCAACTCCTACATCGGCATCCGCCAGGAGCTGAAGGCGAAGCGGACTCTGGACGAGCTGGCGGTCCTGGTGGCGCCGCATGCCAGGGTGATCCGCGACGGAAGGGAGGCGGAGCTCCGCGCCGAGGAGATCGTGCCCGGCGACCTGATCACGGTCGAGCCGGGCGATCAGCTGGTGGCCGACGGCGAGACGGTCTCGAGCCGCGGCATGACCCTGGACGAGTCGATGCTGACCGGCGAGGCGGACGGCGTCCGCAAGGAGGCGGGAGACCGCGCCCTCTCCGGCTCCTTCTGCATATCGGGCTCCGGCTCCTATCTGGTCGACGCGGTGCGCGAGGAGAGCTATGCCGGGCGTCTGGCCGGCGAGGCGAAGGCATTCCGGCACCCGCCATCGCCGCTGCAGGCGGAGGTCAACCGGGTGATCGTCGCCTGCACCTGGGCGATGGTCCCGCTTGCCGTCCTCCTCCTGCTCACCTTCCAGCTCCGCAACGTCGACCTGGTCGACGCCGCCCAAACCGCCACCGCCGGCCTGGTGACGCTGATCCCGGAGGGCCTCGTGCTGCTGATGAGCGTCACCTTCGCCGTGGCCGCGGTGCGGCTCGCCCGCGAGAGGACGCTCGTCCAGCAGATGAGCGCCACGGAGAGCCTTGCGTCGGTCGACACGATCTGCGTCGACAAGACCGGCACGCTCACCGACGGCCGGCTCCGTCTGCTCGGCGTCGAGGTCGCCGACGGCGTCGACCCCGACGAGGCGACGGCGGCCCTGGGGAGCTACGCGGCGAGCGCCGGCGACCGCAACCGCACCCTCGAGACGATCGCCGAGGCCTTTCCCGCCAAGGCTCGCAGGGCGCGCGGGGAGGTTCCGTTCTCCTCCCAATGGAAGTGGAGCGGAATCACGATGGACGGAACCTCCTACGTGATGGGCGCGCCGGACATCCTCGCGCAGTCCGGGGCGCTCGAGCTGCCCTCGGGGCTGAGCCGCAAGCTCGATGAGCAGACGACCGCCGGTCGTCGTGTCGTCGCCTTCGGGCAGTCCGCCGCGACGCTGCCAGAGGACCCGGCGGGGGCCGCCCCTCCGCAGCTCACGCCGCTCTGCCTGGTGGTCCTCGAAGAGACCCTCCGCCCCGACGCCGCCGAGACGATCGACTTCATCCGCGAGGAGGGCATCGAGCTGAAGCTGATCTCGGGCGACGCGCGGGCAACGGTGACGGCGGTGGCCTACGCCGTCGGCGTCTCACGCGAGGCCGCCGTGATCGACGGGCCCGAACTGCCCGAGGATCCCGAGCAGCTGGCCGAGGTCGCGCAGCGGCACACGATCTTCTGCCGGATCGCGCCCGAGCAGAAGCGAGCTCTGGTCGCGGCGCTGAAGGCGGCCGGGCGCTACACGGCGATGATCGGCGACGGGGTCAACGACGTGCCGGCCCTGAAGCAGGCACGCCTCGCCGTCGCGATGGGGTCGGGCACCCAGGTGACCAAAGGCGTCGCAGACGTGGTCCTGCTCGAGGACGAATTCGCCCGCCTGCCGCAGGCCGTCGCCGAAGGGCGCCGGATCGCCCGCAACATCCACCGGCTCGGCCGTCTCTACCTGACCAAGTCGGTCTACGCCGCCGCGCTGATCCTGCTGGTGGCCGTCCCCGGCTTCGCCTTCCCGTTCCTGCCCAGGCACCTGACCCTGGCGGCCTTCCTGACGATCGGGATCCCGTCCTTCGTGCTCGCCCTGCTGCCCTCCGACGGGCCCCTCTACCGCGGCCGCCTGCTGCGCGCGCTGGCCGCCTTCGCGGTGCCGGCCGGCCTCGCGACCGCATTCGGCTCGATCCTCTCCTTCTTCCTCGTCGACACCGTCTTCGGCGGCACCCTGGCCGAGGGGCGGACGGCAGCGACGACGACCCTGATCGTGCTCGGCCTCTGCTTCGTGCTCCTGCTCGAGCGCGGGCCCGGCCGCGAGCACATCGCGATCCAGAGCAACATGCTCGCCCTGGTCGCGGGCCTCGGGGCGCTCTACGCATTCATCCTCGCCGTAGCCCCAGCCCGCGACTTCTTCGACATCAAACTGCTCGACGCGACTCAGTGGTTCCTGGCGCTGCTCTGCGCCGCGATCGGCCTGACGATCGCCAGCGCGCTATGGCGCCTGCCCCAGATCGAACGGCTGGAAGAGCCGGTCACCGCTCCCGAGGAGGCAGCACAAACTGGCTGACGATCAGGTTCGCGGCGAGGCGCGGCTCGCTGCCCTCCCGCCGCCGCTCCATCCGCACCTCGATCACCACCGTGCTCTTCCCCGTGTGGAGCGGCTCCGCGACCGCGACGACCTCGTCCCCCTCGACGCCGGCCGCGAAGACGTTCAGCTTCAGCTCGATCGTCGTGAAGTTGTGACCCGGCGGGATCACCCGAAAGGTCGCCCAGGCAGCGACCGTGTCACCCAGCGCGGTCCAGACGCCACCGTGGATGAATCCTCCCGGGTGGAGGTGGCGCCGGTCGGCGACGATGCGGCCGCGGGCGTGGGAATCCTCGATGTCGAGCGGCTCGATCCCGAGATCGCCGGGGAAGCTGCCGGGCAGGAAGGCCCGCACCGACTCCGGGGTGATCATCGAGCTGGGGTGTGGATGGGAGTCGGTCACGGCTGCCTCGGGTCGGCCCGGCGCGACCCTAGCGTCTAGCCGACCGGCGCGGCTCGGCGCTCGCCGCTCCAGACGCGGTAGGCGCCCGGCTCGAGGCGCCGGGCGCGGCGCCGGTAGGTGCTGTAGAGCCAGGGCCACTGGCTGGGGTCGTTGCCGTTCTCGTCGACGTACCAGTTGGTGCAGCCGCTGTGCCAGACGGTCTCCTCCAGGCGGGCTCGCAGTTCGCGGTCGAAGCGGTCCGCCGCCTCGCGCCGCACCTCGATCCGATCGGACCCGGTCCGGTCGAGCTCGGCGAGGGCGGCGACGACATGGTGCATGCCCGACTCGATCGTGTGGATCACCGAGCCGGTTCCCCCGTTCGTGTTCGGGCCGTAGAGAAGGAACATGTTGGGGAACCCCGGGACGCTGAGGCCCAGGTAGGCGCGGGCTACCTCCGCCCAGGCCTCGGCGAGGGTGGTGCCGCCGCGGCCGGATATCTCCATCGGGGCGACGAAGGCGTGGGTCTCGAAGCCGGTGGCAAGGATGAGCACGTCTGCGGGCCGCTCGGTGCCGGCCTCTCCCCGGATCCCCTCAGAGGTGATCTCGGCGATCCGCTCGGTGATCAGATCGACATTCGGCTCTGTCAGCGTCGGGTACCAGTCGTCGGTGAGCATGATCCTCTTGCAGCCGAGCTCGTCGCTCGGCGTCACCTTCTCGCGCAGCTCCGGGTCCTCGATCGCCTTCGTGATCTGTCGCTCCGAGACGCGGCGGATCAGCGGCAGCAGCCGCCGGTACCTGGTCATCGCGGCCGCGCCGAGCTCCGCGAGGCCGAGGAGGATGGCGCGCTCGAGGCGCTGCACGGCCGGCACGGCCTCGAAGAGGCGCTGCGCCCAGGGCGGGTAGGCGAAATCCCCCTTGGGGACCGTCCAACCCGGCGAGCGCTGGTAGACGTCGACCTGCTCGGCGATCGGCTGGATCGCGGGCACCACCTGGATCGCGCTGCACCCGGTGCCGACCACCGCGGCGCGCTTCCCGACGAGATCGATCTGCTTCGGCCAGCGGGCTGTGTGGAAGACCGGGCCGGTGAAGCCTTCGAGCCCGGGCAGCGGAGGGATCTTCGGCACCGAGAGCTGGCCGCAGGCGGTCAGCAGCACCTCCGCCTCGTGGGGCCCGCCGCTCGTCTCGAGCAGCCACCGCCCCCTCCCCTCGTCCCACCGCGCGGATTCGACCTCGACGCCGGTCCGGATCCGGTCGGCGACGCCGTGGCTTCGCGCCACGTCCTCGAGGTAGGACTGGATCTCAGCCTGCGGCGCATAGCGCCTCGACCAGCGCGGGTTCGGGGCGAAGGAGAGCTCGTAGAAGTGCGAGGGGATGTCGCATGCGGCTCCGGGATAGGTGTTGTCGTTCCAGACCCCGCCGACCCGCTCGCTGCGCTCGAAGAGGGTCACGTCCGCGTGGCCGGCCCGGCGCAGCATGGTCAGCGCGGCGATGCCGCCGAACCCCCCGCCGACGACCGCGATCGAGCGGGAGCGCCTAGTCGACACCGAAACCCTCCAGGCCGTGGTCGCCGAACGGCTCGTCGCGGTCTCGCACCGCCTCGCGGAAGCCGGACTCGGCGGCGCGCCTGACGAACTCGTGCCCCTCGGTGGTGTGGCGCGCGATGCCGTCGAAGAAGGTCCCGAGCAACTGGGTCTGGTGCAGGCCCTGCGCGTACAGGGACTGGTTGACCAGCATCTTCATCATCACCAGCTGG
>DASXAR010000066.1:0-13715 GCA_036406595.1 Solirubrobacterales bacterium | reverse complement strand
CCTGGTCCTGGGCCAGCGCCTTGGTCGGGTAGAGGTAGAGGGCGCGGCGCTTCGGGTCCCGCGCGATGCCGTCGAGCACCGGCAGGTTGAAGGCGAGGCTCTTGCCCGAGGCGGTGCCGCTGGTGATCACCAGGTTCGAGGTGGTCGCAGCCTCCAGCGCCCGCAGCTGGTGTGAGTAGAGATGCTCGATGCCGGATCGCTGCAGCGCCTCGACCAGGCCCGGCTCGAGCGATGCGGGCGTCGAGGCCAATTGCGATGCGCGCTCGGGCTCGGAGCTCTCGGCGACGATGCGCCCGTCTCGGCGGGCTGGGTCGATCGCAATCGCCCACGGAGTTTCCAGGAGGCTCTTCGCCATCAGACGAGGCTCCCCCGAATCGCTGCCGCAACCCTCATGGCCTGGAGCGAGCTGCGATCGTGGATGCGGAGGATGTCGGCGCCGGCGCGCACCGCGAGCGCGGTTGCCGCGAGGGTCCCCCACTCGCGCTCGGTCGCCGGCAGGCGCTCCTCCCAGGAGCCTGCGAGCACCGCGCCGATGAAGTCCTTGCGCGAGAGCGAGACGTAGAGGGGAAGGCCGAGGTCGCGCAGCTCGCCGAGGCGCCGCAGGATCTCCAGATCCTGCTCGGGCGTCAGGTCGAAGTCGAGTCCCGGGTCGATCGCGATCTGCTCCTCGCTCACCCCAAGCGCTGCGGCCGCCTCGACTCTCCCCCCGAACCAATCCTTCAGGTGGTCGACGACGTCCCCGTAGCCCCGCGGGGGCCGATCGACTCGGGGAGGCCCCTCGATGTGCATGAGGACGTAGCCGCAGCCGCTCTCCGCGACCAGCTCGAACATCTCCTCCGAGCCGCCCGAGATGTCGTTGACGGCGGCTGCGCCGGCCGCGATCGCCCGCCGGGCGACCTCGGGCGAGAAGGTGTCGGCGGAGACCGGCACGCCGGCGCCTGCGAGCCCCTCGATCGCGGGAATCAGCGCCGCCGCCTCCTCCTCCACGGGCACCGGCGGCCCGCTGCGCGCCGCGACGGCACCGACGTCGAGCATCTCGAAACCCGCCTCGACCAGCGCCAGGCCGTCGGCGACCGCCTGCTCGGGCGTGCCGCTGCGCGCCCCCTCGAACATCGAGTCGGCGGTGACGTTGACGATCCCGGCGCCGACCGGCCGCTCCAGCTCGAGCCGCCGGTCGGCCAGCCTCCAGGCCCTGTCTGAACCCTCCACGCTCATGATCAAATTTCGCGCTTCGCTCGCTCGCGATGAATCAGATTTCGACGCTTCGCTCGCTCCGCGCTCATGACGGCTACCGTAGCGAGCCGACCATGGGCCTGAGCTGCGTCTACGTCGATCTCGACGGCACCCTTCTGGGCAAGGGCAGCTCGCTCTTTCGCGACGCCGAGGGCCGCTTCTCGCTCGCCCAGGCCCGCGCGCTCGAGGCATGCGAGCGGGGCGGGGTCGAGGTGGTGATCATGTCCGGGCGGCGCGAGGCCCAGGTGCACGAGGCGGCGCGCCTGATGGGGCAGGCCTCCTACATATACGAGGCGGGCTGCGCCTTCGCAATCGAAGGAGAGACCACCCTTCTGACCGGCGACCTCGTCCCCGACGAGGACGGCACCGTGTACGAGAAGATCGAGGAGCGCGGCATCCCGAAGATGCTCTTCGAGCGCTTCGAGAGCCGGCTCGAGTACCACTCCCCATGGCACCACGGCCGCGTCCTCTCCCACCTGTTCCGGGGCAAGGTCGACGTCGGCGAGGCAAACGAATTGCTGGCCGCCGACGGGCACGAGGACCTCCGCCTGCTCGACAACGGCGCGATCGGCACCGCGATGGCCGCGATCGACGGGCCGACCCACGCCTACCACCTGGTGCCGCGGATCGTCAGCAAGGCGAATGCGGTCGCCGCCCATGCCAGGGCCCGCGGCCACGACCCCGCCGACTGCATCGGGGTCGGCGACTCGGTCGAGGATCTCGAGGTGGCCGCCGCGGTCGGCCGCTTCTTCGTCGTCGCCAACGGGCCGCAGCGCGACCCGGGCCTGCGCGCCGCGCTCGGTGCCTGGGACAACGTCACGGTGACCGAGGGAGCGATGGGCGACGGCTTCTACGAGGCTGTCGTCTCGACCCTGGTCGAGCGCCGCTGAGCGGCCCTGACCAGTCACTACACTCGGGGCGCCATGGAGAGCGCGACGGTCGCCGAGCAGGAGTACCTGGAGATCATGTTCTGGATCGAGGAGGCCGGGCTGCCGATGACCGGCGCCAACATCGCCCGGGCGATGCAGCTGTCCCCGCCGACGGTGCACGAGATGATCGGCCGGCTCGTCGAGGACGGCTACGTCGAGCGCCGGCGGGACAAATCGCTCGAATTCACCAGGTCGGGGCGCGAGCACGCCAGCTACATCGTGCGGCGCCATCGGATGATCGAGCGCTTCCTCACCGACGTCCTCGGCATCCCATGGGACGAGGTCCACGAGGAGGCCGAGCGGATCGAGCACGCGATGTCACCGGTGCTGGAGGAGCGGATGCGGGCGGCGATCGGCGACGCGAAGACCTGCCCCCACGGCCACCCGATCGTCGAGGGCGCCCGCGAGCAGGGCTCGCTGCTGGCCGACGTCGAGGTGGGCGGGGCAGTGCACGTCCTGCGCTTCGAGAACGAGGCCGAGGACCTCCTCCACTACCTGAAGAAGGCGGGGCTGGAGCCGGGCCTCGAGGGGAAGGTCGAGTCGAGCGACGATGAGGGCATCACGATCGCCTCCTCCGACGGCGCCCACCGCGTCTCCCGCAGCGTCGCCGAGACGGTCTCGGTGCGCGCCGATCCGGCACCGCCTCCGCGCGCGGCGATCCCGGAGCAGCTCGTCTTCTCCGACGACCGCTACGGCCGTTAGGCGGGCGAGCCTGCGCGGATCCGGTCGAGCGCCCTGGCGATGCGCTCGACGCCCTCGGCGATGCGATCCGGATGCACGCTGGCGAAGGAGAGCCGGAGGCTGTTGTGGCCGCCCTCGATCATGAAGTCGGGGCCCGCGACGAAGCCGACGCCCTCTCCCTTCGACTCGACCAGCAGGGTCGGAGTGTCGGTTCCCTCCGCCAGGTCCAGCCAGAGGAAGTACCCCCCGCCCGGGACGATGAACTCGGCCTCGGGCATGTGGTCGCGGAGCGCCTCGACCAGCGTGTCGCGACGCTCCCGCAGGGCGCCCTTCACGAACTCGATGTTGCTGTCAAGGGCGCCGGACTCGCAGAGTCTCAGCACGACCGCCTCGGCCAGCATGTTGGGTGAGATGTAGGTCTCGTTGGCGCGCTTCGCCAGGGCTGCGATCTCGTCGCCCGGGCCCGCCAGGTAGCCGACCCGCACACCCGGGCTGACGGTCTTCGAGAAGGACGAGGCGTGGATCACCCGTCCTTGCCTGTCGATCGAGAGCATCGTCTCGAGGGCCTCGCCCTCGAAGGGAAGCTCGCGGTAGGGGTCGTCCTCGAAGATCAGGAAGTCGTGCTGCGCGGCGAGCTCGACCAGCCGCACCCTCTTCTGGGCAGAGAGCGTGCAGCCGGCCGGGTTGTGGAAGTTGGGGATGACGTGGGCGAGCTTGATCGGCCCCTCTGCCAGCGCCGCCTCCAGCGCGGCCACGTCGAGGCCATCCGACTCCAGCCGCACCGGCACCAGCTCCACTCCCAGCCGCTGCAGCATCAACAGCGTCCGGTCGTAGGTGGGCTGCTCGACGACGACGCGGTCGCCTGGTTCCAGCAGATGGTCGAAGAGCATCCAGCCGGCCTCGAGCGAGCCGTTGGTGATCATCACGTCACCGGCATCGAGGTCGCCATGCCGCTCGGCGACCCACTCGCAGAGCCCGGGGTGGCCGATGCCCGTGCCGTAGGAGAGCGCTCGTTCCCAGTCCTCGGCAAGCGCGCCGGCCGCGGCCTCGCGAACCGCCTCGGTCGGGAGGATGTCGGCGCTTGGCGCGCCGCGGGCGAAGGAGATCGTGTCAGCGGCCATCGCCAGCGAGCGTAGCAACGCCCCGGGGCCGTCGCGATGCGGCCCAGCTCGCCGTCGCCGGTTGTCTAGTGACCGCGAACCAGCTTGATCTTGCGCACGCGGAGCGTCTGATCGCCGCCTTCGTCGGTGGCGAGCACGGTCACCCTCGCCTTCGCCTTGCCGCCATGGCGAAGGGCCCTCGCCGCGGCGCGGCGGGTGCGCTTCGGAAGTCGGAGCGTGAGCCGGCGCCAGCCGCGGCTCGGACGCAGGAAGCTCGAACCGATCAGCCGGTGCCTGCTGCGGTGCACGATCCCACCGCTTTCACGGCTGGCGATGATTGCGCCGCGGGCACGGAACGAGCAGGCCTTGCCGACGCAGTGCGCGAAGACGCGCACCCTTCCGCCCAGCCGCTGCCGGTGGGCCCCGCGCAGACGTAATTTCGGCCCGGTCGCGGAGAGGACGTTCAGTGTCGTCGTCATCGCGGCGGCGGGCGAGCCATTGCAGTATGCGGTCTGGCCGGTGTAGACGAATTCGGTCGAGCAGCCCTCGTCATCGGTCACGACCAGGCTGACCTGGTAGCTCCCGGGTCGCCGGTAGCGATGCGTGCGGGTCGGGGCGCTCCCTTCGGCGTGACCTCCGTCGCCGAAGTCCCAGGCGTAGTTGACGATCGACCCGTCGGGGTCGGTTGACCCGGCGGCATGGAAGGTGAGGGTTTTCTTCGCCCGTCTCCGGGTCGGCGAGACGAAGAAGGAGGCGGTCGGGCCCTGGTTCGGCACCACGGCCACGCCGGCCGGCGCTTCGCCGACGCCGATCGAGCCTGCCGGCGCGTTGCGGGTCGCATCGAGGATTGTGGTCGCGGTGCCGGCGCCGTCGGTGACGTAGCCGCTCAGGCCCCGGGGGTCGAAGGCGACGCCGGTCGCCCCGGGAAACCCTCCGATGGGCAGGCTGAGGACGCTGTCCAGCGCGGTGTCGATCGGGGTCACGGTCCCGTCGACCGGGCTTGCCGCGTAGGCGACGACGCCCCGCGGGTCGATCGCGATCCCCGCCGGCTGGGCCCCGGACATGATCGGCGCCCCGACCGGGGAGCGGTTGATCGGGTTGAAGGCGGTCACCGAGCTCGAGGCGCGGTTGGTCACAAAGCCTCGCCCTCCCCGCGGGCCGATCGCCAGCCGCGACGGACCGAGCGAGTCGGTGATCGAGTCGACGACCGTGTTGGTGGCGGTGTCGATCACGGAGAGGTTGCCGCCCCGCTGCGCGACGAAGGCGGACCCGCCGTCAGGGGTGAATGCGATCCCGTCCGGTTCGTCCCCGACTTCGATCGGCGCGGCGAGCGGCGCGTTGCCGGAGGTGCTGATCGCGGAGACGGTGTCATCGCCCGAGTTGGCCACGTAGAGGACGGCCCCGTTGGGAGAGATCGCAAGCCCCTGCGGCGCGTCGCCGACTTCGATCGGCGAGCCGACCAGCGCATTCGTCGCGGTGTCGATGACCGCGACCGCGTCGTCGCCGCGAAGGGCGACGTAGGCGCGACCTCCGTTCGGGGTGATCGCCACGTCGACCGGTTCGAGGCCGACCGGGATCGGGCCGACGGCCGAATTGGTGCGGGTGTCGAAGACCGTCACCGTGCCGTCACCCGAGTTGGCCACGTAAGCGTTGCGCGCCGCGGCAGGCCCTGCCCAGAGCGCGAGGGCGAGGCATGCGATGCAGATCATGAGCAGGAGACGGACGCCCCTGAATCGACTGGAAAGCACGGCGCAATCTCCCTTCGTCGCTTGCGGCCGCCTACCTCAGCAGACACGGCTCACCGGCAAGAGTTGCGTATCGGGATGCTCAGCCGCGCAGTGCCTCGACGGCCATTCGGGCAGTCTCGGTGGGGCTTTCGCCAACCCGCACGCCCTTCGCCTCGAGCGCCTCCTTCTTCGCCTGCGCGGTGCCCGAGGAGCCGGAGATGATCGCCCCCGCGTGACCCATCTGCTTGCCGGGGGGCGCCGTGAAGCCGGCGATGTAGGCGACGACGGGCTTCGAGACCTCCGAGGCGATGAACTCGGCGGCCCGCTCCTCGGCGTCGCCGCCGATCTCGCCGACCATCACGATCAGCTCCGTCTCCGGGTCGGCCTCGAACAGCGTCAGCACGTCGATGAAGTCGGAGCCGATGATCGGATCGCCGCCGATCCCGACGATCGAGGAGTTGCCCTCGCCCGCCTGCTTCAGCTCGTTGCCGATCTGGTAGGTGAGCGTGCCGGACTTCGAGACGACGCCGATCTTGCCGGGGTCGAAGAACTGCGCCGGGATGATCCCCACATTGGCCTTGCCGGGCGAGAGGACGCCGGGGCAGTTGGGGCCGATCAGCCGGACGCCCGCCTCCTTCGCCTTCCAGTAGGTGCCGAGCATGTCGACAACCGGGATCCCCTCGGTGATCGCGATCACCGTGTGGACCCCCGACTCGATCGCCTCGTCGATCGCCGCCGCCGCGAACCGTGCGGGGACGAAGATCATCGACGTGTTGGCGCCCGCCTCGGAGACCGCTTCGGAGATCGAGTCGAAGACGGGCACCCCCTCGACGTCCTGGCCCCCCTTGCCGGGCGTCACGCCGGCCGCGAGATAGGTGCCGTAGGCGCGATTGCGCAGCCCGTGGAAGGAGCCCTCGCGGCCGGTCAGCCCGGAGACGACCAGCTTCGTGTCCCTGTCGACGACGATGCTCATGGCAAATTGCGCCCGCGTGCTCGCTCTCGCTCGTTCGCGTCCATAATCACCGGCTGCCTCGCTCACTCGCTTCCGCGTCCGCCGCGGGCGGCGCAGCCGTCGTCCCGGCCGCGTTCGCCGCCAGTTCGACCACTTTCTCGGCCGCGCCCAGCATCGTCTTCTCCTGCTGGAGAGTCGGCAGGTCCGCGGCGGCGAGGATCGCCAGGCCCTCCTCGGAATTGGTTCCGTCGAGGCGCACCACCAACGGGACCTTCAGGTCTAGCTGCGCCGAAGCCTCGACGATGCCCTTCGCGATCTCGTCGCAGCGCGTGATCCCGCCGAAGATGTTGAAGAGGAGCGCCCTCACCTTCTGGTCTGACGTGATCACGGTGAGGGCGTCGACGATCGCCTCCGCCTTCGAGCCGCCGCCGGCGTCGAGGAAGTTGGCGGGCCGGCCCCCGGCCTGGGCGACGACGTCGAGCGTCGACATGCAGAGGCCGGCGCCGTTGGCGAGGATGCCGACGTCGCCATCGAGCTTGACGTAGGTGAGGCCCCGCTCCTTCGCCATCGCCTCCTGCGGGTCGTCGATCGACTCGGCGTCGATCGCCGCCAGCTCCTCGTGGCGGTAGAGCGCGTTGTTGTCGATGGTCACCTTGGCGTCGAGCGCGACCACCTCGCGGTCCTCGGTGACGATCAGCGGGTTCACCTCGATCAGCGTCGCGTCCTCGCTCACCGCGACCTCGGCGAGCTTCGCGAGCACCTCCGCGACGGCGTCGCGGACGTCCTCGTCGAGCCCGGCGGCGTCGACGATCGACCGCGCAGCCGAGGCGGTGAAGGGACGCGTCGGGTCGACGTGCTCGCGGACCAGGGCGCCAGGGTCCTCCTCCGCGACCGCCTCGATGTCCATCCCACCCTTTGCGGAGACCATCGCCAGCAGCTTCTTCGCGCCACGGTCGAGGATGACCGAGGCGTAGTACTCGGCGGCGATCTGCGAGCCGCCCTCGACCCAGACGCGCTCGACCCGGAAGGGCCCCTCTCCGTGCGGGCCGCGGATGTCCATCCCGATGATCGCCTCTGCGTGGGCGCGCGCCTCCTCGGCGTCAGCGGCGATCTTGATCCCGCCCGCCTTTCCGCGCCCACCGATCAGCACCTGGGCCTTGATCGCGCACGGATAGCCGATCCGCTCGGCGGCCTCCACTGCCTCCTCCACGCTCGCAGCGACCTCGCCGCTCGGCACGGCGATGCCGTGCGCGGCAAAAAGCTGCTTGCCCTGGTACTCGAGGAGGTCCATGCCGTTGGTGGCGCCGTGGCGCGGGCGGCAGCCTATAATGCCGCGGCTCGCCGATGCCTCTTCCCAGTCTCAAATCCATCGAATGGGTCACGACCGACTGCTACGGGACGCTGATCGACTGGGAGAAAGGGATCGTCGAGGCCTGTCAGAAGGAGGCTGAGAAGGACGGCTTCAGCTTCGACGAGGGGCCCTTCCTGGAGCGCTTCATGGAGGTCCAGGCCGAGATCATGGCCGGCTCCTACGAACTCTATGCCGAGGTTCTGCGGCGCACGATCGTCAAAGTGGCTCGCGAGATCGGCTGGGAGATCGAGCCCTCGCGCGCGCAGTTCCTGCCCGACAGCGTTGCCTACTGGCTTCCCTTCCGCGAGGCCAACGCCGCGATGGACCGGCTGGGCAAGCGCTACAGCATCGGGATCATCTCCAACATCGACGACAAGCTGCTCGGCGTCTCGAGGCGCCACCTGCGCACCGAACTCGACCTCGTCGTCACTGCGCAGCAGGTGCGCAGCTACAAGCCCGAACCGGTCCACTTCAAAGAGTGCGCCCGGCGGATCGGCGGCAAGAAAGGCTGGGTGCACATCGGCTCCAACTACCGCACCGATGTCGCCCCCCTGCTAAAGATGAACGTGCCGGTGATCTGGGTCAACCGCCACGGCGAGAAGCTGGACGGGCGGAAGGCCCCGAGCGCGACCGTCAAAAACTTCCGGGACGCAGCCAAAAAACTGGGCGCGTCCTGATCGTCTTCTAGCGTTTCGCAACTTCGAGGGAGGCGGCGGTTTCGGGCGGTAGGTCGCCTTGTGACGCACCGAATGCACGGATGGACCGAAAGACGCCTCTCACCGAGAGCGATCGTGCCGGCGCTCGCCGGGTTGCTCGCCCTGCTCTGCGCGCTGGCGCTGACCACGCATAGCTCCCGCGCCGCCGAAGGCGAAGTGCAGCCGCCCAGCTTCGTCGTGATCCAGACGGACGACCAGACCCTGGACGGCCTCTACGCGAGCTTCAGCCCCTACCCGGGGGCCCCCAAAGTCCGGGCGATGCCGAACACCCTGAATCTGCTCGCGAAGCGGGGCATGACCTTCACCCGCTATTACGTCTCCTATCCGCTCTGCTGCCCGTCGCGAGTCACGCTGCTGACCGGGCGCTACGCGCACAACACCGGCGTCAAGGGAAACGTGCAGCCGAACGGCGGCTTCTACGGCTTCACCTTCCGCGGCGCGATGACCCACAACCTGGCGACCTGGCTGCACGGCGCGGGCTACCGGACGATCCACATCGGCAAGTTCCTCAACGGCTACGGCGACGCCCCCTACGACGAAGGCAAGATCGTGCCGCCCGGTTGGGATTCCTGGCACACCCAGCTGAAGGCCGACACCAACCACTACTTCTATGGCTATACGCTCAACAACAACGGCCAGATCGACGGGCCCTATGGCGACCCGGGCAGCTGGGAAACGCGCGAATACGGCGTCCGCGACGACATCGGCTGCCCCACCGCGCCGACCAACGGGGCCCCCTGCCTGTACTCGACCGACGTCTTCTCATGGATGGCGAGCCAGGAACTGGCGGCGACGCCGCCCGAAAAGCCCTTCTACATGCAGATCGACTACACGGCTCCCCACGGCGACTTCCGGCGCCCGGCCGGACCGGAGCCCCCGCCGCGCTACTACGACTGGTTCAAGGGAGCGCGCCTGCCGCACGACCGCTCCGAAGGATTCGACGAGGGAAACGTCAGCGACAAGCCGCGCTTCATCCGCGACGCGCCCCACGTCACACCCACCGACCGCCATACGTACCGGGTCTACTGGCAGAAGCAGCTCGAGTCGCTGCGCGGGATCGACGACGGCGTCAAGCAGATCATCGACACGCTGGGAACGCTGCACCGGCTCCGCAACACCTACGTCATCTTCATCTCGGACAACGGCTTCTTTTTCGGCGAGCACCGCCTGATCGGCGGCAAGTTCCTCGCCTATGAGCCCGCCACTCATCTGCCCTTCCTGATCCGCGGCCCCGGCATCCGGCCGAACACGAGGAGCGGTGAGCTGACCGCCAACGTGGACATCGCTCCGACCATCCTCGAACTCGCCGGCGTCGAACCCGACAAGAGCGTCGACGGGCGCTCGATCGTGCCATTCGTGCACGACCCGTCCCTCCGCACTCGGAGGCCGATCCTCTTCGAGTCCTTCGTCGAAACCAGCGACGTCGAGGCGAACGGCGCGATCTCCGCCAAAGGCGAAGGGGACGGCGGCCGCCCCGGGGGGAACGGCAGCACCGAAAAGGCGCACGCCTCGTCCGGGAAGGCGCATGCCTCGATCCTGGCGCCGCCGAAGGACTACGAGGGAATCCGCCTCGGCCCGTACAAGTACATCGCCTGGCCGGACGGGGAGAAGGAGCTCTACGACATCAACCGCGACCCGAACGAGCTCAACAACATCGTCCGGGTGCCCAACTTCTTCCCGGTCCGCAACTCCATGCACCGGGAACTGCGCCGGCTCGAGGACTGCGTCGGTCGGTTCTGCCGCCAGGCGGCCGCGTCGGTGCCGCTGACGCGCAAGGAAATCAACCGCCAGCGCCGCAGGGAACAGGAAGAACACAGGCGCCAGCAGCGCGAACGGCGCCAGCGCGAACGCGAACGCCGGCGGTAGGGACCGGCAGCCGGTCCCTACTCGATGATCGCGAGGACGTCTCCGCTGGAGACCGCTGCTCCATCGGCGACGTTCAGTGAGGTGACCTTGCCGGAGCGGTGGGCGGTGATCTCGTTCTCCATCTTCATCGCCTCGATGACGCAGATCAGGTCGCCCTCGGAGACCTCGGCGCCCTCCTCCACGGCGACTCTCAGCACGGTCCCCTGAAGTGGCGAGGGGAGCGCCTCGCTCGAGGCGCTCGCGGCGCCTCCGGAGCGGCGCTCGCGCTTCGGCGGTTTGCGGCCCGCCGCGGCCGCCGGGGCCGCGGCGGCGGCCTCGCCGATCACCCTCACATCGAAGAGCTTTCCCGACACCTCGACCCTGTACTCGCGCTCGGCGAGCTCCGCCCCGTCGCTCTCGGGGTCACCGGCGGCGACCGCCTCCGCGGGAGCGGTGGACTTCAGCCAGTCGCGGTCCTCCATCAGGTCCCGGCAGGTCTCGCCTCGCGCCCACTGCTCGGTCGCAAGGATGGCACGGTGGAAGGGGATCAGCGTCGTCAGGCCTCCCACCTCGTACTCCTCGAGCGCGCGCAGCGCCCGGCGGGTGGCGTGCTCGCGATCGACGTCCCAGACGATCAGCTTCGCGACCATCGGGTCGTACATCGGGGTCACCTCGGAGCCGGCTTCGACGCCGGAGTCGACCCGCACGCCGGGGCCGGCGGGCTCTCGATAGGAGGTGATGGTGCCCGGCGCCGGAGCGAAGTTCTTGTGGGCGGCCTCGGCGTTGATCCGGCACTCGATCGCGTGACCGCGCAGCTCGACGTCCTCCTGGGAGACGCTCAGCGCCTCGCCTGCCGCGACCAGGACCTGCTCGCGGACGATGTCGATGCCGGCCACCATCTCGGTGACGCAGTGCTCGACCTGGACGCGGGTGTTCATCTCGAGGAAGAAGTACTCCTCGCCGACCTGCAGGCCCTCGACCGTGCCGGCGCTGCGGTAGCCGACCGCGGCCGCCGCGTCGGTCGCGATCTTGCCGATCCGCTCGCGCATCTCGGCGTCCACGTGCGGCCCGGGGGACTCCTCGATCACCTTCTGGTGCCGGCGCTGGACCGAGCAGTCGCGCTCGCCCACGTGGATCACGTTGCCATGCGAGTCGGCCAGGACCTGCACCTCGACGTGCCGGGGATCGTCGAGGTAGCGCTCGACGTAGACGCGCGGGTCGGAGAAGAACTTCTCCCCCTCACGAGCCGCCCCCTCGAAGGCTTCCTCGAGCTCGCCCTCGGTCAGCGCAACGCGAAAGCCCTTGCCCCCACCGCCTCCTGCGGCCTTGCACGCGACCGGGTAGCCGGCGTCCTCGGCCTGGCGGCGCGCCTCCTCGAGGTCCTTTGCGGGCGCCGTCGCGCCGGGGACGATCGGAACGCCCGCCTCGGCCATGATCTCGCGGGCTCTCGTCTTCGAGCCCATCGCCTCGATCGCCTCCGCCGGTGGGCCGATGAAGACTACGCCCGCCTCCTCGCAGGCTCGAGCGAACTCAGCGTTCTCCGCAAGGAAGCCGTAGCCGGGGTGAATCGCCTCTGCTCCCGCCTGGCCGGCGGTCTCGACGATCTTCGGAATGTTCAGATAGCTCTCGGCCGGGACGGCGGGGCCGATCAGAAAGCCCTCGTCGGCCTCGCGCACATGCGGAGCGTCCCGGTCGATCTCCGAGTAGACCGCGACCGAGCCGATCTCCATCTCGCGCAGCGTGCGCGCGACCCGGATCGCGATCTCGCCGCGGTTGGCTATAAGCACCTTCTCGAACATCAATTCCCCTGCCGGCTTCGGCTCATGGCCGCGGCAGTCTATTGGCAGCGGGTCAGTGGCGCGACCGTCGGCGGCCGCCCGCAGCGCCGGACTTCCTCAGCACCACGGCCAGCTCCTGGACGGCCGGCGGCCCGCCGTCGGGCGCGTAGTGGATCCGCAGGCGCAGCCTCGCCCTGCCGTGCCGGGCCAGCCGCCTCGCCGCCCCGGCCCACGCCTTCACCGGCAGCTCCACCTCACCGGCCCCGGGGGCGCGCCGGACGATCCGCGCCACGCCCGAGCCGAGGAGGGAGAGCTCGCCCGGGCCCGGAACGCGGACGGCGAGGACCGCCGTCCCCTTCCTCCTGTTGCGCCTCAGCCTGCCGAGACTGAAGCGGTTGGAGGCGAGGACCGAGATCGATGCGGCGGCCGACGCCGGATTCCCGACGGCATCGACCACGGAGGCCGAGACCGGGTAGGTCCCGGGCGCACCGTATGCGTGGGAGACCGACTCCCCGACCGCCCCGCTCCCGTCGCCGAAGTCGAAGCTGGGCGGATCGGTCGGCCAGGCGTCGAGGCCCTTCGCGGAGAACCTGACGACCTCGCCGACCTCCGCCGAGGTCGGAATCGAGACGTCCCGCAACTCGGGGGGCTGCGCGTCGTATGCGGCCGCCTGCACGATCTCACTGACGCCGTCGTTGCGGAGCCAGACGACGATCGCGTTGCCGGCGGCGTCGAGAGCGGGGTGTGGAAGGAAGAAGGCGGGTTTGACCTCGGCGATTTCTGCCGGGGCGCCGAAGGCACCGCCGCGCGGGCGAACCGCCGCCTTGGCGTTCTGCTCGCCACCGCTTTCGCCGGACCAGACCACCACCGTGTCTCCGGCGGCATTCATCGCGAGATCGGGCGAAAGCGCGTTGTCGATCCCCGAGGAGACCCCGGCCGGGGCCGAGAAGGATCCGCCGGCGGGCCGCGACGATGCCTCGATCGTCGATCTGTTCTTCTCCGCCAGCCGCCAGACGACCACGGTCGCTCCGCCGGCGCTGATCGCGATCTCCGGCGAGTTGATCGGCGTTTGCGCCTGCGAGAGGTCCTGGGGGGAGCCGAATCCGCCGCCCGCCGCCCGCTCGGCGCGGCGCACGAACCAGGTTGAGCCTTCGAGGCGGTTCCAGATCGCGGTCGCATCGCCCGCGGCGTCCATCGCCAGGTCGAGGTCGTTGGCGCTCTCGCCCGGTTCGGTCAGCGGCTCAGGCGCCCCGAAGCCTCCGGCGGCGGGGCGGAGCGCCGCCTGCGCGACCCGATCGGATCCGTCGAAGTAGGTCCAGACGCCGATCACGTCTCCCGCCGCGTCGATCGCCACGTCGCCGATCGCGGCGGTTCGCCGCGATTCCTGTTTTTCCCTCGCTTCC